>JBLHLW010000033.1:0-45617 GCA_047621345.1 Minisyncoccia bacterium | reverse complement strand
TAATCACGCATTGCGGCACGGTCTGCACATTACGGTTTTGTAATACTGCCGTCACTTTGGTGTGCGGGGCTAAGGACTAAACTTTGCTCCATGGTCAGGCAGACGAAGAGGTCTGCCAGGCAAGCAACTTTCAATTTACTTTCTGGAGAAACTCTATGAACATCAAAAAACTCACAATGACAATCGCCCTTGGTACCTTAATGACAGCCGCTTCAGCCGGCGCAATGGCCAGCAACATGGCCTTTGACGAAACCGGTTCGCAATGGTTGAAAGAGGTCATGAATACGAAGTCAACGGTGACCCGCGCTGAAGTGAAAAATCAAGTCATCATGGCACGTCAGCAGGGCACGCTTGAAATCAACAACGCGACCTATCCGGTGATGGCAGAGTCGCAGACAGCACCACGTACCCGTTCTGCTGTTCACGCAGAAGCAGTTCAGTCGGTTCAAAACGGCCCCATCTCCAACTTCTACATCGGCGGTTGATGCAATGAGTTGGTTGATTGAGAAACATCCTGGCATCGTCCGATGCCAGGATGTTTTTTTTCGTGGGTCACGCTAACGGGGGGGAGTAGGGTTCTGCCCGTTACAATGAGGAAATGAATTTATCTCCTGCTACGGATCATCCGCGTCCCACGTCACTCACTGACCTGTTCGTTTCTTTCACCCTGCTGGCATTGCAGGGTTTCGGCGGTGTGCTGGCCGTGGTCCAGCGTGAACTAGTCGAAAAAAAGCGCTGGTTGACGCAAGAAGAATTTGTCGAAGAGTGGGCGGTGGCGCAGGTGATGCCCGGTCCTAACGTGGTCAATCTGGCGTTGATGATAGGTGGCCGGTATTTCGGTTTGCCGGGCGCGCTGACCGCGCTTGCCGGCATGCTGGCCGTGCCGCTGGTGATTGTCCTGATGCTCGGACTGTTGCACGCGCATTACGCCAGCTATCCCGGCGTCGCCGGCGCCTTGCGCGGCATGGCTGCCGTGTCGGCCGGATTGATCGCTGCGACCGGACTCAAGCTGGTCGGCTTGCTGAAATTTCATCCGCTCGGATTGCGGCTCAGCCTGTTCCTTTGTGCTCTCGGGTTTGTCTTGATCGCGCTACTGCGCGTGCCGTTGCTCCATGTGTTACTCGGACTCGGCGGGATTGCTTGTGGCCTGACTTACCGGAAGCTGGCGCGATGACCGCGGCTGTGCCGTTGGTGCTGGATGCCGGTGATTGGCTGAGCCTGTTCGCGCATTATCTGCTGCTGTCACTGATGTCGATCGGGGGGGCGATTTCGACTACCGCGGATATGCACCGTTATCTTGTCGAGCAACAGCAATGGCTCACACCAGCCCAGTTCAATGCCGCTATTGCGATCGCGCAAGCAGCACCCGGCCCGAATGTGCTGTTCGTGGCATTAATGGGTTGGCAGGTTGGGCTCAATGCCGGCAGTACGCTGGCGGCTTTCGGCGGCGTCGCGGTGACCATGATCGGCATCATGTTGCCAAGCACAACCATTACTTATCTGGCGGCGCAATGGGGACATCGTAACCGCCACTTGCTGGGGGTACGGACTTTCAAGCAGGGCATGGCACCGATCGTCATTTCACTGTTGTTGTCGACCGGCTGGATATTGGCAGCCAGTAATGGCGCCAGCATTGCCAATTGGCCGCTGTGGCTGCTCAGCGCAGTCAGTGGTGTGATTATCTGGCGCACGCGGCTGCATTTGCTGTGGCTGCTTGCCGGCGGCGCGTTACTTGGTTGGTTTGGGCTGGTCTGACGCTGGATTGCAAGGAGCGTCATGGCCTGGTGGTCAATCGATCGACCATCGCCTTGATGGCAGCCAGCTGGACGCCTGCCTTGGTGGCATAGGCCGGACCGGTGTAGCCGACCCAGTCCCAGCAGCCTTTCGGGTTGTACGGGACCGTTGATGCATTGACCTGCGGATAGAGAATCAGCAGTCGGTTGCTGTCTGCCCAGTTGTTGTAACCAGTATCGCTGTAGAAATCGTTGCCGACGACAGCGACTGATTGCTCGCAGCCATGCAGTGCGATGTGTACCTTGCAGGCACTGCTGTCGACGGCACAAGACTTTGGCACGTACACATAACCGTCTTCGGCCATGCCGCTGCCAGCATCGGCAAATTCGCGCTGGCTGAACGCAATAATCTGGCCCGCAAGAGTGGCCACCGGCGCATTGAGCGGTCCGTAAATATGCGTGAGCAGATCGCCGGCCTGGTCATAACCACGACCCTTGACGCTGCAATGGCTGATATAGGGGGCGGCATTGGCCGCACACGTGTTGCCGTATTTTGGCGTGATCAGTGCATGGCCCGATGGCACCTTGTTGACGTATTTGATCGACTGCCCTGGCACGCCGGCGAGCTTGAAAAAATCCACCGTCGCATCAACGGCCTGCTGATAGACCACCGTATCCTTGGTACCGCTGTAGACATAGATGCGGTCGTCCTGCAAGCCGTCGAGCGGATCAATCTGGCCGCTGACGGCAAACTCTTGCGCGGCTTCCAGCGTCAGTGCCGGGTTGGGTGGCATGAATGGCACCATACCCATGCAGATGGCTGCGGCCGCATACCCCAGCGTGCCGGCGCAGTAATAAGGACCGCCGGCCACCACGCCTGCACCCTTGACTGATTTCGAAAAAGCGACCTGATATTGCACCGCCATGAATGCGCCTGAGGATAGACCGGATATTGACGTCTGCTTGGCATCGGCCTTGAAAGCGGGCAGGGTAGCGCTGGCTTGTGCAGCGTCGCTGGCGCCTGCTACAAGGAGAAAGGTAGTAGCGCAAAACAGATTGCGGAGCGTGGTATGGCGCAACATCGGAGAGTCCTTTGTCAGGAGTGGCAGGCGTCTGCAGTACACCGTATTTAGGCGAGATTGTGCTTGACTCTCATCAAGTCGTATTCAGGTAGGGAGCCCTCTCATCGAGCATTTTCCCCGCCGCTGCCAAGCGCCAGAAACGGTGTCCTCGATAGGTTGATAACAACGCACCCGATCTGATCAACGGACTGCCGAACAGGTCGATCTGGTGCGACATCGCCTCGCCATCAATTTTGGTGCGGCACCATCGTGCTTACGCTTTGCATGCTAACGTGCAGCCAGACTCGAACACGGCGTGGCTGTTCATAGCGCCTACCCACAAGGATTACCTGTCATGAAAATTTCCCGATTTCCATTATTGTTGTCGCTGTTGTCGCTGATCTTGCTGGCTGCTTCCGGTATTGGCGTCCAGCTCGGCTGGTGGGCTTTTCCGGTTGGATTCCAGATCTTGCGCTGGGTCGTTTATTGCGGCCTCGCTGCCGTTGTTGTCTCACTCCTGTGTATGGCTGCGCCGGCTTTGCGCCGCGGCGCCTGGTCCATTTTGCTACTGGGCTTGCTGGTCGGTGCTGGTGCTGCCTTCGTACCATGGCAAATGGCGCAGCAGGCACAAGCGCTGCCACGCATCCACGATATTTCCAGCGATCTGGACAACCCGCCTGCCTTTGTAGCGATCCTGCCATTGCGTGCCGATGCGACCAATCAGGCCGCGTACGGTGGGCCTGAGATTGCAGCAGAACAGCGTCGTGGCTATCCGGATATTGTCCCGCTGACACTGACGGTATCGACGGCGGACGCGTTTGCCAAGGCGCTGTTCGTAGTGAAAAAACAGGGCTGGGACATCGTTGCCAATGACGCCGCCGATGGGCGCATCGAGGCGACCGCGACGACCCGCTGGTTCGGCTTCAAGGATGATGTCATCGTGCGGGTTTTGCCCGCAGCAGGTGGCAGTCGTATCGACATGCGTTCGGTGTCCCGGGTTGGCAAGAGCGATGTCGGCACCAATGCCCGGCGCATACGCGATTTTTTCGCGGCGATGAACGCGTTGTAGCAGTGGTTCCGTATTCTGGTAACTGGTAATTTCAACCTCTGTTGCAACGCATGAAAGTCCAAAAAAATCGGTGTGATTGAATAAGTTCCCAATAAATCAGCTTGCTCGTTTGAGCAGGCGCAAACCTGTCGTTGAAAACCCTCCTAAATTGAAGATGCGGAGCAGGTCACTGCCCGTCATTTCTAACGTTAAAAAAAAAGGGGGGGGTATGGATAATTTTTCTATCACCATGGTGCTTTCACGTTACAGCACCTACATCCGACGCTTGCCGGCCTGGCTGGCAGCATTATTTGCCAGCATGCGGCCCCGGGTATTGCCGGGTACCGTGATATTGCTCGCTGCCAGTATCCTGTCAGGGTCGCTAGTTCCAGCACAGGCTGCCGCTGGTATCTTGTCTCTGACTTCTGGCATACCCGCCACAGGGGTAATCGGGCTGCTGTTACCTGACGGACTGAGTACGTCCAATCGTGCTGTGGGCGCCTGGCTGAATGCTGCGCGCGAAGAAGGTTTGCGCATCGAAACACTCACAGACTCTCAGTTCCTGGCTCTCGGCACCGGTGCAAACGCTTATCGTGGCATGATTTTGCCGGATAACCTGCACGTCGTTGCGACCGATGATCTTGTTGCCGCGCTTGAAGGTTACGTCAATCGTGGCGGTCAGGCGATGCTGGTTTATGACTTCGGTGCGCTCAATGCAGATGGATTTTATGCCGTGCCAAAATCACGCTTGAGTCTTCTCGCCGGTGTTGACTATGTGCTGTACGACGAATTGCTTGATCGTACTGTTGGGTTGGGCCCGATCACAGGTTTTGAGAGCATGCTGCGAAAAATGCAGGTTCCGCCTGGAAAATCCATTCCGTTTGTGGTCAGTGCAACGACCACACTGGCGGCGAAGACAACGCGTAATGTCGCTGCGATGCAAGGAGGGGTTGTGCCAGCGGCGGCCAGTGCGGCCCAGTCCGGGGTCCTGCAAATGGCCGGATTGGACGCCGGTCAGGCGCTCTATCTGCCTGTTGGCGCCAGGAATCCTGGAGGGCTGCGTGGCTACAACCACGCACAGCAATTCAAGGCCGATCCCATCGACAGGCATGTGATGGTGCGCACCGCAGACGGACCGGTTGCGTCGAAAACACCACCGTCAGAAGCACTACTTCGGTCCGCTGCGTCAGTCGTCCCTCCAATTACGTTCGCTACTGCAAAAAAACTGCCAGAAGTCAGTGATCCGACCCCCCGGAAGGGGGCCGATACCCCGTTGTCGAGTACGTCCTCCAAGACGATGGCACTTGTGGCAACGCCGGCCATCGCGAGTGCCGACAACGTGCACGCGATCAGCGGGTATATCTATGGCAATCTGGTTTATCCGAGCTTCGTTACACGTGGCCTCTTTGCCGGAACCCAGTTGGCGAATTCTCCGCAGTTCGGCCTCGTTGCCGGGGTCAATAGTTTAGGTAGTGGCAAGGTTTTGTTCGTCAATACGCCACTGACCTATCTCAAGGGTTCTACAGACGGGATGCTGATGCATGGCTTGCTGCGTTACTTCAGCAGCGACATGCTCAAGTTGCCGCGCCTGTCGAGCTTGCCGAATGCGCTTCCCGGACTCACGCTGAACTGGCATTTGTGTTCGAATTTCACTGCCGATATGGCGCAATTGACGAGTCAGGGAGTGTTCCAGAAAGGGCCGTTTTCGATCCACATCACGGCGGGACCCGACACGGTTTCATTTGGTGATCGACTAGGCTGGAACTTGCCACTGAACCCGCAAGCACAACAAATGTTGCGCGACCTTGATGCGCGTGGCCACAATATCGGCAACCACGGTGGATGGATACATGACTACTACGGTGACAACGCTTCTGAAGGCAATCAGGCAACGTTTGAGCAATATTTGGTACTGAACAAAAATGTAGTTGATGCAGTTCTCGGTCACGCCACTGTTGAATACGCGGCGCCGCAAGGAAACTCGCCGTCATGGGCGATGAATTGGCTAGAGAAAAACGGATTTGTCGGCACTTACTATCTTGGCGGTACGGGCATGGGGCCGACGCGCAATTACTCGGATGGCGTGCTTAAAAATCCGGGTTTATGGGTTAATCCGGTTATGCCGTTCGGTTTGTACGCCACCTTTGAAGAGTTCATCGAATTCAATGTGCCGAAACAAAGTGTGATTGACTGGTACACGCAATTGACGGACTTCAGTATCCAGAATCGTACAAACCGACTGATTTACATGCATCCACCGGGTGCGGCGCAGTGGTCGGATGTCGTGCTTGGCATGCTGGCCTATGCCAATACCCAACAGCAAGCAGGCAAGTTTGCCTGGTACACGATTTTCGAGATCGATACTTTCATGACCGCGCGCAACAAGGTGGCCTGGGACGAGTCTGTCACCAGCGCCGGAGTTCGGAATTTCACTGCCACGCATCCAACCAGCCTGGCAAAAATGAGCTGGTTATTGCCGAAAGCTGCGTTTGCCAAGCCGGTCGTTATCAGTGGCACGGCGACAGTGTCTGACGGTGGTGATAGCTGGGTGGTCGTGGCGACCAGGGGAAAATCACTGAATTTTAGTGCCACCCCTATTTGATGGTCTTCGTTGTTCCGTGAACGCGTTCTGTCCCGCACAGGACGCTTTTTTTACCTCATGTGCACCTGCTTAATCCTCCCCGGTCGGGGAGGAGTATCACCGGTTCATGCTGTCAGGATTAACTTGTTTAGCTGGGTAACCCGCATCCGGTAAATGCGACCTTGATGCTCGATTTCAATTTCACGGTTGAGGCGGAACAGATCCTTGCTTTGATAGCGCTTGAGCGGCCGCTCCTCACTGGATGGGAGGGTTGCTGCTACAGGTGATGCGTCGCTGCGGTAATCGGTCATGGCATGACTCCTTTCAGATGAGATTTATTCTCATTTGGAGTATGCGCCCGACCCGGAGAGGAATGCAAGATTTTTTCTGTCGGACTTCGCCATCACTACACGTACTTCGGGCAGTCGCTGCGATTGAGTGCCAACCATGGTGTCCTGGTAGTGAGTGTCGAGAAGGTCACCATAACGCGCTTCGCCGCCTCCGGGGGTGTCCATTGATAGAGCCAGGTTTCGCACAATAGCTGGCCGCCGGCAGTCAGGTACACCCGCAGGTCGATCGGCGTGACGCTGGCATCAGGCGGCTTCAGATCAAACATGACCCGTAAGCCGTGAATGGCGTCAAGTGGCCGCACCGAGCTGATTTCTACCGTGCCGCGAGAAGCGGAGATCACTGGTGTTACCGTCACATCCTTACCGAGCAACTGTAAATTATCGCCGGCAAAATCGATGACGAAGCGCCAGGAAAAAGCGGTACGTTTTTGGCCGATGATGCCGCCGCGGCCTGTCCGCGTTGCCACCACCTGTGCTAGCGGCGGGTTGAACGGCATCTTGCTGCCCCAGTGGAGACGATAGCCAAACAAGTGTTCCTGGCCAGCTTGCGGTTTTTTTTCCGGGTTCCAGAAGCAGACAATATTGTCGAAGGTTTCATCCGCAGTTGGAATTTCGACCAGCTGGATCGCACCCTTGCCCCAGCCAGACGTCGGCTCGACCCACACGCTGGGACGGCGTTCGTAAAACACGCCATCGTCCTGATAATGATCAAAATTGCGATCGCGCTGCAGCAAGCCGAAGCCGCGCGGATTCTCGTCCTGATAGGCATTGAAACGCAGTTGTTCCGGATTAACTAGCGGCCGCCATAACCACTCACCATTGCCACGATGCAAGGAGAGACCATCCGAGTCGTGGATTTCAGGACGCCAGTCATTCGCGCCGGGCATGCTGCGATCGTTCTCGGCGTACTGGAACATGCTGGTCAGCGGGGCGACACCCATGCGCTCGATGGTGGTGCGCGGATAAAGTGCCACATCGACCTGCATGACCATTGTCGCGGCCGGTTCGATGTCAAACCGGTAGGCACCAGCTACGCTAGGCGAGTCGAGCAGCGCATACACCACCAGCTTGCCGGAATCGACCACTGGGCGTTCGAGCCAGAAGTGCGTGAAATTCGGAAATTCTTCAGGACGTGCCATGCCACAATCGATGGCCAGTCCGCGCGCGGACAAGCCATATTGCCAATCCGAGCCAACGGCGCGGAAATAGCTCGCTCCCAAGAAGGCCGAGATATCGCGTTCAAGGTCGGTATGAAAATTGATCTTGACGCCGGCGAAGCCCAGGTCTTTCGGAAGCTTGTCCGGATGCAGGCCACTTTTTCCGTAATCGAACATGGCAGTGTCATAAGCCAGTTCCTGCGCCTGGCCGTTTTTCAGTTCGAACATGTGTACCGGGGAGGTGAAGTACAACCCGAGGTGAAAGAACTTTGCCTGAAAGCGCAACTTGTCATTGGCCCACATCGCGTGTTCGGGACGATACTGGATGGACTGAAACTGGTCCCAGTCCATGTTTTTAATGTCGTCCGGAAGCGTGCTGGTGACAGGATGAAACGGGCTTGCTGCCAGCGACCTAGCCTGGCCTTTCAGCCATGCAAGGTCAAAGGCTTGTGGCTTGCCCAGGAATTTCAGCGACTCGCCGGCAGTTGTGGCGGCGAAGAGGGAGTGCATCGGAAAGCCCGCTGCGGCCAGAACGGTTGATGCCCTTAAAAAATCGCGACGTTGCATGCTGTTCCTTGTTTGGCAGAATCAAGTGAAAGGGGTGGATGCCCGCTTGTGCCAAGAGCAAGGCGGCAGTTAGCGATGAATAACCACCAGCAGCGCTTTCGCCTCCGTCTTTCCGGCATTGCGGATCGCATGAGTCTGATCAGCTTCATAGCGAGCCGTCGCACCGGTCTTGAGTTTGCGCAAGGTGCCACCAACCTCGATGTCGACCGTGCCATGCAGTACCGTCAGATGCTCGGTCGTACCGGGATCATGCGCGGTTGACACCAGTGCCCCACCGGCCGACAGAGTCAGTTCATACCATTCATGTTTGCCCGCCAGTGCCATCGGTCCGAGGATGCGCAGCACGTAGCCGGCATGTCCACCCGGCAGTGTCGGGGTTTCGTGCGGTTCCATCACGCGAATCGCTTCAAGCGGACGCGCTTCGGTCGACAGCAATTCGGCAATGCTGACACCAAGAGCGTTGGCCAGTCGCCAGGCAACCGCAATGGTCGGATTGGCTTTTTCGCGTTCGATTTGCGATAGCATCGACTTCGACACGCCGGCCGCGCGAGACAAGTCTTCGAGTGTCAGGTCGCGTTCGAGACGCATGCGTTGTAGCGTGGCGCCGACTTCGGGAGGGGTGGCAGGACCGGGAGGTGTTTTCATGGGCGGGGTTAAAAAGTGGAAAAGTATCGCTAATATTTATTATATTGAAATTAAGTTCTACATAATGGAATTGAATAAAGCCAGCCACTGCCAAGAACACCGACCAGAGTGACGCGCTACTGGAAAAATTAGTGGACCGCTTTGGCAAAGTGCCCGCGCAGGCGCAAACACTTATCGACGTGCACCGCCAGCGGGTGCCGCGCCAGCCCTACGGCGTGATGAAAGTGAATGCCGCGCCCGCGTGATTCCCTGTCTGTGCTCATCCAAAAACACCGGCATGCGTTTGCTCAAGCGCTGGCACGCACTAAAAAGGCCATGCATGGCTTGCCGGCGCACGGGCCCATGCGTGTCAATAGCACGGCGCAGCGCGTCTACCACGTTCTGTTCGGCAGCAATCCCGCTTGTTAAAACGCTTCTGCACTGCGCTGGGCTTGTTCATCGTGGCTACCACCTTGCCAGCTAGCACTTCCAGCCTATCGGGCTTGCGAGAAAATTCAGGGCCAAGGTCGGTAAAACGATCATTCACAGCATGGTTCAAAGAAGTCATGCCGGTACGTTAGTCGAGTGCCCGCCCTGTGTTGTAAATGAATCAGAAAATTCGTACTGGTGCCATCCAGCAAGATAAAAGCGATAAGATAAGATCTAGTTACCAAAAGTAACGACAGCGAGATGGTAGCCGAGTGCCCGCCACGTGTTGTAAATGGCTCAAAAAATTCATAATGCTGCCACCAAGCAAGAGAAAAGGGTAGGATGAAGTTTGATACCAAAAGTTACATTGACACACCAGACGACAACTTTTTTCACTTCTTAAAAGGAAATCTCATGAACCTCTACACACCCTCAATCCACTGCGCCCAGCTAACAGCGCGCCAACGTTTTGGGCAAAAAATGTGCAGCCAGCGTGGCTACAGCATCATCGAATTGTCCATTGCCCTGGCCATTCTGTCTATCATCATCATTGGTGGCTTGCTGGGTGTGCAGATCATTTTGCGCAACAACAACACCAATAACATGCTCAAAAACATCCCACTGGTGGCTGCCAATGTAAACAAAATAACCGCTTCGCTATCAGCCCTTGATAATACCGTCAGTCCAAACAATCTTGCTAATCTGGGTGTTTGGCCCCCCTCAATGGTAACTGGCACTCTGGCTGCTAGAGTGGTTACTAATGAGCACGGCGGCAAAAACTTTGTAGCGGCAAACAGCACAAGTTCAGGGACGATCCCAGCTTTTCAAACCTTTATAATAACGCTTACAGGTATTCCACAATCATCTTGCGCCGATGTTGTTGCAGGCGTTGATGCCATAGCTACAGCCATTGGAGTTAATTCAAACACTGTGGTTGCCGGCTCTACAACGACGCCTTCCGGAGCCGATTTAGTTAAACAAACCGGCAGCCAGATCGTTTTGGCTACTTTGGCGACTGCATGCGGTGCGCCTGGCCTCAAAAACATCAGTGCTGTAATTCCCCGGGCGTAAGCCACCATGACCAAGCCAACCATGATGCGGATTGTTTGTGCAGTAGTGGCGAGCGTCGCGGCCGGTGCGCCCTTTGGCACGGCTCAGGCTGCCGGTGAAAACGCTGGCGAGCCGGTGGTTATGCTGGCTTTGGCGAGTAGCCTGTCTGACTTTGAGCGGGTGCCGACCATAGCCAGGCAGGTGGCAGCGTCGGTGCCGGCTGACCCGCTGCCCGCGCAAGCCGTCAACCTGCGGGTCGAGCGCGCCTTGAGCTTGCCCAGTCTGGCGGGCTTGTCTGCCTCGGCTTCCGGTGCTAGTCAGTTGCTGGCCTTGGAACGCATGGACGATGGCTTGGCGCGCTCGCAAGCTAGCCTTTTTGCACAGGCTCAGCCAGTCAAGGGCGCCGCCAAACCGGCAAAACAGGCCCAGCAGGGAAGCGCCGCTGAAGGCTGCTCGGCAGGGCACGCCGGCGTCGGCGGCGTCTTCTCGGCCAGTCAGGTGCTGGACTCGGTGCGCGGGAACAAGTCCCTCAGTGGTACAACTGCCCAAGCTGGCCAGAGCGTGTGGGTGGTTGATCCACGCGACGGCACGCTATCGCAAACCCTGGGTCGCTGGGCCAAAGACGCGCATTGGCAAATGAACTGGGATGCTGACCGCGACTTCGTCATCGACACCAGCCTGGCCATGAGTGGCACCCTGCGCGAAGCCATTGAACTGGTCATGCTCTCGTTGGCCCACACCGATTATCCCTTGCAAGCCGCCATGAACTCGTCGACTTGCACCATGCGTGTGAGCCGCTTTATGGATAACCAGCCGCGCTGAAAGATTGTCGCCACAGGGCGTTTTACTGCCGCCGTTTTTTGGGCCATCATTTTTGAAGTCCAGCAGCAATACCGCGCTTCGGGTTTCTTGGTGTAGGGGTAACACGCGCAATCTTTGAACTTTGAACTTTGAAAGGTTTACGATCTTGTCTACCACCTTACGCTGCCCTGAATCCGTTGGCTCGACGCAAATCACCCATAAACGCGCGGCCCAATCCGTAAGCCTTTTGTTGGCGGGTGTTCTCTTGACTGCCTGCGCCTCTAAAATTGACGGTGGCGTCCAGAGCCAGCTAGACGATACCGAGGTCAAGGTTAAATCGGCGCAAAACCAGATCAATGCGCCGCAGCGCAAACATGCTTATGTGGTGGACGAAGTTTTACCGCGTTTTGCCACGCGCACAGTGCCCTTGGGGCCTTCGGCCAAACTGCCGCAACTGGGCAAGGTCACGCTGCGCTACCCCGGGCGGCAAACGTTGCTCACCGCCGCCGACCTTATTTCGCGAGCCGTTGACATCCCGATTGTGGTGACCTCCGACGCGCTGTTGCCGCCAACAGACTTTGAGCCAGGCAAGGGCACTTCGCCCGCCGCGCCGCTCACCAACAATAAAGACAGCATTGCCCCCCTGGTGGGACGCAATCTGCCTGACAAAGAGTTTCAGACCACTTACGAGCTCAACTACAGCGGCGACCTGGCCGGCCTGCTTGACCATATCACCAAGCGCGGGCGCCTGGGCTGGCGTTACGACGGTGGGGTGATCACCATTAGCCGCATGGTGCGCCGGTCATTTTCCATCAAAGCCATGCCCAGCACGGGTGAAACCAAGGGCGACTTAAGCATGAGCCCTGGCTCGGGTGCGTCGGCCTCGATGTCGGTGTCAACGCAGAGCCAGGCCAACGTCTTTGGTCAGATCAAAGCCACCCTGGACACCATGGTGTCCAAGTCAGGCAGCCTGCAGTTCGACATTTCCAATGGCACCGTCAACGTGCTCGATGCGGTGGACAACGTGGCCCAGATCGAGCTGTACATTGACCGTGTCAACAACAGCCTGTTGCGCCAGGTGACGCTGTCGGTTCAGGTGCTGCAGGTGAATCTGGATGAAATTCACGAGCGCGGGGTTGACTGGGCTGCGGTTTCCCGCACCATGTCTGATGCTGGCCGCAACGCGGTTGCTGTGGCCATTAGGGGGCCCGAACTTGCCCTGCCTTCAGCGACCAATTCCGGCTTCACCTTTCAGCTCAATTCCAATGGCGATGGCGGGCCCGATGCAGCGGCGTTGATTCGCGCCTTGGAAACATTTGGTCGCGTGAGCGCCTCCTACGCTTCCACGGTGACCACCATGAACCGCCAGTCGGTGCCGCTGGGGGTGCTGAACCAGTTGACTTACGTCAAACAAGTTAGCCCGCCTACCGCTGGTGGCGTGGGCACCGTTGTGGCCGGCGCCACCATCACTCCGGGGCAGTTATCCACCGGATTTACCATGACCGTAACACCCGTGGTGCTGGACTCCAATCGGGTGATGCTCGAAGCCATGTTGAGCATCAGCAAACTGCGCTCCCTCAACACATTCACCAGTGGTGCGGGTGCCTTGCAAGCTTCTGTGCAAACACCTGATGTGGACATTTTCAGCACCATGCAGCGCGCCAGCATGATGGCGGGTCAAACCATGGTGATCGCTGGGTACGAGTCTGAGTCCAGCGCTGCCAACGGACAAGACATGGTACGGGATGCGGTGCCGGGCTTTCGCGTGGCCAAACGCCAGCGCACTTCCACCGTGATTTTGATCACGCCACGTCTGGATGCCATCTAATGACCTTCTCTGATCTTAATCGGGGGCTGAAGATGCCTTCCTTGCGCGGCTCGAAAGGGGATACTGCGCCTTTACAAACCGGGCCGGCTCTTCATCATTACGGGAAGTTTGGCTCTCAAACACTGGTGTTTGGTCTGGAATGGGAGCCGCTGGAAGATTTGCTGGAGCCATTTCTGGATGCCAAGCGCCATTTTGGCATGCGTTCTTATGTGCTGGCACCATCCCAAGACTTGGTCGGCTTGTCGCAGCACACCTACCCGTCCGGCGCTAGCAGTGCGGCGCTCTATCTGGCCGATGCCGTGTCCCAGGGGGGGCGAGAACTCTATGTTCTGGAGTTCAGCAGCAACAAAGGCCAAGCCAAAGAGTGTGGCGTTGTTGCCTTGATCGACAAAATGCCCGTGCCCGGCTTCGATAAGGTCGTCTCATTGACCCAAGTAGCCGATTTGATTGATGAATTTCGTCTGCTGCAGGCCGGCCAAAATGCGCTTTTGTTCAGCAACATGGCGAATCTGCCTGGTGCCGAGCCGCTTCGCCCCGCGCTGTTTACCACCTCTGTCAGCGAAGCGCGCATGCGTCGCCTGCGCAACAAGAAGGCCATGTGGCTGGGCTTGCTGGCCCTATTGGTGTGTGTCGGTCTGGTCTACTGGGCTTACACCTCCTACCAGGAGCAGCAACGCTTGCTGGAGACGCAGCGGCAACAACAGGCCAGTGACCCCAATGTACTGTACGAAAAAGCTATCCGACCTGCCTTGAACAATGCGGGCGAACCCGGCAGCAATATGTTGCGCCGCTGGCAAGACACCATTGATCCCATTCCAATTTGGGTCAAAGGTTGGCGCATGGAGTCATTTACTTGCGACCAGCAGGCTTGCCGGGTGAATTGGGCACGTGAACACGGTTCAACAACTGACTTCAGCGACAACCTGCCCACGGGAGCAACACTACTGCCGTTCGCAGAATCGGCAAAGCAAGAGTCGACGCAAGCCAACTGGGTGCTGTCCCCGATATTAACCACGACGCACCCGTTAAAAGGTGGGACGACCACTCCGGTGCTCGTCCGCGAACAGTTGCCTCTGTCAAACGACGCAGTGAAAGAAATGAGCGACTTTCTCCAGGATATGTCACTGCTGGGCAGCAATGACAAGTCTGCTGGCGCTACTTACGTGCTATCGATTCCCAGCACTTTTGGCATGGACGGCGCTGTAATGGAGCAGCTCAAAAAACCCGTCGCGTCGGGTTCCTTCTCGTTTCCTTTGTCTGGTGGCAATTTGAAGATGATCCCGCTGCCTGGCTACGTGGTGATGCGTGAATTGTCGCTGACCAAGCAAAGTTCCATCAATTCCATTGCCGATTCGGTGTTAGCAATTAAAGGTGACTATTATGCTAAAGGCAAGCCGTTTTAAGTTGGACGCACGCTATATTTGCGCATTCACGATGTGCGCTTTGGGTGTGGCTGTGGGGTTTTATTCGGTGCCTGCAGGGGCACAATCGGCCATGCAGACCGCGGCTGGTTCATCGGCTGGTAGCGTATCTGGCGCGGCTCAGTCGCCAAGCGCGTCGCCTTTGGATGCCACCTTTGGCCAGACGGTTGCGGAGGCAAAACGCAATCGCGAGCTTGCGCTCAAAGCGGAATTCGAGGCGAAAAGGCGGACTGAATTGCTTCGCCTAATGCCCGGTGTGGGCACGGCGCATAATCCTTTTGCTGGCGCCATGTCCGTCGGCGCAGCGCAACCCATCGTCATAGGCCTGACGGGTGCAATGGGCAAATACACTGCTGAACTGTGGTACGAGGGCAAGGCTTATCGCGTCCGCAGCGACCAGTTGCCGCTGCGCGACCAGCTTTGGACGGTGGTACAAATCACCGAGCAGGGCGTGGTTCTCAGCACCAAGCAAAAATGGCCGGGGGGTGACCGTAATGGCCGTTACAGCTTGCCAGCCCCCATGTCAGGCACGCCGGAACAAACCTTGGGTGCAGCCCCCTTCGGGGGAATTGCATCGGCATCAGTCTTTCAAGCCAATTCACTGGATCAACGGCTACCTTCATTTGGTCCGTCCGGCGCTAAATGAATGCACCTGACACAGCGAACGGCAGTCTAGGCCACATTCATCACATCAGGCAGGTTCCTGAGAACGAAGGTGCGCTGACTTATGGTGAGTCGGCGCAAGTACCGCTTTCGGAGCTGGATGTGGCCCGAATGTGCGCACTTCGCAGTAGTGCAGTAAATTTTTTCGTGATGTGCTTGCCCGAGGTATTGCAAACCCCGCCTTGGTTTCGGCTGATTGAGCGGAGCAAAAAGCTGGGCCTGAGCTACAAAGGCAGCTACACCACCGAGTCGAATGTGCTGGACATGCTGCGGGTTTCCTCGCAAGCGGGGTGGAACCGTGCTCAGACAAAGGGCAAGTACGACGATGACCGAGTGATGGAGCGTTTGCTGAAAGAGTCCGATGGGCTGGAGTGGTTTCGTGCCATCGTTAAAGTGGGCCTCGACTTGAATGCCAGCGACATTCACATTGAAATACGCGAAAAACTGACCGACATCCGGGTGCGCCTGGATGGGGTGATGCGTGATGTGATGACGGTGCCATCACATGCGGCCTTACAAGGCGTTGCCTCGGCCTTCACCATGCAGGCCGAGGAGCGTTCACGCTCAGAGGTTGCCTTCAATGAAATGCTGGCTCAGGCGGCCATGATTCCCTTGACGCTAGGCGACCGCAAGGTGAACCTGCGCTACCAAACGCATGCCGTGGTCGGCGGGCTAGACGCCACGCTGCGTATTTTGAAGGTGAAAAGCGACGACAAGGTGTTGACGCTTGATCAGCTGGGCTACCTGCCACAGCAGGTCATTGAGTTTCACAAGGCAACGGCATCTTCCGCCGGCGGCGTGTTTGTGGCGGGAGTCACGGGCTCCGGAAAAACCACCACCCTGAACACATTGCTGTCTGGCTTGATCCAGGGTGGGTTGCGCAAAATCATCTCTATCGAAGACCCGGTTGAGTACATTGTCAAGGGCGTTTCACATTACTCCATTCAGCGCAGTGCGTCCGGCAACGTCAACAATCCGTTTCTGGCCGCCATGATGGCGTTTTTGCGGATGGATCCGGATGTGGGTATGTTTGGAGAAATTCGCGACAAAATCTCAGCCAGCATGGCCGAGGCCGCCATTCAGACCGGTCACAAAATTCTCACTACCGTGCACGCAACGTCTGCTCTGGGCGTTATCGGACGGCTCTGTTCTTCAGCCCTGGGTTTGTCGCGTGACTCACTTTGTGCCCCAGGATTTATATCGGCATTGGTGTACCAGGTTCTGATGCCGTTGAACTGCCCCCATTGCAAATTGCCTGCCACATCCGCCATGGCGCAGGCGGACTTGCAACCCTACCATGACCTTTTTGGTCTGGATCTGAACCAGATTTATGTGGCGAGCGAACAAGGCTGCGAGCACTGCCGAATTCCGGGTATCGACTACAGCAAATCCACCCGCGTGGGCGTGAAGGGTGTGAAAGTAGCGGCCGAGATACTGCTGCCAGACGAGCGCATGCTGCAGTTGCTGCTCAAGGGCGATGACTTCGGTGCCAAACGGTATTGGGCGCAGCAGCGTGTGTCTGGCTTCGATGTGCCCGACATGACCGGCAAAGAGGCGTGGGGGCATGTTCTGTACGATATTTCCAGGGGAGGTGTGGATCCATTTTATTTTGAGTACACGTTTGGGGCACCCATTTTGTACCGCGATGCCTTGCAAATTTCGTCCTGCACCTGAGACCGCCTTTCACTGACTTGTAACCAACATGGCCAACCTCCTAAACTCCTTTCAATTGTGGAACGCGCGCAGGCGGATGCATGCCATGCGTGCGGACTTTTACTTCGACTTGTCCATCAGCCTCGAAGACCAGGTATCGATTTTCAACGCCATCAAAAAGTACGAATCCAGGGCGCGCAGGCGTGACCCCAGCATGGCGCCGCTGTATCTTGAGATGCTGCGCAACGTCCGCGAGGGCTCGCTGGCGGGGGCCATGCAAGGCATTGGCACCCCGATAGAACGCATTATTCTGGACGCCATTCAAACTGGCAACGACAAGGTACTGGCCGACGGTCTCAGGCACTTGTCGGGCGTGGTGGAGGAAACCGATGCCATGCTTGCCGCGGTTCGCAAGGCCATTACCTACCCCTTGATTTTGGTGGTTCTATTCAGTGCCATGATCACGGCGTTTTCTTTATTTGCGGTACCCGTGCTCGAGCAACTGATGACCCCAGACAAATGGCCGGTGCTGGGGCGTGGCTTGTATTTTGTGTCCACGGTGATCCGAAAATTTGGTATTTTTATTTTGCTGGCCGCCATTGGCTTGGTGATCCTGTTCAATTGGGCGCTACCAAACTGGATGAGCCCGATGCGGCGACGGCTGGACCGATTTTTGCCTTTTTCAATGTACCGAGACTACAACGGCGCTTTGCTGGTGGTGGCCCTGGCCTCCATGATGCGGGCTAATATTTCTGTTCGGGCTGCGTTAGAGCGCTCCATCAAGTTTGCATCACCCTGGACGCGGTGGCACCTGCGCCAAATTTTGCGTCGACTGGCCACAGTGGACTCTGTCGCCTTTGGTACTGCCTTCCAGACAGGCATGCTGTCGACCACCATTGAAGACCGTATTGAAGACGCCTCTGAGCGGTCCAACCCGGTGGAGTCGTTTGTCAAAATAGGCAACAGTGCCATTGCGAGAACCTCAAAGTCCATGGAAAAGTCCGCCGGGCGCCTGAACGCGATTTTACTGGCGCTGTGCGGCTTTGCGTTGCTGTTCATGATGGCAGGGTTTTTCAGCACCGCGTTTGAGCTGCAAAACGGCATCAAGACGCAGAACACTGGCCGCCGATGAAGCGGTATTTGGGTAATTAAGACAGAAAGTGAGTGATGATATGTTTTTAATAAATAGGCTCTATCGTCCTGTTTTAAGGCGCATTAAAAAAGCGCATGTACAGTCCCGCGTGCGCGGCTTTGCGCTGGCAGAGTTGGCTATTGCCGTTGTTATTGCTGGCATGATGATCGTCTCTGGTATGACCTACTACAAGCGGCAACTGCAGGACGACACTGCGTACGCTTTGGCCGAGCAGTACAAGACGGTGAACAACGCGGTGGGCACCTACATGATGAACCATTGGCCCATTTTGGTGGACATGCCACAAGAATGCGGCATTACCACCTGGCGTGTAGGCGCAGGTACACCCATCACTGCCAATTGCACCAGAAATTTAGTGCCCTCAGGCTCAGGGGTACTCTCAGTTGTCAATGCCTTGCAGCCCACCATAGCGGATTTGGTTAACCTTGGCTACTTGCAGCAAGGCCAGGCGGGTCCTTTGTTGCGGCCCGATACTACCGTCGTTCAACAGGCTAATGGCACTGCGGCCCCGCACACTTTTGGCATCTTAATCGAGGTGGTTTGCACCAATACCGCCGTCCCCACCACCAACTTGACACAGTGCCCCGATGCTAGCCAGCGGCGCGACTTGCGCTCGGTGGTGTTCAATGTCCGCCCTTACGCCAATGTTGACAACCAGTTGTACAACATTTTGGGCGAGGCCTTGAGCGCGTTGCCCAACGATGCGGGCATGTCAGTCTCTTTTGGTACCACCAACCTTGCGCTTGACCTTGTGGGCCGAGCCAAGCCGGGGGCGGTAGATGCGATTGTCGATAATAATTTCGTCAAGATATCCAACCCGGTACGGTCTGGCACGACGGGGCTGGCAGGCATATTGGGGGTGCGCGGCGGTTATGGCAGCTCAGGTTTTCAGGTATTTACCCGCCGCGATGGCAGCGCACCGCCCTTGGGAAATTGGGATTTTAACAATAAGAACCTGAATAACGTGCAATATTTTGACGCCAAAGAGATTACCGGCGGTACGATTGACGCTGGGGAGAAATTCAGACTCCCGCAAAAACCACCCAACGTTGGTCTCTGTGACCCTAATTCCGAATCAATAGCGTTCATGACAGATACAAAAGCAGTGGTTGTTTGTGACAAAGACGGGAAGTGGCAACTGCTTAAGGCTAAGGGCGTAGACATCGCTGAAGCTATGTCAGTCAGTATTTCGCTCCCTAAAACTAATGATGGTGAATATGGTGAAATTGAATTAAAAAATGGACGTGGTGAAAAAATCTGCGGCAAGGACTGGGGCATGCCTTCATTGATCGCAATTGATCAAGGAGGGGTCAATTTTGAAGATAATTTTTGCCCCCGTGTTGATGCTGATAAGAAATTGGAAAGGCTAGGCAATCTGAATCCTTTGGATAATTACGATTATTATCCCTGTAGACAAGATGCCATAGAGACTAAGGAAGTTAATGTCGCGCAAAATTTGAAGTTTTATCTTTTCCAAATTGGAGATTCAAATAGCTGCTGGCGTCTTAATTATTACACTCCTCATACTAACCATGCTATTTCGTATAGATTTTACAAAGTTAATAGCCACCTATCAAACTGACTAAAAATTAAACATTTGAGTCTTTGATGGCTAGTTATTTATTTCGGTATTTTATATTTGCGCTGTTTGCCTCTAGGCTGTCTAGGTTCATTTATAAGCGAGGGCATCAATTAGAAGAAGCTGTAGTCATGCATTTAATAAGAGCCTTTGGGCACACATCAGTTCTCGGCGTCAGGCGGGTGGGTCGTTTGATGGATCTGTCTGTCTGGCGGTCGTTGGTGTTGCTGATCTCGTTGGGCTCAGTTCAGGCAGCGCAGGCCACGTGCTTTGACGAGGCGGCCCAAGCCCATCAGGTGCCCAAGGCTTTGCTGCTGGCCATTGCCAAACAGGAGTCCAACTTTAACCCGGCCGCTGTGGGGCGCAACCCTAACGGCACGCAGGACATTGGCCTCATGCAGATCAACTCGGGCTGGTTGCCAACCCTGCGCCGCTATGGCGTGACCGAACAGCATTTGTTAGATCCCTGCGTTAACCTGCATGTGGGTGCCTGGATTTTGGCGGGCAATATTCGCCAGCTTGGTTATACCGTCAATGCCTTGGGCGCCTATAACGCGGTAACACCCAGCAAGCGGTTGGCTTACGCGAAAAAGGTGCTGGGCCACGCGCAACGGTTCGCGCCGCCGCCAGTCCCTGAAAATAGGGCGCAATAGCCCACTCCAAAAGCCTGCCGGACTTAGGCAGAATCCCCGGCAAAGATACCTGGGTGGTCCATGTTGCACTGCTTTCTCGGCCAATAGCGCGCTATTGGCCAGGAAAGCGGCAAAGTCTGTCCTCGCCCAGCTATTTTTTTGCTTCGATTCCCTAAGTCTGACAGGCGCTTAGGCACATTCCAAAGGGCGCCCAAAATAGTATCCCTGCACGTACTGACACCCCAACTGGCGAAGCATGTCCACCTGCTCCAGGTGCTCCACGCCTTGTGCCACCACTTGCAATCCCAGGCTGGTGGCCATGGCAATGATGGCCCCCACGATGGCCGCGCTGTCCGGGTTGGTGTGGATGTCGTTAATGAGCGACTTATCTATCTTTAACTCGCTAATGTGATATTTGCGCAAATGTACCAAGCTCGAGTAACCCGCGCCAAAGTTGTCCAATGACAAGCCCACGCCCAAATTGTTAAGGTCTTTGAGCGTGACGTTGGTGGTACTGACATCGTGCATGACAATGCTCTCGCTGAGCTCCAGGATAATCCGGGCCGGGTCGACCCGCGTTTCACTAAAAATGGCTTTCACGCGTTCCGCCAAGTCGTCCTGGCGGAACTGGCGCGGAGAGATGTTGACTGAAATTTGTACTCCCACAATGCCATCCTTCTCCCATGCCACCTGCTGGCGGCAGGCCTCGGCCAACACCCATTCTCCCAATGGCAATATCAGGCCAGACTCCTCCGCGAGCGTGATGAACTCAATCGGATGAATCAACCCAATTTGCGGATGCTGCCAGCGCACCAGCGCTTCAGCACCCACCATACGCCCGCTGCTCATGTCCATCTTGGGCTGGTAGTGCAGCCTGAATTCACCACGCTCCAGGCCGTTGCGCATGGCATCTTCCATATTCATGATGCGTATGGCGGTGCCGGCCATCTCAGGCACAAATTGACACACGCCATTGCGCCCGTGTTCCTTGACCCGGTGCATGGCAATGTCAGCGTAACGCAACAAGACCTCGCCATGGTCGCCATCTCGCGGGTAACAAGAGATGCCAATGCTTGCCGTGACCGCTACATCGTGCTCACCAAAGGGCAGCGGCTTGGACAGGGCGATCAGGATTTTTTCGGCGATGACATCGACGTCACCTATCTCTGACAAGTCTGTGAGCAAGATGACAAATTCGTCTCCGCCCAAGCGGGCCACGGTATCGGTTTCGCGCACGCAGTTGATGAGTCGTTTGGAAACCTCTTTGAGCACTTCATCCCCTGCGCCGTGGCCCGATGCATCATTGATTGACTTGAAATGGTCCAAATCCAACAACATCAGCCCCATCAACACGGTTTTGCGTTTAGCCGACGCAATTCCTTGCGTCATCCGGTCATTGAGCAAATTGCGGTTAGCTAGGCCAGTTAGACCGTCGCGAGTGGCCTGGTATTCGAGCTCTTTTTGATAATTCAGCCGATCACTGACATCGTTAATCACACTCACAAAGTGCGTCGTTTGGGCACCACTCGCCTCTTTTACCGGGGCGATGGTCAACTCGTTCCAAAACTGCGTGCCATCTTTGCGGTAGTTGCGCAGCAGCGCCCGGCCTTCGCGTTTTTCGCGCAGTGCCGTGCGAATTTCTTCCAAATCGGGTTGGTCCAGATCATCGCCCACCAAAAATATCCCTTCGCGCCCAGCCACCTCATGCGCGCTGTAACCCGTGATTCGTTCAAACGCCGGGTTGACGTAAACAACGGAGTGATCATTGCCATTGCTATGTGTGATCATGATGCCGTTGCTACTGGAGACCAAAGCTTGCTCGCGCAGCAGTAGTGCTGGCTCGATTTTTTTGGGATGAAACGTGTTGGCTGCAATGTCTTGCTGTATCGCAACCCAATGGGTGATTTGGCCTTCCTTTGTGCAAAGACCGCTCACCACTTGGCGTTCCCAATAGGTGCTGCCATTCTTGCGTGTGCTCTGTACTTCGCCTTGCCAGTGTTCGCCAGCTTTTAATTCGAATATCTCTTTGCGGTATCGCTTTTCTGTCGGGTCTTGGGCTTTCCATAGCACCTCTGCTCCCGCCAGCTCTTGTGCCGTAAAACCCGACGCTTTGCAATAACTGTCGTTGCAATACTCCAACTGGCCCGTCGCATTGGTAATCACCACCGCTAACGGACTTTGGCGCACCGATAAGGCAAGTAATTCCCCGTTGGACTGCAAATCACGCTGGGTACTGTTTTGCCTCAGGGCGAGAATGGACTCCACCAACGCCCCCGCAATGCGCATCAACATGGTGTGGGCTTGGGAGCCGTCACTCAGATCAAAGGCGGCGCTCACCTGCAACTGGGCAACGGGTACGCCGTAACGCCCCAGTGGCATCACCAAATGCTGTAGCGCCATATCGGGCGGCGGTTGATCGGCATTGGCCTCGTAAATTGTTGATTGGTTATCGACATACAGCGCTACTTGCACGCTCACGTAGCCTGCCTTGGCTACCAGCGCTTTGCAAAAGCCTTGCAACATAAGCGGCGCATCACCGGCAAACCAAAGACTCTGGGATAGTTCTCCCAGCAGTGAATACCGTTCTTCCCGCCTTTGGAGCTCCGCGCTGAGTGCGTGCTGTGCATTTATTGTCTCCATTTTTTTCCTGACGGTAATTTATGGTACCAACTTTAGCAGCATTGGGATAAAAGTCTACTTTTAGTATTGTCTAATGAGGTATGAGTCTGAAACGGAGTCCGTGATTCCACGGGTATGTCGGAGACAAGGCCCGTATAGACTTGGCCGGGCAGGGCGATGAACTAGCCTTGTGACGCAGAAAAGCGTTTAGCAGTGACGACACTTTGGGGTCCATTTTCATGGGCAAGCACCAAGATCATGAT
Organism: Minisyncoccia bacterium; assembly: GCA_047621345.1. Classification (GTDB taxonomy): domain Bacteria; phylum Pseudomonadota; class Gammaproteobacteria; order Burkholderiales; family Burkholderiaceae_D; genus Actimicrobium. The sequence goes on along the minus strand of JBLHLW010000033.1, from coordinate 22,405 downwards.
TGTGATGCCCTGATCTGGTCGCCTTTTGGCAAGCGCTCCATAAATGACAGGCTGTTTAATCCCCGGTAACAGTGTTCAACTTCGTGTCATGGAAATTCCACGGCAACAGCGCCTCCACCTCATCGACTGTCGTGGCCGCTGGCCGCGCCCGCAATACACGACGCAGCCACAGGGATGGTTCCACCCCGTTGGCTTTCGCCTCTTACAGCAGCGAGTAGATGACCGCACTGGCGTGCGGTCCGTCAGGAGCGACAACTAGCGCGACCACCGTGCTGTCGCGGCGCATGCGTTGCAGCGTGGCGCCGGCTTCGGGACGGGAGGCCGGTCCGGGAGGTGTTTTCATGGGCGGGGTTACAAAGTGGATAAGTGCTGCTAATATCCACTATATTGAAAATAAGTTCTACATAATGGAATTTAATAAAACCAACGGATTGATTCAGAGATCACGAATCGATCCTGTCAATCGTCGAGGACATCATGAGCATCAACAACAAGAAAACTTTTTTTGCCGGGCTGGAGCAAGAGCTGGATCGATTAAAAGACGCTGGCTTGTACAAAAATGAACGGGTGCTGGCTTCGCGCCAGGGCCCCGAAGTGGTGTGCGATGACGGCCGCACGCTGATCAACCTGTGTGCGAACAATTACCTTGGTCTGTCCGGTGAGGAATCGATGGTACGCGCAGCCGTCGCTGCGACCGAGCAATTCGGTTACGGGCTGTCGTCGGTGCGCTTCATTTGCGGTACGCAAACCGTCCACAAACAGCTTGAGCAGGCGCTCTCGACATTCCTCGGGATGGAAGACACGATTCTGTATGCCGCGGCGTTCGATGCCAATGGTGGGTTGTTCGAGCCATTGTTTACCGATGAAGACGCGATTATTTCCGATGCCCTCAACCATGCCTCGATCATTGATGGCGTGCGCTTGTGCAAGGCAGCGCGCTATCGTTTTCAGCACAACGACATGGCTGATCTCGAGCTGCAATTGCAGGCCGCCGCCGGCAAGCGTCAGGTAGTGATCGCCACCGATGGCGTGTTTTCGATGGATGGCACGATTGCCCAGCTCGACAGGATTTGCGATCTGGCCGACCAGTACGGCGCGCTGGTCATGATCGACGAATGCCATGCCTCGGGCTTCATGGGCGCAAACGGACGTGGCACGCATGAACATCATGGTGTGATGGGCCGGGTCGATATCATCACCGGCACACTGGGCAAGGCGCTCGGTGGTGCCATGGGTGGATTTACGGCGGCGCGCCAGGAAGTCATCGACATGCTGCGCCAGAAATCCCGTCCTTATTTATTTTCGAACAGTCTTGCACCTGCCATTGCCGGCGCTTCGCTGGCTGTGCTGGAGCGGCTCGCGTCGTCCACCGAACTGCGTGACCGACTGCATGCCAACACCGCCTATTTTCGTAGTGCGATTGCCGCGCTGGGTTTCACGATCAAGCCAGGCTCCCATCCGGTGGTGCCAGTGATGCTGTTCGATGCACCGGTGGCACAGCGTTTTGCTGCGCGCCTGTACGAACTTGGCGTGCTGGTGACCGGCTTCTTTTATCCGGTAGTGCCGATGGGACAGGCGCGTGTGCGGGTGCAATTGTCGGCTGCGCATACGACCGGGCAACTCGATGCGGCGCTGGCTGCGTTCGAGCAAGCCGGACGTGAGCTGGGCTTGCTCGACAACACCGGAGCCGCATGATGGAGCGCATCCTCGTCATCGGCGCCAATGGCCAGATCGGCAATGAACTGGTCGTCGCGCTGGCCTTGCAGCATGGTGCCGACAATGTGATCGCTGCTGACCTTGGTCCGCGCAATCCATTTGGTGCTGCGCACTACGAAGCCATCGACGTGCTCGATCGCCGTCTGGTAGCGCGCATCATCGACACCTATGGCATCACGCAGGTCTACCAGCTTGCTGCGTTGTTGTCGGTCACCGGTGAGCAGGAGCCATTGAAGGCCTGGAGCCTGAACATGGATGGCTTGCTCAATATTCTGGAGATCGCGCGAGAGCGCAGTGCCGCCGGTCGACCGCTGCGGGTATTCTGGCCCTCGTCGATCGCCGCCTTCGGACCGGGGACGCCGCAGGACAACACGCCGCAACAGACGGTGATGGATCCGACCACGATCTACGGGATTAGCAAACTGGCCGGCGAACGCCTGTGCGCGTATTACTTCAGCAAATATGGCGTCGACGTGCGCAGCATCCGCTATCCCGGCATCATCAGTTTCCGTTCGCCGCCCGGCGGCGGGACGACTGATTATGCGATTGCGATTTTCCATGCGGCGCTGTGCGATGAGCCTTACCAGTGCTACTTGTTGGCCGACACCATACTGCCGATGATCTACATGCCCGATGCAATCCGCGCCACCATCGCACTGATGGACGCACCGGCCGAGCGGATCGCAGTGCGCTCGGCCTACAACGTGGCCGGCCTGAGTTTCAATCCGGCGCAACTGGCAGCCGCCATCCGCACGCAACGGCCCGGCTTCGAGGTCAACTATGCGCCGGATGCGCGCCAGACCATTGCGGATACCTGGCCGCACAGCCTCGACGATGCGGCTGCCCGTCGCGACTGGGACTGGCAGCCCCGCATCGGCCTCGCCGGGCTGGTCACTGACATGCTCGCCAACGTTGTGGTGGCGACGCGTGAACGCGGGCAGGTCGCTTGACGGGATAGCGAACGTTGCAAAGAACGTGGCAGCTATAATGCACGCACATTAACGACGCCTGCCACTTCACTTCTATGCGCTATGTCTCGACCCGCGGCCACGCCGCGCAGCCTTCCTTTTCCGAAATCCTGCTGGGTGGCCTTGCGCCGGACGGTGGCCTGTATTTGCCGGCTGCCTATCCGCAAGTCTCGGGTGCCGAACTCGATGCATGGCGCGCCTTGTCCTACGCCGATCTGGCGCTGGAAGTCCTGAAAAAATTCGCGACCGATATCCCGGCTGCGGACCTCAAGGCACTGACCGACAAGACTTATACCGCAGCCGTCTACCGCAACACACGCACCGGCGAGTCCGCCGAGCGCATCACGCCATTGCATGTAATTGAGCAGGACGGTGACAAGACGCTGCTGCTGCAAGCGCTATCGAATGGCCCGACCTTGGCTTTCAAGGACATGGCGATGCAGTTGCTCGGCAACCTGTTCGAGTACACGCTCGACAAGCAGCATGCCGAACTCAATATCTTCGGTGCCACCTCCGGCGACACGGGTAGCGCCGCCGAATATGCGATGCGCGGCAAGCGTGGCATCCGAGTTTTCATGCTGTCGCCGCACCTGAAAATGAGCGCCTTTCAATGCGCGCAAATGTTCAGCCTGCAAGACGACAACATTTTCAACATCGCCATCAAGGGTGTGTTTGACGATTGCCAGGACATGGTCAAGGCGGTCTCGAACGACCTTGCCTTCAAGGCGCGCTACAAGATCGGTACCGTCAATTCGATCAACTGGGCCCGGGTGGTTGCACAGGTGGTCTATTACTTTCGCGGTTATCTGGAGGCGACCACCCGCAATGAGCAGAAGGTCTCGTTCACGGTCCCGTCCGGCAATTTCGGCAATATTTGCGCTGGCCACATTGCCCGCATGATGGGTTTGCCGATTGACCAGTTGGTCGCTGCCACCAACGAAAACGATGTTCTTGACGAGTTCTTCCGCACCGGCATTTACCGTGTGCGCAAGTCGGCCGAGACCTATCACACTACCAGCCCAAGTATGGACATCAGCAAGGCCTCGAACTTCGAACGTTTCGTTTTCGACTTGCTGGATCGCGATGCAGTGCGTGTCAGGGCGCTGTTTGCCAAGGTCGATACCGAAGGCGGTTTTGACCTTTCCGGTGCGCCCGGCAGCGATGGCGACGAGTTCAACAAGATCGCACAATTCGGTTTTGCTTCCGGCCGCTCCTGCCACAAGGACCGCCTGGCCACGATTCGCGACCTGCATGCACGCTATGGCCTGATGATCGACACGCATACCGCCGATGGCGTCAAGGTCGCGCGTGAACATGTCAAAGCGGGCGTGCCGATGATCGTACTCGAGACCGCCTTGCCGGCCAAGTTCAACGAAACTATTCGCGAGGCGCTCAACACCGATGCCGCGCGGCCGGCCGGTTTCGAGAACATCGAATTCTTGCCGCAGCGTTTTGAAGTCATGGAGGCTGATGTCGCGCAAGTGCAAGCCTTCATCGTCGCGCACACAGGACTATGACCATGACCACGCCACGCCCACCGATGTTGCCGGTTGCTGAAGCACTGGCTCTATTGCTTGCTGCTGCGCGCCCGATTACCGACCATGAAGTGGTTGCCACAATGGAGGCCACCGGCCGCGTCCTCGCGCTGGCGCAATCGTCGCAACTCGATGTGCCGCCGATGGACAACACGCATATGGACGGTTACGCCGTTCGCGTCGCCGATTGCGTCAGTGGATCAGCGCGTTTGCGTGTGGCCCAGCGTATTCCGGCCGGGCATGTCGGCCAGCCCTTGCTGGCTGGAACTGCGGCGCGGATTTTTACCGGTGCGCTGATTCCCGAGGGGGCCGATGCGGTCGTGATGCAAGAGCAATGTACTGCTGACGGCGACGATGTCATTGTCGCGCACGCACCCGCCAGCGGCGAATGGATACGCCGTCGCGGTGAAGACATACTTGCTGGTAACGAAATACTTGCCGCTGGGTCGCGTTTGCGTGGACAGGAACTGGGGCTTGCCGCGTCGGTTGGGTTAGCTACCTTGCCGGTGGTGCGCAAGATCAAGGTCGCCGTATTTTTTACTGGCGACGAACTGGCGATGCCGGGCGAGGTCTTGAAGCCCGGCGCGATCTACAACTCGAACCGTTTCACGTTGCGTAGCCTGCTGGAAAATCTCGGGTGCGATATCACCGATTACGGCATCGTTCCCGACACGCTGGCCGCGACGCGCGATACTTTGCGACTTGCCGCGCAAGAGCACGACCTGATCGTCACCTCGGGCGGTGTCTCGGTCGGCGAAGAGGACCACATCAAGCCAGCGGTCGAAGCCGAAGGACGTCTGAACATGTGGCAGATCGCTGTCAAGCCCGGCAAGCCGCTGGCGTTTGGCGAAATTAATCGCAGTGGGCAGGGTAGTGCGTTCTTCCTCGGCTTGCCGGGTAATCCGGTATCGAGCTTCGTGACCTTTTTGCTGTTTGTACGACCGTTCATCTTGCGCTTGCAAGGCGTCGTCGATGTCGCGCCGCAAGCCTATGCGATGCGGGCGGGTTTCGACTGGCCGGAGGCGGATCGTCGCAATGAATTCCTGCGTGCGCGGGTCGGCGCGGACGGTGCGCTCGAGTTATTCCCGAACCAGAGTTCAGGTGTGCTGACCTCGACCGTGTGGGGCGATGGGTTGGTCGATAATCCGGCCGGGCAAGTGATTGTTCCTGGCGATATCGTGCGGTTTATTCCTTTTTCCGGATTGCTCAATTGATGAAGATTTCCCTGCGATTTTTTGCCAGCGTGCGCGAAGTGGTGGGGACGGGCAGCGAAGTGCTGACGTTGCCGGCGGCAGTGCGCACGGTGGATGACGTGCGTCAATTCTTGCGCGAGCGCGGCGACCCGTGGGCACAGGCGCTGGACGGGGGGCGTGCGCTGCGCATGGCGCTGGATCAGGAAATGGTGACGGCGGATGTCCTGATTACTGACGGCTGTGAACTGGCATTTTTCCCGCCGGTAACGGGTGGGTGAGGCGATGACAATCCGCATCCAGCAAGCCGATTTCGACATGAGTACCGAGCTGGCACAGTTGCGCGCCGGCAGCCCGCAGGTCGGCGCCATCGTCAGTTTCGTCGGCACCGTGCGCGACCTCAATGACGGCGCAACGGTCAGCCAGATGGAGCTGGAGCACTATCCGGGCATGACCGAAAAATCGATTGCCGTCATCGTCGAGCGGGCCCGGGCACACTGGCCGATTGCCGACGCGCTGGTGATCCATCGGATCGGGCCGTTGCTACCGACCGAGCAGATCGTGCTAGTGGCGGTCGCGGCCGCGCATCGCGGCGAGGCGTTTGCGGCGTGTGAATTCATTATGGATTATTTGAAGACCGAGGCGCCTTTCTGGAAAAAAGAGCAGACGCCGGAGGGTGCGCGCTGGGTGGATGCGCGGGCGGTTGATGATGCGGCGTTGGATAAGTGGGCGTTGGTGCCTTGAGCGCGGGAGTCGGTACATTTGGTGCAATGCCCGTTGGTTATTGCACCCTACGTCCGGTCGGCAGGGTGCAATAACCGAAGGGCATTGCACCGCTCAAGCCCGCACAACTGGAATTCCGACGCAAAAATGCAGACCGTTGCTTGAAAAGCGAATACCACACCCCATGTTGTGGTTATTGCATTTATTCCGGAGCTCACCATGCGTCTAGACAAACTCACCACCAAACTGCAAGAAGCGTTATCCGATGCGCAAAGCCTGGCGGTTGGCAACGACAATCCCTACATCGAACCGGCGCATTTGCTGGTGGCTTTACTCAATCAGGACGACGGCAGCGCCCGCTCGCTGTTGCAACGTGCTGGCGCCAATGTCGGCGGTCTGACGGCAGCACTGAAATCGGCGTTGGAGCGGTTGCCAAAAGTCTCCGGCACGGGTGGCGAAGTACAGGTCGGGCGCGAGTTAGGGGCCTTGCTCAATGTCGCTGACAAGGAAGCGCAGAAGCGCGGCGATCAGTTCATCGCCAGTGAAATGGTCTTGCTGGGCCTGACCGACGACAAGTCCGAAGCAGGCAAGGCCGCACGTGAAAACGGCCTGACCCGCAAGGCGCTGGAAGCCGCCATCGAAGCGGTACGTGGCGGCGCATCAGTGAACTCCGCCGATTCCGAAGGCCAGCGCGAAGCGCTTGCCAAATACACGATTGACTTGACCGAACGCGCCCGTCTCGGCAAGCTCGATCCGGTGATCGGCCGCGATGATGAAATCCGTCGCGCGATTCAGGTTCTGCAGCGTCGTACCAAGAATAACCCGGTGCTGATTGGTGAACCGGGCGTTGGCAAGACGGCCATCGTCGAAGGACTGGCGCAACGCATCGTCAACGGTGAAGTGCCGGATAGTCTCAAATCCAAACGCGTGCTGTCACTCGACATGGCCGCGCTGGTCGCCGGTGCCAAGTACCGTGGCGAATTCGAAGAGCGCCTGAAAGCCGTACTCAAAGATCTGGCCAAGGACGAAGGCCAGACCATCGTCTTCATCGATGAATTGCACACCATGGTCGGTGCCGGCAAGGCCGATGGGGCCATGGATGCGGGCAATATGCTCAAGCCGGCGCTGGCGCGTGGTGAGCTGCATTGCGTCGGCGCGACCACGCTCGACGAGTATCGCAAGTACATCGAAAAAGACGCTGCGCTGGAACGCCGCTTCCAGAAAATCCTGGTGGCCGAACCGAGCGTCGAAGCAACCATTGCAATCTTGCGCGGTTTGCAGGAACGCTATGAAGTGCATCACGGTGTCGACATCACTGATCCGGCCATTGTCGCTGCGGCCGAGTTGTCGCATCGCTACATTACGGATCGCTTCCTGCCCGACAAGGCCATTGACCTGATCGATGAAGCCGCCGCCAAGATCAAAATTGAAATCGATTCGCGTCCCGAAGTGATGGACAAGCTCGATCGCCGCACCATCCAGTTGAAGATCGAACGCGAAGCGATCAAGAAAGAAAAGGACGAAGCCTCGCAACGCCGGCTTGCGCTGATTGAAGAAGAAATCCTGCGTAGCGAACGCGAATACGCCGACCTCGAAGAAATCTGGCGTGCGGAAAAAGCCGCCGTCCAGGGTAGCCAGCACATCAAGGAAGAGATCGAGGAAGTGCGTCTGCAGATGGATGAAGCGACGCGCAAGAGCGACTGGAAAACGGTCTCCGAGCTGCAATACGGCAAACTTCCCGAACTCGAAAAAGCGCTCGAAGCGCAGTCACGCAAGGACGAGCAGGCCGACAAGGCCAACGGCAAGCCGCGGCTGTTGCGCACCCAGGTCGGGGCCGAGGAAATCGCCGAGATCGTTTCGCGCGCGACGGGCATTCCAGTCTCGAAAATGATGCAGGGTGAGCGAGACAAGCTGGTCCACATGGAAGATTTCCTGCATCAGCGCGTGATCGGCCAGCATGAAGCGATCGTCGCGGTGTCGGATGCAATACGCCGTTCGCGAGCAGGTCTGTCGGACCCGAACCGGCCTTATGGCTCGTTCATGTTCCTCGGGCCGACCGGTGTCGGCAAGACCGAACTATGCAAGGCGCTGGCCGGATTTTTGTTCGATACCGAAGAGTCGATGATCCGCATCGACATGTCCGAGTTCATGGAAAAGCATTCGGTAGCACGGTTGATTGGTGCTCCGCCGGGGTATGTCGGCTACGACGAAGGCGGCTTTCTAACGGAGGCTGTGCGCCGCCGACCATACAGCGTGATCCTGCTGGATGAAGTTGAAAAGGCACATCAGGATGTCTTCAATGTGCTGTTGCAGGTACTTGATGATGGGCGCATGACCGATGGCCAGGGCCGCACGGTGGACTTCAAGAACACTGTCATCGTGATGACCTCCAATCTTGGCTCGTACAAAATTCAGGCGATGGAAGAGAGTGAACCGGCGGTCGTCAAGATGGCCGTGATGGCCGAAGTGCGACAGCATTTCCGCCCCGAGTTCATTAATCGCATCGACGAGATTGTCGTGTTCCATGCGCTCGATGAAAAGCATATTGGTGCGATCGCGCGGATTCAGTTGAAGATTCTTGAGCAGCGTCTGGACAAGATGGAAATGGGGCTCGATATCACCGATGTGGCGTTACAGAAAATTGCCGAAGCTGGTTTCGATCCGGTGTATGGCGCCCGACCGCTCAAACGTGCAATCCAGCAGCAGATCGAGAATCCGTTGTCGAAACAAATTTTGGAAGGCAAGTACGGACCAAAGGATTTGATCTTGATTGATGTCGCGAATGGAGAATTGACGTTCGGGAAGGGTGCCGTCGCGGGATAAATGGCAGCGAGTAGCGTGGGCACGGGGTCATCGTGCCCACGCGGATGCGCCAATGTATGACTGGAATTGGCGGGCCTTGTCGTTACGCACGCGTGGGCACAAGAGGCCGTGCCCACCCTACGGGTTGCTTAAACTGCTCCGCTGATGACGGCGAGCACCGATGCGGGATAAATGGCAGCGAGTAGGGTGGGCACGGGGTCATCGTGCCCACGCGGATGCGCCAATGTATGACCGGAATTGGCGGGCCTTGTCGTTACGCACGCGTGGGCACAAGAGGCCGTGCCCACCCTACGGGTTGCTTAAACTGCTCCGGCAATTTCGCATAAATCCGGTCCAATCCGCTGATGACGGCGAGCACCGATGCGGGATAAATGGCAGCAAGTAGGGTGGGCACGGGGTCATCGTGCCCACGCGGATGCGCCAATGTATGACCGGAATTGGCGGGCCTTGTCGTTACGCAGGCGTGGGCACAAGAGGCCGTGCCCACCCTACGGGTTGCTTAAACGCTGACCTGTTCCTGCTGCCGGAAAAATTCAACCTGCTCCTGCTCCGGCAATTTCGCATAAATCCGGTTCAATCCGCTGATGACGGCGAGCACCGATGCCGTGACGATGTTGGCGTGCATACCGACGCCGAATACGGTTCCCGGTACGCCATCGGTGACTACTTCGGCAAAGGTCACTGCGGTGGCATCGGCTCCCTGTCCCATCGCCCGTTCTTCGTAGCTGTGTAACTTGGCTTGTACGCGCAACGCATGCAGCAGGGCGTCAATCGGACCGTTGCCTTCGCCGCTAAGCGTGAGTGCTTCTCCGAACAACGTCACGCTCAGGTGAATACCCTGCAACGGACCACTGTCGAACAAGCGATGTCCGACATAAGCGACCGGTTCGCGGGCCGCGAAATACTCCTTTGAAAACAGCGTCCAGATATCAGCCGCCACGACTTCGCCACCGGTCTTTTCGGTCAGCGATTGCACGGCGGTACTGAACTCAACTTGCAAGCGGCGCGGCATCACCATCCCGTATTCGGCTTCGAGCAGGAAGGCAATGCCGCCTTTTCCCGACTGGCTATTGACGCGGATAATCGAATCGTAAGTGCGACCAAGATCGGCCGGATCCAGTGGAAGGTACGGGACTTCCCACAGGCCATCCGGGGATTGCACGGCCATGCCTTTTTTGATCGCATCCTGGTGCGAACCGGAGAACGCGGTGAAGACGAGATCGCCAACATACGGGTGGCGCGGATGGATAGGCAACTGCGTGCAATGTTCGACGATGCGGGCGACTTCATTGATATTGGAAAAGTCAAGTCCCGGATGCACACCTTGCGAATACATGTTTAATGCCAGTGTGACCAGATCGACATTGCCGGTACGTTCACCATTGCCGAACAAGCAGCCTTCGACGCGGTCCGCACCTGCCATCATGCCCAGTTCGGCTGCCGCGACGGCAGTGCCACGGTCATTGTGCGGATGCAAACTGATGATGACCGAGTCACGGCGCGCCAGATTGCGGCTCATCCATTCAACTTGGTCTGCATAGATGTTCGGTGAGGCGAGCTCGACGGTAGCTGGCAAGTTGATGATGACTTTGCGTTGTGGCGTGGCCTCCCAGACATCGATGACGGCATCGCAGACATCCTTTGCGAAGTCGAGTTCGGTACCGGTGAAGGTTTCGGGACTGTACTGGAATACCCATTCGGTGTCGGGTTGGGCGGCCGCTAGACGTTTAATCGTCTGCGCACCTTTGATCGCGATGGCCTTGACGCCGGCCTGGTCGAGACCGAACACGATCTGGCGAAAGTTCGGCGAGGTTGCGTTGTACAAGTGGATGATCGCGCGCCGTGCGCCGCGCAAGGCTTCCATCGAACGTTCGATGAGTTCGTCGCGGGCGGGTGTGAGGACTTCGATGGTCACGTCATGCGGGATCAGATTCTGTTCGATCAACGTGCGTACGAAGCCGAAATCAGTTTCCGAGGCGGCTGGGAAGGCGACTTCGATTTCCTTGAAACCAACCTCGACAAGTGTCTGGAACATGCGCAATTTGCGCTCGACGTTCATTGGCTCGAACAAGGCCTGATTGCCGTCGCGCAGGTCGGTTGACATCCAGATTGGTGGTGCAGTGATGGACTTCGACGGCCACGTGCGATCAGCGAGTGCGACGGGGGGGAAAGGGCGATAGCGGGTTGCGGGGTTATTCAACATGGCAAAGTGCTCCGGGAAAAAACGATAAGAAGTCCCGCCTGGTCAATACCGGGCGGTGGGAGTTACTAACAGGAGGGGGTTTTTTATGTGCGCTTGACGCGCAGCAGTGCTGGCGACGAGATCGTCAGCAGGAGAAGTTGTAGCTGAATAAAGAGGAAAGACATGGCATTGAAAGTAATCGATTGGTTGGGCCGCTGTCAAGCTGAATTCAGTCATCGCGTCATTGCGTCATTGCGTCGTCGCTACGGATTCTGTGGGTATGGGAAAGAAAGTACATCTGACCAACGACGGCACGACGAATAGTGATCAACTGTTTATTAAAGTTGAGTATTGGTATTTACATCGCGGCCGGTGAGTAATAAGCTACTTGTAAGAAAGATTTCCATTGGATAATTTTTACGCGCCATGATCCTAGCCCAGACCCCGATACCGTCCTCCTCCTCCGCCTTCACCCTGGTGGAGTTGCTTGTTGCGATGGCGATTGTCGCCATCCTGCTTGGCCTGGCGGCACCCTCATTCCAGTCCTTCATACTGGATGCTCGAATCACTTCGGAAGCCAGGAAATTCTCGTTGGCGCTACAGACTGCGCGCAGCGAGGCTTCACGCATCAATGCTAGCGTGTTGTTGTGTGCCAGCGCCGGCAAAACCGTATGTGGTACTGACTGGACTACCAACAAGCTGGTGTTTGCGGATGCGGATCGTGACAAGGTGCGTGCTACGACTGAAACGCTGGTATTTTCCGGTGCACCATCATCCGCGCAGACGACGGTGACGGGACCTGCAGCAGGCTGGATTGAGTTCAACTCTTCTGGTCAGGTCAACGCTAAAGCCACCTTCAAATTTTGCGACACGCGCTCCGGTAACGTCGGACGTCTGGTGACGGTCGAGTTGACCGGACGTTCGTCGTTGACCACTATTGCGTGTCCGTGAGGTGCCAGTGATGATGCCGCGCTCCTTTTCCCCGTTTCATTCGCCACCGCGTCGCCTGCACGGCTTCACGCTGATCGAAGTGCTGATGGCGATCGTTGTACTGGCGTTCGGACTGCTTGCACTGGCCGGCTTGCAACTGCAGACGTTACGCTTCTCGCAAAGCGCTAGCCTGCGCACGATTGCCACCGCCGAAGCCGCCTCGCTGGCTGACCATGTGCTGTCGAACCGATTGGGCCTTGACGCTGGCTACTACAACCTGCCTGTGGCAGCGGCTATTCCTGCTTGCTTGGAAGTGACCGGATGCAGCGGCGAGGAGATTGCCCAGACGACCTTGTTCATGTGGAATCAGAATATCGCTGAATTGCTGGGGACGAATGCCGGTGGGACTATTTGTATCGATTCAACCCCTGGCGACGGCACTCTGGCGGCTCCAGATTGTGACAACCTTGTTGGCGCACCGTACGTAATCAAGATCTGGTGGAAAGACGATCGCGTCGGTGCCATTGGTCGGTTCGTGACGAGTTTGCAGCCATGAGCGCCTCCAGGATGCTGCGCATGGAGAGGGGCTTTGGGCTGGTTGAAGTGATGGTCTCTATCTCCATTTCGCTGGTCGTGATTCTGGCTGTGACCGGCTTATATCTCACGCAAAAAAGTACCTATGCGACTCAGGGAGCACTCTCGCTGGTGCAGGAAAATGCCCGTTATCTGATGCGTTCGATGACGCGTGATCTGCGCTTGTCAGGTTACCGAGACATTAATGCCAGCACGACATTTCCGATCAATGCTGCTGGCAGCAAGCTGTTTGTCGATGCACAGAACGATGGCGGTCTCAATGCCAGTGATGCGCTGACCGTGCTGTTCTATGGTGCATCAGACACCTCGGGCGTGGCAGATGGCAGCATCCGCGATTGCCTTGGGAATGCCATCGGACGCGATACGGTCGTCACGCAAATCTATACGGTGAAGACCGATCCGGTGTCGCAGGAGCCGTCGTTGTTCTGCACGATCGGGTTGGTTTCGGCACCCATAGTGATCGGTGTCGAGAGCTTGCAGATGCTGTTTATCGTGGATATTGATGGCGCAGGTACGCGTTTCAGCTACCAGCCCCCGGGCGTTGCGGATATCAGTAAAGCGGTCAGCGTGCTGGTATCAGCGGTTTTGCGCAGCAGTACGGTCGATAGCCCGACACCAGCGACGGTGCCGGTTTTCAATCATTTTGGTTCTCAATATGCCCCCGGCAATGTGGCGCCGCCTACCGACGCTGGCAGCGTGTTCACTTCGGCCAATGACGGCCGACTCCGAAAACGCGTGTCGTTTTCGGTGGCGTTGCGCAATCGACTGGATTGATGATGATCACTTTTTCCAAGGCGTGGCGGACCGCACGGCGCGAACAAGGATCGACGCTGCTGATCGGTATGTTGTTTCTGATAATTCTGACACTGTTAGGGCTGAGTGCCGCGCTGATCAACAGGACTGACGAGCGCATGGCGCGCAATAGCCGTGATCGCAATATTGCGTTCTTTGCTGCTGAATCGGCGTTGCGCGATGCGCGTGCCGATATTAATAGTCCGACTAGCAGGATACGGGGTGCAAGCGGGGCAACGGAGGATTGCAGCAATGTGCTTACTCGCGGACTATGCCTGCCAGCGGTGGCAGGTAAGAGTCAGGTATGGGAAACCTACTTGACTGATAGCGCTCGCTCGGTCGAGTACGGCGAAATGACGTTACTGGCACCGGAGCAAAAATTTAAGTTGGTGCCTGCACAGGGTGGCGTCACGGCGCAGCCACGCTATTTGATCGAGGTATTGCCCGATTTGGGTGGTGTGAGCCTGAGTGCCAAGATCTCGCAGAAGTGGCTGTACAGAATCACGGCAATTGGTTTCGGAGCGAACGCCGGGACCAGCGTCATCGTGCAAGAAACCATCCGTCCTTAAGTCGTCTAATTTGGCCATCTGGCCGTGGAGATGCCATGTCAGCCCTTTATCGCTTGATCCGCTTGTTGCCGCCATCGGCAGCGCTCTTTCTGTTCGCCGCCATATTGGCACCTGCGACGTCAGGAGCAGCGCCGTTGGTGTTAGCCACCTCGCCCTTGTTCACCACCAGCGCAGTCAAGCCGCAGGTGATGATCGACATGTCGAAAGATCAGCAACTGTTTTACAAGGCCTACAACGATTATTCGGACTTGCTTGGCGATGGCACCATTCAAATCACTTACACCAACACGATTGACTACTATGGCTATTTTGATGGCGCTAAATGCTACGACTATTCGGCTCTTCGTGGTCGCTTTGAACCAGTTGCCATGGCCGTCACGCATTATTGCGTCGGAAAGTGGAGCGGCAACTTCCTGAACTGGGCCACGATGTCGCGCATGGATGCCGTACGCAAGCTGCTGTATGGCGGCATGCGATCGACCGACTCGGCCGACACAGTGCTCGAGCGCTCCCACCAGCCAATGGATGGCCATGCTTGGGTCAAGTATTACAACGGTCCTGACCTTTCTCAATTGGTACCATTTACTGTTACTCAGAATTTTGGTGTTACGTATCAGAGCCAGAGCTCGTTGAGCATTGACGTGGGAGTGAAGTCGTTGACGACGACGGCAGTCTGGGCGAATTTGGATCCGGGTGATCAGGTGCGTCTGGATGCGACGGGAGACAGCACCAGTGACGATGAGGGAGACAACGACAACGGCAACGGCAAAAGTAAAGGAAAAGGCAACGGCAACGGCAACGGCAACGGCACCAGCACCGGCACCGGCACCAGCACCGGCACCGGCACCGGCACCGGCACCGGCAATTACATGATCGGCCATGTCGTCTCGGTGGTGGGAAATACGCTGGAGATATCGGTGTCAAGTAGCGGTATCCCGGCTGGCGCGAGTGGAAAATACTCTACATGGACACTCACTAACCTCACGCGAACTGGTGTGAGTCTGTGCAATTTGACACCCAAGGATTCCGCACCAGGAAAGGGATCTTCGCAAAACAACGCTGCCCCGCCACAAATCCGTGTCGTAAAGGGGAACTATGCGCTTTGGACATCGCACGTGCGCCAGCAGTGTCTGTGGGCCGAAGAGGTTTCGGATGGCAACCTCGAGGAGGTCTCGAATGGCAATAAACCGTTGTTAACCGGCCTGAACTCGTCAGCGTATCAGCCATCGCGCACCAGTCGTGGCCTCGTTACCTCGCCGGCGCCGTACGTCAACGGCGAATATGTTGTCCGTGTCCAAGTCTGCGTGGTGGGTTTGCGAGAGACCGAAAAATGCAAGAAATATCCCGACGGTACGTATAAGCCGATCGGTTTGCTTCATAGCTATGGCGATAGCGACAGCAACCTGATTCAGTTTGGCATGATGAGCGGAAGCTACCAAAAGAACATTTCGGGTGGGGTATTGCGACGCAATATTGGAGACTTTGGCTCAGAGGTTGATTCCACTACACCAAGCTCTAACGGCAAATTCACCGGTGTCAAAGGCATCGTCTACAACATGAACAAGTTAAGAATATATGGCTATAGCTATGACGCTGGAACCTATTCTTCGACTGATACGTGTGGTTTCCAATTGGTCGGTCTCGTAAATAGCGGTGGTGGCGTAGCAATGGGCGATTTTCAGAACGAAGGGAATTGTTCAAGCTGGGGTAATCCGATGTCGGAAATTTACCTCGAGTCACTCCGTTATTTTGCGGGAAAGTCGCCGACCCCCAGCTATGTTTATTCAGCCGGCAGCAAGGATGAGACACTGGGACTGACTACCGAAGCGTGGATTGACCCATTGACAGCGACGAATTATTGCTCGGCGTTAAATACGTTGGTCTTCAATCCCAGTGTGTCGTCGTATGACGGTAACCAAATGGATGGAATCAAAGATCTGGGCAGCGTCGCCAGTGCGGCTGAGCTGACAACACAGATTGGTGCCGCCGAACAAATCAACGGAAAAAAATGGTTTGTTGGTAATAGCGGTAATCCTTCTAGTAGTACCGATGGCTTGTGTGTCCCGAAGACCGTCGATGCCTTGGGTCTCGCGGCCGGCTTGTGTCCGGAGGGTCCTGGATCCAATGGGACATTTCAGATTGCCGGTGCGGCCTGGTATGCCCACACGCACCGGATCCGTTCGTTGCCGGATCCTGTTGCCGCCGCCGTGCCAAGCACCGATACCACGTCGCTGAAAGTAAATACTTACGCCGTTCAGTTGGCGACCACTACGCCGAAAGTCAACATTAACGTCAATGGCAAGCAGGTCGTCCTGCTGCCCGCCCTTCGGGTCAATGCCGGTGGCAAAGGTACTTACAGTTCCGGCGGTCTTGTTGACTTTCAGATTGTTTCCCAAACACCGACCAGCGGTTCGTTCTATATCAACTGGGATGATTCAAGTCAGGGGGGCGACTTTGATCAGGACGTCTTGGGTACCCTGAGCTATGTCATTACGGGCGATACGATCAAGGTCACCACAGCGGTGATTGCTTCATCCACACCGAATGATCAGGGTTTTGGCTACATCATTTCAGGTACCGATAAGGATGGTCCACATTTCCATTCAGGTATTAACAATTTTTCGTTCAATGATCCGACCAATCTGACGGTGACGCCGCCCAGCAATATCAATGGCTCCGGCGGTTGCTCGTCGTGTAAACAAAATAATGCCGCTAGCACCGCCAGCTATCAGGTCACCGGGGTTGTAACATCGCAACTCAAGGATCCTTTGTTTTATGCAGCAAAGTGGGGTGGATTCGTCGATGGCAATGGAGACGGCACGCCCGATAATGCCTCAGAATGGGATACTCGCCTCGCCAACGGCATGCCGGGGTCGGATGGAACGCCCGATAATTATTTTTATGTCACTAATCCTGCTGCGCTCGAAACCACGCTGCAGCGCGCCTTTCAGTCAATCATTAACAATGGTTCGTCGTCATCGGTTGCCAGCAACTCGACATCGCTCAACACTGGGGCTCATATCTATCAGGCGCGCTTCAATTCGGTGGAATGGTCCGGGCAACTGCTAGATTTTGCGATCGATAAAAATGGTGTCGTGGCGACTAAAGCGCTCTGGGATGCGGGGCAGAAGCTCAATGACATCGCGCCGGCGTCGCGGGTGATATTCACCTACAACGGTCTGCCCAGCATGCCAGGTGAAGCGGGCATTGCCTTCCAATGGAACTCGTTGCCGCTCGATTATCAGAAGGCACTCAATACCAATTCAGCGTCATTTAATGATGGCTTGGGTCAACAACGGCTCAACTGGTTACGTGGCGACCGAAGCCTCGAAGGCACGACATTTGACAAGTTTCGCATGCGTACCACATCAGTGCTTGGCGATATCGTCAATTCGAATCCACAGTTCGTCGGCAAGCCCGGCGGCGATTTTGCCGATCCGGATTATGCGAATTTCACTGCAACATGGGCATCACGCCTGCCAATGGTCTACGTTGGTAGTAACGACGGAATGCTTCACGGCTTTTCTGCCGTGGATGGCACCGAAAAAATGGCATTTATCCCCTCCCGGTTGATGGCGACGCTGTCGCGTCTACCGGATCAGGGGGGCGCTCATAAATACTGGGTGGATGGCTCGCCGATCGTACGTGATGCAAAGGTCAACGGTGTGTGGAAAACTTTCCTGGTCGGTGGGTTGGCCGGTGGCGGCTCCAGCGTATTTGCACTCGATGTGACCGACCCAAGCAACTATAGTGAAGCAGCTGGCAAGGCGGGCGCCGTCGTTCAGTGGGAGTTTACCGATAGTGACGATCCAGATCTGGGATACACGTTTGGTCAGCCAGCCATTGTCAAGATGGCGAATGGCCGTTGGGCTGCCGTCTTCGGAAACGGCTACAACAGCACCTCGAGTGGCAAGGCGTTTCTCTACATCGTATTTCTGGATCGACCAGCCGGTAAAAAAACCTGGGTAAAGGATGTCGATTACCTGAAGCTGGCGACCGATGCAGGTGGTGCAGCGATTGGTTCGGTGGTAACGCCGAATGGCTTGTCCGAGCCATTACCCGTTGATGTCGATGGCAATGGCATGGTCGATGCCGTGTATGCCGGCGACTTGTTCGGCAATATGTGGAAGTTCGCACTTGGTAATGCTGACGCATCGACCTGGGGGGCCGCGCAGTTGCTCTACACAGCCAAGTCGGCTAGCGGTGTGGCTCAGCCAATTACTTCTGCTCCCGACGTTATTCGCAATCCTGCAGGTGGCTATATGGTGACCTTCGGTACGGGGCGTTATCTGCAGCTTGTTGATGTCGGCGATACGTCAGTGCAAACTTTTTATGGCATATGGGACCAGGATGGGCGACCTGGCGCAGCGATGGTGACCGGCCGCTCGCTGCTGACCAGGCAGACCATCCTCGCGGAAGTCACTGCAAGCAGTTCCGATCCCACTGCGTATCGCCTGACGTCGAATAACCTGGTCAATTATCCTGCCCAGAAAGGCTGGTACCTCGATTTGCAGACGCCATCCTCATCGTTGCCACAGGGTGAGCGGGTCATTTTTAATCCGGTGATACGCAACGGACGAGTCATTTTTACGACCGCGATCCCGTCCCCATCTGCGTGTACTTATGGTGGTGACGGTTGGTTGATGGAGCTTGACGCCGTGAGCGGTAGTCGCTTGGCGGCGACCCCCTTTGATGTCAACAAGGACAACAAGTTTTCTAATGCCGACTACCTGAGAGCCAGCGCCAGTGGAAACGCTATCCCCGTCAGTGGCAGGCGTTCGACAGTGGGGATTCCTTCGGCGCCGACAATATTAAGCGCGGAGCCAAAACGCGAATACAAAGTCATGTCGGGATCAAAAGGTGCCATTGAAAGCATACTAGAAAATGCGGCTAGCTCCAGTGGCCGGTTGTCGTGGCGCGAAATCATGCGCTAAGCGATGGCTATCGACAACCCATCATCGTGCACGAAACCATCTGTTTTTAGGTTATCCAATTTGGCCACCTAGCCTTGGAGATTTCATGTCGGCCCTATGTCGCTTGATTTATTTGCGTTGTCTGTTGCAGCCGTTGGGTGCGCTCTTTTTGTTCGTCTCCCTGTTCGTGGCCGACGCGGCGGATGCAGCGCCACTGGCGTTAGCCACCTCGCCGTTGTTCACTACCACCGCAGTCAAGCCGCAAGTGATGATCGACATGTCGAAAGATCATCAACTGTTTTACAAGGCCTACAACGATTATTCGGACTTGCTCGGCGATGGCGTTATTGAAATTACTTACACCAACACGATTGACTATTATGGCTATTTTGATGGCGCCAAATGCTACGACTATTCGGCGACACGTGGCCGCTTCGAACCAGTTGCGATAGCCGTTACGCATTACTGCGTCGGAAAGTGGAGCGGCAACTTCCTGAACTGGGCCACGATGTCGCGCATGGACGCCGTACGCAAGCTGCTTTACGGCGGCATGCGTTCGACCGACGGGGCCGAGACAGTGCTCGAGCGTTCCTTCCAGCCAATGGATGGCCATGCGTGGGTCAAGTATTACAACGGTCCTGATCTTTCTCAATTAATACCCGTTAATGTTGCCCAGACTTTTGGTGGTACTTATCAGAGTAAAACTTTGTTGAGTATTAGTGCGGGAGTGAAGTCGTTGTCCACGACGGCGGTTTGGGCAAATGTGGATCCGGGTGACCAGGTGCGTCTGGATGCGACGGCAGGCAGCACCAGTGGCGATAACAGCAGCGGCATCGGCGCTGGCAATTACATGATTGGCACGGTCGTCTCGGCGGCGGGAAGCACGTTGAAGATATCTGTGCCAAGTAATGGTATCCCGGCTGGTGCGAGTGGAAGTTACTCTAGTTGGACACTCACTAATCTCACGCGAACCGGCGTGAGCCTGTGCAATTTGACACCCGCGGATTTCTCCTCGGGGAAAAAACTTTCGCAGAACAACACTGCTGCGCCACAAATCCGTGTCGTGAAGGGGAATTATGCGCTTTGGACATCGCATGAGCGAACGCAGTGTATTTGGGCCGAAGAGGTTGTTGACCCCATCGGCAGTGTATCGAATGGCAATAATCCGTTGATAACCGGCCTGAACTCGTCAGCGTATCAGCCATCGCGCAGCAGTCGTGGCCTCGTTACCTCGCCGGCGCCGTCGGTCAACGGCGAATATATCGCGCGTGTCCAAGTCTGCGTGGTGGATTTGCTCGCGACCGAAAAATGCAAGAAATATCCCGACGGTACTTATAAGCCGATCGGTTTGCTTCATAGCTATGGCGATAGTGATAGCAATCTGATTCAGTTTGGCATGATGAGCGGAAGCTATCAGAAGAATATTTCGGGTGGGGTATTGCGACGCAATATTGGAGACTTTAGCTCGGAGGTTGACTCCACTACGCCAAGCTCGAACGGCAAATTCACCGGTGTCAAAGGCATCGTCTACAACATGAACAGGTTAAGAATATATGGCTATAACTATGGCGACGGAACCTACCTTGGACCTGAAAATTGCAATTTTCAGTTGCTAGGTATCGTACAGAGTGGTGGCAATGGTGCGATGGGCGGTTTTGCGAACGAAGGCGATTGTTCAAGTTGGGGCAATCCGATGTCGGAAATTTACCTCGAGTCACTTCGTTACTTTGCCGGGAAGTCGCCAACCCCCAGTTATGTTTATTCAGCCGGCAGCAAGGATGAGACACTGGGACTGACTGCCGAAGCGTGGATCGATCCATTGACAGCGACGAATTATTGTTCGGCGTTGAATACGCTGGTTTTCAATTCCAGTGTGTCGTCGTATGACGGTAATCAAATGGACGGCATCAAAGATCTGGGCAGCGCCGCCAGTGTGGCTGATCTGACAACGCAGATTGGCGCTGCCGAACAGATCAACGGTAAGCAATGGTTTGTAGGCAGTACCGGTAATCCTTCTAAAAGCACCGATGGCCTGTGTGTCTCGAAGACCGTCGATGCCTTGGGCCTGGTGGCAGGCTTGTGTCCGGAGGGCCCGGGATCCAATGGGACATTTCAGATTGCCGGTGCGGCCTGGTATGCCCACACGCACCGGATTCGTTCACTACCGGATCCGGTTGCCGCCGCCGTGCCAAATGCCGATACCACGTCGCTGAAAGTGAACACTTACGCCATTCAATTGGCGACTACTACGCCGAAAGTCAACATTAACGTCAATGGCAAGCAGGTCGTCCTGCTGCCCGCCCTTCGCGTCAATGCTGGTGGAAAAGGTATTTATAGTTCCGGTACCCTTGTCGACTTTCAGATTGTTTCCCAAACACCGACCAGCGGTTCGTTCTATGTCAATTGGGATGATTCAAGTCAGGGGGGCGACTTTGATCAGGACGTTTTGGGCACCCTGAGCTATGTTGTTACGGGCAATACGATCAAGGTCACTACAGCGGTGTTTGCCAAATCCACACCGAATGATCAGGGTTTTGGCTACATCATTTCAGGTACCGATAAGGATGGGCCACATTTCCATTCAGGTATCAACAATTTTTCTTTCATTGATCCGACCAATCTGACGGTGACGCCGACCAGCAATGTCAATAGCTCCGGTGGTTGCTCTTCGTGCAACCTGAATAACGCCGCTAGTACTGCCAGCTATCAGGTCACCGGGGTTGTGACATCTCAACTCAAGGATCCTTTGTACTACGCGGCAAAGTGGGGCGGATTTGTCGACGATAATGGGGACGGCACACCCGACAATGCGTCCGAATGGGATACCCGCCTCGCCAACGGCATGCCGGGGTCGGATGGAACGCCCGATAATTATTTTTATGTGACCAATCCTGCTGCGCTTGAAGCCATGCTTCAGCGTGCCTTTCAGTCGATCACTTCCAATGGTTCGTCGGCATCAGTTGCCAGTAGCTCGACATCGCTCAATACCGGTGCACATATCTATCAGGCGCGCTTCAATACGTTGGAATGGTCCGGACAACTGCTAGATTTTGCGATCGATAAAAATGGCGTCGTGGCAACTAAAGCGCTCTGGGATGCGGGGCAGAAGCTCAATGGCATCGCGCCGGCATCGCGGGTGATATTCACCTACAACGGTCTGCCCAGCATGCCAGGTGAGGCGGGCGTTGCCTTCCAATGGAACTCGTTGCCGCTCGATTATCAGAAGGCACTCAATACCAATTCAGCGTCATTTAATGATGGCTTGGGTCAACAACGGCTCAACTGGATACGTGGTGACCGAAGCCTGGAAGGGACGACCTACAACAAGTTTCGTCTGCGTAGTACATCAGTGCTTGGCGATATCGTCAATTCGAATCCACAGTTCGTCGGCAAGCCCGGCGGCGATTTTGCCGATCCGGATTATGCGAATTTCACTGCAACATGGGCATCACGCCTGCCAATGGTCTACG
>JBLHLW010000032.1:0-45677 GCA_047621345.1 Minisyncoccia bacterium | reverse complement strand
CACGGATCTTTGTACCCACGCGCGCGAACCGGCCATGTTGGTCAATTCTGGCGATGCGGTGGTGCATTCGCGTGGGCACATGACCCTGTGCCCACCCTACGGCAGCAGGTTCGTCGCGTAGGGTGCTGCACCGAATAACCTAGCCACGTCAAGCGCACCACCAACTCCCGCCCGATCCCTGACGGTGCAATTTCCGCACGGTTTCCTTGCTTTTCATGTCCCTTTCCGGGCATTTTTTTGGGCTTCCATTTTATGTATACGGTGTTGTATACATTAAAAAATAATGCCGTTATAGTCGTCCACAGACTAGAACCTGACGCTCAACGGGTCGGATCAGCAATCGTTTTTTGCATCGCCAGCTGCCTGCGTCTGCACAGCCGGAACGACACCCCGAGAGGACCTTCCATGCCCACCCCCTTCCCCCGACTGCTACTGGCGTCGATGCTCACCTGTGCCAGCTGGTCGGCCAGCGCGACTACGATCAATATTTCACTCGACAACGATCCCGGCAAACTCGATCCGACCCAGTCGTCAATGATCGCCGAGCGCATGATCTACCAGAGCATTTTCGACAAGCTGCTCGACCTCAACGAACAAGGGGCGATCGTGCCGATGCTGGCCGAACGCTGGACCGTCTCGGAGGACCAGAAGACCTACACGCTGTTCCTGCGCAAAGATGTCAAATTTCAGGACGGCACACCGTTCAATGCCAAAGCGGTTGAATTCAACCTGCTGCGCGGTCAGGAAAAATCCTCGCTGCGCCGTAATGACCTGAAGACCATCCGCCAGATTACCGTCGTCGACGACGCCACCATACGTATCGAACTGAGCACGCCGTTCGCGCCGTTCCTGTCGATCCTGACTGACCGCGCAGGCATGATCTCGTCGCCAGAAGCCGTCAAAAAATACGGCGACGATTACGTCAATAATCCGGTCGGCACCGGCCCGTTCATTTACAAGGGACGCCTCAAGGGCGCCTCGCTGACACTCGACAAAAATCCGAATTACTGGCAGCCCGGTTTGCCGAAAGCCGACCAGGTGGTCTACAAGATCATGAGCGACGTCAATGTCGCCTTCAACAATCTGCGCAGCGGTCAAGTCGACATCACCAATCGCTTTCCGTACAAGGAATTGAACAATCCAATCGCCAATGCCAAGTACATCGTGATCAACAAGCCATCACTAGGCTTTCGCGGGTTTTACTTCAACACCACGCGGCCACCGTTCGATCGCAAGGAAGTCCGTCAGGCCATCGATCTGCTGATCAACCGTGAAGCCATCGCCAAGGTGGTCTATAACGGCGCGCTGGCAGTCGGCCATTCACCGTTCAGTAAAGCTCATTTTTCCAACGACGCCACCGATATCCCGCCCAAGGTGGATCTGGCCAAAGCCAAGGCCTTGCTCAAGATCGCCGGTAAGGAAGCCGGTTTCAGCTTCCGCATGACGCTGCCGACCACGCCGGAAGAATTGCAGGTCGGGCAAATGATCCAGGGCATGCTGCGACCTGCCGGCATCACCGTCGTACTCGAAAAAGCCGAACTGGCAGCCCAGATCGAGGCAGGCAAAGCAGGCACATTTGATACGGTCATGATTGGCTGGAGCGGACGCTCGGACCCGGACCAGAACATCTACGATTTCACGGTCAGCAATGGCTCGCTCAATTATTCGCACCTGGCCAATCCGGAACTCGATGCGGTCTTGTTGCAGGCCCGTGTCGAAGGCAACGAAGCCAAGCGTAAGGTCCTGTATGCGCAGGTGATGCAAATCCTTGTTAGCGAGGTACCGTATGTCTACCTGAGCCACGACAACGTGCTGTTTGGCGTCTCGAAAGCGGTCACCGGTTTTCGCTTCGTTCCCGATGGCGTGATCCGTACCGCGACGCTGGACAAGTAAGCGTTCGATGCCCAATCTGCTCAAGCGCATCCTGCTGGTGATACCGACCCTGCTGCTGGTGAGCATGGTGATTTTTTCACTGCTGGCAATCCTGCCGGGTGACCCGGTCACCGCCATTCTCGGACTCGAAGCCACGCCCGAAGCCGCGCTGGCGATGCGCTTGCGGCTCGGACTCGACGACCCGCTGGTGGTGCAGTACGGCCGTTGGTTATGGGCGCTACTGCACGGCGACCTCGGTCGCTCGTTCATCGACAACACGCCGGTGCTCGACAGCCTGCTGCAACGCTTGCCAGTGACGATGGAACTGGCCTTCGGCAGCTTTATGGTGGCGCTGCTGATCGCCCTGCCGACCGGCATTCTGGCCGCAGCACGACCGAATGGCATTGCCAACAGCATCAGCACCTTCATCGCGCTGTTCGGCATGTCGGTTCCGCATTTCTGGCTAGGCATGATGTTCATCGTGCTGTTTGCCGTCAATCTGGGCTGGTTGCCGGCTTCTGGCTATGTGCCGTTTTCGGAGGATTGGCGTGGGAATTTGCTCGCGATGATCATGCCGATGGTCGCCACTGGCCTGCGCGAATCCGCCATCCTGATGCGCATGATCCGCAGCAGTCTGCTCGAAGTACTCAACGAGGATTACATCCGTACCGCGTTTTCAAAGGGCTTGAAAGACTGGCAGGTGGTGCTCGGCCATGGCTTGCGCAACGCGATGATCCCGGTCGTTACCGCCAGCGGATTGATGGTCTCGGGCATGCTGGGCGGACTGGTCATCACCGAGAGTATTTTCGGCATTCCGGGCATGGGCAAGATGATTGTCGATGCGATTTTTCAGCGCGATTATGTGATGGTGCAGGCGGGTGTTCTGGCGGCTGCACTGATGGTGGTGATGGTCAACCTGGCCGTTGATTTGCTCTACAGCGTGATCGATCCACGCATCGCCAAATGAGGAACTGCCCATGACAACTCAGCTCCCCGCACTGGCATTGCCGCAACCGGTCCGCCATGCCGGACTGCGCCGCTTTGCCCGCAACCGCATGGCCGTGGTCGGCGCACTGATCATTGTGTTGCTGATCCTGGTCGCCATCGCAGCACCGCTGCTGGCACCCTTCAATCCGATCTTCGATCAGGATTACAGCAACATTCTGGGCGACCCGAGTCGCCTGCACTGGATGGGCACCGATGACCTCGGCCGTGACATTTTTTCACGCATGGTGTATGGCGCGCGCATCTCGTTGCAAGCCGCACTGATCGCCGTCGGGCTGGCCTTTGCGGTCGGCGTACCCATCGGTATCGCCACCGGTTACTACCGTGGTTTCTGGGATGACTGGGTCGTCATGCGCATCGTCGATGCTTTGCAGGCGTTCCCGTCGTTGATTCTGGCGCTGGCCATCGCGGCAGCACTGGGCGGCGGGTTCTACAACGCGATGGTGGCCGTCGGCATTGGCTTTACACCGGCGTTCGTGCGACTGGCGCGTGGTCAGGCCATGACGATCCGCAATCTTGATTACGTGATGGCAGCGCGCTCGGTCGGTGCCGGTGACTTGCGCATCATGTGGCGTTACGTGCTGCCCAACGCGATGGCACCGCTAGTGATTCAGGCCTCGTTTGCGATGGGCTCGGCCATCATTGCCGAAGCGGGTTTGTCTTACCTCGGCCTGGGTGCCAAACCGGAAGACCCGAGCTGGGGTTCCATGCTGCATATCGCCCAGGGTTATCTCAATAGCCATCCGACGCTGGTGCTGTGGCCGGGCATGGCGATCTTCGTGGTGGTGCTTGGCTTTAACCTGCTCGGTGATGGCATCCGCGAAGTATTCGATCCGAAGCTCAACCGATGACTACGCCAACCACCCCACTCCTTGAAGTACGCGACCTGAAAGTCGAGTTCCTGCGCGACGGCAAAGCCGTCGCGCCGGTCGACAGCGTCTCGTTCACACTGCAGGCTAACCAGACCCTCGGCTTGCTCGGCGAATCCGGTTGCGGCAAGAGCGTCACTGCACTGTCCATCCTGCGGCTGTTTCCGATGGCGAGCAAGGCGCGCTTGAGCGGCAGCGTACGCTTTCGCGGACAAGACCTGTTGCAGGCCGACGAGGCCAATTTACGGTCCTTGCGCGGCAAGGACATCGCGATGATTTTTCAGGAGCCGATGACCTCGCTCAATCCGCTGCACCGGATCGGCGACCAGCTCGGCGAGATGCTGCGCATGCACACCACACTCGACCGCAAGCAGGTCACCGCGCAAAGCATAGCGATGCTCAAGCGGGTCGGCTTGCCGCGTGCCGAACAGCTCATCGATGACTATCCGCACAGCCTGTCCGGTGGCATGCGTCAGCGCGTCATGATTGCGATGGCCTTGTTGTGCAATCCCGCTGTGCTGATCTGTGACGAGCCAACCACTGCGCTGGATGTGACCATTCAGGCCCAGATCCTCGACCTGATGCGCGCGCTCAAGGAGCAGCAAGGCACGGCCATTCTGATGATCACGCATGACCTCGGCGTGGTCGCTGAAATGTGCGAACGGGTCGTCGTGATGTACGCCGGTCAGGTGGTTGAAGAGAGCAGTGTGCGCGACCTGTTCGACGCACCGGCCCACCCGTACACCACGGCGCTGATGCGCGCGCGGCCAACGCTGGCAGCCACCCCCGGCCAACCGTTGCTGGCCATTCCCGGCATGGTGCCACCGCCTGGCTCGGTCAATAGCGGATGCCGTTTTGCGGCGCGGTGCCCGAAGGCCGATGCGCAGTGTCGCGCACAGATGCCCGCCCTCACCGAAGTCGCCCCCGGACATCTGGCCCGTTGCTGGTATCCCGGATGAGCACCCCTTCACACCCGACTGGAGTCAATGCGATGTCCCCTCCTCTGCTCAAAGTCAGCGGCCTGAAAAAACACTTCGCCGGGCGCGCCGGTGCGCCGGTCAAAGCCGTCGATGATGTCTCGTTCGAGATCGCCGAAGGCCAGACACTTGGTCTGGTCGGTGAATCCGGCTGCGGCAAATCAACCACCGGACGCAGCGTGCTGCGCCTGATCGAACCGAGTGCCGGCAAGGTCGAATTCATGGGCCAGGACTTGATGACGTTGCGCGCCGAACCGCTGCGGCGCATGCGACGCGACATGCAGATGGTGTTTCAGGATCCGTTTGCCTCGCTCAATCCGCGCATGACCATCGGTGAAGTACTGGAAGAGCCGCTGATCGTGCACGACCTGTTCGATCGGCCCACGCGCAAGCGCAAGGTGGCCGAGATTCTTGAACGGGTCGGCCTGAGCCAGTCGTATGCCAGCCGTCATCCGCATGAATTTTCCGGTGGCCAGCGCCAGCGCGTCGGCATCGCCCGCGCCATCATCACGCAACCGAAACTGGTGGTCGCCGATGAGGCCGTGTCGGCACTGGATGTCTCGATTCAGGCGCAGATTCTGAACCTGCTCAAGGACCTGCAAAAGGAACTCGGCCTGACCTACCTATTCATCTCGCATGACCTCGCCGTGATCCGGCATGTCAGCGAACGCATCGGCGTGATGTACCTTGGCCGACTGGTCGAAGTCGGTCCGTGCGACAGCATTTATCGCGACCCGAAACATCCGTACACCCAAGCGCTGCTATCGGCCATCCCGCGCGAGCATCCGAACGAGGTGCGCCAGCGCATCGTCCTGCAAGGCAGCATTCCGAATCCGGCCGCGCCACCGACCGGTTGTCATTTCCATCCGCGCTGCACCAGTTGCATGGAGGTCTGCAAAACTGTCGCACCGGCACCGACCGAGATCGCACCGGGCCAATTTGTCACTTGCCATCTGTATCGCTAACCATTTTCAGAACAGGACTCCCCCATGATGAACCTCGACAGCAATCACTATCCGTATGCTTCGCGTCGCAGCGTCGTGTATGCCAAACGCGGCATGGTCGCTACGGCCCAGCCGCTGGCGGCGCAAGCCGGTCTGCAAGTACTCCAAGCCGGCGGCAATGCAATCGATGCGGCCATCGCGGCCGCTGCTGCGTTGTCGGTGGTCGAACCAACCGCCAACGGTATTGGTGGCGATGCCTTCGCGCTGATCTGGCATGGTGGCAAACTGCACGGGCTCAATGCCAGCGGTGCTGCGCCGCAGCGCATTTCACTGGCGGCGCTAAAGGAAGCCGGTCACACCAGCATGCCGAAATACGGCGCGTTGCCGGTCACCGTACCGGGTACGCCAGGGGCGTGGGCCAGCATGGCCGAACGATTCGGCAAGCTGCCGTTGTCGCAGTCGATGGCCGGCGCGATCACGCTGGCAGAAGAGGGTTTTCCGGTCTCGCCGATGGTCGCCTACGCGTGGGAGGCGGCGCACAAAAACTTCCTGCAGCAACTCAAAGCGGATCATTTCCAGCCTTGGTTCGACACCTTTGCGGCCGGAGGACGGGCACCACGCGCCGGTGAAATCTGGCGCTCGCCGGGCCACGCGCAGACATTGCAATCAATCGCCGCCGACAATGCCGCAAGCTTCTATCGCGGTGCGCTGGCGGAAAAAATCGCCGCCTGCGTGCAAGGGGCCGGCGGTTATCTGGATGTGGTCGATCTGGCGGCGTACCAGCCGCAATGGGTAGACCCGATCAGCGTCAATTACCGCGGCTACGATGTCTGGGAAATCCCGCCGAACGGCCATGGACTGGTCGCACTGCTGGCGCTTAACATCCTCAAAGGATTTGATTTCAGCGAACGCGATACCGCGCTGACCCATCACCGTCAGATCGAAGCCATCAAACTGGCGTTCGCCGATGGCCACGCGCACATCGCCGAAGCGAGCGCGATGCGGGTATCAGTCAAGGATTTGCTGTCGGAGGCGTATGCCGACGAACGCCGTCGCCTTATCGGAGCGCGTGCCACCTTGCCGGTAGCCGGCGAGCCGCCGCGTGGCGGCACCGTGTATCTGAGCACGGCCGATAGCGAGGGCAACATGGTGTCTCTTATCCAGAGCAATTATATGGGCTTCGGTTCGGGATTGGTGGTGCCGGGTACGGGCATCGCGCTGCACAACCGGGGCAATAATTTCACGCTCGACGCCGACCATCCGAATTGTCTGGCACCGGGCAAGCGGCCCTACCACACGATCATCCCTGGCTTCCTGACCAAAGATGGCGCAGCGATCGGTCCATTCGGCGTGATGGGTGGTTTCATGCAACCGCAGGGACATGTGCAGATGGTGATGAATACCGTCGACTTCGCCCTCAATCCACAAGCCGCGCTCGATGCACCGCGCTGGGAATGGCTGCAGGGGAACAAGGTCAATATCGAGCACACCGCGCCTGAGCACCTGTTCCGCTCGCTCGCCGCACTCGGCCACGAGGTCGCGTGGTCCGGCAACCAGCTCGGCTTTGGACGCGGCCAGATCATCTGGCGTGATGCGCAGGGTGTACTGTGCGGCGGTACCGAGCCGCGCTCCGATGGCAGCATCGCGGCCTGGTAATCACGTCCGAGGAAACGTCCATGATCAAAAACCCGGCGCATGTCGGTCCGCCACCAAAGAGCAGTTCATTGCCCGACTACGTCTACGGCAACCTTCGCGACGACATCTTTGCGCTGCGGCTCTTGCCCGGTGATCAGGTCACCGAGAGCGATATCGCCAGCTACTTTAATGTCTCGCGCACGCCGGTGCGCGAAGCCTTGCAACGACTGCAGCGCGATGGCCTGATGCAAGGCTATGTGCGGGGTGGCTGGGAAGTTGTCCCGGTCGACTTCAAGCGCTATGAAGACCTCTACGAAATGCGCCGGGTGATCGAGCTGCATGCGGTCACCCGGCTGTGCCGGGACGGCGCTACGATCGACCAGTCGCTCATCGATGGCTTGCAAACAGTCTGGTGCTGTCCCGTGAGCGAACGGCTGGTCGATGGGCTGCAGGTCGCGACGCTCGATGAAGTGTTCCATCAGACGCTGGTCCTGGCTACCGGCAACCTCGAAATGGCGACCACATTTGACCGGCTTACCGATCGGGTGCGCATCGTGCGCCGACTGGATTTTTTGTATAGCGATTGCGTGCAGCTGACTTACGACGAACACGCGGCCATTCTTGCTGGCATCGCGGCGCGGGACAGCGCTACTGCGCTGAGGCTGATGGCGACACATATCGAAGATAGTCACACCAGCGTCCAACAACTCACGCTGCACCATTTACACAGCGTGCGTACCGGTGCACGTGCCGAGCGACTGCCGTACTTGCCGCAAAAAATGCAGCGACTGTCGTAGGGACGAGATGGCGCAAGAAAATTGACCGCTATTCGTTCGGTGCAGTGCCCTTCGGTTATTGCACCCTGCGCGACTGGACTTTTCAGCCTCACGACGAAGGTGCTGTCACGCCGCTGCAACTACGTTGCAAAATGGAATCCACCTTTTCTCCCAGCGTTATCATAGTGAACGGCTTGACCACATAGCCGTTGGCGCCTGAGCGCACGGCAGCGAGGATATTTTCCTTGCGTGCTTCCGCCGTGATGAGGAGTACAGGAATATGCTTCAGCTCCGGCTCTTTACGGATCGCTTGCAGCAGTTCGAGTCCGGTCATTCGAGGCATGCTCCAGTCGGTGACAACCAGATCGAACGTCTGTTTTTGCAGCAAAGAAAACGCCTCGTTACCATTACTCGCCTCCACGACATGCTGGTATCCAAGCTCAGAAAAATATTTGACCACGAGGCGCCGCATGCTTGACATGTCATCGACGACGAGAATCCGGATGGTGCTCTTCATTGCCCTTGCCTCCCAACGATAGCCATGGGAACCGACGTGCGTGGGAGCGCAAGGCCTCTACTTGCCGGCTTGTCCCACCCTGTCAGTTGGTTGGGTAATTTACGAGGTACGGTGCTCAGTTTTGCCATGGCCATCCTTCTCCAGACGTAGTTTATTAAGCGCAATTAGCACTGACCGGTCGGCACTAACGCCGACTTCCCAAGCAGCCAAAATACGTGAGTCCATCGAAACGCTCAGAGAACCGCGGTCGAGCAGCAATACCCATCATGGGTATTCCAGCACCCTCATCCCGTTTCAACGACTTAATGTTGACCTCATGAAACATACCAAATAAAACCAATAGTCACAAACAATAAATTGTTAACTGGCAGTCGGTTCTGGTCTGATGAAAAACGTCATGCGTGACGTCAATGATGAACCTGTAGTGTTCAAGTAAATCGTGACATAGAGATAGGCTTTTATACTTCCCTACTCCGCTCGAAGAGGGACGCAGGGCCTCGCAAACCAGTTTCCATGCGCTGACTGACCTGTGTGGTCATCAGTCACTGTTCTTTGATCATGCGAATAACTTCCAGATTCAGGCTGATGGCGAACTGTCGGCGTTGCTTTGACATTGATTTTTCCTCTGGTGGCGGAGTTCCCACCTATCGAGGTGCCTGCGCATTAGGCCACTCCCCCATCAGCCGATTGCATGAAGCAGATCCCGACCATGGAAACTTTGCGCTTGAGCGACGCGATGCCTATAAACGACACCGGATTGACTTGCCGCGGCAGAGTCGGCAAGACCTCCTCCAGAAAGCTGACCCAATCGCCTCTACTGACATCTCACACTGCGACGGTGTAGCCAAGTTCCAGCATCTCCACCGGCACCGGTCGTCCGAACAAATATCCCTGAAAACGCCGGCAGCCATTGTTAATTAGAAAGTCACGCTGCGCGGTAGTTTCGACACCCTCAGCGATGACCGACAATCGGAAGCTGTGCCCCATCGCAAGGATGGCGCGCACGATGACCGCATCATTGACGTCTCCGAGCAAATCACGCACGAACGAGCGATCGATCTTGACCTCGTGCAGCGGCAAGCGCTTGAGGTACGACAGCGACGAATAACCGGTGCCGAAATCATCTAGTGAAAAGCGCAGTCCGGCCTCGCGCAACACCGTCATTTTCTCGATCGTCAGTTCGATCTCGTCGAGTAGCAGACTCTCCGTCAACTCCAGTAACAGCCGCGACGGATCGATGCCGCTTGCAGCAACCAGTGCCAGCGAGCGAGGGACGAAATTGTCGTCACCGAACTGGCGCGCGCTCAGGTTGACTGACAGCGTTAGCCGCGCGGTGGCACTGTCCTGCGCCCAGACCTGCAACTGTTTACACGCGGTATCGAGCGCCCAATAACCGAGATCAACAATCAGACCGGTTTCTTCAGCCAGCGCAATGAAGGTGTCCGGCATCATCAGGCCCTTGACCGGGTGCGCCAGACGCAGCAGCGCTTCTACCCCGGTCAGCATGCCATCCTGATCGACCTGCGGCTGGTAGTACAGCACGAACCAGTCTTTTGCGAGACCTTCGCGCAAGTCGGCTTCCAGAGTATTGCGCAGCGTAATTCTGGCCTGCATCGCCGGATCAAAAAACAGCTGGTTGTTGCGGCCAGCCGTCTTGACATTGCCAAGCGCCAGATCAGCCCGTTTGATCAGTTCATCCGGACTGTGTTGCTGATCAAAAAAGAAGGCAATGCCGATGCTGGCAGTGAGTTGATACGACGTGATGTCGAGCAGGTAAGGCTGGGCGATTGCCTCGAGAATTTCACGTCCGATGGCATCCACGTCGATGGCAACCTCGGCCGCCTGCTTGCCAAGCCCTTCAAGGATGATGACGAACTCATCACTACCGATACGCGCGACCGTATCCTGCTCGCGCACGCAACCACTGATGCGCTGTCCAGTCTGCTGCAGGACCAGATCGCCGGCGGCATGGCCGTGGGCGTCATTGAGCAACTTGAAGTCGTCCAGGTTGATCAACAACAGCGCGCCATAAATCCCTCGCCGGGCACAACTGGCCATGGCATGGGTCAGCCGATCAATCATCAGGCGCCGGTTCGGCAAGCCCGTCAGCGCATCCAGATATGCCAACTTGCGGATGGTTTCTTCCGATTGCTTGAGCGTCGTGATGTCAGTCGAAAACTCGCCGATCAATGGCTGCCCCGAGGCACCAACAAATGGGAAACGGATATTTTTCCAGTAGGACGGTGCAGCACCGGGCAGGTTGATTTCCTCGATACTTTCGGCGGGTACGCCACTAGCGATTACGACTTGATCGCTGGTCGCACGTGCGGCCGGAATGTCGGCGGCGTGGTCGACTGTGTCGTTCCAGACGCGGTTACCGTACACGGTACGACCGCTACTGTCACGGATCGACGCAATGATCGGACTGGCATCCATGAACGCATGGAAGCGGCGCTCGCTTTCAATGAGCTTGAGTTCAATGCGACGCAATTCGGCGCGGGTGGCCGCATCCTGTAATTCGCGCAACAGGGCCGGCGCCAGTCGCGCCATGTTTTGCTTCATCACGTAATCATTGGCACCAGCTTTCATCGCCGCGACGGCGGCTTCTTCACCGACGGTGCCCGACATCAAAATGAACGGTCTCTGCGCATCGCAGGCGCGACACATCTTCAACGCTTCCATGCCACTAAAGCCTGGCAATGAAAAATCCGAAATGACAGCATCCCAGGGTTGGATAAGCGCTTCCGCAAGGCCCTCGGCGTCCTGCACGCATAGTGATTCCAGCTCCATGCCGGCGCGGCGCAAGGCGCGCAGGGTCAGAAGTACATCATCTTCACAGTCTTCTATTAGCAGTATCCTCAGCGGGACCGTCACGCAGGGTCCTGCGACGGCAACAGCACTGGTAACGACACCGGTGGAGGTCGGTTCATGTTTAGCCAGTAGGTCGCAACAATACGGGTCATCTCAACAAACTCGGCGTAATCAATCGGTTTGACCAGATAGCTGTTGGCACCCAGCGAATAGCAGGCATCAAGATCCTGTTCCAGCAGCGACGAGGTCAGCATGATCACCGGCAGCAAACGGGTGCGCGAGTCGGCGCGAATCTCCCGAAGTACACCGATACCATCCAGCCGCGGCAATTTCAAGTCGAGTAGTACCAACTTGGGCAGCGGTTGCCCGGCACGATCGGCGAACGCACCGCGAGCAAACAGAAAATCCAATGCTTCGACTCCGTCGCGCGCCACCACGACCGGATTAACCACCTCATTGCGCCGAAAAGCGCGCAAGGTCAGCGCAGCATCATCGGGATTATCTTCCACCAACAAAATCGGATCAGCCAAGTAAACCATTACCGTCCTCCTTCATACAAAAATAAAAGGTCGCACCGTGGCCAACCCGGGCTTCGGCCCAGATCTCGCCATCGTGGCGTCGGATGATACGTTTGACCAGTGCCAGCCCGATGCCGGTACCCTTGAAGTCACTGACAGCGTGCAGCCGCTCAAAGGTGCCGAACAATTTTTCAGCGTGCAGCATATCGAATCCGGCACCATTGTCAGCGACAAAAAAAACCTGGTGGTCGTCGATTTCCTTGCAACCAACACGGATCTCCGGTTGCGCGGTGCGACCGGTGAACTTCCACGCATTCTCGATCAAGTTTTGCATCACGATGCCGATCAGCCCTTTATCGGCACGTAGCTGCATGCCTTCATCAATCACCCATTGCACGTTGCGGGCCGGCTGGCCTTCGCGAATCGTTGCGACAATGCTGTTACACAGCGCACTCAGGTCGATCGCTTCAATACGGATTTCGGTGCGCGTCACCTGAGACAGTCGCAGCATGTCGTCGATCAACCGCCCCATACGCTGGCTAGCCATGCGAATACGCTGCAGCGCATCCTTGCCTTCAGCGTCAAGCTTGTCGCTGTAATCCTCCAGTAGCGCCAACGAAAATCCATCGAGGCTACGCAATGGCGTACGCAGGTCATGCGAGACCGAATAACTGAATGCCTTGAGTTCTTCATTGAGCGAGGCCAGTTCGAGGTTTTTCAGACTCAGGGCCTCTTCGATACGGGTACGGTCGGCGATTTCCTGCCGCAGCTGTTCGTTGCTGGCCTCGAGCGCAGCCGGACTCGGCAACGCGAGTGCCACTGGAATGAGCTTGACCAGCAACAAGGCTGTCGGAATCGAGACCAGCGCAGTGATGGCCTTGATGCCTCCAGAGAGCCAATAGGCCGGATGCCAGACGGTCCACACTTCCATCACATGACTGGCACCGCAGGCCATGATGAAAATCGCAAAGCAGATGAACATCCAGTGGAATTGCAGATCCCGGCGCTTGCGCACAAAAAACAGCAGCGTCACCGGTATCGAAAAATAGGCCAGTGCAATGAGCGAGTCGGACACTACGTGAAGCCACAGCAAAGCAGGCTCCCACAAGTAGCAATGACCGTGCGGCATAAAATTTTCGGTCGAAAAAAACCGGGAGAGCGAGTTATCCATGGGGTCTCAAGAAGCGGCAGGATCCGTCCCCAAGCGGGGAACGGCGAAATCCGTCACGTCGTAGCCGATGGCGGCACGCTACGACGACACATGACCGAACCAGAGAAAGTACTGTGTGTCAGCACTACCGATCGACTCCATCAAGTCATCATTATCAAGTTACTGACAGCAGGGGAGTCGAGTATTTTGCCTAGTGCAACTAAGGAAATTGCTGAGGGAATGTTGGCCATTGCCTAGAAGCGATGGGGTTAGCTTTTTTGATGGGACAGGGAAGTGGCCTGCGCGCGGTGCAATGCCCTTCATCAATCCGCACTGACCAGCCCGTGCCGGACCGCCAACAGCACTAACCCGACCACGTCGCGCACCCCCAGCCGCTCCATGATTTGCGCCCGATGCGAGGCAATGGTTTTTTCACTCAAGTCGAGCTCGAAAGCGATTTCCTTGGTGCCCTTGCGACCGGCAATCATCGCCAGTATCTGCAATTGCCGGCCGGTCAATGAGTCCAAGGGGTTGAGCGGGGTCACCGGCGTGCGGATAAAACGCTCTATCATCTTGGTCGATACGGCCGGACTGAGGTAGGTTTCATTGCGCCGGATCGCCTGCAGCGCAATGTCCAGCTCGGCTGGTGCGGCCTCCTTGAGCAGATACGCCGAAGCACCCAGCCTAAGCGCCTCGGTCACCAGTTCTTCGGAGGCATGCATACTGAGAATAACGATGGCCATCAACGGATGCTGCTGGCGTAACTGGCGCACCAGATCAAGGCCGCTGTGAACACCCATGGTGAGGTCGGTGACGACAATATCGGGCACGCGCTGCGCTACCCAGGCCAGCGCTTCGTCCGGATCGGAAGCTTCGGCAATGACAACAAAACCGTTTAACTGATCGATCAAACTGCGAATGCCGGCGCGCACCAGCACATGGTCATCAACCAGCAAAATAGTGGCTTTGCTGTTGGCACCAAGATTGTTCATCTGTCCTTACCCCTGTTTGTTCAATGCCAGCGTCGCCATGACGCGGGTACCCTGCCCTGCGGCTGTCTGGATCTCCAGTACGCCGCCAAGCATTGCCATGCGCTCCCTCATACCGATTAGACCACTATGACTACCATCCGGTAGCATACTCCCCGTCAGCCCGCCAAGATCAAATCCTTTGCCGTTATCGCGAATGATCAGCTCCAGTTCATGACCTGAGTCGCCACCATTGACTTCGACCACCACACGACTGGCCTCGGCATGGCGGATCACATTGGTAATGCACTCTTGCACAACCCGATAGATTGCGATTTCAACTGCGGGCGAAAGCGTTGCCGGCAAGCCGGCATAGTCGAACACGCAGGTTATGGCCGTGCGGACAAACTGGCGTTCCAGCAGTTGGCCAATCGCAGATTCGAGACCGAGATAATCGAGCACCGGCGGCCGCAGCGATACCGTGATCACCCGGATTTGTGCGATCAGCATACTGATGTCGGCATCGATGCTGGTCCATAAAGCACGCGCCTCCGGGACGATTAGCAAGCGGTTGAGTTGATGCAAGTTGAGCTTGAGCAAAGCGAGTCGTTGTCCCAGTTCGTCGTGTAGTTCACGCGCCAGATCAATGCGCTCTTGCTCTTGTGCCTTGATCAGCTGGATCGATAGTTTTTCGAGGGTGGCATTCAGATCAAGAATTTTCTGCGCCGAGCGACGCTGCTCGGTGATATCGAGATGCATGACAATAGCGCCGACCCGCTCGCCCTCGCCCAATGGCACGACACTGAGTAAAAACCAGCTCTGCCCGCTCGGCGTCTGGCAGGGATATTCGATCGAAAAAGTTGGCTGAAGACCTTCCAGTACGGCGCGAATACCACCGGCCACCTGCCGGCTTTCTACTGCCTCTGAGCCCGTGGAGGATTCACACAGCGTCAGATAATTGCTACCGACCCCCGCATTGTAGGACTCGGACATCCCGTTGGCACCGGCATGCCGGCGCCAGGTCTGGTTGACCGAGACCAATACCCCTTGCATGTCGAGCAGTGCGATGTTGGCCGGCACCGCATCGAGCATCGCGCCTTGCAGGGCAATGCTGGTCAATTTCAGCGGCGACGCCACGCTCAGCCTTAGCAAATTGCGCACACGCAGATGCAGTTCGTCTTCATCCAGCGGCAACGCAAGCACGTCATTGGCGCCGCTCGCCAAACCGACAAGGCGCGTATCGCGGCAGGGAGAGGCTACCAACAAAACGACCGG
Source organism: Minisyncoccia bacterium (assembly GCA_047621345.1). GTDB lineage: Bacteria > Pseudomonadota > Gammaproteobacteria > Burkholderiales > Burkholderiaceae_D > Actimicrobium. Next base: position 30,360 of record JBLHLW010000032.1, on the reverse strand, counting down.
AATGCCGGCGCTGTCTGGGTTAGCCTTCAACCGCTCCAGCAACCCAAGACCATCGTGCTCGGCACCAGCGAGGTCAATAATCACCAAGCCAGGCAAGTGCCGCTGCAACACGGCGATTGCCTCCCTCTCGTTGACGGCTACCGGCAAGTGGTAGCCATGCGGCGACAGCACGCCGACCAGCATCGCACGATGACCAGCATGGATGCCAACCAGCAGAACGGTAGCGGTAGCGTCGCCGTCTGGCTGATCCGGCATCGTCAGGCTTTCTTGCTACCCGCAAGCACCACGATCGCACCCGTCACACCAGCGACGATCGAGCCGATCAGCACACCAATTTTGACTTCATCAATCAGTAACGCCGAACCGGCGAATGCCAGCGAACCAATGAACAAGCTCATCGTGAAGCCAATACCGCACAGCAGGGCAACGCCATACAACTGGGTCCAGTTGCTGTCCTTTGGCAGTTGCGCAATACCGAACTTGATCGCTAGTGCACACATGCCGACGACACCGATTTGTTTGCCGATGAACAGACCCAACGCGACGCCCAGGGGAACCGGATCAAGCAAATGGCGGGGATCGAAGCCGGCCAGCGACACGCCGGCATTGGCAAAACCGAATACCGGCACAACCAGAAAAGCAACCCACGGATGCAAGAAATGTTCGAGCTTGACCAGTGGCGACTTGCGCGCGCTGATGGCGGGATCACGCAGTGGAATACAAAACGCCAGCGCAACACCGGCCAGCGTGGCGTGCACACCTGACTGATAAACAAAAATCCAGAGTACGACGCCGCCGATGATATAAAACGCCAGATGCTTGACGCCCATTTTGTTCAAGACAAACAGCACCGCCAGCACCGCCAGCGCGGCACCCAGCATCGTCAACGACAAGCCAGAGGTATAGAACAGCGTGATGATGACGACTGCACCGAGGTCATCGAGGATGGCCAGTGCAGCGAGAAAAATTTTCAGCGACACCGGCACGCGCGGGCCGAGCAGCGCCAGCACTCCCAGCGCAAAGGCAATGTCGGTCGCCGCCGGGATGGCCCAACCGGCCATCGTCTCGGGACTATTCCAGTTAAAGCCGACATAAATCAGTGCCGGCACGACCATCCCGCCCAGTGCGGCAAATCCGGGCAACGCCCGCTGCGACCAGTTCGACAGTGCGCCGATGAGCAGTTCACGCTTGATTTCGAGTCCGACCATCAGAAAGAACACGGCCATCAGGGCATCGTTGACCCAGTGTTCAACCGACAATCCCACTACCTTGGCATGCAGTGTCGATGTGTAAGTCGGTTCAAGTGGCGAATTGGCCACCACCATCGCCGCAACGGCAGCCACCATCAGGACGACACCGCCAGCGGCATCGGATTGAAAAAAACGGACAAACGGAGAAGCGGGCGGACGTGATTTCATGTTCGGAACGGGACCTTTGCAGAGCGGAATAGTGAACGGAGCGCGGTTGCCGGAATAGGACGGGCCAACAAAGAACCACGATTTTCCCAGCGGTTATACAGCAGAAAACCTGTGTGGTGCCCGATCACCGCCTTGTTATTTTAAGTCACTCACCAGCCTGACACCAATAAGCACCTATTTCATCCCGCTGTACCAAACAACGAACCAACCCCCGCCGTGAGTGCCATCGCCAGCGCCCCCCAGAACGTAACCCGCCATGCCCCGATCAGAACCGCCGCTCCCCCTACTCGCGCCGCCGCACCACCCAGCAGAGCCAAAAACAACAACGAAGTACCGGCCACCCACCAGATCAGCGTGGTCTCTGGTACCAGTAGCAGCACAGTCAGTGGCAGTGCTGCCCCCACTGCAAAACTGGCCGCAGAGGACAATGCCGCCAGCACCGGCTGGGCACGGCCCCCGCTCGACATACCCAGTTCATCGCGCGCATGGGCGCCAAGAGCGTCATGCTGCATCAACTGCTCGGCAACCTGGGCGGCAAGTATTGGTTCGATGCCACGCTCGACATAGATCGCGGTCAACTCGCGTCGCTCGGCGGTCGGATCGGCCAACAACTCGGCGCGCTCGCGAGCCAGATCGGCGTTCTCGGTATCGGCTTGCGAATGCACCGATACATATTCGCCGGCGGCCATCGACATCGCGCCGGCAACCAGTGCAGCGACGCCGGTCGTCAGCAAGCTGGCATGACTGGCCTGCGCGGCAGCGACACCAACGAGCAAACTGGCAGTCGAAACAATGCCGTCATTGGCACCGAGAACTGCAGCACGCAGCCAGGCCGTGTGTTCATTGCGGTGACGTTCTTTGTGGCGCATACCATTCCTTGTTGTTATGTGGGCTAAACATCTGCCGGTTCACCGACGCGCCAGCAAGCCTGACGCGAGTGCACCGAATCCGATTTTATCGTTGCGCGGCGGCGTCATTTTCACCTGAATTTGGAAACTCCACCTGCACTGTCAGCCCTGCTCCGTACAGTCCTTCCCTCAATACTAAACGCGCACCATGGGCTTCGGCGATGCGTTTGACAAGGGATAAACCAAGACCACTGCCGGGCTTGCCAGCGTCGGCCAGTCGTACAAAGCGATCGAACACGCGTTCGCGCATCTCGACCGGAATACCCGGACCCGAGTCGGCCACCGACAAATAGGCTGCGCCATTCGCCGCGTGACAAGCGATCTGAATTACCCCGCCCGGTGGTGTGTAGCGCAACGCGTTGTCGAGCAGATTGCGCAGCAGAATCAAAAAGCTATCCTGATGGATCTGGCACCATGCCGGCTTCAGGTCCGCTGTCAGTTGCAATTGCAAACGCTCTGCCTGCAGCACCCAGTCCAGTAACTGTGCTGACAACAACACGGCCAGATCCACCCGAACCGGAACCTGCTGATTGTCATATTGCGGATCAAGCCGCGACAGCGCCATCAACTGGCCAACCAGTCGCGTGGCGCGGTCGACGCTAATCCCCAGCGCATCAATGAATTCATCGCGTTCGCCGTCATTGCGGGCACGTTGAATGACTTGCAGATTGGTCTTGATCGCAGCCAGCGGCGTGCGCAATTCATGCGCCGCATCGGCGGTAAAGCGTTGCTCGTGTTCGAGCGTGCTACGCATCCGGTCGATCAGCCGGTTGATCGCTTGCAGTAGCGGCTGCACTTCGCTGGGCACACCGACCAGGCTGACCTCGTACAGGTCGGCAGGCGTGTGTCGTGAAACCTCGTCGGCCGACACCTGCAAGGTACGAAAGGCACGGTTGATGATCCACCAGATTGCCAGCGCCATCAGCGGAATGACCACCAGCACAAACAGCAGCAGCTTCCAGGCGAAGCGTTCGCTGATCTGATTGCGGTGGCTGTCCGGCTCGCCGACCTGAATCTGCAATCGCCCGTCGGCATTCCATGCCGCATAGGTGCGCCACGACTTGCCCTCGACCACACTCTCCCCGAAACCGCTGGCACCGCCGGCGACAAACGGCTTGTCTGGCGCGCCCTGATTCTTGTAGAGCAGCCGCCCGGTGTTATCCCACATCTGGAACAGTAGATATTCACCATGCGCATTTTTGATCGGCGCCGACTCGTGACCACCGCCCATCGCGATGCGTTCCTCGATTTCATGGTCGGCCAGCGCCAGCAGCAGCTGGGCTGTTTCGGCCAGCGACTGGTCGAACAATTCCTGACTTTCCTGATCGGCTTCGAAGTAGACAACGACCGCGCTGAAGACCCATACCGACACCGTCAGTGCCAGCAACACCGCCAGCAAGGCGCGGCGCAGCGACCAGCCGGCACGAAACAGACGTGTCACGGTCGGTCCACCGTATAGCCGACTGCATGGACGGTGCGAATCAATGCCTTGCCGAGCTTCTTGCGTAAATGGTGAATGTGGACCTGAATCGCATTGCTTTCAATTTCTTCGCCCCATCCGTACAGCGTTTCCTCGAGTTGTTCGCGGGCCAGTACCTGACCGACATGCTCGACTAACAGCAGCAAAATGCCGAATTCCTTGCTGGTCAGTGCCACCGGCTGGCCGTGCTGGCGGAGCTGGCGCGTCGTCACGTCGATCTCAATCGTGCCGTGGAAGATCGTGTCGGTGCTGCGCCCGGCGGCACGGCGACTGGCCGAGCGGATGCGGGCGGCGAGTTCGTCGAGGTCAAAGGGCTTGATGATGAAATCGTCGGCACCCGTATCGAGGCCGCTGATGCGGTCGCTGATCTGGTCGCGGGCGGTGAGGATGAGAACAGGTTGCGTGAAACCGCCGGCGCGCAACTTGCGCAACAACGCTATGCCATCTTCGCCGGGCAATCCGAGATCGAGCAGCAGGCAACCGTATTGATGCAGGCGTACCGCTGTGCGCGCACTCTCGGCTGACTGCACCCAATCGACCGTATAACCGACCTGCTCCAGACCGATCTGGGTGGCGCGTCCGAGCTGGGGATCGTCTTCGACCAATAACAGGCGCATGGTGACTCCGTGATGTAGGGAGCGCGTAGTGTAAAACGCGCTTGTTAAGGAGTTCTTAAGTGCGCTCGCGTGGGCTCAACATCGAGCCCACCCTACGAGTGGTTGGTAGGGTGGGCGCAGGGTCATCGTGCCCACGCGAACCGCCGCATCCAATACCTGATGGGGCCGCCTACTCAGCCGAATTGGCGAGAAGGTACCCCCCCAAACGCTTGCCAAGACACAGCACCGTCAGCGTCGGCGGCAAACCCCACGGTTCAGGAATGACCGAGGCATCGCACACGAACAACCCTGTCGTCGGGGTCTGCAGGTCGCTGTCAACACCCTCCCCGATGCGCACACTACCACCCGGATGCGCAGCAAAATGCCAGCTCTTGAAGACGTGTTCTGCGCCACTGGCAGCGAGCACCTTGCGGGCCAGGGCGACGCCCTGCTTGAACTTCGCCCGGTCGACCGGTTGCAACGTCTTGTCGACCCAGCGCGCACCGACCTGTCCGCCAATCGCATCGCGGATCTTGACCATCACGCAGAGCGTCTGATGATGCGCAAACAGCCGGTCAACACGCCCGACCTGCGTCGCGAAGGCCTGATATATCGGCTTGGGTAATGTCAGGTCAGACAGGATGATGCCATCGGCGTCGAGATGCATGCCCGCCGCCATTGGCACTTCGGCACCACCATCGAGATCACCCACGGTGCCCATCACCGCAACGACCGGGTCACTGAAAAAAGTGCTGGATCCGTGCTGCAAACCCGATGCCGCCAACAATTTCGGACTGCCGATACCGCCGCCGGCCAGCACCACAAGCGGAGCGAATGCGCTGGATGTGACACCGTCGCGGACAAACTCGACACCGACGGTGCGCCCATCTTGTACCAGCACCCGCAGCACTTTCGCGCCATCGCGCACCCGCGCGCCGGACGCAATGGCCTCATCCAGAAAGTCGCGCGCCGTCCACTTCGCACCGAATGGACAACCGTAGACACAGCGCCAGCAACCGCTGCGACAAATGTGCGGCCGGATCATCTTGTCGAGTTTGTGCCACGGCAGTCCCAGCGACAACGCCCCGGCCATGATGCGGGTTGCCATCGGACCGACCAACTTGTCGGGCAGCGGCGCCATCGGCAGTTCGCCGCGCAACGCCTGCAAGGCCGGCGCTAGGTCAATCCCGTGCGCCGCAAACATCGCCAACGGTGGCGGCATCGCGGTGGCAAAATTGACCATCGAACTGCCACCGGCGGTAATCCCCTGCACCAGCAACGACGCGTCCCGATGCACGAACGCGCCCTTGCCCGGCACCGCAGCCATGCGCGCCATCTGGCCCAGCGTGCCGCGAATCGGCGCGGCGCTGCCTTGTTCGAGGACCAGCACCTGCTTGCCGCCGCGCGCCAGTTCGCGCGCCACGGTCGCACCGCCGGGACCACTGCCGATGATGATGGCGTCGTGGGAATCGGCAGCGGGTTTGTGGTGGGAGGTGGTCATTGGATCGGCAAGGAGACATGAGGTACCGGATGCTACTGCATTGCGACGCGCCGTGATGAATAGGTCTCTTCGTTTGGCCGGTGGTGCAATGCCCTGCGGTTATTGCACCCTACGCGTAGCCAGCAGGAGTAAGACCGTATGTTGGGAGCCCAAGATCACGTAGGGTGCAATAACCGAAGGGCATTGCACCGCGCGCACTAGTCCGGCGCCACGATATCGTCCTCAAATCCGCCCGCCCAATCCATCGGGTGAACGCCTTCTTCGACCAATCGGTGAAACGTTGAATATGGCCAGTCGCTGACACGCGTAACGAGCCCGTGCTTGAGCGGATTGATGTGCGCGTAATCCATGTGTGCACGATAGTCGCGCTCGTCCCATATCAAATGTTCCCAATAACGGCGTTGCCAGATACCGCGTTCGCCGCGCTTGATGCGCGACGCATTACGTGGCTCTTGCGCCGGAATCCCTTTTGAGAAATACATCTTGATAAGCCGCCAGCGCACAGCGAAGTCCCTGTCACCATCAGGAAGCTCGATGATGCAATGAAGATGCTCGGGCAAAACCACCCATGCGTGAATCAAAAAAGGGTGACGGTTTCGAACGTCGCGAACGACTTGGCGTAGCAGTGCGATATGCCGCGTCAACAGGTCGTTGCCGTCGCGATGGTGGAGATTGACGGTGAAAAAATAGATGCCGCCCGGTTGCCAGGCGCGATGATAGTTAGGCATTGCTGGAAGGTGCCCGCGCTTGGCGCCCAGTGCCATCTCCTGCGGTTATTGCACTTTGCATGGTGGTGAATAACCGGGAATATTGGTGTGAATGATACGGATGCGTCGATTTTTTACGATTCTTCGTTTGGCCGATGGTGCAATGCCCTGCGGTTATTGCACCCTACGCGTAGTCAGTTGCGGTAGATGTCAAGCTAGTTGTCGCGAGCCCATGATCACGTAGGGTGCAATAACCGAAGGGCATTGCACCGCGCGCTTAAGAACTCCTTAATTTTCGCCACCCACACTGCATCCCATCCAAAACACTGATGAGCGATGCCATGTCCCTGCAAGTACGTCACCTCCCGGCGCTGGTCGCCACTGCCCTGCTGGCCATGGCCGCGCAGGCCGCTGCACCGGGCCAGATTACGCTGAGTGCCGAGCAGATTTTGCGGGCAGGTATCGCGACCGCCCCCGTCGTTAGCGCCGCCAGCGGCACCGGCGGTCAGACACTTGCCGGCACTGTTGTCGCACCGACCAACGCGATCACCGTCGTCAGCGCCGTGGTCAGCGGTGTGGTCCGACAAATCCATGTGCAGTCCTTGCAGCAAGTGCAGGCCGACACGCCAGTGGCGACGATGTTTAGTCAACCCTTGATGGAAATACAGCGCGATTACCTGCACCTGGCCATCGCGGCACGACTGGCGCAAGACAAGCTGGCGCGGGACGAGAACCTGCTCAAGGAAGGCATCATCGCGTTGTCGCGGGTGCAGGATAGCCGCGGCGCAGCACAGCAGGCCGGCATCGCCGCGAAAGAACGCTATCAGGCCTTGCGCGCCGCCGGCATCAGTGATGCAGCGATCCGCGCACTGGTCAGCAGCAACACCTTGTCGCCAACGGTGACCGTGGTGGCGGGCGTGCGCGGCACTTTGCAAGAAGTGACGATGACGCCCGGTCAGCGCATTGAAGCCGGCATGCCGCTGGCAACCGTCAGCAAAGCTGGCGCGCGCTGGATCGAGTTCCAGGCCTCGCGCCAGCAAGCCGCGTTGATCCGCACTGGCGACATGCTGCAACTGAGCCATTGCGGCAGCGCCAAAGTGATTGCCATCTCGGCGCAAGTCAATAGCGCCAACCAGAGCACGCTGGTACGCGCCGTGCCGACCGCAACGGACAACTGCCTCAAGCTCAATGAGTTTATCGACGCCACCCATCAGAGTACGGCCGGCGCGACTAGTCTGCGTGTGCCAGCCGCGGCCATTGTGCGCAATGGCGATGCATCGTTTGTCTTCGTACGCAACGCAACTGGCTTCGAAGCCGTCAAGGTCGATGTTGCCGCCGGAGCCGCCGACCCGGTTGCCGTCACCGGCAGACTGATGGCCGGCAATCCGGTTGCAGTCAGAGGACTGGTCGCGCTCAAGGGGGCATGGATCGGCCTCGGCGCTGACGGAGCACCATGATGCTGGCCCGCCTCGTTGCCTTTTCGCTGGCTCAGCGCCTGCTGGTACTCGTCGTCACGCTCGTCATGATCGCCGCGGGCATTCAGGCATTTCGTGATCTGCCCATCGATGCGTTTCCGGATGTCTCAAGCACGCAGGTCAAGCTGATCCTGAAAGCGCCCGGCATGACGCCGGAAGAAGTCGAAATGCGCATCGTCGCGCCGATCGAACAAGAACTGCTCGGTATCAACAAACAAGTGATGTTGCGCTCGCAATCGAAGTATGCGATTGCCGACATCACACTCGATTTTCAGGATGGTACGGACGTCTACTGGGCGCGCCAGCAAGTCAGCGAACGGCTCGCCAATGTGATGAAAGACATGCCGGCCTCGGTCAGCGGCGGTCTCGCGCCGATCACGACGCCACTCGGCGAAATCTTCATGTTCACCATCGAAGGTCCGTTGTCGCTGATGGAAAAACGCAGCCTGCTGGAATGGACCATCCGTCCGCAATTGCGCAACATCCCCGGCGTGGCCGATGTCAATTCGCTGGGCGGGATGGTGCGCAGTTATGAAGTCGTGCCGAACATCGAGGCACTGGCGGCGCGCAAACTGTCGCTGACGCAATTGCAAATGGCGCTCGATGCCAACAATCGCAACGATGGCGCCGGTCGCCTCGGTGCCGGTGAAGAATCCCTGCTGGTGCGCAGCGATGGCAGCATTCGCAGCCTCGATGATGTGCGCGCTATCGCGATCACTAGCCGCGACGGCTTTGCAGTACGGGTCGGCGATGTCGCCACCGTGCGCATCGGTGAAATGACCCGTTACGGCACCGTCACCAAAGACGGTAAAGGCGAGGCAGTCGAAGGACTGGTGCTGGCGATGCGCGGTGCCAATGCCCAGCAAGTACTCGGCAAATTGCGCGAACGCCTCGCCGAATTGCAAAAGGCACTGCCTGCGGGCACTACCATCAAGCCGTTTTATGATCGCGGCAATCTGGTCGAACGGGCAGTCTCGACAGTGACCCGTGCACTCGGCGAAGCGACCATTCTGGTCGTCATCCTGCTCTACCTGTTCCTCGGTAATGTACGCTCGGCGCTGGTGGTGGCGAGCATCTTGCCGCTGGCGGCGCTGGGTACTTTTCTGCTGATGCAGGCCTTCGGACTGAGCGCCAATCTGATGTCACTGGGTGGACTGGCGATTGCCATCGGCATGCTGGTCGATGCGGCCGTGGTGGTGGTCGAGAACATCGAAGCCCATAGCGGCGTCGCGCACGATGGCCCGAAATTATCGCGCCTGCATGTGATCTACCGGGCGGTACGAGAAGTGGCCGTGCCGGTCACGGCGGGCATGATCGTGATCATGATCGTGTTCTTGCCGCTGCTGTCGCTGCAAGGTCTCGAAGGCAAACTGTTTGCGCCGGTGGCGATGACGATCACCTTTGCGCTGGCCGCGTCGCTAGTGCTGTCGCTGACCGTCATCCCGGTACTTGCATCATTCGTACTCAAGGAAACGCATGGTCCGGCACCGTGGCTGGTGCGCAAGCTCGAAGCCGGTTATCGCGCGCTGCTGACCCGTTCGCTGGCACATTCCCGCGCGGTCTTCATCGCGGCGCTGGCGGTGCTGGTGGTCAGTGCCGCGCTATTCCCGCTGATCGGTAAATCCTTCATGCCGACCCTCGATGAAGGCGACATCATCATGCAGGTCGAAAAGCTCCCATCGATCAATCTGCAAGAATCGGCCCGGCTCGATCTGGCGGTTCAGCAACGCCTCCTCGCCGAGGTGCCCGATGTGCTGAGCATCGTCGCCCGCGCCGGTTCCGACGAACTCGGACTGGACCCGATGGGTCTCAACGAGACCGATACCTTCCTCGTCCTGAAACCGCGCGAGCAATGGAAAAGCAAGGACAAGGACGCGCTGATCGACAGTTTGCGCCGTGTCGCCGCGACCTTCCCCGGCATGAACTTCAGCTTCACGCAGCCCATTGAAATGCGGACCTCCGAAATGCTCTCCGGCGTGCGTGGTGACCTCGCCATCAAGGTCTATGGTGCCGACAATGCACAGCTCACCAAGCTGGCCGACCAGATCGTCAAGACCGTCAGCGGCATCACCGGCAGTCAGGATGTGCTGACCGTAAAAAACGAAGGTGTGCAGTATCTGCAGGTTGATATTGACCGCGTTGCCGCCGGACGACTCGGCTTTAGCGTTGAGCAAATTCAAAACGATTTGCGAACGCTAGTCGAAGGTCGCAGCAGTGGCATCGTCATTGAAGACGGCAAGCGCCTGCCGTTGCTCATTCGGGGCAGCGATGCGTTGCACATGTCGGCGACCTTGTTCAATCAGTTACGCTTGCCGGTCGCCGATGGCAGCACCGTGGCATTGAGCCAACTGGCCAGCCTGCGCACGGTCGATGGTCCGGTCAAGGTCGAGCGTGAAAACTCGTCGCGGATGGTGGTCGTACGGGCCAATGTGCGCGACCGTGATCTGGTCGGCTTTGTCGATGAAGCCAAGGCCAAGGTCGCGCAACAGGTCACGCTACCGGCGGGTTACCGCTTGTCGTGGGGAGGCCAGTTCGAGAACCAGCAACGGGCTGCAGCACGGCTGGCAATCGTCGTGCCGATCGCGTTGGCGTTGATTTTCTTTTTACTGTTCACGACATTGGGCAGCGTGCGGCAATCGCTGCTGGTGTTCGTCAATATCCCGTTTGCCTTGCTCGGCGGTGTGGTTGCACTGGCGGTGACTGGCGAGTATCTATCGGTACCGGCGTCCATCGGGTTCATTGCGCTAATGGGTATCGCGGTGCTCAACGGACTGGTGATGATCACCTGCTTCAACCAGATGGTGGCGCGCGGTGCGGCGCTGGCCGAGGTGGCCACCGACGGCGCGATGCGGCGCTTTCGGCCGGTCATGATGACCGCCTGCATCACCGGCTTCGGCCTGATCCCGCTGTTGCTGGCCACCGGCCCCGGCTCGGAAATCCAGCGGCCACTAGCCATCGTTGTCATCGGCGGGCTGGTCTCGGCCACGCTGTTGACGCTGATTCTTTTACCCTTATTGTTCCAGCGCTTCGGCGTACCGGAACGGAGCTAGAGCATGACGACCACATCTCCTTATGACGCGCTACTGACACTAGCCATTCCGGTTGCACTGGAAGAAGACGTACTCGATTTTTTGACGCTGCATCCGCAGTGGGCGCACGGCTTCACCATCGTCGACGCCGAAGGCATGGGCAGTGGTGCAACGCTGCTGACAACAATGGAAAAGGTGCAGGGACGCTGCCGCCGCAAGCTGGTGCTCATCGCTGGCATCGACGCCGAACTGCGCAGTTTGCTCGACGCGCTGGCCGCCGAGATCCACAACGCGGACGTGGCTTGGTGGATCACGGCACTGAACGGTTTCGGGAGACTGCATTGAAGGCCGCACTGTGGCTGGCGCTGGTCGCGTTCAGTGCGCCAGGACTGGCGCAATCGGTGCTGCCGCCGGAACAGATCGTCCGCACTACGCTGGAAAACCTGCCGCAAGTGCGCGCCAGTGCGATGAATATCGACCTGGCCCGTGCCGGCAAAACGCGTCTCGATGCGGGGACACACGAATGGACCGTACGCACCGGACTGAGCCGTCGCACGGACCAGAGCGGCGGTCTTTACAACGAACAGGATGTCGCGCTGGAGCGCTCCATGCGCTGGTTCGGCAAAGCCGCACAAGACCGCGCCATCGGCGACAAGGGTATCGCCGTGGCGGTGTCGGGCCATGAAGACGCGTGGCACGAAGCCGGTCGCAGCTTGCTGACGGACTGGTTCAATGCGCTGCGTGAAATGAGCGCCACGCGTCGTCTCGAAGAGCAAGTCGCGCTCGCCACGCAACTGCGCGCCATCGCCGAAAAGCGCGTCAAGGCGGGCGACGCCGCGCAGCTGGAATTGCTGCAAGCCGATACCGAAAACGCCCGCGTCGGCGCCTTGCTACAACAGGCACAACTGCGTCAGGAGCAGGCACTGCAACTGCTAAAAATAACGTATCCGGGTTTGCCGGCGCCGCATGCCGAGCGCTTGCCGACACCCGTCGCCTCGACGGAATCAGGCGACTGGTGGCGTCACAAAATCAACAGTGACAATCACGAACTGGCGTTGTCACAAGCCGAGGCCGACCTGCTCGGCTTGCAGGCCGCCCGCATGTCCAGCGAGCGCATGCCCGACCCGACTTTCGGCGTACGCGCCGGTCGCGAACGGGATGGCCAGGAGCGACTGGTCGGCATCAGCATCTTGTTCACCTTGCCCGGTGCGGGTCGATCAGCCGACCGGGATGGTGCCGCAGCCAAGGCCAGCATGGCAATCCAGCGGTCGGCGCAAACACAGACCAAAGTCAGCGCTGGCGCGCAACGGGTCGTCATCGACAGCGAGCGCAGCCTCGTGCTCTGGCAAACCATGCAGCGCATCGCCGACCAGAGCGCACAGCAAGCCGGCACGATGATGCGTGCGTACACACTCGGCGAAGCGTCGCTGACCGATGCATTGACCAATCGGCGCATGGCGATGGATGCCGCACTGGCAGCGGAGTCGGCGCAGATCGATGTGCTGGCAGCGCAGGCGCGGCTCTCGCTGGATGCGCATTTGTTATGGTCGATTGATTGAAAGTGCGCGTGAACTTGGATGGCGGTGCAATGCCCTTCGGTTATTGCACCTTACTCACGGCGTATGGAACGGCAGTTGACGCACCAGAGAAACCGCGCGCACTTCGCGCTGCTGGTCACGACGACTTCGACGTTGAAGCGCTATCCGACCTGATTCTCTGCGACCATTCCTCCGGAACGGTGCGATTCGCGCGCAGAGGCACGCGCTTACTGCCAGACGTTCTTTGCCTGGCATAACAACCGGTGAGAAAAAAGTCTCAGTTGTGTGTGATGTTGCAACGCAAGATACGAGCGGTGCCTCCGCATGCTACAACGACATACCAACTTTAGTTCCAGCTGTTTCATGGCTGAAACAAGATTCCTGGAGTGTCGTCATGCCATACGTTTCATTGACTAATCCGCCGGCCAATCATTTTGAGCGGGTGCGTAAAGTAATCGAAGGGGGCAGTGTGAATCCGGAAGCGGATACAGCGCGCCTCGTCTCATCCTACCGACGCGCGTTGGAGGAGCACCATCTTGATCCTGGCGCGATCACCGGCCCTCGCATTCTGACCAGTCAGGAATTGCGTGATGTCCGGCAAGGTGAAGAAGCGTTGCTTTCAGCATCCGGCGAATGTTTGCCACGTCTGCATGACATGATTCGTGACGCTGGCTATTGCGTGCTGTTAAGCAATGCCGATGGTGTCACCATTGATTACTGTGTCGACCACGATCATCGACATGAATTTAAACGTGCAGGCTTGCATCTCGGCTCTTGCTGGTCGGAGTGCGAGGAGGGAACCTGTGGAATCGCGGTGACTCTCCTGGACAAGACACCCATCACGGTACATAAAACTGACCATTTCCGCGCTACTTTTGCCGGGCTGACTTGCAGCGCTGCGCCCATCTTTGCGCCTGATGGCGAATTGATTGGCGTGCTGGATGCATCTGCAGTGCTATCACCCGATAGTCGAAACAGCCAGTGGCTGGTAAACCGGTTAGTGCAGCAAAGCGCGATATGGATTGAAAATGCATTTTTCCTGCACACCTACATGCATTGCTGGATTCTGCTCGCCCACCGTAATCGGCACTTTGTAGAGGCACAGCCTGAAATTCTCATGGCGGTCAATGTTGAGGGCAACGTAATAGCTGCCAATCGTTCTGCTAAAGCGTGCGTGCCTGAACTCGCTGGACTGGGCGTGGCACTGTCAGGCGCGTCACCCCGTCACGTCAGTGAATTGTTCGACATCCGTGCTGAACAGTTATTCACCATGCGACCTGGACAGAACCTGCTGTCACTGCGGCTTGCCGGCAGTACGTCTTTGTTCGCACGAACCCGTGCGCCACTGCAACGCAACGTCGCCCACAAGCACAACGTAACGACTAAAAATATAAGCGTTGCCAACGTGTTGCCCGACGAAGGCGATATTGTCGAGCGGGCCCGTATCGTCGCCGCTATGACGCAGACCCATTCGATGCCCAAATTGGCCGCAACACTGCTTGGCATCTCACGCGCGACTTTATACCGACGACTGTCATCACTCAATATTCGGCCTCCGCACCGGCAATAACGCATTTTGCGACTTCCGTAACTGCAAAAATTGGGTTTTCTTAACCATCAGAAAACTCGCCCATTTTCGTTTCAAACCAACCATTCATTTGAAGGAGACTGCATGACTACGAATAACAACAAGCAAGCCGTTGAGACCATTCTGGAGCAGCTTGAGGAGGCGATGCGCATCGGGGATAGCAACGCGGCAGCAAATCTGTTCGAGTTAAATGGCTACTGGCGCGATTTGGTGATGTTCACCTGGAACCTTAAAACCATGGAAGGCCGAGAGCAGATCAGTGCAATGCTCGATGCCCAGTTGGGGACGGTAAAGCCGGTAACCTTGCGGCTATCGGAAAAAGACGAGCCTACCGAAGCCGACGGTGTGACGCAGAGCTGGATCAGTATCGAGACCAATGTTGCACGCGGCGTTGGCTTCATCCGTGTCAGGAACGGCAAGATATGGACCTTGCTCACGACCATGACCGAACTCAAGGGTCATGAAGAGGCGAAGGGACATCATCGACCAATGGGTGCGACCCACGGTGCGACGACCAACCGCAGGACCTGGACAGAGGATCGCGAAGCAGAGCTGACCGAGTTAGGTTATTCACAGCAGCCCTATTGCTTGATTATCGGAGGTGGTCAGGGCGGGATCGCACTCGGCGCACGGTTACGGCAATTGAATGTCCCGACCATCATCATTGAAAAAAATGAAAAGCCCGGCGATAGCTGGCGAAAACGTTATAAGTCGCTCTGTCTGCATGATCCGGTCTGGTATGACCACATGCCCTACATTCCTTTCCCTGAAAACTGGCCGGTGTTTACGCCGAAAGATAAAGTAGGCGATTGGTTGGAGATGTACACCAAGGTGATGGAACTGAACTATTGGGGTTCAACCACCTGCGAATCAGCCAGTTATGACGAGGCCAGCGACGAATGGACCGTACAAGTCAATCGCAAGGGCGAACAGGTCACGCTGCGACCTAAGCAGTTGGTATTGGCGACCGGCATGTCGGGCAAGCCCAATTTGCCGCATTTTAAGGGCATGGACCTATTCGCTGGCGAGCAGCAGCATTCGTCAGCACATTCGGGGCCAGATGCGTATGCAGGGAAAAAAGTGGTCGTGATCGGCGCTAACAATTCGTCGCATGATATTTGCGCAGCATTGTGGGAAGCCGGTGTGGATGTGACTATGGTCCAGCGCTCCTCGACCCATATCGTCAAGTCAAACTCATTGATGGATCTGGCGCTCGGCGACCTGTATTCGGAGCGTGCTGTTGCTGCGGGAATGACGACATCGAAGGCCGACCTCACTTTTGCCTCGTTGCCGTACAAAATCTTGCATGAATTTCAGATTCCTATCTTCAACGCGATCCGTGAACGTGATGCCGCCTTTTATGCGCGACTGGAAAAAAGCGGCTTCATGCTTGATTTCGGTGATGACGACTCCGGTCTGTTCATGAAATATCTACGTCGTGGCTCAGGTTATTACATCGACGTGGGCGCATCCGAGTTGGTGGCCGATGGGAAGATTAAATTGAAAAGTGGCGTCGATGTGGTTGAGCTAAAAGCGCATTCGATATTACTCAGCGACGGTACCGAACTGGAAGCCGATCTGATCGTGTATGCCACTGGCTACGGCTCTATGAACGGCTGGGCCGCCGACTTGATTTCACCAGAGGTTGCCAACAAGGTGGGTAAGGTCTGGGGCCTCGGCTCAGCGACCACGAAAGACCCGGGCCCCTGGGAAGGCGAGCAACGCAATATGTGGAAACCGACCCAGCAAACGGCACTCTGGTTCCATGGCGGCAATCTGCACCAGTCGCGCCATTACTCGCAATATTTGTCGCTGCAATTGAAGGCGCGTATGGAAGGCTTATCGACGCCCGTATATGCACTGCAAGACGTGCATCATTTGTCTTAATAGACTGATTCCGATCTACGACGAGCGGGCGTCAGTTAGTGACAATCTAATCACGTCCGCCCAGTCAGATCATGAACAAGTTTGAAGAAGCAGTTCTTCAAATCTCATCGATATTGAAAAGGAAAACTATATGAGCATTATCGGAAAAGTAGTCCTCGTCACTGGTGCCGGCCAAGGTATTGGAAGAGCCATTGCCTTACGCTTAGCGAAAGATGGTGCTGATATTGCTCTGGTCGACATTAATCAGGAAAAAATAGCGGCCGTTGCGAGAGAGGTTAGCGCATTGGGGCGAAAGGCTGCAGTATTTGTGGCCGATGTATCCCAGCAAGATCAGGTGGCAAAGGCAGTCGATTACGCGTTGAAGGAGCTTGGCGGTTTCGACATCATTGTCAATAACGCCGGCATCGCACAGGTCAGCGCATTGCTTGACGTTACTCCCGAGCAAGTCGACCATATCCTGAAAATTAACGTTCAGGGCGTGTTGTGGGGTATTCAGGCAGCCGCCAAAAAGCTAAAGGCCTTAAACAAGCGCGGAAAGATTATTAATGCCTGTTCGATTGCCGGGCACGATAGTTTTGCAATGCTCGGTGTTTATTCCGCCACCAAGTTCGCTGTGCGTGCGCTCACGCAAGCCGCTGCCAAAGAACTGGCTAGCGACGGCATCACCGTCAACGCTTATTGTCCAGGTGTGGTCGGTACAGACATGTGGGTTGATATTGATAAACGTCTGGCTGAAATAACTGGTGCGGAAGTGGGCGCCACCTACAAAAAATATGTGGATGGTATCGCTCTCGGGCGCGCAGAAACCCCGGAGGACGTGGCTGGTTTCGTTTCCTATCTGGCGGGCCCTGATTCGGATTATATGACCGGGCAGTCACCGTTAATCGACGGCGGTTTGGTTTACCGTTAATGGGTAAGCGCAAGGATTGCTGCCTAAATGGGCAATAAGCATTTTTTTGTGTATCGGAAAACAGATGTCAGCCGTCAACCAATTTGGCTAAATTCGCCGGTTGGGACGTAGCCCCTCGCCCTAGCCGGGCTAGAGGTGTCGTCACGTTTTCGACACGGCTCCAGCGAATGCATGCCGACTTGTTACCCTTGCCGCAATGATGTGCTCGGGTTCTAAAAAAGTAAGCATAACGCCCCTAACTCGTTGCGCTTGCGGACCCAAGATGTTCTGAGTCAGTAACTAATTTGGATGCAGGTCTTGAAGCAGGTAGGATTGGCCTTCGCCCCATCACGCCGCTATGCGCACTCATCGATGTTGACATTCAAGCAGATTGAAGCAATCCACTGGGTTGCAAAACTGGGTTCCTTCGCAGCAGCCGCCGACAAACTCAACACTACCCAATCCGCCATTTCCAAGCGGCTCTCAGAAATCGAGAGCTTGCTAGGCCTGCAGTTGTTCGATCGAAGTCACCGTACCGCACGCCTGACCGACAAGGGCCGCGAGATTCTTGGACTGGGGGAAGAAATCTTGCTGCTTAGGGAGCGCTATGTTGCCTCGGCCGGCCGTGCCTCGATCACGGTACGACGCTTCCGGATCGGCGTGACCGAATTGACGGCGCTGACCTGGCTTCCCCAATTTGTTCAGGCCTTTCGCCAAGCCTACCCCACCGTCGAACTGCAACCCGAAATCGATCTGAGCGTCAGCCTGTGTGAAAAACTCAAGCGTGGTGCGATCGATCTGGTGGTCGTGCCGCCGGTGTTTTCCGATGCCAACTTCGAGGCGGTAAAACTGAAGGAGTTGACGCTGGCGTGGATGTGCAGCCCGGAGCTGTGCAACAGCCGCAAGGCATTGACACTCAAGCAGATCACGGCCTATCCGGTGCTGATGCAAGTCGAGCGCTCCGGTGTCGATGTCGGCTACGAGCGATGGTTTCTGGAGCAGGGCTTGACCGTGCAGCGCATCTACGCCGGCAACAGTTTGATTGCGTTGAGCGCTCTGACGACGCTAGGTTTTGGCGTGAGTTATCTACCGCAGGATTATTTTTCCGACCTCGCAACCTCAGGCCAGTTGCGGATGTTGCGCAGTGAGCAGGCTCTGCCGAAGGTGCCCTATTACGCCGTTTTTCGCAACGATGGGCCGGTTGCATTCAGCCAGCAAGTTGCGGCCATGGCGCAAAGTTTTTGCGACTTTTCCAAGCCAATTGCGGTGCACAAGCGCCCCAAGGCCTTGTCGCGCAAGAAAATTACCTGACTCAATGCGAAGCGCGTTTTCGAGACAGGAAGCGCACTAGCAACGACGCGCTGAAGCAGATCACAAAATAGACCGCGCCGGCTAACAGCAGCATTTCTACCAGCCGTCCATTGCGCTCGCCGATGCCATAGGCGCGCCCGAAAAAATCTGCCAGTGCCGTCACATAGACCAGCGCCGTATCCTGGAACAGGACAATGACCTGAGTCAGCAATAGCGGCAGCATGTTGCGAAAGGCCTGCGGCAGAACAATCAGGCGCATGCTCTGCCAGCGCGTCATGCCGAGCGCCTGCGATGCCCGCATCTGGCCGTCGCCGATACTGAGAATGCCGGCACGAATGATCTCGGCGTAATACGCCGCTTCGAACATCGAAAACGCCAACAAGGCAGAGACCATGCGCACGTCGTTCGACGGCGACAAACCCAGCACGCTTTGCAGGATTTGCGGTACCACCAGAAAAAACCAGAGCAGCACCATGACCAGCGGTATCGAGCGAAACGCGTTGATGTAGACGATCGCGAACCAGGACAAGACCTTCAGGCGCGACATGCGCAGCAGTGCCAGCACCGTGCCCCAGACGATACCGGCGACAACGGCCACCAGCGTGATCTCTAGCGAGACCTGCATGCCATCGACCAGGATGCCAAGATTGCTGGCGTTAAGGAAACTGAAATCGAATTGGTAAGCCATGCTCAGGACTTTCCGCTCAACAGACCGGGTATCGCGGTCTTGCGCTCAACCCATCGCATGACCTGCAACGCGGACATGTTGATCGCCACATAGAGCAAAGTCACGGCCGTAAACGACTCATACGGTTGTGATGTGTAATCGACGAGTTGGCGACCCTGCGCTGCCAGCTCCAGCAGTCCGATCATCGACATCACGGCAGAATTTTTGAACACCGCCATGAACTCCGAGGTCAACGGCGGCAGGATGATCCGGCACGCCACCGGCATCAGCACATGGCGATAGGTCTGCGCGCTCGATAAACCGAGTGCCAGACCAGCATGGCGCTGACCGGCAGGTAACGACGTAATACCGGCGCGTACCTGTTCGGCTACCCGTGCCGCGGTGTACAGGCCAAGGCACACGACGCCGGCGATCATTTGCTGCGTCAGCGGATTAATTTGCTTGATCCAGGTACCCATGGTGCCAGGCAGCAGTTCGGGCACCACGAAAAACCAGATGAAGAGCTGTACCAGAAGCGGCACGTTACGAAACAGTTCGACATAGGCGGCTGCCAGCGTGGACACCCAGCGGTTGTTCACCGTGCGTAAAACGCCAATGACAGCGCCAACGACTAGCGCGATGACCCAGGCACACAGCCCCAGCGAGACCGTCATCGACAGGCCTGACAGTAACCAGCTCAGATAGGTCTGACCGGGAATGGCTTCGACGAGGAAGATTCCCCAGTGCCAGTGGTAAGTCATGGATTCGCGTTCATTGGATCACTTCGTCAGTCGGGCGCAAGCTCTGGCCAGACGCTCGCAACCTTCATCAAGTACCGCCATCGACGCCGCAAATGACATCCGGAAATACGGCGGCACGCCGTAGGCACTACCTTGCAAAACGGCCAGGCCCTCGGCATCGAGCAGATACATCACCAGTTCGTCACTGCTGTCTATCCTGCGTCCGTCAGGTGCTACCGACCCCAGCAAACCAGCGCAAGATGGGAACAAATAAAAAGCACCCTCGGGCAGGTGGCAACTGACCCCCTCGATCGCATTGAGTCGCGGCACAAGGACGTCGCGTCGAGCCTGAAACTCGGCAGTGCGCTCGGCAATGAATCCCTGCGGTCCGCGTAGCGCTTCGAGTGCTGCGGCTTGCGAGATTGACGAGGCATTAGACGTACTTTGCGACTGCAACTTGACCATCTGCTTGACCAGTTCAACGGGCGCGCCGCCGTAGCCAATGCGCCAGCCGGTCATCGAATACGCTTTGGAGACGCCATTGAGAGTCAGGGTGCGATCGCGCAGTGCCGGCTCTACCGCAGCCGGTGTCGCGAATGTGCGGCCGTCATAAAGAATGTGTTCATAGATATCGTCGGTCATGACCCAGACGTGCGGATGGCGCATCAGTACGTCTGTCAGCGCCTTCATTTCTGCATGACTGTAGGCGGCGCCGCTAGGATTGTTCGGTGCATTGAGGACCAGCCATTTCGTGCGCGGCGTGATGGCTCGCTCAAGTTGGTCTGGCTGAAGTTTGAAGCCGTATTCCGGCAAGCAGTCAACGAACACAGGCGTCCCTTCGGCCAGCAGCACGATGTCCGGATAGGAAACCCAATACGGTGTGGGCACGATCACTTCGTCCCCGGCTTGTACGGTTGCCATGAAGGCATTGAAGATGACTTGTTTGGCACCGGTGCCGACGATGATTTCGGATGCCTTGTAGTTCAGACCATTGTCGCGCCTGAATTTGTCAGCGATTGCTTCGCGCAGTGCGGGTGTGCCGCCGACATCGGTATATTTCGTCTGACCATTCGCCATTGCACGCGCCGCCGCTTCCCTGATGTGCTCCGGCGTATCGAAATCGGGCTCACCCGAAGTCAGCCCGATGATGTCTCGACCGGCGGCGCGCAGTTCACGTGCCCGCTGGCCGGCCATCGAACTGGGGGACGGTTTGATGCGATTGAGCCGATCGGAAATCTTCAACATGGGTACTCCTGTGCGGGTGAATCGGTCAGGCTTATTTTTCCAGCGAGTTGTCGTTCGGCTTGGCGTACAGCTCGCGCATCGCATCACTGAGCGGTGTGTTCAGCACATCGCCCTTGGGAGGAATCGGGCTCAAGAACCAGCGGTTGTAGAGCTTTTCGGATTCGCCCGAGGTCTGCATGGCAGCGATTGTCTTGTCGGCCAGGGCCTTGAACTGAGGATCGTCCTTGCGCAACATGCAGGCCAGCGCTTCCTTGGTCTGCGGCTCGCCCGTCAGGGTGTAATCGGCGGCGTCACGAGCCTTGGTCAGCAAGGCCGACAAGACATCGCGGTCCATGAAGAACGCGGCGACCCGGTCCGACTGCAACATGATGAAACCCTGCGAGTGGTCCTTGGTACTGATGACGTTGGTGTTCATCGCCTTTTCCTGGACATAGGTGCGCATGTAGCGTTCCGACGTACTGCCGGCAGTGACCACGACCGACTTGCCAGCCAAGTCACTCATCTGCTTCACCCCAGAATTCTTCTTGGTCAGGAGCTGGGTATAGGTGATGGCGATGGTGTTGGAAAACGCCACCTGCCGGCGCCGCTCAACCGTGTTGGTGGTGCCATTGCACTCCAGATCGATGGTGCCGTTCTGCATGAGCGAGATGCGATTCTGTGCCGTGATCGGGATTTCACGTACTTGCAGGTCGGGCAGGTTTAGCTCCTGCTTGATGGCGGCGACGATGCGCATGGCAGTCTCATGTGAATAGCCGACCACCTTGTTATTGGTCGAATCGATGTAGGACCACGGAATCGACGATTCGCGATAGCCGAGCACGATTACTTTGTCGTCCTTGATTTTTTTCAGCGTTCCGGTGTACTCGGCGGCGAGCGTCGGCGCCCCCGTACCGGCGCAAACCAGTACGATCAACGATTGCAACAAGGTCTTGGTCAGGTTAGACATGGCATCCTCAATGAGTGGTGAAAGAAGGTCGAAAAGTGAAACGACGGAGATAAAAAGGAAGCACTAACCCAGTAAAAAAATGCGGGTCTGACAGATCGATGAAGGCCGTCTTAGCCCGCATCAAGGCGAGGCGGCGAACCCGCCGCGCAGTTGCAGATAGGGCACCAGGCCGCCAAGCTCCAGCATCTCCAGCATGAAAGGTGCAATCGGCTCGCAGGCGATCGGTGCCCTACCCGCCCCCTCAAGCACCAATGCACCCAGCCCATCAAGGCGAAGTACGATCACATCGCCTTCGCGCACGCTGGTGGTATCAGCGGTAATCGCCAGCAACCCGTTGTTCATGGCGTTTCGCAGGTAAGTACGCGAAAAACTGCGCGCGACTACGGCGCGAATACCGGCTGCCAGCACAACGGTGACCGCCACTTCCATCGCTGATCCGCATCCAAAATTTTTACCGGCGACAAGGATGTCGCCTTGCATCAGGCTCGCTGCCAATCCAGCCTCGACATCTTCGAACAGGTAGGCGCGCAGCATCGACGGGTCGATTGTTTCCTTCTTTCGCCGCGACGCAATGATGGCATCCGTACTGACGTCGTTACCCAGCAAGCGCGCGCGGCCGGTCATCGGTAGCAGCCTCACTTTAAGGCTCCCGATGCTGCCACTGGCACTGCACCGAAGCTGCCGCGTACCGCAGCAGCAGCGCACACGCGTGGCGAGGCCAGATAGATCAAGGCGGTAGCATTACCCATGCGCCCCTTGAAATTACGGTTGGCCGTCGACAGTACACGATCGCCGTCAGCCGGAATACTGCCGCAGGTACCGCAGCAGGAGCCACAACCGGGAGTCTGAATTTCGACACCGAGTGCAACGAACGCAGCAAGGATGCCGCGCTGTTCAAGTTCGTAGCGGACCGCCTCGGAGGCCGGCGTGACGATCACCCGCACGCCCGGCGCAATGCCGCCGCCTGCGGAAAGTTCATCCAGCGCTTCCTGATAATCCTTCACACGGCCGCCGGTACACGTACCGAGGTAGACGATATTGACAGCGGTCTCTGGCACGTCAGCGGCATCGACCACATTATCGACCCGGTGCGGTAGCGCGATCTGCGGCGCAACGGTCGACAAATCAAGTTCGATTGTCGACGCGTAGATGGCGTTGTCGTCGGCAGCGACCGGCATGTCGGACGCAGAGAAAGCAGATGCGGCAGGAAGCGCGGCCAGCCAGTCAATGGTGAGCGCATCGCATGGAAAGATGCCGGCCTTCGCACCAAGTTCGACGGCCATATTCGACAGTACGATACGGTCATCCATATCGAGCGAAGCGACACCGGGACCGGAAAATTCGAGTACCTGGTAGGCAGCACCATCGGCACCGTAGCGGCGCGCCAGCAATAACGCGACATCCTTGGCCGAGGCACGCGGTCCCAGTCGGCCGTGCAGAACTACACGGATGCTCGCCGGCACCTTCAGCCATAACTGGCCGCACAGAAGGATGCCAGCCAGGTCCGACGAGCCAATCCCGGTCGCGAAGGCATTGAGTGCGCCGTAAGAAGTACTGTGGGAATCCGCGCCGACCAGCAGCAGTCCGGGACGGGCGGCACCCGATTCCAGAATCAGCTGGTGACTGATGCCATCGCCTTCGTCATATAGGTGGATACCGTGTTGGCGTGCGTAGCTGCGGGCACGCTCTTGCAACGCCAGCGCATTGGCTCCCGAGCTCTGGCCGTAATGGTCGAGCGCAAACACCAACTGCGACGGTGATGCCGGCACAGCGCCGGGACGCATACGCTCCAGATAATCAAGTGCCATCGGAATCGACCCGTCTGTACCCATTGCCAGATCGGGCGTACAAATGACGAGATCGCCGGCGCGCACTGGCTGAGCGGCGGCGCGGGAGAGGATTTTTTCGGCGATGGTCAGACCACTCACGGCAGGTTCCCAAAAAATTGATCAGCGGATAAACGCCACTCTCCGGCAAGACGCGGAAACGGCGGTGTCAAAAATCTACTTCCCAGTATGCAAGTTTGTACGGAAAATAAATAACGATTTAATTAGCTACGATTACATGAATTTTTTTCCGCAACTACGGTACCGGCTAGCGGGTCTGGCAGCGGAATATAGTTCATCTTCATTCATCGATTTAAATCACTTTTTTGAATTGCAGCTTTGTTACTGTGGAGCTTCATTAACTCCGTATTGAGCGAGCGAACAATGACTTCTCCAACCCCTCCCCTCTGGCCACCCGGCTATCGCATTGTCGACCGCAAGGCCAGCATCTCTCGCGACATGGTCGAGGCCTTTCGTAACATTCCTGTGGCAGTTGCCGGCGATTGCATGGGACGCAGTGTCGGCGCCATGGGTCTGCGCGCCTATCACAGCGACTTGACGACGGTGCTGTGCGGCCCGGCAATCACGGTACGTATCCGTCCGGGCGACAACCTGATGATCCACAAAGCAATGATGATGGCCATGCCGGGTGACGTCATCGTCATCGACGGCGGGGGCGATCTCACGCAGGCCATCGTAGGAGGATTGATGCGCACCACCGCAATGCGACTGCAGCTTGCTGGTTTTGTCATCGACGGTGCAGTGCGCGACCTGGTTGAATGGGCGGAAGGCGACATCGCGCTATTTGCGCGCGGGCACACGCACCGCGGCCCGAGCAAGGAAGGTCCGGGCGAAATCAACGTTCCGATTGCCTGTGCGGGCCTTTCGGTCATGCCCGGCGACCTGATCTTGGGCGACGCTGACGGAATCATCGCCATTCCCGCGCACGAGGTAGCCACGCTGTTGCCACGAGCCCTCGCCCACCTTGAACGCGAGGCAGGCATACGCGCCACCAACGCCGCCGGAACGGCTGATCCTGAACGGTTCAATGCGGTGCTGCGAGCGAAGGGCTTACCGATCTAGTTACTGACGGTATTTCTTGCTTTGCAATGGGCTTCTACGATCTGATAAATAATTTTATAGAACAACAAAATCTTCGTCATAGGCCAGTTCAGGATGACGAACGCGTGGCCTTGATGCGTTTGCGCGTGCCAAGATGCGCTCCAGCGACCTAAATCCGACCATGTCCGGACTTGAGTGTGACCGCCAGTCGCGCAGCCTGATCGGTAGCAGGTTTAACCGCAGTCCCGCCACGCAGAGGTGTTGTCGCACCGGATTCTTTCTCATGTAAATCATTGGCGAAATCGTGCCGTAAGCCATAACCGGTGACGCCCAGAGCGTGCTGCGTCATGCCGGGCTTTGCCATTACGTAATCGATCCGTCGGAGGCTCTGTTTCAGCGTGCGTGCGTGCTTGCGCCTTGCGAGGCCGCAAGCCTCCCGGTGCGATTTCCAGGTCATTGAAATTCCATTGCTCTGGACGAAACATTTCGCGCGTCTGTGCAACTCAAAATTGGCGACTTTTAAACCACGCCAATAAGTCTTTTTTCTTATAAATTTACTGAATCACATTCGACTCAACATTCATTTTTTTTAAATTTTTACTTCGTTTTTTTTCAAGATTACTTCGGTTCACGACAACCTAATTGCGACGATTTTGTGCAAAACTTTGTGTCATGTGAGCGAACAAAACCGCTGCTTCAGAGCAAAAGTTCTTTTTCGCAACATCCCAGCGTACTATTTTTTTCAAAATTCTGCGGCCCCTTCAAGTACAAGACCACGAAATCCAGTCTCTGTACGATTGCTTGAAAAGGCCATTTTTCCGGGAGATGCCATGGACATGTCACTTGAATATTTAGAAAAAACCGAATTTGGCAGAGCTGTACTGAAAACACATGATAGTTGCCTAAATCCGCGCATGCGTACTCTCCTTGTGCTGTTCAATGGCCGATGCGCTACGTCCACTGTATTGCAGCAAGTTGTCGGGCTGGGACTCAAAGTTGACTCCGTCCAAAAACTGATCGAGCTTGACATGGTCATTGCCACCACCGCACAGAGCAAAAACTATGGCGGCAAAGTGTGTGCTGATGATCCCGATTCAGATAGCAAAGTGGTTATTCCATGTGCAGAACCACAAATTGATGCAGCCACTCAATTTTTGCAGTTATATCATTTTTATACCGCCACCATCAAAGGCGCGATCGGCCTGCGTGGATTTGGGTTGCAACTGAAGGTAGAGCGAGCTTCCACCGTCAATGATTTTAAAGCCATGCGCGCTGCTTACCTATCGGCAATATTAAAACGAAACGGCCCAGAATTGACGAAAAGTCTGGGAGATCAGTTAGATCAACTAATTATCGGAAGGGATTACAAGTAATGATCGACCAAATCGAAAACTCGAATTAATTGTCGCTATATTGCTTTCGAATAAGTTATGAAGAAAAAACAGTTTAAATAATTCGTGTCCGACTTGATCTGGGATTTCAATTAAGGAATGCATGCTGCGAGTAAAGTGAATTGCGCTAGCTCTCTCAAGGTGGACGTATTGGTCGTGGTTCAAAATTGGCCACATTGAGACGAGCTTGCTTGATGCTGCGCGCCGCTTTCAAGATGGCATTGCGCCAAACAGAAGGCTCGATGGCGTCGATACTGACGTTGATGAATCCGACGGGCGCTGCCTCGGATCGCGCGACGGTCAGTCGCCGATCACGAAATCAGCGCCGACACCAAAAGGCGCCGTTGCCTATGTTGATCGACTGCACCGGGTTGGACGCCTTCGGAGTAGGTCAATGGCTGGAAACAAAACCTGGCGCGAAGTCGCGCCAGGGGTTGGCGGACGATCGCCTTCAACTTTGAAGTGCACCAACGCCGTTCGACTTGCTTAAACCGACTTGGTTGCACTTTTTGGCTTTTTGCGTACGTCCTGTCAATTTCAAATCCTTTCGGTCCGCCAAAACGTCCAGGCCGACATCGGAGCCATGCACATGATTCGCAAAGGACAATCGATGATGGAAGCTGCTACGCACCTGTCTCTCGCAGCTCAATTTTACGCATTGGCAGGACAAATCCGTCCAGATTGACCGCAGCAGGACGCACCGTCCAAAAAGTTAACTTGACCACGCTAACGCCGCGGAATCCACCTCGTCCATCAACTTTGAAGTCTATCAGCGTCAGACCGACAAAAAATGTTACTTGAAAACATAGTCATCTATAACGGAATTGCCATATATCGGTCTATCCAGTCACATGCCGACTCGTACTTTTTATCAAATCCGAACTGGTAACCAGACTCAGAGCTCAACGTACCATTTGAAATAGTGATCGGGATGTCGAATTTGAAGACCGGATCGTTGTTGGCATTGACGGAGTCAGTATTCGGGTAAGGAGTCCATACGCGAAATTGCGCTGCGAAGGGCCACACTGAAGGCACCGACCCCGTGCGACCAAATTCGCCCCATGAGGTTTGAAATATTTTGGCTAACTTAGTGTCCACAAGAACTTCGGGGGCTGAGTTCGCATTGAAAAACTGCGACCAAGATAAGGGACCAAAGACATAGCCAATATCCAAACCATGCATCGCACCCAACTGTGACACTGAAGGTGACTCACCGTTATCGTACCCTGTAAGAGCAGCGAATATATTGCCCACCAAAGTCGGGCTTGCCTTGGCGCTTGGCTGGTGGGTCAATTGATAGCGGTAGCTGGGACCGAACTCCTTGGACGATTGTGCGGTGTACCGAATGACACTGCGACTATGGCATGTGAACACGGCGTCGGTAAGCAACGACACTACGGCATCCCGAAAATCGCGTGCATTCGTGTATCTGACAAGTCCAAAGCGGTTGGGCTTGTACTGATCCGGCAAGGTCTCGAATGCAGAGGCGCCATGCGACTCCCCAAAAATGCCCTGCAAGATTTTCTTGAAGCCCGATCCGTCGGCACTCAAAAGATTCACGCCAGCGGCATTCTCGCTGCAATCGTTGACTGCATTTCTTACGGCACACGCTTCTACAGATGAAGCGTAGATTTTAAGCAATGAGGTGTACTCGTCGCGGGTCGTGCCGATAATGGCTGGTTTCACGATGACCGCACCCGGTCTTTTCAGAACTGACATCGGTGACTTAGTCAGCAATTTATCGTCTATTGGAGGCACGGGTACAAAAATACCTAAACCTACAGGTGTTGAGCCCGTTTGCATGCTGGAATTTGAATATGCGGCACCGATAATGCCGGGAGAGAGGTCGCGCAATTTTTCAATGCTCATGACATACTTGTAACCGCAAGCCCCCCACGGTCTAAAGCGATCGCCTTCTTGTCCACTCTTGACGCCAGTCGGGCACTCGTTCGCGAGTACGGCAGCGAGCCCCGTACCGATCTTCTCCAGTTCCTTAAGCGAGGGCCACTTTGGAAAACCCTCGGGATCGAACGCATTGATTTTGAGTACCGCGTTGTTGGCTGCAGAGCTCTTGTCGGACAAAACTCCCGCCAGGTTACCCGCAAACATCAGGGGCAAGCTGTAGCCGCTTTGCTGGATAGTGCGCTGGAAGAGTCCGTTAGCAAGAGGAGATGCGCTGAGGATGCTCGTGTTCAGGGCGCCCGCAGATTCACCAAAGACCGTGACGTTATTGGCCGCCCCCCCAAATTTGGCGATGTTGCTCTGCACCCATTTGAGCGCCAGGATTTGATCCAGGTTGCCGTACGTTCCCGAGGTCCCTTCAGCCTCGGCGGTCAGGGAGGGATGGGCGAGAAAGCCGAACGGACCGACACGGTAATTGAAGGTTACGACTACGCCATCCACTGTCTCCAGAAAAGACGGTACCGCAGACGGCCCCCCCTTCGGCGTCGGGTTATACAAGTTGGTCATTGCAGTGCCATACCTGTTGCCACCACCGTGGATGTAGACAAAGACGGGTTTCTTACTATCCTTATTCGCATATTTGGTATAGACGTTCAAATACAGGCAATTTTCACTAGAAACAATCTTGAGCGGAGCGAAAGCGCCCGGGACCGAAAACGGCAATGCAAGAAGGGCACTGGAGCCCTCAACCGCCCCTTCTCCGGGCATGCATTGGGGAACTCGTCCCGACCCCAGGCCTGCTGGGTCGAACCTCACCGCCCCCGGATCACCAGGGTCAGACGGCGTGACCGTGTTAGGCTCCCAGGCTTGGGGAGGACGCCAGCGCCTGCTGCCTGTCGTCGGCATCCCATACGGGATTGCCACGAAGTGAGTAACACCGATGGAGTCCGGCACAGACCCGGTCGCTTTGTATTTGTTGTCAAGCAGGACAACAGGGTTGCTTTTGGCAACAATCGCTGCATCGGCGGAGCCAGAAAATACATACAGGCCAGCGATGATAACCAGTAATCCGATGTTCAGGCCTTTGTGTATTGACGCGAACTGTTCAGTCAAAGAGGGTTTGGACTGCAAGTCGTTTTCGAATTGATTTTTCATCTTTATCTCCAGTAAGTAGATACAGTGAATCGATGCAACTCCCCAAGTACTAACAAAATACAAAAACTCAATAAAATCAATTAATTAATTACATTCTTACTAGATTACATAGTGGTTAAAAAATCATTTTTGCTTCATAAAAGATTAATTTTAATAAATGTTCGATGAACGGGCATTGAACAACTCGTACCAATTTTCAAGACATTGAATTCATTGAATTTTTTATTGAAATAATGGCTCACCGAATACTTAATTTTTTTGCACATCAAAAATATTAGTTTTTTTAATTCATTAATTTTTAAGGGATTTTTTGTTCCAAGGTACTTGAGCAAAATGAGTTCGATATAAGGAATTGATCGCCCAAATGGTCGACTTCATTGGAAACCCTCTAAAAAAGGTGATTCGGAGGTGCTACCCCATGGATTTAATCGAACATTTTTACAAGTGAGATGACTTTGTAGACCTTCCTGAAAACAACTTGCTGCGCCCGCACCCAACGCGCCAGCGCGTGCGCTCATTGAGCCTGAACGACAGTAAAATCGTACCACTTTAGGCATGGCTCAAACGACGATTACACGTACCGCGTCAATTGTTGCGGTCAAGCAACGCTGTCGAACCTCTCCCCCTAACCGTGATTGCCCATGAATCCACTTGCTTACCCAGCAGCCAGGCTGCCCGTAGTTGACCGGAAAAGCCTGGCCATTCAGACCTTGTCGACCTAACACGCGCGACCCCGAATGCTGTGCGTACGTAAATCAACGCCTGATTGCGCAGTACAGATCGCCGATTACAAGACCGGAAAAAGTGTTAACAACGTTTTTATTGGCATTGCTTTGTGGTGTTTAAGAGATATGGGTGAACCTCAGCCCTGAAGCGGGACGGGTAAGAACCAATCCACCCAAGTTAGGAGTTAAGTTGATTAATAGCAAACAAAACCCACTTTTCACTTGACACCGAATATAAAAAATCGGCCGGCAGTGAGCTTTTTATTGCTCACCGTCAACCATGACTCTTGCCACGATTTTTGCCGACTTTGCCGATTATTTACGTTCCGATGAATTTCTTCATACCGCCCGTCATAGCGATCATCCAACTGCAT
>JBLHLW010000031.1:0-46165 GCA_047621345.1 Minisyncoccia bacterium | reverse complement strand
GCAAAATGACGTCATGGCAATTATCAACGTGGGCGAAGCTCTCAGCCAGTTGCCGTTGAATAAAACAGTGTTGTTTGACGATGCATCAATTTGCCTGCAGATTTTTTCTGAAGGTGCTTTACTAAGTGTTGAATTATCAAGTAATTACTCAAATTCAATTATTTTAGATTTTTTAGAACCAGCATTTGCATTAACACTTTTGTATGACGCAGGTCTTGCTATAGATGATCGAGAAGGAACTTTACTTCTATCACAGTGGTTACCGTCTGTTCAATCATGGCATAAAGCAGAAATGGCTTTAGAGCTGATTCTCAACCAGCTAGACTACTATCGCCAAAATCTAACTAAAAAAAATAACGCTACACCTGTTAGCTATCGACCTTCTAAAAGGGAGCGGTGTATCCGAGTTTTTTTTGATCGATAATTGATATTAATTAACGGAATTCATTCACTGAATTTATCTTTTACCTACGGTACGAATAGGACAGTTTATGCTCAGCGTAACGCATTCGATCCCGGGTTCCCGCATTGGCCATTTCATCGGATTGAATCTGATTGTATTTATTGCATTAATTTTGGTCGGTAGTTGCGTATCCAGAGTAAGTGCAGCGGTGCCAGTGAGTTGGAAGGCAACCGGTTATGGTATTAATGCAAGCGGGATGACTTTAGCTGAAGTTCTGCAGGAATTTAGTACAACCTATGGGGTGAAGCTACAGAACTCGACGCCAGCAGGAATATCACTACACGGTAGATTTCAAGCGAGTAATGGGTCTGAATTTCTAAATCGTTTAGGGGCAAAGTATGAATTTCGCTGGTTTGTATATAACGAGACGTTATATGTTGTTCGGTCTAGTGATGTCTCCTCTATGCGCCTAGAAGTCGGAGAGGATGCCGTTCTGGATTCAAAGGCTGCATTGATTGGGCTAGGATTGTTTGATGCTCGTTTCGGTTGGGGCGAAATGCCAGATGAAGGAACAGTTTTGGTCAGTGGTCCCAGGAAATATGTTGAGTTGGTACGTGAAACATTGTTACCCAGTAGTGAAAAAAAGAAAAGTGATCATGTAGAAAAGCAGTTGATGGTGTTTCGTCTGAAATATGCCAGCGCTACAGATAGGACGATTAGTACGCGTGGACAACCTGATAACGTGATCCCGGGTGTTAAATCTATTTTGTCGGGATTGCTGAACTCACCAGGGCAAGGTTTTGCTTCTGCCGAGGATTTTTCGGTGGGCAGTGATAAGCGCTCACGGCAAGGAAAACTTGGTCGTGGTGGTGCAAAAGAACTTAACAGTGCACTGAAAACAGGCGAGTCGAGCCGGACCTTGCTTGCAGGTGCTCGTGACTACAATAACAATTCCCGTAACGATGAAGGTGACGATGACGAACAAAAAAATTCTTCTCGTTCGAAGAAGCAAGGTGTTCGTATTGACGCGGATCAATCTCTCAATGCGATTATTATTTATGACAGCGGTACCAAACGTGCAATGTATCAGGCTTTAATTACTGAACTTGATATAGAGCCACAACAAATTGAGATTGAGGCGTTGATTGTTGATATTGATCGTAATCAACTCAACCAACTTGGTGCTGAATGGGGCTTTAACGCAGGTAACATCAGTGCAACATTCAATGGTACGTCTACGGATTCCAAAGGTATGACATTACCGGTTTCGGGGTCGACGTTATTGATCAAAAATGCCGCGAATTTTTATGCGCGGTTGAACGCAATGGAGAACAAAGGTGATGCACGGGTACTGGCCAAGCCCACAATATCAACGTTGGAAAATATTGCTGCCGTTCTTGATTTAAGTCAGAGTCGTTATTTACCTTTGGTTGGAGAACGCGTTGTTGATCTCGCAAATGTCAATGTGGGGACAATGCTGAAGGTAACGCCACGAATTGTGCGGGAGGGTTCACTAACCCGTGTCAGGCTCGATATCAATATCGAAGATGGCGCATTTGCTGCAGATGCAGCGAGCAACACCAATGTGACCCGATCAACGATCACTACGCAGGCAATTATTGAGCCGCAACATACTTTACTTATCGGTGGATATCATTCCGAAGCCAAGGCGCAGAATCGTCAAAAGATTCCCGTGCTCGGTGACATACCAGTCCTTGGTGCACTTTTTCAAAATAACTCCGACACCGTCAGCAATCGTGAAAGATTATTTTTAATCACACCACGCATTTCAGGGTTAACCGGAGTACAAGCAAATCGCCAGTCAGCAATCGCCGAACGAACACCAGAAATATTGCAGGCGGAGCGTCTTCCTCAGGTTGTACCGCAAGCTAAACCCGCTCCACAGCAAAATCTGAACATCTCAATACCGGTGTCGCCTGATTCAGTTGGAGAGTCCCCTTTGGTATCGCCTGAAAGAAGGCTGCCGTCCTCAGGAGTGACCTCCTCAGCTAGGGGGCCCGCACCTGAAAATGTGCTGAGGGAGCTGAATCGTGCACAAGTTAGTCAGGTTGTTGCCTCGAGCGAAATAATGCCTAATGTGCCACAAAGAACTTTCGGAGAAGTAGAAGTAGAAGGAGTTACACCAGTCACAAAAAAAGAAGTTCAGAAAAAACAGCAGCCAGCACTATTATTACGTTATCGATAGTAGTTTGCGTGAAAATTACATCGTGATGATCATTCATTGACCGGAGTTTCTTAGGAGGCAATGAGCTTAATCCACTCAAGTTAATTGGCGTACTCATAATTAATATTGTTTCTGAGTCATGAATTTATGCTGTTTCAGTTGCGACGCGAAAGGCTTATAGATATTTTTTGCGATGAAGCGAAACCTGACTTTCAATCTAAAGCATTCCGAGAACACGGTGAGCGGACATCAGTCGCTGCCGTTTTATAACCTCCATTGCCGCTCCACCTACTACCTGTTGCTCATGAGTTTCGACGATCAGTCGAGTGCACTCGTGGCGGCAGTACTGCATCTGGCAAACGACCGCCTGATACCAAGAACGCGATGATCATACGCCGCGTGCTGACCCTGGTCTGCCGTCGCTTTCTCGATGCCCACATTCTGGTGCGGGACAACGGACACTTAATCGGGCCCGTCAAGCAGATGCCACAGGGGCTGACCGAACGCCTGTTCATACCAAGACCAGCAACTATTCTCAACTTGTCCTGATCGCGCGACGTCAGTTAGGGCCGAGAATCGACCATACACCTTCCACCTCAAATCACCCTGCCGTTTCAGACAACCCACAGCCCACATTGCGAATGGGCGGGGCGAGTTTGGCCTGATATTTCTTTGCTGCATAGTTGTTGTATCGACGATGGTGGCACCTGCCGAAATGCTAATTCATGAAACATTCAGGCTAGGTTGGCGGTCACGATCCGCCGGAATCGTCGGTCACGTTCAACCGGAATGGCTGGTCACGTTGGACCGGAATACCCAGAGGTGATGCTTGAGTCGCTTGGAGACTTCCTTGATGCGCTAGAGGCAGTGGTGCGACGCACGGAAATCGGCGACAGGAAAGCGTTCCGCATCAAGCCGGCTTGTGATTAAAACAGCCACATGTTTGCAAGTGGCGACGATGCGCACTCGTTGCAGCGCATGCGCCTGTCGGAGATAGAAGAAGTCATGCGCAGCGCTGGTAGGGAGCGCTCGGCGTGATGACTTGGTCGTCCAGGCCTGTTGTGCAGGAAACCACGGCCGCAACCAAATCCAACGCCGTCGACACCCATGCAAAATGGAATATCACGCTCATTTAGGCTAGCGACCAGCCGGCATCAACTCTGCACCGGGACAAAACCGGCCAAAGGCAATCTGTTTGGCAGTCGCAGTGCGTCCGACATGACGGGCACGCAAAACGAAGCGATCTGTTGTCGCGTCGGCGCCAACAAGTCGCAAGTCCTGCCAGCACGGCACCAAGCTATTGCGTTCGGTGCGTGGGACAAGCCAGACGTTGAGTTGCGATAGTGCCGTCATTGCCATCTTCGAGTGGGACTGTGAAAGGTTTGTGCTGAAACGTGGCGTGCCAACTGGGCCTGCTGTCTCAGGTGCGTAAAAAAAGTGTCGAGTTCGGCCTGAACGCTCATACGCATATCACTACGCAGCATGGCAACGAGAGACGCCAAAGGCAGCTTGCGGCAGCGCGTAAAGGTAGCCGGATGAACGTCGTGTTGATCGGAGTGAAGTAATCCATCGGAGCGCAAAAATCGTGGCAAGAGTCATGGTTGGCGAAGAGCAACAAAAAGCTCGCTGCAAGTCAATTTTGTATGTTCAGTGTCAAGTAAAACGTGGATGTAGTTTGTTTTCAATCAAGGCAACTCTCAACTTGGGTGGGTTGGCTTGACAGTTGCCGGAGGCAAGAACAAGGTACCGGGTTCTGCACCGATGTGCATGCCGTCAAAATTTGGTGACGAGCGATAACAGTAGTGGTCGGCAATGGCGCGTTAATTTGACTGGTTAGTTGGTATGACGAGTTGTCTAGAGAGGTTCAGCGGAGCACCCAGAGTCAGCAAACATCATGGCAAGGTACATGATGGGTTGTAAATAATATAAGTCTTATCGCGGTCCGATTTTTATATTCGGAGTCAAATAAAAAATAAGAGCTGTTTATTATTAAATGAATTTATTTTTAAATTTTTTAAATTTAGAAATTTTTGCCATGATTAGATTAATATTTTATACATATTTTGTCGTATAAAAGCTAATTGTTATGTATTGATTACATATTTGTTTTTAATCATCTTTATGCCAATAAGCCACAATAAATAAATATTTTTATATGACTCGTGATTTTATTTGATGTGGTGATTTAAAGTAGTTATACGAAATGATATTTCAATCAATTCTTTATAAGAGGATAAAATGACATTATTAACAATTGATAAAGTGCAGAATACAAAATCATCTCATCTCGGGTTGGACCCCACTGGATTGACGGCCACATCAGCAGC
Source organism: Minisyncoccia bacterium (assembly GCA_047621345.1). GTDB lineage: Bacteria > Pseudomonadota > Gammaproteobacteria > Burkholderiales > Burkholderiaceae_D > Actimicrobium. The sequence goes on along the minus strand of JBLHLW010000031.1, from coordinate 41,250 downwards.
ATCTGCACCAACCGCCACATCCGCCACATTTGTAGCGCCTGCAGCAGTGGCAGTAGCAGCAACTGCAGCAACAGCGGCAACAGCAGCGCCAGTGCCGCTGGCGGAGTTGACCGAAATGCAAGCCTCTCGTTTTTTGGCACAAGCCTCGATGGGGGCATCCCGCGCTGAAATAGCCAGAGTCAAGGCTCAGGGACTGTCAGGCTGGATCGACGGACAGTTGGCGATGCCCCAATCTCAGAGCCGCTGGGACTGGCTGGTGTCCAAGAGAGCGGTAGCCAGCAAAGGTAAGCGCGGCTATTTATTTGATTCGTGCAATTGGAAAAAATTTATTTTTTCACCGGATACTTTGCGACAGCGGATGACCATGGTGCTGTCTGAAATCTTGGTGGTTAACGTTGACCAGTTCTCTGCCGGTGGGTGGAAAGTCTTCACTGGTGCAAGTTATCTCGATCTACTCGAAGCCAACGCATTTGGCAACTATCGAGAATTATTAGGCAAGATATCAGTCAGCACGGCGATGGGTTCGTATTTAACCTTTAAGGGGAACGTGAAATACAATCCCGTCACTGGCGCCATGCCAGATGAAAATTATGCGCGTGAAATCATGCAATTATTTTCCATTGGGTTAGTGCAACTGAATCTGGACGGCTCACCGCAATTGCTCAATGGTAAAGAGGTAGAAACCTATACGATGGACGATGTTACTGGCCTGGCACGGGTTTTTACCGGCTGGGATTACGATATGAAAAATCTTAATAACAGGGACAAACCGGATTATATACGTCGACCCATGGCACAAAGATCTGACCGTCACGAGACAGGAGCGTCTACATTTTTAAACAGAACCATACCTAGCGGGCTGAATGGTCAAGCCAGTTTAAACATGGCGCTTGACGTACTGTTTGCACATCAGAATGTGGCTCCGTTCATCAGCAAACAGTTAATCCAGAAATTAGTCACTAGCAATCCTAGTCCGTCTTATATAAGACGTGTTGCAACAGTGTTTAATAATGACGGTAAGGGTGTAAAAGGAAATTTGGCGGCAGTGATCAAGGCAATCCTGCTGGATAATGAGGCGCGCGACGACAGTCAAGCAATGAGCGCGACGAATACGACTTTCGGCAAGCAGCGCGAACCGATATTGCGATTTGTAGCCTGGTCAAGAGCCTACAGTGCTTCTTCAACTAACGATACATGGGCAATCAACAAAACCAGTAGTCCCGGTACAGAGTTAGCGCAAAGCCCATTGCACTCGCCATCTGTATTTAATTTTTACAGACCGGGCTATGTGCCACCTAATAGTGCTATCGCCAACGCACGCTTGGTGGCCCCTGAGTTTCAACTAACCAACGAAACTACAGTAGCTGGTTATATTAATTACATGCAAGCCGCTGTAAGTAACGGGGTGGGTGACGTCAAACCAGACTACACCAGTCTTCTGCCAAAAGCCGATGACGTACAGGCATTATTGAGCGAAATCAATCTAGTCTTGGCCGCGGGTCAGATTGCCAATTCAACAATGATATTGATAAAAAATGCCGTCGGCAGCATGCCCTCCGGCACTAAAGCCGCCCGATACAACCGTATCTACGCATCGCTGACTCTGGTGCTTGCCGCCCCAGAATTTATTGTACTTAAATAAGGGGACCATTATGACCAAACTCAATGCGATGAATGCTTCACGGCGCGCGTTTTTGCAACGTGCCTCCGCCTTGTCGGTCGCCGGTGCTGCTACGCCATGGGCACTCAATCTGGCTGCGATGTCGGAAGCATCTGCCGCTACGGCGACTGACTACAAAGCCATAGTGTGTATTTTTTTGGCAGGTGGTAACGACTATGCCAATACCCTCGTCACCTACGACACGCCGAGCTACAACACGTACAACAAGATGCGTCCGACGATGGCTTACGCGCGGAGCAGTCTGAGTGGCACTGTACTCAATCCGATCACTGCACCGATAGACTCTGCCAAGGTGAGCCGTCAGTTTGCGTTGGCTCCTGAACTGGCACCATTACTTCCCATTTTTGATGCGGGGAAAATGGGGGTTGTATTAAACGTCGGTACACTCATCCAGCCAACGAGCAAATTGCAATACACACAAAAAACAGTCCTTTTGCCACCAAAATTATTTTCACACAACGATCAGCAATCGGTCTGGCAATCGTCTTCTGCGGAAGGGGCATCTTCAGGTTGGGGGGGGCGCATGGGTGACTTGTTTCAATCCGCCAATGCGAACAGTACCTTCACTTGCGTCAATGCAGCTGGCAATGCGGTTTTCTTATCCGGTAAAAGTGCAGTTCAGTACCAAGTTTTTACTAACGGTGTAGTGCCGTTTAACGGACTGAAAAAACCTTTGTTTGGTTCTGGTAACTGCACAACAGCGCTGAAGACACTGATGACCCAACCAAGACCCCACCTAATGGAAAATGAATATGTTCGGGTCATCAACCGTTCGATCAGTGCTGGCGCAGTGTTAACCGACGCATTAGCTAGCGCGCAGGTGATCAACACAGTCTTCCCTGCAGAAAACAAACTGGGTGACCAATTGAAGATGGTTGCGCGCATGATTTCAGCCGCTGGCACAGTCGGTGCGAAAAGACAGGTATTTTTTGTTTCCCTGGGTGGATTTGATACGCATGATGGTTTGGTAACAGAACACCCGGGCCTTCTGACCCTTTTGGCTGACGCCATGTCCGCTTTTTATGCCGCTACGCAGGAGTTGGGAGTCAGTGCCAAAGTCACCACATTTACCGCCTCCGATTTTGGACGCACCTTGGCCGGCAACAACAATGGGTCCGATCACGGCTGGGGTAGCATGCATTTTGTAATGGGCGGCGCAGTCAACGGAAAGAAATTTTATGGCACGCCGCCGATCATCGCCGACAACGGACCAGATGATGTCGGGCGTGGCAGACTGATTCCAACCACCTCAGTTGATCAGTACGCGGCAACGCTGGGGAGATGGATGGGCGTTTCCGATACCGATCTGCTTGCGCTGCTACCAAACCTGTCTAATTACGATGTTAGTAAGCGCAATCTCGGGTTTGTATAAGAGAGAAGGGACGTGTAGTTGTTGTGATAGAGAAAATTCGACACAACAACAGAGGTAATTTCTGCCAGGTCCCGATCGAAGGTGGATCATGACAGGGGACTCAACACGGAATGCAATACGGCGCAGTTTCAGGAAATAATGATGCAGGCGACGGCATCATTTTTCTTGAACCTGATTGGCATACGCGCGTTGCCAGATGCGCTCCGTCTTGAGATCCAGAAAAACGCTCATCCGCTGCGTCAAAGTGGTGTCTTAACTCGCAGTTCTCCCACAGACAAAGCGCGGTGTCTTCTTTTGGACGATATGCCGTACAAAGATGCCGGAAACGAGGAGCGGAAATTCGGAATCCTTCGATTTGCTTGGCTTCATTCTTTGCTGCGATCAGCATAGAGGTCGTGGAAAGCTCGTCAGATTGCACCGTTTGCGATTCATTGATACGACAACTGTACGAACTGATGCCAGCTGTTGGGTGTTGGTTAAGCCGCGTGGCAAGTTGCGTTTGGCGAGACGCACTGATGCGAACAAGCCTGCGGTACCAACTTCCATCGTCTCGGTTTATCAGGCTGCTCAGGAAATACCTGCGGCCTTGTTGAATCATCCCTCCCCGATTCCGTCTCTGCAAGGTTGCGTCAAGCGCCTTCGCAGGAGCCTGATAACGTAATTTTGCAAGATAAATCTGCGGGGGTGTCAGGTAACAGGCGCCTCAATCGTACCCTTTGAAATCTTAAGTGATGGTACAAATACGTATAAGAACGCCCTGTTGGCTCTGCTAAAATCCAAGACCACGTTATGAAACTCAACAGGAAGGCTGCAGAGATGGATTCGATGATCGAGAAAAAGGAAGAAATTCGCCAGCAACTACGTCAGGCTGCTCTCGAATACCACGAGTTTCCCACTCCCGGCAAAATCAGTGTCACTGCGACCAAACAACTGACCAACCAACGCGACCTGGCCTTGGCGTATTCGCCCGGTGTCGCCGCTGCCTGCGAAGAAATCGTTGCCGACCCAGCCAATGCCTTTCGCTACACCGCACGCGGCAATCTGGTCGCCGTCATTACTAACGGTACCGCAGTGCTCGGTCTGGGCAATATCGGACCTCTGGCATCGAAGCCGGTCATGGAAGGTAAGGGAGTACTGTTCAAAAAATTCGCCGGCATCGATGTCTTCGACATTGAAATTAATGAACTCGATCCGGATAAATTGTGCGACATCATTGCATCGCTGGAGCCTACATTCGGCGGCATCAATCTGGAAGATATCAAGGCGCCGGAGTGCTTTTATATCGAACGCAAATTGCGTGACCGGATGAAAATTCCGGTGTTCCACGACGATCAGCATGGCACGGCGATTATCGTCGGTGCCGCAATACTGAATGGCTTGAAAGTTGTCGGCAAGGATATCAAGGATTGCAAACTGGTCGTCAGTGGCGCCGGTGCTGCGGCATTGGCCTGCCTTGACCTGATCGTCGACCTCGGCTTTCCAATTAAAAATATTTACGTCACAGACTTGGCCGGCGTGGTGTACCAAGGTCGTGTCGAATTGATGGACCCCGACAAGGAGCGCTTCGCGCAAATTACCGATGCCCGTACGCTCGCTGATGTCATGCCCGGTGCAGACATTTTCCTGGGACTGTCGGCTGGTGGTGTCCTTAAACAAGACATGGTCGTGGGGATGGCCGCTAATCCGCTGGTCTTCGCACTGGCGAACCCAACACCAGAAATCCTGCCAGAAGAAGTCATGGCCGTGCGCGGCGATGCCATCATCGCGACGGGCCGGTCGGATTACCCGAACCAGGTGAACAACGTCCTGTGTTTCCCGTACATCTTCCGCGGTGCACTCGATTGCGGCGCGACCACGATTACGCGTGAAATGGAAATTGCATCGGTCCATGCGATCGCCGAACTGGCGCAGGCTGAGCAGTCCGATATTGTTGCAAGCACCTATGGCATCGAGAATTTGAGTTTCGGACGTGAATACCTGATTCCGAAGCCATTTGATCCACGTCTGATGATAAAAATCGCGCCAGCCGTTGCCAAAGCTGCCGTTGAGTCTGGGGTTGCTGCGCGTCCGATCATGGACATGCAGGCTTACATGGATCGTTTGCAGCAGTTTGTGTATCACAGCGGCACTTTCATGAAGCCACTGTTCCAGTTGGCCAAGAACGCTCCGGACGAACTCAAACGGATCGTTTATGCCGAAGGCGAAGAAGAACGGGTGCTGCGTGCAGTGCAGGTCATTGTCGATGAACGACTGGCCAGACCTATTCTGGTCGGTCGACCTGCAGTATTGATGCAACGGATAGCCAAATTCGGACTCCGCCTGAAACCGGACGTTGACTTTGAAGTGATCAACCCGGATCAGGATGAGCGCTATCGCGATTTCTGGCAGTCCTACCTGGCCATTACGCGGCGCCAGGGTGGTACAGAGCAATGGGCCAAGCTGGAAATGCGCCGGCGTCACTCGCTGATCGGCGCGATGATGATTCACAAGAACCATGCGGACGGGATGATTTGCGGCACCTTCGGCACGAATGCCTTGCACCTGCATTACATCGATCAGGTACTGGGCAAGCGCGAGGGCGTCAACGTGTACGCCGCGATGAACGTGCTGATCTTGCCGGATCGCCAGTTGGCGATGGTCGACACCCATGTAAATGAAAATCCAACTGCGGAACAGTTGGCTGAGATCACCATTCTCGCAGCAGAAGAAATGCGTCGCTTCGGGCTCTTTCCGCGCGCGGCATTGTTGTCGCATTCCAGCTTCGGCTCCAGCAACACTGAGTCGGCAAAGAAAATGCGGGCTGCACTGGCGATCATCCAGCGCGACGCGCCGGACCTTGAAATCGACGGTGAAATGCATGGCGATGCGGCGCTCGACAGCAAGTTGCGCAATAAAATGATGCCGGATTCGCCTCTCAAGGGGGATGCTAATTTGTTGGTTATGCCAAACATGGACTCAGCCAACATTGCCTACAATCTGCTCAAGGTAGCCGCAGGGAACGGTATTGCAGTTGGTCCGATCTTGCTCGGTTGCGCCAAGGCCGTGCATATCCTGACGCCATCGGCAACAGTGCGGCGCATCGTCAACATGACGGCGTTGTGTGTGGTTGATGCAATCGCGGAGCGCTAAGACAGGTACTTAAAAAAAGCCGGCAGCCAATTTGGCTGCCGGCTTTTTTTTCGATCCGTCGCAATGGTACGATATTTAAAGCAGTTTCAGTGGCACCCGACCAGTTTGCACGATGGTCGATGCACGATCGCAATGACCGGGCTGATCATCAAAAAACATATGCGGACGAAACGCCGCCAGCACATCCGACTTCGCCACGCCGCCCATGAAAAATGTTTCGTCTATCGTCACATCCCAAGCGCGCAGCGTACGAATTACGCGTTCATGCGCAGGAGACGAACGGGCTGTCACCAATGCAGTACGAATAGGACGCGCTCGCCCATCCGCCGCCTTGAAATTATTCTGGATAAACGACAGGGCCTTGAGCAGTCGGGCAAATGGCCCTTCGGGTAGTGGCTTGAGTGCATTCTCACGTTCGTGTCGTTCGAATGCTTCGATACCTTGGGTTTGGTAAATACGTTCGGATTCATCCGAGAAAATCACCGCATCGCCGTCGAAAGCAATCCGGATTTGATCGAGTTCTTCCAGTACATTGTCAGGTTTCTGATAAAGCAAAGCGGCGGCCACGCCGCTATCCACGGCAGCTTGAACATCGTCTTCATGCAGTGACAGGAACAAGCTCACATTGAAGGCGCGCAGATAAGGCGCTAGCGGTGCTCCACCCGACAAAACCGCCCGCGTAATGTCGAGGCCATGATAGGTAATTGAATTAAAAATGCGCATCGATGTTTCGGATGAATTGCGCGACATGATCACTACTTCTACAAAACGCTGGTTGTGGGTTAAGACATTGAGCTTCAGTAATGCCCGTACCAGTGCGAAGCCAGCCCCGAGTTGCAGGACTTGATCCTCGTGGTCGAGTTGATGCTGGCGGTAGGCGTCCAGGCCGTGCTGCTGGAACAGTGCTTCTTCGACTTCGAGGTCGAACAACGCACGAGAAGAAATTCCAATAACCAGCAACTGGTCGAGTGATACCGGCATTGTGGCTCCAGAGATAGCTAGTGCAAAAGCTGCAGACGAAAAAAAAGTCAGGTAACTGTATAGATAATTTATACGATTAGCTGACGTTCATTTTCTTGGTGTTGCTTGAATCTGTTTGAATCTGTTTGAATCTGTTTGAATCTTTTTGGTGCCGGGAGCCGGAATCGAACCGGCACGCCTTTCAGCGCGGGATTTTGAGTCCCGTGCGTCTACCTGTTCCGCCATCCCGGCAACGCAGGCAGCATTATGGCGTATTAAGTTGTGCGGGGCAACCTCGCTGAGTGACTGATTTCGCCGTTGCGCCATAAACTTCAAGGTATCATTCCGACTCGACCATAACAGCCGCACCACGCGGTCACCACCAATGATGCGCGGGAAAAAATTCCGGGAAATTTTTCTGGGCAAAGCGCTCGACCCGCTGAAAAGTGAAACCCGACATTCGCTCGCGCTGGTGGCATTCCTTGCGTGGGTCGGACTCGGCGCCGATGGATTATCGTCATCGGCGTATGGACCAGAAGAGACCTTCCGTGCCCTCGGTCCGCATACTCACCTCGGCTTGTACATGGCCATTGCGACAGCGCTCACGGTGTTCATCATTGCGCTGGCCTACAACCAGGTAATCGAATTGTTTCCAACTGGCGGTGGTGGGTATCGGGTGGCCTCGAAACTGGTCGGGCCTTACATGGGACTAATCGCCGGCTGCGCGTTGATCCTTGACTACGTGCTCACGGTTGCTATTTCCGTTGCAGCCGGTGTCGAAGCATTAGCCTCTCTGCTGCCTCTCGGTTTTCATGCGTACAAGTTATGGACTGAAGTGGTGGTCATTGGTCTGCTGATCATACTGAATTTACGTGGCATGAAAGAAGCCATCAAAATTCTCTTGCCGATTTTTCTTGGTTTCGTTGCAACCCATTTGTTCCTGATTGTCTACGGCATCATTGCCCATGCCGGCAATCTACCCGCACTAGTACCGAACACCCTTGCCGAGACGACTCAGCTGGCGGGCAACATCGGCTGGATTGGCGTGTCAGGCATGCTACTACTCGCGTATTCGCAAGGCGGCGGGACTTACACGGGCCTGGAGGCGGTATCGAACAACGTCAATATCCTGGCTGAACCGCGCGTTCATACCGGCAAGATGACGATGTTCTACATGGCGCTGTCGCTGGCGTTCACTGCCAGTGGCATCATTCTGCTGTACCTGTTGTGGGATGCCCGGCCAATCGAAGGCCAAACCCTGAATGCGACAACGTTCAAGGCCATCATCGACAGCCTTGGCATGGGGGCCTGGGGCAGCCAGTTGACGCTGATTATCGTACTGGCGTTCGAAGCCGGTTTGTTATTTGTTGCTGCCAATACTGGCTTTCTGGGTGGTCCTGCGGTGCTGTCGAACATGGCTGGCGATTCATGGGTGCCGCATAAATTTCGTTATTTGTCGACGCGACTGGTGACGCAAAACGGTATTTTGGTGATGGGCATTGCCGCATTGGCGATCCTGTTCTGGACACGGGGTAGCGTGACCTTGCTGGTCGTGCTGTATTCGATTTCGGTGTTCCTGACGTTCGCCATTTCGCTGTTCGGCCTGTGTCTCTACTGGTGGCGTCATCGCAATGAACTGGAGCACTGGCTGCGTCGTTTTTTGCTGTCGCTGCTCGGCTTTTTAATATGCTTCAGTATCCTGATGGTCTTGCTGGTCGAAAAATTTACCGAAGGTGGCTGGGTGACTGCGCTCATCATTGCGGCGATCGCGGCTCTATGCATTTATATTCGTCACCATTACAGTCAGACCAAGGAAGCGATCCGCTCGGTTGATCAGGTGTTTGCCAACCAGCCATTCGGTCCACATGCTGGTCCGGTCGAGCCCGATCCGGAAGATCAGACCGCTGTTTTCATCGTGGGCACCTCGCGTGGTGGTGGCTTGCATGCGCTGCTGTGGGTGCAGCGCATGTTTCCAGGACACTTCAAAAACTTCATTTTTGTTAACGCACGGACAGTCGATTCGCATGCCTACGGTGGCGAAGGTGCAGTCGAATTGATGCGAGCTGAAGCCAACGCCACGCTGAAATTTTTCGTTGATTTTTGCCACAGCCACGGCATGGCATCGGCTTCTTCTCTGGGTTTCGGTACTGATGTCGTCGATGAAGTCACGCATCAATGTGAAGCCATCAGCAGAAATTATCCGAATGCGATTTTTTTCACCAGCAAATTGATTTTCGAGGCTGACAATTGGTTCATCCGACTGCTGCACAATCAGGCCGCGCTGGCGATTCAGCGGCGCTTGCATTTTGACGGTTTGCAAATGGTGATTCTGCCGATGAAAGTGTAGTGGCCTAACGCAGCGATGTCGCTTCAGGCCACTTCGACAGCGCAACATCGTTCCTGTCGGTACCGACAACAATTGCGCGCAACTTAATTGCTCACAATGCTACCGAATACCTCATGCGGCCTTCAATTGCGCTGCAAATACCTCCAGATGCTGGTCGGTACTACCGAATTGCAATTCGATGGCCATCAAACGCTTGAAGAAATGACTGACAATCAGTTCGTCGGTCACGCCCATTCCGCCATGTAATTGCACTGCTTGTTGCCCAACGAACCGGCAGGCTTGGCCAATGATGACTTTGGCTGCCGAGAGTGCCGCGGTGCGCTGCGTGATGTCTGCATCCGTACAGCGCACCGCGGCCAGAAAACTCATGGAGCGGGCCTGTTCGCAATGCAGCACCATGTCCGCCATCCGATGCTGCAAGGCTTGGAATTTGCCAATCGGGACACCGAATTGCTGGCGATCACGGGCGTACGATACCGTTGCCGCGAGCATCTTGTCGAGGATACCAACCGCTTCGGCACAGACGGCAGCAAGGCCGCGGTCGCGCATAGTGGCCAGCGCCGTTTCCGCATTGTCGAAAAGAGCATCAGCAGTCACGGACACCTGATCGAGGAAAACTTCGCTCGCTGGTACACCATCGACGGTGTGGTACGACACCAATCGTACGCCAGGCGTCCCGCGAGGAACACCAAACACGGCGATGCGCTCGTCGGGCAGCAGCGCGCTAACCAGCAGCAAATGCGCCGAGCCGGCATGGGCAACAAGGCACTTCTCGCCATTGAGGACAAAGCCATCCGCAGTAGGCGTGGCGCGCGTGGCAATCTGTCGCCAGTCAAAGCGACTACTAGCCTCGTCGTGCGCGGGCACAGCAATGAGCGTGCCCTCCAGCAGTGCCGGCAGCAGCGCAGCACGCTGCTGCGCATTGCCCAGTTGCGCGATCAGCGTGGTCGCCATCACGGCGCTGGCCAGGTAGGGTTCTAGTACCAGTGCCTCGCCCATTGCCGTCATCACCAGCAAGGTATCGACCGGCGTGCCGCCAAGCCCATCGTCGGCTTCCGGCACCTGCAGTGCCAGTAAGCCGAGGTCGGCAAAGCCTTGCCAGACAGTGGTGCTGTAACCGTCGCTAATCTGCTGGCGCTTTGCAAAATCGTAGTCTTTGCCGAGGTAGCGGCGAGTCGTCTCGAGCAGCATGTTCTGCTCGTCAGTAAAAGTGAAGTCCATGTCAGAGTCCCAGGATCATTTGCGCAATGATATTTTTTTGGATTTCGTTCGAGCCGCCGTAAATCGACAGCTTGCGCATATTCAGATAGCCGGCCGCCAGCGCGGTCGCGTCGTCAGGGCCGACCTGTTCCCCTGCATAGCCATCGGCCATTGCATCGCGCCGCAGCGGCAAGGCATGCGGACCGACTGCCTGCACAAGTAGTTCGGTAATGGCTTGCTGGATTTCGGTACCCTTGATTTTCAGGATGGAGGCTTCGGGTCCCGGTGTGCGGCGTTCGGCTTCGGCGGCCAGCACGCGCAGATTGGTGATCTCGAGTGCCATCAGGTCGATCTCGATTTGTGCGATGCGAGCAGCAAATAACGGGTCTTGCAGCAGCGGCTTGCCGTGCTTGATTTGCTGTGCCGCGACCCGCTTCAAGCGGGCCAGTTCACGCTTGCCGATACCGATACCGGCGATGTTGGTGCGTTCATGACCGAGCAGAAATTTGGCATAGGTCCAGCCCTGATTTTCTGTACCGACCAGATTGGAGACCGGAACCTGGACATTGTCGAACCAGACTTCATTGACCTCATGGGCCCCGTCCATCGTGATGATCGGACGCACCGTGATGCCGGGTGAGGTCATGTCGATCAGCAGGAACGAAATCCCGCGCTGCGGCTTGACCTCGGGGTCGGTCCGTACCAGACAAAAAATCCATTCGGCATACTGACCCAGCGTGGTCCAGGTTTTCTGGCCATTGACGACATAGTTGTCGCCCTCACGTACTGCACGGGTCTTCACGGACGCCAGATCAGAGCCGGCACCGGGTTCCGAATAACCCTGGCACCACCACTCTTCACCGGCCAAAATTTTTGGCAGATGACGTTGCTGTTGCTGCGGCGAGCCGAATTGCATCAGCACCGGCGCAACCATTTTCAGACCGAATGGCACCGCGCGTGGCGCACCACCAGCGGCTGATTCTTCGTCAAAAATATACTGCTGCGTGGCGCTCCAGCCCGGCCCGCCGAACTCGGCCGGCCAAGATGGCGCGCCCCAGCCCTTGGCGTGCAGGATATGCTGCCAGCGCAGGTAATCATCGCGACCCAGACTCAGGCCACGGGTGACTCTGTTGCGGATGGTTTCCGGTAGATTGTGCGCAATGAAATCGCGCACAAGCTGCCTGAATGCCTGCTCGTCATTACTAAAATTCAGATCCATGCGGGTCTCTAAAAAAATTAGCTGCTAAATGCCTGAATACCGGTCATGGCACGACCGAGGATGAGTGCATGAATATCGTGCGTGCCCTCGTAGGTGTTGACCACTTCGAGGTTGACCATGTGCCGGATCACGCCGTATTCGTCGGAGATGCCATTCCCGCCCAACATGTCGCGCGCAACGCGAGCGATATCGAGCGACTTGCCGCACGAATTGCGCTTCATCATCGACGTGATTTCGACTGCCGCCGTGCCCTCGTCCTTCATGCGTCCTAGGCGCAGCACGCCTTGCAGCGCCATCGTGATCTCGGTCTGCATGTCGGCCAGTTTTTTCTGGATCAGCTGGTTCGCTGCCAGCGGCTTGCCGAATTGCTTGCGGTCCAATACGTACTGGCGAGCGATGTGCCAGCACGATTCGGCCGCACCGAGCGCGCCCCACGCAATACCATAGCGCGCCGCGTTCAGACAGGTGAACGGACCTTTCAGACCACGCACGTCCGGGAAGGCGTTTTCTTCCGGACAGAACACGTTGTCCATGACGATTTCGCCAGTGACCGAAGCACGTAGACCGAACTTGCCGTGAATCGCCGGAGCCGACAAGCCTGCCATCCCTTTTTCAAGGATGAAGCCACGGATCGCGCCTTCATCGTCCTTGGCCCAGATGACGAACACGTCAGCAATCGGCGAATTCGAAATCCACATCTTGCTGCCGGTCAGCGCATAACCACCAGCGACCTTGCGCGCGCGCGTCACCATCGAGCCGGGGTCCGAGCCATGGTCGGGTTCGGTCAGGCCGAAGCAGCCGATGAATTCGCCGGTCGCCAGTTTTGGCAGGAAGCGCTGACGCTGGTCTTCGGTACCGAACTCAAAAATCGGCGTCATCACCAGTGATGACTGCACGCTCATCATCGAGCGGTAACCGGAATCGACCCGCTCGACTTCGCGCGAGATCAAGCCGTAGCACACATAGTTCAGGCCGGGACCGCCGTACTCTTCCGGGATGGTCGGGCCGAGCAAGCCGAGTTCGCCCATCTCGCGAAAGATCGACGCATCCATTTTTTCGTGGCGAAAAGCCTCGAGGATGCGCGGTTGCAGCTTGTCTTGGCAGTATGCGTGCGCCGCATCGCGCACCATGCGCTCTTCGTCAGTCAGTTGCTGGTCCAGCAGCAGCGGATCGTCCCAGTGGAAAGGTGCAGATTTTTTCATGGAGTCCTCGGAGAAAGTGAATAGTGTTGAGTGTGACCGGATTCAGGTTGATGCGTGCAGCAGCGACAAACCCAGTGCGGCACGGCGCTGCAGCCACGGACTGGGTCGGTAGCGCGCGTCGCCGCTGAGACGTTCGATGTTGTGCAGGATACGCAGCACCGTCGCCGCTCCCAGTTGATCACCCCATGCCAGCGGTCCTTGCGGATAGCCTAGACCCAGCACGACACCGCGATCAATATCGGCCGGTAGCGCGATGCCTTGCTGGGCGATGTCGCAAGCGATGTTGATGATGTGGGCAAGTACGCGCTGTGCGACCAATCCGGTGCTGTCGCGCAGCACGCTGATACGCGCACCGTCACGGCCAAACAAACCGCAGGCTTGTGCCAGATAGGCTGGTTCAGTGGCTGGATTAGTCATCAGTACGTGATGGGTCGGACTATCGAAGAGCGCATCAATGGCCACCGTGCGGCGCGGATCCAGACCCTGCTGTACAACGCAGTCGGTGCAATCCTGACCCAGCGGCGTGACGATGCAGAGTGCTTGCGCCGATGGTGCCGCGCCGGACTCGACCTCGATACCGGCAGCCAGCAATCGTTCGGCCAGCGCCGGCTCGGCACGACTTAGCCAGACAGCGCCCGGTTGCTCCTGAGCGACAGGCGCGTCGACTGGCATGACCTTCTTGCCGCTTTCGTCGTACTGGTAAAAGCCGCGCCCGGTCTTTTTGCCGAGCAGCCCGGCAGTCAGCATTTGCCGTGTCAGTCCTTGCGGCCGGAAGCGTGGCTCGTCGTAATACTGGCGATAAATCGATTCCATCACCGGGTGCGACACATCGAGCCCGGTCATGTCCATCAGTTCGCACGGGCCAAGCTTGAAGCCGGCGGTGTCGCGCAGGATGCGGTCCAGCGTGGCCACCGACGTCACGCCTTCGGACAAGATGCGCAAGCCTTCGGTGCCAAAGCCACGTCCGGCATGGTTGACGATGAAGCCCGGCGTATCCTTGGCGCGCACTGCCGCGTGTCCCCAATGCTGGCCCAGTGCCAGCAATTGTGCGACCACCGGTTCGGCCGTCAGGATGCCGCCGATGACTTCGACGATCTTCATCAACGGCACCGGATTGAAGAAGTGAAAACCAGCCACTCGTTGCGGATGCTGCAGGCCAGCCGCAATCGCCGTGACCGATAGAGATGAGGTGTTCGATGCGAGGATGGCGTCGGGACGCACCAGTGTTTCGAGCGTCGCGAACAGCGTTTTCTTGGCGGTCAGGTCTTCGATGATCGCCTCGATGATGACATCGCAATCCGCCAGATCAGCCAGTTCGCTGCACACATGCAGGCGGGCTAGCGCATCGCTTGCGTCGTCTTCCTGCAGTTTGCCTTTGCCGACCAGCGTGGCGAACGTCGCGGTCAACGTGCGATTGGCTGCGGCCGCCGCGCCGGCATTGGCATCTGCCAAAAAAACGGTCGCGCCGGACAACACGGCGATCTGCGCAATACCGCGTCCCATCACGCCGCAACCGATGATGCCGACTAGTGGCGCAGACGTCGGGACGGACTTGGTTGACTCGGTCATGTTGATCTCCGGTGTTCTGCAATGCAGAATTAGTTTTTTTGGGTTGCCATACTGTATTCAGGCAAGACTTGGCTGTCAATAAAGAAATGAAGGATTCAGGCTTGTCAATCGTAGTTCTGCAGAGCAGAATACCATCTCTTTCCGGTGGAGCTCAGCTATGTCACGTATCGATCAGGTATTCCAGTCCTTCACCCGTACGCACGCGACCCGTATTGCGTTGCAAGACAATCATGATAGCGCCACCTACGGCGATCTCGACGCACGTATCGATGCCGTGGCGCAGCACTTGCAACAGGCTGGTGTGCGACCAGGCGACCGGATCCTGCTGGTGGCTGAAAACTCGGTCGCGCTAGCGCTGACCATTCTGGCCGTGAGCCGCTTGCGGGCGTGGTCGGCGAGCGTTAATGCGCGCTTGTCAGCACGCGAAATCGATAACTTCCTGCTGCACTCCGGTGCGCGCCGGGCCTTGTACTTCAGTGCTGGATCGGACGAGGCAGCGCGCCATGGCCAAGCGCATGACGCGCAACTTCTGCAGTGGGATGGCCTCGGCGCCGTGATGCTGGGACCACTGCAGTCCGACGTCCTGGCCGAGCCGGCCGCGCCCGATGTCGCGGCACTGGTCTACACGTCCGGGACGACCGGTGCGCCGAAAGCGGTGATGCTCACGCATGCGAATTTGCTATTCATCGGTGCCAACAGCCGCAAGATCCGGGCGCTGATGCCCGATGATGTGATCTATGGCGTGTTGCCGCTGTCGCATGTGTATGGCCTGTCGGCCTTGTTGGTAGCGGCGCTGGCCAGCGGTGCCGCATTAAGCCTGGTGCCGCGTTTCGATCCACTGGCGATGGCGCAGGCCTTGCAGCATGACGGCGTAACGGTGCTGCATGGGGTGCCGGCGATGTATGCCAAGTTGCTGGCGTCGGGCGAACGTTTGCCTGCACCGCACTTGCGTGTCGCACAGTCGGGCGGGGCGCCGTTATCGGCCTCGGTGAAAGCGGATTTCGAAGCGTGTTTTGGCATCCCGCTGCACAACGGTTACGGCATGACCGAAGCCGCACCATCGATTTGCCAGACACGCATGGATACTCCGCGCAGCGATTGTTCGGTTGGTCCGGCCATCGAAGGAATCGAGATCCGGCTCGACACGCTGATCGAGGATGTCGACGGCATCGGTGAATTACAGGTGCGCGGCCCCAACGTCATGGCCGGTTATTACCGCGCACCGGAGGCCAGCGCGGAGGTGCTGACACCGGATGGCTGGCTGCATACCGGTGATCTGGCCCGCATCGATGCCGATGGGGCGGTCACCATTGTCGGCCGTAGCAAGGAACTGATCATCCGCTCGGGCTTCAATGTCTATCCGGTCGAAGTCGAGCAAGTCCTCAACGCCTATCCGGGCATCGTGCAGTCGGCGGTAATCGGGCGCAGCAGTGCCGACAATGAAGAAGTACTGGCTTTCATTGAAGTGCGGCCGACGATCGTGCTCGACCGGGCTCACCTGCACGACTATCTGCGGGCCAATTTGTCGCCGTACAAAATGCCGGCGGAGATCATTGCGCTGGCCAGCCTGCCGGCTGCGGCCAGCGGCAAAATTCTCAAGCGCGAGTTGCATAAACTGGCGAGCGTTGACGATGAGTGAGTTGGCCAGCAAGCCCGCTGTGGTCAAGGAAGACCGTCACTTCGTGACAGCGCTGGCGCGTGGGCTGGAGTTGCTGGCGTGCTTTCGTTCCGGTGACAAGATGCTGGGCAATCAGGAACTGGCCGAGCGTAGCAAGTTGCCGAAGTCGACTGTCTCGCGTCTGACCTACACATTGACCAAGTTAGGCTACTTGCAGTTCGATGAAGATACCGGAAAGTATAGACTTGGTACCGCCACGCTATCGCTAGGCAGTGCAATGCTGAGCCGACTCGACGTGCGCCAGTTGGCGCGACCGGCGATGCAGCAGCTGGCGGATTTTTCGCATGCGATGGTGTCGCTGGGTATGCGTGACCGGCTCAGTATGATTTATGTCGAAAATTGTCGCAGTCAGGCTGCACTGACGCTGAGCCTTGATGTCGGCTCACGCATTCCGCTGGCTAGTACGGCAATGGGGCGGGCTTATCTGGCTGTGGCGCCGCAGGGCGAACGCAACGATGTGCTGGCACGGGCGCGGGAGCTCGACGAGGCGGGTTGGCCGGTGCTGCACGCAAGCGTGCAACGCGCGCTGGACGAATATCGGGAGTTCGGTTGCTGTACCTCGATCGGTGATTGGCAGCCGGGTGTGAATGCGATCGCGATCGCGTTTCGACCGCCGGATGGCAGCACGCCCGTCAGCATCAATTGCGGAGGGCCTGCATTCACTTTGTCAGCGGATTTCCTGGTGCAGGAAGTGCGGCCGCGATTGATCGAGTTGGTCGAGCAGTTGCGGCGGGCGATGGCGGCATGATGGTCCCGCAATCATTATCCGTTCGCTCTTGAGCTCGCTGGTTTTCGTTGCGCGTACGCTTTTCTGATCCCTTGCCTGGCTAGCATTTTTAGCAACTCTAGCAATGTGGAACAGGGCAACTGCAACTTCAAATCGTAGGGTGCAATAACCGCAGGGCATTGCACCACATGCTCTGACGGCGGTAACTGATCCTGTATGCACTCCGCCACGACCAAGCCGGGTGTGGCCCGGCAGCCGGTTCTTTTTTTTGCTTCGCCAAAAAGAAGACACCAAGAAAAAGGCGACCGCGAAGCGGCTGCCCTGCGGGTTCCCAAAAGCCGGAGCCAGTCAGGGGGAAGGCCGCAAACTCGCTTCCCTTGCAGGGCGCAGATTCGCTTGCAAGCGAATCCCGTTACGCAGGCGGATCGCATGCGATCCGAAACCCCTGCTTCACCTCAAACAGTGCGGCCTTCTTATCCCCTGCCTGACTCCGACTTTTGGCAGCTGCTTCAATGCGGAACACGTCAAAGGCCACGTCAACTTCAACTTCAACTTCAAAATCAACCGCAACCGCAACCGCAACCCGTAGGGTGGGCACGTCTTTATGTGCCCACGCGCGCGAACCGAAAGCGTCCGTCAATTCCGTAGGGTGCAATAACCGCAGGGCATTGCACCGAATGCACTGACTACCGTCGCTAAATTACCTCAGCAATGCAACCGTCCGACCATCGACACCAACACCCGTTCACGAATGCGCATCAGAGGACTTGTTACGCAGGAGGGTCACCACGACAGTGATGATGGTCAAGGGTACGACAAAGCTGAGCATGACGGATGAGAAGCCAGGCAGCGCATCGTGCTGTTGTGACGCCATGATCAAGTAGGCCACATAGGCCACGTAGTAAGCCAGGAGCACGCCGCCCTCCCAACGCGCTATCTCGCGGCCGCTCAGGAACACAGGCAGGCAGGCTAGCAGTGCGGCCAGCATGACCCAGATGTCGAATGTCAGGACCGACTGTGCCAGTGGCAGGCCAAGACTGCCCGAAGCGAGGCTGCTCAGGCCCAGACAGCCGAGGATGTTGAACGTACAGCTGCCCACCACGTTTCCTACCGCGATGTCGCGCTCGCCCTTGAATGCGGCCGTCAGTGAGGTCGCCACCTCGGGCATCGATGTGCCTGCCGCGACGATGGTCAGGCCGATCACGAGGTCGCTCACGCCCAGTGCTTTGGCAAACACCACGGAGGCCGAGACCAGCCAGTCCGAACCCAGCACCAGCAACAACAGTCCGACGATAATCAGGGCAGCCTGAGCAGGCCACTTGCCGTCCCAGTCAGTGGTTGTCGCGGGTTGCAATTCGGCGTCGAATTCGGTCGTGTTGGCCGACGATTCGCGGCGTGATTGAACGATCAGGAACACGGTATAGACCACCATTAGGGCCAGAAGGAGGGCGCCCTCCCACCAGCTGAGCGTGCCATCGAGACCCAATGCGACCAGCAGCAAGGCCGAGCCGATCATGATGGGGACTTCCTGCCGAATGAGTTGCACGTGCACGATCAGCGGCGCGACCAGCGCACTGATGCCCAAGATAAACAGCACATTGAAAATATTGCTGCCGACGACGTTGCCGATCGCGATGTCGGTTTGACCGTTGAGTACCGCGCCGGTGGAGACCGCCATTTCCGGCGCGCTGGTGCCGAAGGCGACGATGGTCAGGCCCACTACCAGCGGCGAGATGCCGAACGACAGCGCCAGTTTCGATGCACCCCGCACCAATGAACTGGCGCCCAGAACGAGCGCGATGAGACCGGCAACGAAAAGAAGAGATTGCATCAACATGGGAGGATTTCCAGAAAAAGTAGAGCGCACTCAAAATCAGGACCACCGCCTTGACCACGCCATTGTGCGACAACATGCCAGCCGTTTCGTTTTCCGTCAACGGAAACATTCGTCGCTATACCTCGACTGAAATCGGGTCCGAGGTGGTCACCGATACCGTACTGTTACTGATGTTGCGGGTGTTGTAATAAGTTGCGGCAAGTCCACTCGACAGGATCACCGCAATCCCGCTCCAACCCAGCCAGCCCAGTACATCCTGCCACAACAGCACGCCCCAGAAGCTGGAAAAGACAATGCCGGTGTATTGCAGGTTGGCGGTGACGAGGACTTTGCCGAGGCGGTACGCGCGTGTCATCGCCATTTGCGCGACCGTGGCGCAGCCGCCTATGGCCAGCAATAACAGCAGTCCTCTGGTCGACGGCACATGCCACAGCGCAGTATCGGCCAGCGGGCCGGGTGCCAGCAAGATGCCGCCCAGTCCGGCCAGCATGCTGGTCAATGAGAAATAAAACACCACGCGCGATTCCGGTTCACCCATTTTTCCGAGCTCGCGCACCTGCAGATACGCCAGCGCCGCCAGCATCCCCGAGGCCAGCGCCACCAGCGCGCCCGCCCATTGCGACGCATGCATCGCCGGTTGCAGCAGCAGCGTCACGCCGACAAAGCTGGCCGTAATCGCGACGATCATGCCGGGTTCGAAACTGCGCACGCCGCGCCACCAGCCGCCGACGAACAGGATCGCGGCGATCCAGATTGGCGCCATGTAATTGAGGGTCATCGCCATCGACAGCGGTAATTGGGCGATCGCATAGAACCACATCCAGAATGCGACCACACCGACGGTACAACGCCACAAGTGGTGGCCGGCAAAGCGGGTGCGCAGCGTTTCGCCGCGCAAGAACACTAGCGCACCGATGACGATGACGCCGATAGTGCCGCGCGCCATCACGATTTCAGCGATGCTGTAATAGTCCGAGGCGAGCTTGACGCACACGCCCATGATGGCGAACAGGAAGGTCGCCAGCAGCATCCAGAGTGATTGCATCGCGCGGTCAGAACGCAATGTGAGCCCGATACCATTCGTGAAAATGCTGCATGCCATCCTCCATCGGCGACTGGTAAGGGCCGACTTCGCTGACACCCCGGTCGAGCAGGATCTTGCGACCAGCATCCATGCGCAGCGCGATTTCATCGTCCTCGAGGCAGGTCTCCATGTAGGCAGCCCGTTCGGCTTCGATGAACTCGCGCTCGAACAGCACGATCTCTTCCGGGTAATAAAACTCGACCACGTTGGTCGTTGTTTGCGGACCGGTTGGCCATAGCGTCGAGACCACCAGCACGTGCGGATACCACTCGACCATCACGTTCGGATAGAGCGTGAGCCAGATCGCGCCATAGTCGGGCACGGCACCATTGCGGAATTTGAGAACTTGTTCTTGCCACTTGCGATATTTGGGTGAGCCGGCCTTGGCCAGTCCCTGTTTGACGCCGACGGTCTGGACGCTGAAGTGCTGACCGAACTGCCATTTCAACTCATCGCAACTCACAAAGCTGCCGAGGCCCGGATGGAACGGTTCGACGTGGTAGTCCTCCAGATAGACTTCAATGAAGGTCTTCCAGTTGTAGTTGCATTCGTGGACCTCGACATGGTCAAGCAGGTAGCCCTCGAAATCGAGTGCCGGCATCACGTCGAGTTGGCCAAATGTGCTGGCGACATCGAAGCCGTTCTGTTCGAACAGCAGACCGTTCCAGTTTTGCAGTGCGGTTGTCGACAGGTTCAGACACGGGGTTTCGGCAAAATGCGGTGCGCCCAGCAATTCACCTTTGAGGTCATAGGTCCAGCGATGAAGTGGACAGACGATGTTAGTGGCATGGCCGCGACCGTTTAACATCTTGGCCTGGCGATGCCGGCAGACATTTGATAACAGTTCAATCCCGTGCGCATTTCGCACTAGCATGCGACCTTCGTTTTCCCACGGCAGTGTCGAAAAGTCTCCGACCTCGGGCACCATTAATTGATGGCCGACATAACGTGGTCCCTGACGGAACAATTGCTGGATTTCCTGCTGATATAACTTTTCGTCGAAGTAGACGTTGACCGGAAGCTGTGCGCTTGAGCGCTCCAGTTTGGCATTGGTAGCCAGATCGGACATCCCACCCCCAAATTAATTTTCACCAACCTAAGAGAGAAAGAACCCGCAAAAACCTGTGTTCAAATGACATGAAAAAGGGAATTCTTGGACAGAACCGGCAATTATACCTGACGAGATTGGGATGGCAGGAACAGGTTTTTTCAAGCAAAACTGCCTTGATGCCGCGATAGCGGGATCTTTTCGGCTTCATCGTGGGGATTGCTCTAAAATGACGGACTTTCCATTACGCGTGCCCGCCATGTCAAAAAAACTTCCTGCTGCAGACACCCCCGCCTCGTTCGAAGAGGCGATGGCGGAACTCGCCCGGTTGGTGGCGCAAATGGAAGCCGGCGAGTTGCCGCTGGAAGCCTCGGTAGCGGCCTACAAGCGCGGCTCCGAACTGGTCAAATTCTGTGCGGTCCAGCTCGACAAGGTCGATCACCAGGTGCGAGTACTCGAAGGTGACATGCTCAAGCCACTCGATGGCGTTGCCGGTGAGGCGGTCGAATGATCGATTTTGATGGCTGGATGCGCGTGACGCAGGCCGATGCCGAACGCGCGCTTGACGGCTATCTGCCGCATGCCGACCAGTTGCCGTTGAAGTTGCATGCAGCAATGCGCTACGCGGCACTCGATGGCGGCAAGCGTGTGCGGCCTCTGCTGGTGCAGGCCGCCGCCGAACTGTTCGATGCGGCGCCGGCCAATGTCGCGCGCGCCGCGTCGGCGGTTGAAATGATCCATGCTTATTCTCTGGTGCATGACGACATGCCGTGCATGGACGATGATGCGCTGCGCCGTGGCAAGCCGACCGTGCATGTTGCGTACGACGAAGCGACCGCGCTGCTAGTGGGCGATGCGTTGCAAGCGCAGGCTTTTCTGGTGCTGGCCGGGATGGAGATTGATCCCGCCCGCGCGGTGGCGATGCTGCGTTTGCTGGCCGAGGCCGCTGGCTCGACCGGCATGTGCGGCGGTCAGGCGATTGATCTTGCCAGTGTCGGTGTGGATCTGACGCTGGTCGAACTGGAACAGATGCATCGCCTGAAAACCGGTGCGCTGCTGCGCGCGTCGGTCTTGCTGGGCGCATGGTGCGGCACGACGCCGGATGCCGATGCCACGGCCGCGCTGGAAGCCTATGCGGCAGCCATTGGCCTTGCGTTTCAAGTTATCGACGATGTGCTCGATGCGACCGCTGATTCGGCCACGCTGGGCAAGACTGCCGGCAAGGATGCTGCCGACCACAAGCCCACGTATGTATCGATTTTGGGCCTTGAGCCCTCGCGTGCACTGGCAGAAAAATTACGTAGCGACGCGCATCGGGCCGTCCTGCCATTCGGAGACAAAGCACGACATTTGCGCGACCTCGCGGACTTGATCGTGCAGCGGAAAGCCTAGCTATGGAATACCTCAAAACAATCAATCAGCCTGCGGACTTGCGCCGTCTGCCACGCAATCAACTGCGCAAGGTCGCCGATGAATTGCGCACATTCGTCATCGATTCGGTGTCCAAAACCGGCGGCCATCTGTCGTCCAATCTCGGTACGGTCGAGCTGACGATCGCGCTGCATTACGTCTTCAATACCCCGGAAGACCGGCTGGTCTGGGATGTTGGTCATCAGACGTATCCCCACAAGATACTCACTGGCCGGCGCGATCAGATGCACACGCTGCGTCAGCGCGATGGTATTTCGGGTTTTCCGCGCCGCGCTGAAAGCGAATACGACACCTTCGGTACGGCCCATTCGTCGACCTCGATTTCGGCCGCGCTCGGGATGGCGCTGGCGGCGCGTGCCAAGGGCGAGAACCGTCATGCCGTTGCCATCATTGGCGATGGCGCGATGACGGCTGGCATGGTGTTCGAGGCGATGAACAATGCCGGGGTCTACGACGACATCAACTTGCTGGTCATCCTCAACGACAACGACATGTCGATTTCGCCACCGGTAGGCGCACTGAACCACTATCTGGCGCGGTTGATGTCGGGCAAGTTCTACGCCGCCGCCAAGAATGTCGGCAAGTCGGTGTTGCCCGCGCCGATGCGGGAACTGGCCAAACGCCTCGAGGAACATGCCAAAGGCATGATCGTGCCGGCCACGATGTTCGAGGAATTCGGTTTCAATTACATCGGCCCGATCGATGGCCATGACCTCGACTCGCTGATCCCGACGCTGCAAAACCTCAAGCACCTGAAAGGCCCGCAATTCTTGCACGTGGTGACCAAAAAAGGTCAGGGCTACAAGCTCGCTGAAGCGGACCCGGTGCTCTATCACGGTCCCGGAAAATTCAATCCCGAGGTCGGCATCAAGCCGGCGACGGTGCCGGGCAAGACCACCTACACGCAAGTCTTCGGTGACTGGCTGTGCGACATGGCGGCGCAGGACAAGCGCTTGATCGGCATTACCCCAGCCATGCGCGAAGGTTCGGGCATGGTGCGTTTCGAGCAGTTGTACGCAGATCGCTACTTTGACGTCGGTATCGCCGAGCAGCACGCGGTGACGTTCGCCGCCGGAATGGCCACCGAAGAACTCAAGCCGGTGCTGGCGATTTACTCGACGTTCCTGCAACGCGGCTATGACCAGCTGATCCATGATGTCGCGTTGCAGAACCTCGATGTGACGTTTGCGCTGGATCGGGCTGGACTGGTCGGTGCCGATGGCGCCACGCATGCCGGCAATTACGACATGGCGTTCCTGCGCTGCATTCCGAACATGGTGGTGATGGCCGCCTCCGACGAAAACGAATGCCGCCAGATGCTGACGACGGCTTATCTGTATCCGGGTCCGGCAGCGGTGCGCTATCCGCGCGGTGCGGGTCCCGGCGTGGCTATTGCCGCGCCGCTGACGGCGCTGCCGATGGGTAAGGCACAAGTGCGCCGGCAGGGCGAGCGGGTTGCGATCCTGGCGTTTGGCACGATGGTGGCGCCGAGTTTGCAGGCCGGCGAAAGCCTCAATGCGACCGTAGTCAACATGCGCTTCGTCAAACCGCTTGATAGTGATCTGGTCAAGGAACTGGCTTTGACGCACGACGCCATCGTGACCGTCGAAGAGGGTGCGCTGATGGGCGGGGCTGGTTCAGCGGTTGCCGAAGCATTGGCTGCGGCCGGCATGGTTCGGCCTATCCTGCATCTGGGCTTGCCCGACGCGTTCATCGATCATGGCGACGTGGGGCAATTGCTGGCCGGGGTCGGCCTTGATGCAGAGGGAATTATCGCTTCGGTGCGACAACGATTCGGCTGAACTGCGGGTAGAACAACGACCCGCAGACGCCGCAGCGCAGATCAGAGGTTACAGGTCGCGCTGGCGTTCTTTTTGCCACAGCACATCACTGCCACCGCCGAACCGGTTCAGTACGCGCGAGAGCACGAATAGCAAATCGGATAGCCGGTTCATGTACTGACGTGGCGCATCGTTGATTGTCTCGACTTTGCCGAGACTGACGATCTGGCGCTCGGCGCGGCGGCAGACGGTGCGGCAGACATGGGCAATTGCCGCGCCGCGGGAGCCGGCTGGCAGGATGAAGTCTTTCAGTGCCGGCAGGTCGGCATTGTATTTTTCCAGCAGCGAATCGAGACGCAGCACTTGCGCGTCGGTGATCATCGTGTAGCCGGGAATGCAGAGTTCGCCGCCCATGTCGAACAGGTCATGCTGGATCGAGACCAGTTCTTCACGCAGGGCCGGCGGCAGTTCTTCGCACAGCAGCATGCCGATGTGTGAATTGAGTTCGTCGACGTCGCCCATCGCATGGACGCGCAGTGCATCCTTGTCGATGCGGCTGCCGTCGCCTAGTCCGGTGGTGCCCTTGTCGCCGGTGCGGGTAGCTATTTTTGAGAGTCGGTTGCCCATGTGAGTGATCGCCAGTAAGGTTCAAAGAGGAACTGAGGATACGTCAAAAGCTTCAGGCTTGCCACGCGCGCAGGGTAAAATCCTTGTCTCGAAGGAGTCCGTCCATGAACCACATCGTCCACCTCGCCGCACTCAGAAAACCGCTGCCGCCGATCTTGCTCGCCCAGTTGCAGGCACTGCTCGGCGAGCGCCTGTCGACCACGCAGGCGATGCGTGAACATCATGGCCGCGACGAGTCGTCCTACGCGCCGATGTTGCCCGATGCCGTGGCGTTTGCCCACTCGACCGAGGAAGTCGCCGCCATTGTCAGTGCTTGCAATACGCATGGCGTACCGGTGATCCCGTTCGGTTCCGGCACCTCGCTCGAAGGCCATGTGCTGGCGCTGCAGGGCGGTATCTCGATTGATCTTTCGCAATTCAATAGCGTCATCGCCATCCATGCCGAAGACCTGACCGCGACCGTGCAGGCCGGGGTCACCCGCAAACAACTCAATGTCGCACTCAAGGACACTGGCCTGTTTTTCCCCATCGATCCGGGTGCGGATGCATCGTTAGGCGGTATGGCCGCGACCCGCGCCTCTGGTACCAACGCCGTGCGCTACGGCACGATGCGTGAAAATACGCTGGCACTGACCGTGGTCACCGCTGATGGCCGCGTCATACGTACCGGTACCCGCGCCCGCAAATCCTCGGCCGGTTACGATCTGACCCGCTTGTACGTCGGCAGCGAAGGCACACTCGGCATCATCACCGAAGTCACGGTGCGGCTCTATCCGCAACCGGAAGCGATCTCGGCGGCGGTCTGTTCGTTTGCCAGTGCCGGCGATGCGGTCAATGCCGTGATCGAGTTGATCCAGTTTGGCGTGCCAGTGGCGCGGGTTGAGTTCCTCGACGAAAACGGCGTGCGTGCGATCAATGCCCATGACCACCTCGGCTTGCCGGAACAACCGTTGCTGCTGTTTGAATTCCACGGCAGCACGGCGTCGGTCGCCGAACAGGCGGCGCAGGTGCGCGACATCGTCGCCACGCACCATGCCACCGGTTTTGATTGGGCGACGCGTCCCGAAGAGCGCAGCCGGTTATGGGCGGCGCGGCACAATGCCTATTTTGCGTTGTTGCAGTTGCGACCCGGCTGCACGGCGATCTCGACCGATTGCTGTGTGCCGATCTCGCGGCTGGCCGAATGCATCCTCGATACCAAGGCCGATTGCGAGCAGCACCAGATGGTGTACTCGATCATCGGCCATGTCGGTGACGGCAATTTTCATGTGCTGATGATGGTTGATCCGCAGGATGAAGCCGACATCGCACAGGCTGAGGCGATCAATGCGCGCATGGTCACACGGGCGCTAGCGATGGACGGCACTTGTACCGGCGAGCATGGCGTCGGCTTGCACAAGATGGATTTTTTGATCGAGGAGCATGGTGCCGACGCAATCGACACGATGCGCGCGATCAAACACGCGCTTGATCCGAAGAACATCATGAATCCCGGTAAGATCATTCGCTGGTAATACACTGTCACCTTTTGCGGCAGCACCATCCTCCTCTTCAAGAAAAGTAATGGCCTCACGACTTCCCCCGGTTCATGCGTTGTCGGCGTTCGAAGCCGCCGCCCGTTTTCTCTCCTTTGCACTGGCTGCCGAGGAGCTCTGCATCACGCCGTCGGCGTTGTCGCACCGCATCCGGTTGCTCGAGGAGTTTGTTGGCGAGCGACTGTTCATTCGCGATAGCCGCAGTGTCGCGCTGTCCGACTTCGGTCGGCGTTATCTCGATGTGGTGCGTTCGGCGTTGCAAGCGCTCAATGATTTCCCGATGCCGCATCGCGGTGTGCCGGCCCAGCCGCGCCTGAAAATCACGGTGCCGCCGACCTTCGCGCGCTACTTGCTGGTGCCGCAGTTGGCGCATTTTACGCGCTTGCATCCGCACATCGCCGTCGAGTTGTTTCTGTCGGTGCCGCTGTACGATCTGAGTCTGTCCGAAAGCGACGTCGAGATCCGCTTCGGTGCCGGGAAGTACACCAACATCGTGACCCGCAAGCTGTTCGAGGAGCCGGCGTTTGCGGTGGCCAGTCCGGCTTATCTGGCGAGCATAGGCGGCGTCGCCACGCCGGCTGATCTGAAAAAAGCCAACCTGTTGCGTTCGGCGCTGGAACCGTGGCAGCCGTGGTTCGAGGCAGCCGGGCTGGATTGGCAGGAGCCGAGTACGGGCTTGCGTGTCGACGATCTGGGCCTGTTGCTCGAATCGATCAAGCACGGCCACGGCATCGGCCTGACGCGCCAGCATTTCGCGGCCCAGATGATTGCCGCTGGCGACGTGGTGCGCCTGTTCGATATCGAGTTGCGCACGCCTCCCCATGCCTATTATTGTGTGTACGAAAAGTCAGTCATCGAGCGACCGGAGGTGGCTTTGTTTGTCGATTGGCTGCTGACTGCCTTTGAGTAAGCTTGATCAACAAGAGATGCTTTTGGGTAGTACAAACTACTTGCAGTCTCTCCTCCACCAAGTAGCTGGAAACAGTTTATGCTTCGTTCCTGATTTCGGCATGCGCGTCCTTGCACTGGCCGAACACCGCACTAAAAGTACCCTGGCAATCACCCTATTCTTCATCCTGACCAGCCTGTTCCCGAGCGGAACAGACTCTTGTTCTATACCAAGGAAACAATCATGAACGCTCCCGTCAATTCATCCGCCTTTGCGTCTACCATGGCGCCACAAGAAATTTCTACCGACACGATGCTCGAGAAATACGCCAAGGGCGACGAGCGCACGCTTGACGACCTGCGTCTGCGTGTCGCCAAGGGCATCGCCGAGCCGGAGACCAATGCCAAGAACCGCAAGGCATGGACCGCCAAATTTCTCTGGGCTCAGCAAAACGGTTGGGTGCCGGCTGGCCGGATTAATTCCGCCGCCGGTTTGCCGCTCAAGGCAACCCTGATGAACTGTTTCGTGCAACCGGTTGGTGATTCGGTCACCGGCTTTAGCGACGGCAAGCCGGGCATTTATACCGCAATCGCACAGGCCGCCGAAACCATGCGCCGCGGTGGTGGCGTTGGCTACAATTTTTCCGAAATCCGCCCTGAAGGCGCGCTGGTTAAAGGCACCAACTCGCGTGCGTCCGGCCCGATCTCCTACATGCGTGTATTCGATAGCTCTTGCTCGACGGTCGAGTCTGCCGGTGCCCGTCGTGGCGCCCAGATGGGTGTGCTTAATTGCGATCACCCGGATGTGCTTAACTTTATTACCGCCAAGCGCGATGGCAGCCTGTCAAACTTCAACCTGTCGGTTGGCGTGACCGATGCGTTCATGCAAGCCGTGGCCAGCAACGGCACCATCCAGTTGATCCACAAGGCTGTCCCGGGCAATGAACTGATGCAGTCGGGCGCATTCCAGCGCGCCGATGGCATGTGGGTCTACCGCGAAATCGCCGCGCAGGAAATCTGGGGTCTGATGATGCAGTCCACCTACGACTTCGCTGAGCCAGGTATTTTGTACATCGACCGCATGAATCAGGAAAACAACCTGTACTACTGCGAAAAAATCGAAGCCACCAACCCGTGTGCCGAACAACCGCTGCCTGACTACGGTTGTTGCGACCTCGGTTCGGTCAACCTGACGCTGTGCGTGACCGATCCATTTAGCGAGCGCGCCAGTTTCGACTACGCCAAGTTCAGCCAGTTGGTGCAGGTTGGCATCCGCTTCCTCGACAACGTGCTCGATGCCTCGCAATGGCCGCTGGAAGAGCAGCGCCTCGAAGCGATGAACAAGCGCCGCATCGGCCTCGGCTTTCTTGGTCTGGGTAGTGCAATGGTGATGCTGGGTATTCGTTATGACTCCGATGCCGGTCGCACTTTCGCGGCCAAGGTGTCGGAAGAAATGCGCGACGCCGCGTACCGTGCCTCGGTCGATCTGGCCAAGGAAAAGGGTGCGTTTCCGTTGTTCGATGCGGTCAAATACCTTGCCGGTGCCTTCGTCAGCCGCTTGCCGGCTGATATTCGCGAAGGTATTGCCACCTTCGGTATCCGCAATTCGCACCTGTTGTCGATTGCGCCTACCGGCACCATCACGCTGGTCTTTGGTGACAACGCCTCGAACGGCATCGAGCCAGCGTTCTCGTGGAACTACACCCGCAAGAAACGCATGATGGATGGTTCGATTCAGGAATTTGAAGTGGCCGATCACGCCTGGCGCCTGTATCGCCAGATGGGTTTCGATGTTTCCGACGACAGCAAGCTGCCACCGCAGTTTGTCTCGGCGCTGACGATGTCGGCGACGGATCACATGAAAATGCTGGAATCGGTGCAGCCTTTCGTGGACACCTCGATCTCGAAGACCGTCAACGTTCCGGCGGATTACGATTTTGATGAGTTCCGCAACTTGTACATGGATGGCTGGAAAGCCGGCCTGAAGGGTTTGGCGACGTATCGTCCGAATGCGATCCTGGGCAGCGTGTTGTCGGTCAAGTCAGCCGCACCGGAAGTTGCCGCCGTTGCGGTCGGTCCGGACAATGATCCATTGCGCAAGCAGTTCGATAGCCGTCCGACTGGGGACCTGCAATCGGTCACTTCAAAGGTCGAGTACTTCACGTACGAAGGACGCAAGACGGTCTACCTGACGGTCAGCTTCATCAACGTCGCCGGTGTCGTCAATGGTCAGCCGGTCGTGATCGAGCGGCCGTTCGAATTCTTCATGCCGGCCGGTCAGAAGACCGCCGACCAGCAATGGATTACGTCGTCGATGCGTCTGCTGTCGATGGCTGCACGTTCCGGTGGATCAGTTGCCAAGGCGTTGGCCGACTTGCGTGAAGTGGTCTGGGACAAGGGCCCGATCCGCTGTGGTTTCTTCATCAAGGAAGAAGACGGCGCGCGCATCCCGATGCATCATGATTCAGAAGTCGCCGCCATTGGTTATGCACTGCAACGCATGCTGATCAAGCGTGGCTTCCTCGACGCCGATGCGAACCAGATCCCGGTGCAGGTGTTGGCGCAGCGCGCGCGTCCCGAGCTGGACTTGTTTGCTCAGGAACCTGTCGAGCAGGAAGTCCGCAGCACGATGGCGTTTACGCCGGTCGGCAAGAAATGCTCGGAATGCGGCGCCCATGCCGTCATCAAGAGCGATGGTTGCGAGCGGTGTACGCAATGCGGCAATATTGGCGCTTGCGGCTGATTGGTATTGATGGTTTCTGACTGGTTCTGATTATCGGGCCAGTCAGCGAGGGGTGCCGCGCTTGCGGTGCCCTTTTTTTGGTGCGCAGTTAGCTATTCGTAGGGTGCAATAACCGCAGGGCATTGCACCGAATGGATTGACTGCGGTTGCGGAGCCTACCGGTGCTCGGTGATGATCAATCCGGAGATGCCCGCATCCACTGCGGAACAGTTCCACGTCCCCCACGGCCATTGCATATCACCCGATCGTCCCCCAGTGGCTCGCGTCCGGGAGTTGCAAATTGTTTGGAACAGACACCCCACCTGAAAACATTTCACCCAACCCCGCAAGCATTTGAAACGCACCGATCCCGGCGATCCGTTAAGATACAAGACTGCCCTCCCACTGGAACCGATC
Source organism: Minisyncoccia bacterium (assembly GCA_047621345.1). Taxonomy (GTDB): domain Bacteria; phylum Pseudomonadota; class Gammaproteobacteria; order Burkholderiales; family Burkholderiaceae_D; genus Actimicrobium. The sequence continues at coordinate 10,796 of JBLHLW010000031.1, read as the reverse complement.
ATGAATGCAGTTGCCGATCTCCCTTACACCGTTACCCGACAGCGTGATGTCGTCGACGCCCTGCGTCGACTCTTGCCAGAGCGCTGCGTGCTGTTCAATGACGAAGATGTCCGCCCCTACGAATGCGATGGCCTGGCGGCCTATCGGCAAATGCCGATGGTCGTGGCGTTGCCGGACACCGAAGCGCAATTGGTGCAGATCCTGCAGCTGTGCCGTGACATGAAACTGCCGATCGTGCCGCGCGGTGCGGGTACGGGGTTGTCCGGCGGTGCCACGCCGATTGCCGACGGGCTGGTGCTGTCCACCGCCAAGCTCAATCGCATCATCAAGGTCGATCCGGTATCACGCACAGCAGTCGTCCAGCCGGGCGTACGCAACCTGGCGATTTCGGAGGCTGCTGCTCCTCATAACTTGTACTACGCGCCTGACCCGTCGTCGCAAATTGCCTGCTCCATCGGTGGCAACGTGGCCGAAAACTCCGGCGGTGTGCATTGCCTCAAATATGGATTGACCGTGCATAACGTGATGCGTGTGCGCATCGTCACCATCGATGGCGATATCGTCGAACTGGGCAATGGCGCACTCGATGCACCGGGCCTCGATTTGCTGGCGGTGTTCATTGGTTCTGAAGGCATGCTCGGCATCGTCACCGAAGTGACAGTGCGGCTGATTCCGAAGCCGCAACAAGCCTGCGTGATCATGGCGTCGTTCGATGATGTCGTCAAAGGTGGCAACGCGGTGGCCGATGTGATCGGTGCCGGCATCATCCCGGCCGGACTGGAAATGATGGACCGCACCAGTTCGCGCATGGTCGAGCCGTTCGTCAAGGCAGGCTACGACATCGATGCCGCCGCGATCCTGTTGTGCGAATCCGATGGCACGCCGGAAGAAGTGCAGGAAGAAATCGCGCGCATGACAGCGATTCTGACGGCCAGCGGTGCGACCAAGATATCGGTGTCCGGTTCGGATGAAGAGCGCATGCGCTTCTGGTCCGGTCGCAAAAATGCGTTTCCGGCAGCCGGTCGCATTTCGCCGGATTACTACTGCATGGATGGCACCATCCCGCGCAAGCGGTTGGCTGACGTGCTGCTGCGCATTGGCGAGATGGAAGTTAAATACGGTTTGCGCTGCGCCAACGTGTTCCATGCCGGTGACGGCAACCTGCATCCGCTGATTTTGTTCGATGCCAACAAGCCCGGTGAATTTCATCAAGCCGAAGCTTTCGGTGCCGAGATTCTTGAGCTGTGCGTTGAAGTCGGTGGCACGATCACTGGCGAACACGGCGTCGGCATCGAAAAAATCAACTCGATGTGCGTGCAGTACTCGCCGCAGGAGCGCGAAGCGTTCTTCGCGGTCAAGCGCGCATTCGATACCGCCTTCCTGCTTAATCCGGACAAGGCCATTCCATCTCTGCATCGCTGCGCCGAATACGGAAAAATGCATGTGCAGCGCGGTCAATTGAAATTTCCTGACCTGCCCCGCTTTTGAAAGACATCATGAATCAGGTACTCGAACAATTCCGCCAGCGCGTGCGCGATGCTGGCGAGCAAGGCACACCGTTGCAATTGCGCGGCGGTGGCACCAAGGACTGGTACGGTCAGGCACCGCACGGCACGCTGCTTGATACCCGCGCCTACACCGGCATCATCGATTACGATCCGACGGAGCTGGTCATCACAGCGCGCTGCGGCACGCCGCTGGCCGAGATCGAAGCGGCACTCGACCAGAAGAACCAGATGTTGGCCTTCGAGCCACCGTTCTACGGGGATGGCGCGACGCTGGGTGGTGTAGTTGCCAGCGGCTTATCCGGTCCGCGTCGTGCCGCCGCCGGTGCGGTGCGTGATTTCATGCTCGGCGCGGTGCTGATGGATGGCCACGGTGAAGTGCTGCATTTTGGCGGGCAGGTGATGAAGAACGTCGCCGGTTACGATGTCTCGCGTTTGCTGGCGGGGTCGCTCGGTACACTCGGGCTGTTACTTGAAATGTCGGTGAAGGTCTTGCCGAAGCCGTTCGCCGAAACCACGCGCCAGTTGGCGATGAGCCACGCGCAAGCCATCGAGCAACTCAATGCCTGGGGCGGCCAACCATTGCCGATTTCGGCCAGCGCCTGGTGCGATGGCCAGTTGATGGTGCGTCTGTCAGGCGCGCGTGCCGCAGTGGCTGCGGCTGAAATTCGTATCGGCGGCGACGTCGTCGCCGATCCGGCCAGCCTGTGGCGCGACCTGCGCGAGCAGAGCAATACTTTTTTTGCAGACGAACACAATGCGTTGTGGCGCCTGTCGGTGCCCTCAGCCACGCCGCCACTCGATTTGCCAGGCACCCAGTTAATCGAATGGGGTGGTGCGCAGCGCTGGCTACAAACCAGCGCGCCAGCCGCCGTCATCCGCGCTGCCGCCAGCAAGGCCGGTGGCCACGCCACACTGTACGGTGGTGACGATAAAGCCGTTGGCGTCTTCCATCCGCTGGCCCCTGCCGTCGCGGCAATCCATCGCCGCCTGAAAACCTCGTTCGACCCCGCCGGTATTTTCAATCCGGGCCGTCTGTATCCGGAGCTCTGATTCATGCAAACCAATCTTGCCGATTTCATCAAGAACACCCCCGACGGCATCGAAGCCGATGCCATCCTGCGCGCTTGCGTGCATTGCGGTTTTTGTACCGCCACCTGTCCGACCTATCAGCTGCTGGGCGACGAACTCGATGGCCCACGCGGCCGTATTTACCTGATCAAGCAAGTCCTCGAAGGCGTCAAGCCGACCAGCAAAACCCAGCTGCATCTGGATCGTTGCCTGAGCTGTCGTAACTGTGAATCGACCTGTCCATCGGGCGTGCAATACGGTCGTCTGCTCGAAATCGGCCGCAAGGCGGTCGATGCCCAAGTGCCGCGTCCGCTCGCGCAGCAACTGGTGCGCACAGCGCTGAAAGAGGCGCTGCCACGCAAGTGGCTGTTCACGCCGGCGATGAAAACCGGTCAGTTGTTGCGTCCGCTGTTGCCGAAGGCCTTGCGCAGCAAGGTGCCAGTAGCGCGTGCGCGCGGGCTGATGCCGATGCGCGAACATGCGCGCAAGATGCTGCTACTCGACGGCTGCGTGCAGCCGTCGATGGCACCGAACATCAACGCGGCAACCGCACGGGTGCTTGATGCGCTCGGTGTGCAGCTAGTGGTGGCACCCAAGGCCGGTTGCTGTGGCGCGATCCGTTTCCATCTCAATGACCAGGACGGCGGGCTCAATGACATGCGCGCCAATATTGACGCCTGGTGGCCGATGGTGGAAGCCGGAGCCGAAGCGATCGTGATGACGGCTTCCGGTTGCGGCAGTATGGTCAAGGATTACGGCCACCTGCTGCGTCATGACACGATGTATGCCGACAAGGCTGCACGCATCTCGGCCTTGACGCGCGATCTGAGTGAAATCATGCCGGCCTTCGAAGCGCAGTTGCAGGAAAAGTTACGCGGGAAAATCACGCATCGTGTGGCCTACCATCCGCCGTGCACGCTGCAACACGGCCAGCAAATTCGCGGCAAGGTTGAGGGTGTCTTGCGGGCGATCGGGGTGGATGTGCAGTTGTGTGGCGACAGTCACTTGTGCTGTGGCTCGGCCGGCACCTATTCGGTGACGCAACCGGAGCTGTCGTATCAGCTGCGCGACAACAAGCTGGAAAAATTGCACGCAACTAAACCGCAGACAATTGTTTCGGCCAACATTGGCTGTCTGACGCATTTGCAATCGGGTACCGATACACCGGTGCAGCATTGGATCGAGTTGATTGATGGGGCGTTGACGGCGGCGCATTGAGTCGCTCGCGTGGGCACGATCAGACCGTGCCCACCCGGCGAGCGTTGGGGCTGGGTAGGGTGGGCACGGCATGTTGTGCCCACGCGTGCATGCTGTGAACGCTGGCCATTTCAGGTCATTCGGTGGTGCATTCGCGTGGCCACGATAACCCCGTGCCCACCCTACGTCAGACTATCCCCAGATGTTCGGTCCCCTTCGACAGATCGCGGTCCTTGGCGTCCTTGCCGCGCAATTTGATGGCAAGGCGCAGGTCATTGACCGAGTCGGCATTGCGCAGTGCGTTTTCGTACGAGATTTTGTCGGCTTCGTACAGGTCGAAAAGCGTCTGGTCGAATGTCATCATGCCCAGTTCGCGCGACTTCTTCATGATCTCTTTGATTTCATGTACTTCACCCTTGAAGATCAGGTCCGAAATCAGGGGCGAATTGAGCATGATCTCGACCGCCGCACAGCGGCCCTTGGTATCGCGCAGCGGTACCAGACGCTGCGAGATCATCGCTTTGAGGTTCAGTGACAAGTCCATCAGTAATTGCTGACGGCGCTCTTCAGGGAAGAAGTTAATGATCCGGTCGAGTGCCTGGTTGGCGCTATTGGCGTGCAGCGTGGCCAGACACAGATGACCAGTTTCGGCGAAGGCAATCGCGTGATCCATGGTTTCGCGATCCCGGATTTCACCGATCTGGATGACGTCTGGTGCCTGACGCAGCGCATTCTTGAGCGCGATGCCCCAGTTATCGGTATCGAGTCCGACATCGCGCTGGGTGACTATGCAGTTGCGATGCGGATGGATGTATTCAACCGGATCTTCGATCGTGATGATATGGCCATGGCTATGCTCGTTACGGTGACCGATCATGGCGGCCAACGTGGTTGATTTGCCGGAACCGGTGGCGCCAACCATGATGACCAGACCGCGCTTGGTCATTACGATGTCCTTGATCTGAGGCGGCAAGCCAAGTTGCTCGATGGTCGGGATCTCGGTGGCAATCGTCCGCAGAACCATGCCGACTTTTTGCTGCTGGATGAAGGCAGACACCCGGAAACGTCCGAGCCCACCGGCGCTGATCGCGAAATTACATTCCTTGGTGGCCTCGAATTCTGAAGCTTGCCGATCGCTCATGATGGCGCGCGCCAACTCGATCGTGTGAGACGCCGTGAGTAACTGGGTCGACACGGGGGTGATCTTGCCGTCGATCTTGAAAGCCGGCGCAAAGTCGGTGGTGATAAACAGGTCGGACCCGTTTTTGCTGACCATCAGACGCAGCAGGTCATTCATGAATTTTGTGGCTTGTTCGCGTTCCATGGTGCTTCCTTGGTGGGCAGTGTGCGATAAAAAACGGATCAGCCGGGGAAGTTTTCCGGTGTCTTGGCGGCCGAGCGAGCCACTTGCGTCGAGATCACATTGCGTCGTACCAGATCGGCCAGGTTGTGGTCTAGCGTTTGCATGCCCATGTTCATGCCGGTCTGGATCGCCGAGTACATCTGTGCAATTTTTGATTCGCGAATCAGGTTGCGGATGGCCGGCGTGCCCAACATGATTTCGTGTGCGGCGACACGGCCAGTACCATCTTTGGTCTTGAGCAGGGTTTGCGAAATCACCGCCTGCAGTGATTCGGACAGCATCGCCCGGACCATTTCTTTTTCATCGCCGGGAAAGACATCGACGATACGGTCGATGGTCTTGGCTGCCGACGAGGTATGCAGGGTACCAAATACCAGATGGCCGGTTTCGGCCGCCGACAGGGCCAACCGGATCGTTTCCAGGTCGCGCAACTCACCGACCAGCACTACGTCCGGATCTTCGCGCAGCGCTGAACGCAGAGCTGCGCTGAAGCTGTGGGTATGCGGACCGACTTCGCGCTGGTTGATCAGGCACTTCTTGGATTCGTGGACGAATTCGATCGGGTCTTCGATGGTCAGGATGTGGGCGTATTCATTTTCATTGACGTGATTGACCATCGCCGCGAGCGTGGTGGATTTGCCGGAACCGGTCGGGCCGGTCACCAGCACCAGGCCGCGTGGTTTGAGCGACAGTTCAGAAAAAATGCGCGGCGCATTGAGCTGTTCGAGGCTGAGAATCTTCGAGGGAATGGTCCGCAACACGGCGGCGGCACCGCGATCCTGATTAAAGGCATTGACGCGAAAGCGTGCCAGGCCGGGGATCGCAAATGAAAAGTCGACTTCGAGCTTTTCTTCGTAGGCCTTGCGTTGTCCATCGTTCATGATGTCGTAGATCATCGCGTGCACGTCTTTGTGCTCCAGCGGTGGCAGGTTGATACGGCGGACATCGCCGTGGACCCGGATCATCGGAGGCAAACCTGCGGAAAGATGTAAGTCGGAAGCACTGTTTTTGACGGAGAAAGCGAGCAGTTCGGAGATGTCCATTTATAATCCTTGATCCTGCTGATTGGCCAGTCCGGAAGACCGTTGCGGATGGCGTCGAAACTGATGCGCGCACTGGCTACTTACGTTCCTGCCAGGCATCATTTCTAGAGCATCAATTATGTCTGTAATCTCTGATAACTTGCAAGCTGTGCATGAGGCCATTGACGCCGCGGCAATGGCCGTGTCCCGTCCGCCACAGGAAGTCACATTGCTTGCCGTATCGAAAACCTTCGACGCCACCGTGGTGCTGGACGCTGCGGCGGCCGGCCAGCGTGCCTTTGGTGAAAACTACCTGCAGGAAGCGCTCGACAAGATCGTAGCAGTCCGGTTGGCGCAACCGGAACTGCGGCTTGAATGGCATTTCATTGGACCGATCCAGAGCAACAAGACGCGACCGATCGCCGAGTCGTTTGACTGGGTCCATTCGGTCGAGCGCGAGAAAATTGCGCGCCGTCTGTCCGATCAACGGCCTGCCGAACTGCCACCTCTCAACGTCTGCCTGCAAGTCAATATCAGCGGTGAGGCCAGCAAGAGCGGTGTGCCGGCCAGCGAGGTACTGGTTGTCGCGCAGGCCATCGCGGCGATGCCACAACTCTGCTTGCGCGGGTTGATGGCGATTCCGGAGCCAACCACGGTGGTAGAGGAACAGCGCGCTGCGTTTCGCCAGTTGCACACGTTGTTTGAACAATGCCGCGCTGCCGGCCTGCCGATGGATACGCTATCGATGGGCATGTCATCCGATTTGTCGTCGGCGATCGCCGAAGGCGCCACCATCGTGCGGGTTGGTTCCGCGATTTTTGGAGCAAGAACCTATGCACACTGACGTCAAGCAGACTGAATTAACCCTGAGTTTCATTGGCGGCGGCAACATGGCCAATGCGCTGATCAGTGGCTTGCATGCGCGCCTCGGCGCGGCCGCAACCATTCATGTGGTCGATCCGAATGCCGATGCGCTGCACAAGCTGGCGCAGCAATTCGGCGTCAGCACATCGACACAGATGGATTCTTCGGTGGCCGCCAGTGCCGTGATCCTGCTGGCGGTGAAGCCGCAGCAAATGAAGGATGTGGCGTTTCAGTTAGCGCCGCACCTGACCGGACAATTGGTGATCTCGATTGCCGCTGGTATCCGTTCGGCCGATCTGTCGCGCTGGCTCGGTGGCCATGGAGCAATCGTGCGTTGCATGCCAAATACGCCGGCACTGATCGCCCAAGGTATTACCGGCATGGTCGCCAGCGCCGGGGTCTCGGCGGAGCAGCGCGCTGCTGCCGATATGGTTTTGCAGGCGGTGGGTGCCACGGTCTGGCTCGATGACGAAGCATTGATTGATTCGGTCACTGCGGTATCGGGCAGTGGCCCGGCTTATGTCTTTTATTTTCTGGAGGCGATGCAGCAGGCTGCGCAGGAACTCGGCCTGACGGCTGAGCAGGGCAAGACATTGGCACTGGCGACCTTCGCCGGTGCGACGCAACTGGCGGCGCAATCGCCGGATCCGATTGGTGTCTTGCGTGAAAAAGTCACATCGAAAGGCGGCACGACCTATGCGGCACTCACCAGCATGGAAAGCGCCGGCGTCAAGCAATCCATCATCACCGCCATGAAGGCCGCAGCGGATCGCGGCAAAGCGCTGGGTGATGAATTAGGCGCGCACTGACGCACGATCAGCGCAGCACATAATCCAGCGCCAGCCCGGCAAACAGGGCCGCACCAAGCCAGTTGTTATGCCGGAAGGCCGCGAAGCAGCCATCGCGCTCGCGCTCGCGGATCAGCGTGTAGTGATAGATCGCACAACCTGCAGCCGCCGCGACACCACCGACAAACCAGCCGCGCAAACCCTGTTGCCAGCCGACGGCCAGGAAGAGCAGCAGGCTTGTTGCGTAACAGAACATGACGGCGGCAACGTCGTAGCGGCCGAAGGTGATCGCTGAGGTGCGGATGCCGATTTTCAGGTCGTCGTCGCGGTCGACCATGGCGTACTCGGTGTCGTAGGCCACGGCCCAGAACACATTACCGATCAGAAGCACCCACGCTTCCGGTGGCACCGTGTTCAACACAGCGGCGTAGGCCATCGGAATGCCGAAGCCGAAGGCAATCCCGAGATACGCTTGCGGAATTGCAAAGAAGCGCTTGAAGTACGGGTAGCTGCCGGCGATCAGTACAGCGGCAATCGACAGTTGCTTGGTCAGCGCGTTGAGCGGCAGGATCAGGGCGAATGACACCAGCACCAGCACCAGCGCGACAAGTAGCGCTTCCCACGAGCGGATCAGGCCGGTGGTCAGTGGGCGCTGGGCGGTGCGCTTTACATGGCGGTCGATGTCACGATCGGCATAGTCGTTGACCGCACAACCGGCCGATCGCATCAGCACCGTCCCCAGCGTAAAAATGCACAGCAGCGACCAGTCTGGCGCACCGTCGGACGCCAGCCATAGGGCGGCCAGCGTTGGCCACAGCAGCAGCAGGATGCCGATGGGCTTGTCGAGCCGCACCAGCCGGAAATAGAGTGCAAGGCGCTGCATGGCGAGATGTCTCACAACATCAGCCGTCAACGGCGGACGCATCCGGTAGCATCGTCACGCCATGCAGTTCGCAGCGTAGTACGGCTGCGCGGATCGCTTCGATCGCAGCCAGTCGGGTGAAACTTTTGCGCCAGACGATGACGACCCGACGCGACGGTACTGGCGGTGCCAGCGGCACGTAGCGCAATAGACCATCGGCGGCCTGCATATCGGGTACCGAGGCGCGCGGCAGGACCGTGAGACCAATCCCCGAGGCGACCATGTGGCGAATGGTTTCGAGCGACGAGCCTTCGAATGTACGCGCAATCCCGTCATTGCCGGTCGCAAAACGAGACATCTCCGGGCAGACTTCCAGCACCTGGTCGCGGAAACAGTGGCCGTTCCCGAGCAACAGCATGGTTTCGGTTTTCAGTTCTTCCGACGAGATGAGGTCGCGACTAGCCCACGGATGATGGGCTGGCAGGGCGACGACAAACGGTTCGTCGTACAGCGCCTGCACCGACATGCCGGTGTCATTGAATGGTAGCGCGATGATAGCGGCGTCGAGTTCGCCCTGACGGACCATTTCCAGCAGCTTGACGGTAAATTGCTCCTGCAGAATCAGTGGCATCTGTGGCACGGTGCTGATCATGGTCTTGACCAGTGGCGGCAGCAGGTACGGTGCAATCGTATAAATGATGCCAAGCCGGAAAGGACCCGCGAGCGGATCCTTGTTCTGTTTGGCAATTTCCTTGATCGCAGCAGTTTGCTCGAGGACATGTTCTGCTTGCGCGACGATGAGCGCGCCTAGTGGCGTCATGGAAATTTCGCTACCACCGCGTTCGAAGATGATGACGCCGAGTTCGTCTTCGAGCTTTTTGATGGCGACTGACAGGGTGGGCTGGGCCACGAAGCAGGATTCGGCGGCGTGGCCGAAGTGCTTTTGGCGGGAGACGGCGACGATGTATTTGAGTTCGGTGAGTGTCATGGTTCAGTTCGGGTTTTGCGGTGATCACGGATCATCGCGACTAGCAATCAGTGTCAGAGTTTTTTTCGCAAGGGCTATCGCGAAAGATACTCTGGCCCTGCTTGCGGGTTTCGGAGTTCGGGCTATCCAACAACAACTTTTTTCCTGCGGTCGCCAACTCCCATTGTAGGGTGGGCACGGCTTGATGTGCCCACGCGCGCGAACCGGAAACGCCCGTCAATAACGGTGGATGCAATAACCGAAGGGCATTGCACCACATGCTCTGACTGCGGTTGCTAATTCTGTATGCACTCTGTCATGACCAAGCCGGGTGCGGCCCGGCAGCCGGTGTCTTCTTTTTGCTTCGCCAAAAAGAAGATACCAAGAAAAAGGCGACCGCCCTGCGGGTTCCCAAAAGCCGGAGCCAGTCAGGGGGAAGGCCGCAAACTCGCTTCGCTCAAACAATGCGAAACAGGTCAACATCAACATCAACTTCTACTTCTACTTCAACTTCAACTTCAACGTCAACCGCAACCCGTAGGGTGGGCACGGCTTCATGTGCCCACGCGCGCGAACCAAAAACGCCCGTCAATTACGGTGGGTGCAATAACCGAAGGGCATGGCACCAAATGCTCTGACGGCGGTTGCTAATTCTGTATGCACTCCGTCATGACCAAGCCGGGTGCGGCCCGGCAGCCGGTGTCTTCTTTTTGCTTCGCCAAAAAGAAGGCACCAAGAAAAAGGCGACCGCGAAGCGGCTGCCCTGCGGGTTCCCAAAAGCCGGAGCCAGTCAGGGGGAAGGCCGCAAACTCGCTACGCTCAAACAATGCGGCCTTCTGATCCCCTGCCTGACTCCGACTTTTGGCAGCTGCTTCAATGCGGAACAGGTCAACATCAACTTCAACTTCAACATCAACATCAACATCAACATCAACTTCAACTTCAACTTCAACTTCAACCGCAACCGCAACCGCAACCGCAACCCGTAGGGTGGGCACGGCTTCATGTGCCCACGCGCGCGAACCAAAAACGCCCGTCAATTACGGTGGGTGCAATAACCGCAGGGCATTGCACCAAATGCTCTGACGGCGGTAACTGATCCTGTATGCACTCCGTCACGACCAAGCCGGGGGCGGCCCGGCAGCCGGTTACTTCTT
>JBLHLW010000030.1:0-46454 GCA_047621345.1 Minisyncoccia bacterium | reverse complement strand
CCGGGAATGTCGCATTAAATCCTCCCGGCGATGCGCTCGCGTGGGCACAACAGCGTGCCCACCCTACCAACTGTGCCAGATGGTGACCTGATACCTTCGCCAGAGCATTCGGTGCAATGCCCTGCGGTTATTGCAACCTACGACCTGAATCACGTAGGGTGGGCACGGCTCCATCGTGCCCACGCGTGCGCACCGGGAATGTCGCATTAAATCCTCCCGGCGATACGCTCGCGTGGGCACAACAGCGTGCCCACGCTACCAACTGCGCCGCTCCAGTTCCCGCCACGGCGAATCAACCTCATCAATCGCAAAGGTCACCCCCTGCCCCTCCAGCCAAGGCAAGGTCGAATGCTCAATCCGCCATCCGCCATCGGTGCGCGTACCGAACGAAATCTCGATATCAAGCAAGCTGCGCTGTTGCGGCAACGACAACGACAACAACATCTGCCCCAGCGTCGTACCAGCAGCCAGCCCGGATGGCCATGCACAACGACGATCTCGTACCCGCATGACCTGCTGGCCCGCTACCAGCAACAATTGCATGCGGTCCTGATCACTCCCGCAGCGATACACCGCGCTCTCCCCGTGCGACTCGGGCACGGCAATCCAGTGCTCGATGTACGGTCCATGCACGCCGGTCTCGACCAAATACGCCGGCATGAACTCCATGACACCGGCATCGGCCGTCAGACCCGGCGGCTGGATATCGACCAGCCGATGCCACGCGCAAATGTCTTGCCCGGACGTGATGTCAACCTCCGTGATACCTGCAAAACCCTGCTGCGACGCCAGCCACGCGAGCTGCTCCACATCACACACATCCAGACTGCCGACGCCAGTAAAATCCGGCCGGCCAGCGGCGATGCGTAAATCCGCATGCCAGCGTCCGGTCTGCATCCAGAGCACCGTCGTCGTCGTGTCGTGCACGCCCGGCGCATCTAGCAAGGTACGCTGCCATACCCCGCGGTATCGATCAGGTACCAGCGCGCTGTCTGGGGCCATCATGCGCACCAGGCCGGGAACGCCGGCAAGCTGCGATAAAACGCGAAGTCATGGTTCGGCCAGATCTGCGCGCCTTCGCTGGCACCCAGTTGCTTGAGCTTGCGGATGCTGCCGATGGCCTGCTCGAAGTTACCTTGCCAGCAGCCACCGGGAGCAACTTCATCGTCGAGATTTTCAGTCAGGTCAGCGGCGTCGCCGGCCAGTAACACGGGCGGTCCTTTTGGCAGCTCGATCCACATCGACATGTGGCCGGCAGTATGGCCGGGCGTGCTGATGGCACGCACGCCATCGCACAAATCGTATTCGCCTTCGGTGACTTTCAGCGGGCCGTGGCCGACAAAATCGTCGGCAAAACAGGCCACGTCCTGACCACTCATCGCAGCGGCCAGTTCGTCTTTCTGGACATGCACGTCGGCACCGCAGCCACAGCGCCGCAGCTCACCCAGCCCGCCGGCATGATCGAAATGCAAATGACCAAGGAACACCACATCGATATCGGCCACCGACAAACCGAGGCGTGCGAGGTAAGACGGAATACGCTGTTCCTCGGTCATCACCGGTGCGCCGAATTGGAAGGTCTGCGGGTTGTAATACTGCGCGCACAGCGCCGGGTCATTGATCTTGCTGTGGTCACAACCGACGTCGTACAAAATGCGGCCGTTACTGGTTTCGATCAGGTACGCGAGGATGGGCGCGTCGATCAACTGGCCGGCTCCGCGCCCGTGTGTCGAGATGGTCTTGTCGTAACGATGCGTTGCCGTCAGCAACGGCCAGAGCTTGTTGACCTGCGTCATACGTCCGTCCCGGACGGCGCCATGAACTCGGTGCGTACGGCCGCGACGATGCGGTTCGCGACATCATCGGCCATCAGCTTGCCCTTCTCGGCACTGGCGCCGCGCGCCGATGACAGCACACCCGAACTCGGCACCCAGTGCGTGTGCGTCGGGTAGATGTCGTACGGTGGAAAGTCGGCCGGCGGCTCATCAGGCAATTTATCCAGTTGCACCAAAGCGGGAAAGTAGTGCAGCATCATCGAGGTTTCCATGACGGCGGCATGCTCCAGCGCGAAGCCGGGGAAGCCCTCGGGGAAGACACCGGCCAGCGTTGCCTCGGTCAGAAAATCCCAGTATTCAAGTCGCATGATCTTCATCGACGAGGCCGGTCCAAGCCGACGGCGCGCCAGATCGATGCCCTCGATCAGAAACCACTGATTCTCATAATGACCGGACATGACGACGACATTGCGCACGCCGTGCCGACCCAACTCGGCCAGGATGTCGCACGTAATCGCTGCCAGTGTGCCGCCATCCAGACTGGTGGTACCCGGAAAATGCTGACCGCCACCGCATTTCGGCTGCGACTTGTAGCCGTAGTTGATGGTCGGCGCCACGATGCCACCGACCTGCTCGGCGACGCTATGCGCAACCGCCGCTGCCAATAACGCATCCGTGCCTAGCGGCAGATGCGGTCCATGCTGTTCCAGCGCACCCACCGGCAGGAACACGATCGCCTGCGGATCGCGCAAGCGCTCTTCGTAGGCAACCCAGCTGAGATGATCCATTTGTGAGGTAAGCATGTGACATTTTCTCCAGGTCTGTTGACGTCGGTGTGTCCATCCAATGCACCCCACCCTATTGGCCGCGATGCATCAACTAACCGTGCGGGTGGGAGTGCCCCTATAGCATCAGCGCTCCGCCGTTCGGACTGAGCATCTGGCCGTAATAAAAGCGCGCAAAATCGCTCGCCAGGAAGACCGCTGTTGCAGCGATCTCGTCCGGTTGCGCAGCGCGCGCGGCCGGAATCGCTAACTCCTTGATGCGCCACTCCGGACTGATCTGATCCAGCGACAGCATCGCCGTATCGGTCGGCCCCGGTGCGATGCCATTGACGCGGATGGCCGGTGCGAATTCGCGCGCCAGCGATTTGGTCAGGCCGACCACGCCTGCCTTGGCAGCGCAATACGCGCTGAACTCAGCGCGGCCGAGATAGGCCAGTTCGGACGCGACATTGATGATGCAGCCCTGCCCGCGCGGCACCATGCTGCGCAAGACCGCCTGACTGCACAAAAAAACCGACTTCAGATCGACGGCGATGACGCGATCCCACTCATGCTCGGTGATATCCAGAAAAGGCTTTTCGAGCAAGATGCCGGCATTGTTGACGAGGATGTCTATCGGCCCGAGTTGCGACTCGACCTGAGCGACCATCTGCTCGACAGCGGCTCCATCGGTGACGTCGGCATCGAAGGTGCGGGCGCCGTCGCCGATGTCCTCGACGACCCGGCCAATCAGCCCCGACTGGCCCAGATGATTGAGTGCCACGCGCGCGCCGCTGGCTGATAGTGCTTCAGCAATCGCGCGGCCTATGCCGGTGGCGCTACCGGTCACTAACGCCACCTTGCCGGTGAGGTCGATCTTCATACGGCAGTCAGAAACGACACGCCTGCCGCCCCCAGAAAACCATCGGCACGCCCGTTCACACCAACGGGCAAAACCTGCCCGCAATCATCGGCCAGAATGCGGCGTACACGATTGACATGAAAACTGCGCAACAGCAACGGCGCCGGGATGACTTGTGCATAGCGCACATCGTAGAGTTCGCGGTGCAGTTGCGGCAACCGATGCCATGGTGCGATCGGCTTGTCGTGATGCGCATTGTGGTAGCCAAAATTGAGCCAGACAAGATTGAGCAAACGGTTGTCGAGGCCGACGATATTACTGAAGGTATTGGCTTGCTCGTAAGCTTTGTCGCGCAACTTGTCGTTCGGCACCGGCGTATCACCCAGGATCGGATAGGCATCGTAGGTGTGCTGAAAACAGTCACCGAACCGCAGCACGATGACGAACAGCAAATAGGCCGCCGCATACAACGCCAACGCACTCGGCGCATACCAGCCCAGCGCGACAAAGGCGGCAGCACGCACAGCAAAAATCGCCAGTACGCGAGCGCGCGCCTTGCCGTTTTTTTCAGCACTCTGCCGAAACGGTAGCGCCATCACGAAGCCGCGCACCAAGAATTCGACCGCTGGAAAATGCAGCCATTCGAGCGTCAGTATCAGTCCGCGTACCGGGGCGGAAGCGCCCAGCAGGTAGGCCTTTACATCGAAGGTGACAACATCGGCACGCTCGACATGGTGGCGCATATGCTTGCGGCGCAGATTGTCGAAGCGGGCGTAGCACGCACCGTTAATCCAGCTCATGCCGGTGCCCCAGCGCATGTTCGTGCTGGCGACCTTGAAGATCGTCAGATGGGCGAATTCATGAATAAAGTAAGCCGACCAGATCAGTGTCTGTGTGGTCAGCAGGAAGCCGACCGCTTTCAATAGCCAGTTGGGTTGCGTGAGCAACAGGATGCCCAGCGGATAGCCGAGTAACGTGAACGACAAGGCGGCGGTGTTGGGTAGCACGCCGTCCGGATAACGGAAAATCATGTCAATCTCCTTGAAGGATACCCGCGCGTAGGGCCATGCCGGGCCATGCGACCCGGCATTGTCTCCCGCGCGAAGATGGGTTACTTCGTCTGCAGGCCAGTCACAAATTGCGCATCCATCGTCGCTTCGGTCGCCGGAATCTTGTCGATCTGGGCTTTGGCTTTCAGGATGCCGCCGATGATTTCGGCACTCGCAAAGTACGAAGTCGTCTCTTTGGATTTGATGAATGCTTTTGGCATTTCATTGAGGGGGATGTTGTAGACACCCGGCAGTTGCTCCTTGACTTCCTTGGCCGAGACACCCATGAACTTGCCAATGATCTTGGCCGCTTCGTCGGGCTTGGCTTTCATGAAGGCCATGCCTTCAAGGTAGGCTTTCATGATGCCCGTGATGTCTTTCGGGCTGGCTTTGATGAACTTGTCATCGAACACGAGTACGTCGGCGATCAGGCCAGGGGCATTCCTGGATGAATAGACCACGTGGTATTTTTTGCCGCCACCCTGCTTGAGGATTTGCGACAGGCTAGGCTCGTAGGTCACACCGATCGGCATCTGACCCGACACCATCGCGGCCGGTACCGACTCCGGCGTCATGTTGACCGGCGTGATGTCGTTCATGCTCAGACCATTGCTGGTCAGCGCGTACGACAGCAGGAAGTCCGATGGCGAAAGCGGATTGAAGCCGACTTTCTTGCCCTTGAAATCGCTGATCTTGGTCACGGCCATCGAGGCCACGATCGCATCGCCGCCGTTCGAATAATCGATCGGCATCACGACTTTTTGCGGCATGCCCTTGGCGACCTGACCGATGACCTGGTCATACGTCATCATCGCGCCCTGCACCGAACCACCGGCCAATGCCGCCGGGATCAGTGCCGGATCGGAGAACACTTGCAGCTTCACCGACAAGCCCTGCTTTTTGTACAGATCAAGCGCTTCGGCAATGTAGAACGGGCCATAGCCGATCCACACAACGGTGGCAACATTGAGCGTGGCAGGAGCGGCGAACGACAGGCTCGACGAGGCTGCCAGCACGGCAGCGACGGCAACCCGGCGCAGAAGTAAGGGAGCGCCTGAAACGGCAAACGGGAAAACAGTACGGGTCGCAAAACGCATGGAAGACTCCTGGTCGGTGGATGGGCGTACGGAGAGAACGATGTTCAATGTTCTCCCGGGCTTTTATCCCTCCGTGGAGCCGCGTCATGTCGACAGGGCCGGAGCGCTCTCGGACCAGACACCATTGCCACTGATGGCAAGGCCGGAACCCTAGCACTCCTGAGTCAGGTGACCTGCCATCGATAACGATGACAACTCGCTCTTCCCGCATAACTCTTATAGCAAGAGTAGTGCCAGCCAAAAACCGGTAGTTCATGCCGGCTCAATGCTGTTTTCACACCGAAATGGCGCATTCATCTGGCGCATAGCGGGCTAACGCCCTGTTATCGACCGACGCGTGCACTGTCATGTCGAGATTCTTTCGGCAAGCCTGCGATGGGTGTCTACCTGCGGGTCTAAATCTCTATTCTTACGTCAGAAACAAATTGCCGCTCATGCGTTATTTTTTTTGCCTGGTAGGCTAATTGCGTACCAAAGCTCCGAAATCTCCCTGCCCTTAACAACGGAATCAATGGATATTTTCCATTCTTAATTTTCAGATCGATATCAAACTTATTTTGGCTGATTAATTCCTTGTGGTCTTTCCCAATACGCAAGACTTGATGATACAAATCTGCTGCGTTTGATGTGACGGCTTTTCCTCGCGCTTTTATTTCTTTGCGCTTTTCATACAACGACGATTCTACTTCTATGATTTTTTCATTGGCCTCCATAGATTCTTTTTCAGCCTTTACAACATTTTCATTTATTTTTTCACGATTAGCCAATTTCTCCTTCATCGACTCGGTTAATTTTCCGATAAAAAGCAATCTCACTTTTGCCGAAAATTTATCCTTACAACTAAGATTAGAAATAGTTTCCTGTCTGTCGGATAATCTTTCCACCTCACACCGTTTTTTTCGATTCTATTTCAAATTATTTTTTTTATTAATATAATCATTTTCAAGCCCATGTAGGTTCTTCCTGGAAGCTTTTTTTTCTATTTCCATAAGATTCCTATTCAATTCTTGAGAATCCAGTTTCAATTTTAGTTTAAGAAAATAATCTATTTGTATTTTACTTACCGACTCAGATTCCTGATGTAAATGTCCGTGCGTTTTTTTTCGTTCAAAATTACCCAAATTACTTTGATGCGGCATAATAGCTTCAGTTAAATCTGAAATTGAACTTGTTTCAGACTGATGTCCATTAGAAGTCGACAGCATTTTAGGTACAATGCTAACAATCCCATTTTTCGAAATAAAATGTGCGCCATTCATATAAATCCCATTTAAAATTTAAATACTTTTGTTATTTTAAATAATTAACCTAAATTTCAATTCTTTGATAATGAAAAGTCACTTGTGTTTCGGATGTTGGCCTGTTTGACTCGCTATCCTGCTTTTTAATTCGCCGTGCCTGATAAGCTAGTTGCGCACCAAAACTCCGGAACTTGCCCGCTTTAAGTAATGGCATCAACAAGTACTTTCCATTCTTGATCGTCGCCTCGGTAAAAATCGGACTCTGACGAGATAGCTTTTTATTTTCTCTCTCAATACGCAATACTTGATTGTATAAATTTGCTGCGTCTGATTTCAGACTTTTTTCCAGCGCGACTATTTCATTCTGTGTTGCATGGATAAATGATTCATTTTCTGTAATTTCATTATTTCTTTCAAGTAGGTTTTTTTCAGTTTTCGCAACATCTTTATTTATTGCTCTACGCATGTCGACTAATAATTTATCGACTTCATCCAACCTCCTTGCAAAGATCAATCTTGCTTTCACAAACACGCCCTTTTTGTTATCAAGATTAGTAATAAACACCTGCCTGTCGAACATTTTTTCTGCTGCGCAGCGTTTTTTTCGAATATCGTTCAGCTTATTTTTCTCCTCTTTATAATTGCTATTGAGCTGCAGGCGTTTATCCACCGCAGTTTTTTTCTCATTTTTCAATGGCTCCAGGCCTGCACTATTTTTATAGTGGGCAAAGATTTCCTTTTGTTTATTGGCCGCCATTTTTATTATATTTTTTTCAACCGCCGAGCGAGTTGCCTGATGTATATATCGCTGGTGACATCCTGGCACCACAGCAGCAAAAGGGGCACTATGATCGAGACTTGCTCCTGAACTTAAATTTGAATTCTCATCAGACTCCTCTTCAATTACAGGAAGTTGACGATTCAATCGATCCTTGGCAGTTATTCTTACTACATTTCCAGAAAGTTTCATTATAATTCCCCAGCAAAAATTAAAGTAATGCCGCCATTATTGGAATAAATTTATTCATATACCAAATGCGGATCTCGCACTAATATTCATTTACGCCACTAATAACTGCCTCGACAGGCTTATTAAGTAACGCAACCATGCAAGAGGTTCCAAAAATTTTATGAGTGCAACGGAAAAGAGACTTTATTGAACGAGAGAGGAGTACAACTGGGGACAAGACGACAAAACCCGGCATACCTACGCGGACGGCACACCTCCCTGCAAGGCGAGGTGCTACCAGCCAACCGGAACCGGCAAATCAGGTGCTGAGGTACGCCAACCAGCCACCGTGCGCACTGATATCCGCGGCTCCGGCGATCGCGTGCCCCTCGCAAACAAAGCCCTTGACCCAACGCCCGTCGGCCAGTTCCAGCGAACCAATCGCCAGTGGCGCCGGAACGTCGGCGACGAATTCGCCGAACCGACGTAGCGGCAATTCCCACACTTCGATCGCAATCGCAACGCCATCGGCGCAGCGTTGCAGACCCGGCTTTGGTGGCGTCGTGTTCGGCAGCGCATAAAGCCGGTAATGCGCCGCTGTCTGCGTACTGGCGATCTTGCGGGCACCGCGTTCGGTCAGTTGCCAGTTCAGCGGCTGCCCCTGCAAATGCGCACCGACCACGGCCAGTTGCACGGTCGGTTCGTTGAACGGCAAGGGTGCTACCAGAGCGGCGGTGGCAGGTGGCAGCAGTCGTTGCGCAGCAGCCGCCAGCAACTGATCCGAGCCGCACGGGCCGACCAGCGTGAGGCCCGCTGGCAACCCATCGGTGCGGGCGTCGGCCGGCACTGACAATGCCGCCATGTCGAAGAAATTGACGAAGTTGGTGTAATACCCGAGTTCGGAATTGCGCAACACCGGTTCGCGTTCGAGATCGGACAATGTCGGCATGGTTGGCGTCGTCGGCAGCAGCAGGAAATCGTACGGTGCCAGCGCGGTCTCGGCGGCGCGGCGCAGGTCGGCCAACCGGTACTGTCCATTGAATGCATCGACGGCGCTGTAATTGGCGCCCTGCCCGATGATGCCGGCCACGACGGGATTCATCTGCTCCTTGTGCTCGGTAAAAAAGTCACCCACGGCGGCAAGCCGTTCGGCCACCCATGGTCCGTAGTAGAGCAGCGCGGCGGCTTCCTTGAACGGGGTGTAATCGACGGTGCCGAACGTGCATCCGGGCAGTGCGCGCAATTGCTCCAGCGTCGCCGCGAAAGCTTGCTCCGCAGCGGTATCGCCAAAAAATTCCAGTACGGCTGGCAGTGCGATGCGCAAGCCGCGCTGCCGGATGCCGGTCATCGGCACGGCGCGCGAATAGCTGTCTTCGACATCAAAGCCGGCGGCGACCTGCGTGACCTGCCACGCATCGGCCACGGTGCGGGCAAAAATCGAGACGCAATCGAGTGTGCGACAAGCCGGAAACACACCCCGCGTACTGAGCAATCCACGACTGGGCTTGAGGCCGACGATGCCGTTCAGGCCAGCGGGCACGCGGCCAGAACCGGCTGTATCCGTTCCTAATGAAAAACCGACCAGGCCGAGCGCGACCGCCACCGCCGAGCCGGAACTGGAGCCACCCGACACATACGCCGGATCGATCGCATTGCGTACCGCGCCATAGGGCGAACGGGTACCGACCAGTCCGGTGGCAAACTGGTCGAGGTTGGTCTTGCCGGTCAGCAGCGCACCGGCGGCCTGCAGTTTCTCGACGACGGTGGCCGAGCGCTGCGGCATGAAACTGAATTCGGTGCAGCCTGCGGTGGTCGGCAACCCCAGCGCGTCGATATTGTCCTTGATCGCAAACGGCACGCCGAACAGCGGCATGCGTGCCAGGACTGCTGCGCCTTCTTCCTGCAACAACCGGTCCAGCACACGTGCTTGCGCCAGCAAGGCATCGTCGGCCACCCGGCTGATCCAGATTTCTGGCCGTTCGACGTCGATGATGCGGGCCAGCAGGCGTTCGATGGACTGACTAGGAAGCAGAGTCCGTGCGGCATACGCATTGTGCAGATCAGTCAGCGTCATGGCGGGAAGTTGGTCGTTGGTGGTCATGGGAGCTCTCGCAAATTCGGAAAAAAAATGGCCCGGTGCAAGGGGAAATGCCACCGGACCACGGGGTATTACACGTGCAATCAGAAACCGTAGCTGAGCGAACCAAGCAACTGGTTCTTTTGCTTGACGCTATAGCGATTTTCGCCGGCGATGATGCCTTGCAGACCCCAGGTCACGCCGGTGGCGGCGATCGGCTGGGTGAAGCCGACGATCAGATGACGGAAACCACCGGAGCTTGGTGTGCTGCCTGCGAAGCAGCCGTTGACCGAGAAGCTCTGACCGGCCGGGCAAGCCGTGCTGGTCAGCGTATCGACTGAGCCGAGATACTTACCTTGTTTTTTGTACGAGTAATAGCCGAGCGAACTGTTGAACGTGATCGCGTACGGCAGCGCCTTGGTGTAGTTCAATGTCCAGTACGTATCGCCCTTGTTACCCCATACGACATCGTTGAGCAGGGTTTGCGCAGCGGCACTGAAGTCACCGTAGCTCAGACCCAGCTTGGTTTCGAACGCATTGGCATTCTTGCCATTGAAGTAGACGTAGCCGGTGCCGCCGACGACGTAGCCAAACTCGCCGACCTTGCCGTTGTAGCCGCCGTAAATATCATTCTCAATTGATTTACCGGACTGGAAATTGGTGATGTTGCGGTCGGTATAGGACTCGCCCAATTTTTTGTACGAATAGTTGATCATCGAGCCGAAGTAACCCGCGTACAGGCCTGATGAATCGGACCAGTCGGCGCCCCATTGCAGCACTGGCTTGTCGGATTCGGGGGCATCGGCGCCTTCGTTACCGAAACCCGGCTTGCTCGGGCCGTAAGTGCTGGTAGCGCCGCGCAAGACGTATTTGGTCACCAGATCGATATGACCGGTAAACGGAGATGCCTCGGGCGCATCAGCGGCGATGGCAGCGCCGCCGAACAGGGCCGAGCAGGCGATGGCAAGTGCCAACGGACGAGAGAGTAATGGGGTGCGTGACATGGTGATTCCCTTTTTTTTAACTATCAGAACAACGTGGATTCCCTGCTATTTCACTACCGGTGCTGCTTGTAAAACCGTTTTTTTGCAACCTACGGCACGCCAGTTGTAGGGTGGGCACAGCCTCTTGTGCCCACGCGCGCGCACCACCAATGTCCGCCAATTCCGATGCTGCATCGGTGCATTCGCGTGGGCACGATGACCCCGTGCCCACCCTACAATCCGCGGCACGCCGGTTGTAGGGTGGGCACGGCCTGTTGTGCCCACGCGCGCGCACCGCCAATGCCCGCCAATTCCGATGCTGCATCGGTGCATTCGCGTGGGCACGATGACCCCGTGCCCAACCTACAATCCGCGGCACGCCGGTTGTAGGGTGGGCACGGCCTGTTGTGCCCACGCGCGCGCACCGCCAATGCCCGCCAATTCCGATGCTGCATCGATGCATTCGCGTGGGCACGATGACCCCGTGCCCACCCTACGAATTGCCATCATCGGTCTACGCCGCCTCGCTAAACACGGCGATATGCTGCCCCGCCGCCACCGGCGTGCCCTCCCCGACCAGCCATTCACCCAACACGCAAGCGCGTGTGGCGGTCAGCGGAATTTCCATTTTCATCGACTCGAGGATCGCCACCGTATCGCCTGCGGCCAGCATGGCGCCCGGTTGCGCAACGATTTTCCAGACGCTGCCCGGCACGACCGCGCTGAGGTAATGACTACCCGCCGGCAGCTCGCCCTGCTCCGCCGCTCCCGCCAGCGCTTCTTCGCTGACCCAGTCGGCTTGACCACTACTGCGCCAGCGTTCGCGCTCCGCTTCAAAGGCGGCTTGCTGTTTTTGCTTGAACGCACCGATCGAGGTCTGCTCACTGGCCAGAAAGCGGTTGTAGTCCGCCAGCGAAAACGTCGTCTCTTCGATCTTCACGTCGAAGCGTCCGAGCGGAAAATCACGCCGATGGTCGAGCAACTGCTCTTCACTGACTTCGTAAAAGCGAACCTGATCGAATATGCGCAACAGCCATGGCTTGCCATCGCGGAAGCTGTCGGTCTGGCGGTAGCGGTTCCACATTTGCACGGTGCGACCGACAAACTGATAACCACCCGGCCCCTCCATGCCATACACGCACAGATAAGCGCCGCCGATGCCGACTGCGTTTTCCGGCGTCCAGGTGCGGGCCGGGTTGTACTTGGTCGTCACCAACCGGTGACGCGGATCGATCGGCGTGGCCACCGGTGCGCCCAGATACACATCACCCAGACCGAGCACCATGTAACTGGCCTTGAACACCACGTCATAGACTTCGCGCACCGCGTCCAGACCGTTAATGCGCTGGATAAAATCGATATTGCTCGGGCACCACGGCGCACCGGGACGCACGGTGGTTTCATATTTGCGAATCGCCAGTTGCGTCTGGCTGTCGTTCCAGGCCAGCGGCAGATGGACAATGCGCGAACGCACCACCATGTCTTCGACCGATGGCAGCGCCGCGATCAGCGCATCAAGCAACACGACCAGTCGGCTCAGCGGCAACTGGCGATGGTCAAAATGGACTTGCAACGAGCGGATGCCCGGCGTCAGGTCGATCACGCCCGCCAGTTGCGCCAGTTCGATCGACTCCATCAGCGCATGGACCCGAAAACGCAAATTGATATCGAGAATGGCGTCGCCGAATTCGATCAGCAGGTAGTCGTCACCGGCACGGCGAAACACCAGTGCTGTGCCGTCAGGCAGCGCACCAGTCCGCAGAATAGCCGGCAGCGTGTTGCCGGCGTCGCTGTGCGGTGGTACAAAAATCGGTGCAGGCAACGACACCGCATCAAACACGCTTTCCTGTGCCTCCCGCAGCGCGGCAGCATCCACATCCGATACGCGGACAAACCGCACGGTATCGCCCGGCTTGAGCTGACCGATCTTCCACAAGTCGGCCGAGACGATCACCGCCGGGCAGACGAAACCCCCGAGGCTAGGACCGTCCGGGCCAAGGATCACCGGCATGTCGCCGGTGAAGTCGATCGAGCCGATCGCATAGGCGTTGTCATGGATGTTCGACGGATGCAGCCCGGCTTCGCCGCCATCGGTGCGGGCCCAGCGCGGCTTCGGTCCGATCAGGCGTACACCGGTGCGGCTGGAATTGAAATGGACTTGCCAGTCGGTGCCGAAGAACATCGTCACGTCATCGTCGGTGAAAAAATCCGGCGCGCCATGCGGACCATAATGCACCGCGACTTCCCATGCCGAGCCATAGACCGGCACCGCCGTGGCAGGCAACGCATTCGGTGACGGCTGCGCCGCAAACAGCTTGAGCACATCGCCGCTGCGCAGCGCCCGCCCACCATGGCCACCGAACTGACCGAGCGTAAACGTGGCGCGGCTGCCGATATATTCGGGCGTGTCGATGCCACCGCAAAAAGCCAGATAGCCGCGTACGCCAGCACCTTCCACCGTACCGCAGCGCAGTGTCTCGCCGGCACGCAGCAGATGCGCTTGCCAGTTGGCAAGTGCGCGCGTGCCATCGGACCCGGTCACGCTGGCACCCATGTCGGCACCAGCCAGCGCGATCAGGCAATCGCTGTTGAAGGCTAGCGTCGCACCCTGCAAGGTCATCTCGAGCGTAGCCGCCGTGCCGTCATTGCCAAGCAAATGATTGGCAAACCGATGCGCATACGCATCCATCGGTCCCGATGGCGGAATACCGACCGCCCACAGGCCGAGCCGCCCCGGATAATCCTGCACCGTCGTTTGAATGCCGCCGTCGATGACATCGATGGTGCGCGGGTGATACGGCATGGCTGCCAGCATGCCGGTGGTCTGTTGGCCCGCCCGGAATACCGGATAGGCGAGGATATTGGCAAGGTAGTCAAGATTGGTCTGGATGCCATCGACACGACTATCCTGCAAACCGGCGGCAAGCGCAGCGATCGAGGCGGCACGCGTGTCGGTCTTGATGATCAGCTTGCCCAGCAACGGGTCGTAATACGGACTGACCGTAGTACCGCGTTCGATCCATGTATCGACCCGCAACGCAGGCGCAAACTGCACGCCAGTGAGCACGCCGGACGAAGGCTGAAAATTTTTGGCCGGGTCTTCGGCATAGACGCGCAACTGCATCGCGTGACCGGATGACTGCAACGACGCCTGCGCCGGCAGCACGAAACCCTCGGTCGCCGCGCGGATCATCCATTCGACCAGATCGACGCCGAACACTTCTTCGGTCACCCCATGCTCGACCTGCAAGCGGGTATTGACTTCAAGAAAATAGAATGCACCGCTATCGGCATCGAGCACGTACTCGACAGTACCGGCCGAGCAGTACGACAGGGACGCCGTCAGACGCACGGCAGTCTCTGCCAGCGCCTTGCGGGTGGCGTCGGACAACCCCGGCGCCGGCGTTTCCTCGATCACTTTCTGATGGCGTCGCTGCACCGAGCAATCACGTTCACCGAGCGAAACGACACCACCACGACCGTCGCCAAAAATCTGTACCTCGACATGGCGCGCATGCGCGACGAATTTTTCGAGGTAGATGCCGCCGTTCTTGAAATTGTTTTCCGACAGGTGCTTGACTGACGTGTAGGCCGCGTCCAGTTCCTGTGCGTCGCTGCACAGGCGCATGCCGATGCCGCCACCACCGGCGGTACTTTTCAGCATGACCGGATAACCAATCTGCGTCGCCGATGTCAGTGCCTGCGCAACACTATCGAGCAAACCGGTACCGGGGAGCAATGGCACATCGGCTTGCTGCGCCAGTTCGCGCGCAGTGTGCTTGAGGCCAAAGGCCCGCAGTTGATGCGGTGTCGGACCAATGAAGACCACGCCGGCAGCGGCGCAGGCTTCGGCAAACGCCGCGTTCTCGCTCAGAAAACCGTAGCCCGGATGGATCGCTTCGGCGCCGCTGGCGGTGGCCGCGGCCAGCACCTTGTCGGCATCGAGGTAACTTTGCGCCGCCGGGGCCGGGCCGATGCAGATGGCTTCGTCGGCCAGTCGCACATGCAATGACTCGACATCGGCCTCCGAATAAATGGCGACCGACAGAATGCCCATGCTGCGGGCGGTGCGGATAATGCGGCATGCGATTTCGCCGCGATTGGCAATGAGGATTTTTTTGAACATGGCGATCTTAGTCCTGCGCATCCCAGATGACAAAGCGCACCGGGGTCGGGTTGTAGGCATTGCAGGGATTGTTCAGTTGCGGGCAGTTCGAGACCAGCACCAGCACATCAGCGTCGGCGCGCAGTTCGACATACTTGCCAGGTGCCGAGACACCATCTTCGAACGTCAGACCGCCTTCAACCGTGACCGGCACGTTCATGAAAAAATTGATGTTCGGAACGATGTCGCGTTTGCCCATGCCGATGTCGGCATGCGCCAGCGCCAGCAGGTAATTGTCGCGGCAGCTATGCATGAATTTTTTCTGTGCGGCGTAACGCACGGTGTTGCTCTCGGCCGCGCAGGCGCCACCGAGCGTGTCGTGCCGGCCGCAGGTGTCGGCCACGATGGTCAGCAAGGGCCGGCCGCGGTTCGACATCAGCACGGTGCCGGTGCTCAGGTAAATACCGCCCTGCGCCTGCATCGTGTCGGTCATGCTGTAGCGCTCGGCCGTGTCGGCGGCGTTATAAAAAATCGTGTCGACCGCCTGATTACCTTCAAGGTCGATGATGCGCAAAATCTGGCCACGCTGCATCGCATGCAGCCACGGCTCGCCGGCAGGTTGATAGACATCCAGAACGGCAGTGGTGGTATCGAGTTGGCTTTCGCACAGGGTTGGCATGGTCATCTCCTTAGCGGGTCGTCAGTTCGGTATTGGTAAAGCCGCGGCCGTTTTCGGGACACGACAGGCGGCAGATATCGTCGGCACCGGCGGGACCGGAGGTATAGGCGGCGATGCTGATCTTGCGGGGCGCATAGTCAGGATTCGGGTCGAGCGGATGCGGTGCGCTGGAAAGCGCGACCAGCGTGTCCATCTCGAAGCGCAACTCGACCAGATCGCCTGCCTTGCTGTTGCCGGGCACGAAGGCGAAGCGGCCCTCGCCATCGACCACCACCTTGGAAAACAGGTTGATGTTCGGTACCAGATCACGCAGACCCAGCCCCCATTTGCCGATCTCGACCAGCAGACTGTCCTTGCCATTGCGATGCATCGCATTGCGGTGTTCCTGATAGCGATGCGCGCCGAACTTGGCGAGCACGGAGGCGGCCGTCGAGACACCGCATAGCGGGTCGTGCCAACCGACCGTATCCAGCGGAATCGACGCCAGGATATTGCCCATGTCGGAATACAGCACGTGGCCGGCAGTCAGATGGGCGGTGTGCTGGGCTTTCAACGTATCGGGCACATTCAGCCGTTCGAGGCGTTCATCGGCGCGATACAGCAACACCGCCATGTTGGCGCCACCGTCGAGGTCGGTGAAGCGCAGCGTGGTACCGCGCTTGACCTTGTAGGACCAGTGGCCACCGCCGGGGAAGGTTTCACTCCAGAGGATGTTCGAAGGTTGCAGGTCGTGGGTCATGGTATTTCTCCGGTGGTCTCGGCAATGCGGGTAAGTTTTTCGAGCTGGCCAAAATCGGTCTTGATGCCCGAGGTCTCGCGGATACGCGCCAAAATCTGGCGCTTGAGCGCGACGAATTCAGGCGCGAGCTTCAGGTCTTGCTGGCGCTCGAGGCCGAACGGTACGTCGATGATCGAATCGATACGACCCGGGCGTGGTGCCATCACGACCACGCGCTGACCGAGATACAGCGCTTCCTCGGCATCGTGGGTGACGAAAATGACGGTGGTCTTTTCGAGCAGGTAGACGTGGCGGATCAGGTCGTGCATCACTTCGCGGGTCTGCGCATCGAGCGCCCCGAAGGGCTCGTCCATTAGCAGCACGTCCGGGCGAACCATCAGTGCACGGGCAATCGCGACGCGCTGCTGCATGCCGCCGGAGAGCTCGGCCGGATAAGACTTGGCGACGTGGCCGAGTCCCATCAAGGCGACCAATGCGTCGGCACGGCCGCTGGCGACTTCGACATCGTTCGAGCTGGCATCCTTGCAATGAAACTTCAGGCGACGGCAG
Organism: Minisyncoccia bacterium; assembly: GCA_047621345.1. Taxonomy (GTDB): domain Bacteria; phylum Pseudomonadota; class Gammaproteobacteria; order Burkholderiales; family Burkholderiaceae_D; genus Actimicrobium. The sequence continues at coordinate 29,585 of JBLHLW010000030.1, read as the reverse complement.
AACTTGATGTTTTCGAGCACGGTCAGCCACGGGTACAGGCTGTAACTCTGAAACACCATGGCACGGTCGGGACCGGCGCCATCGACATCGCTGCCGTTGCACAGGATCTCGCCATCGGCATATTCTTCGAGGCCACCAATGGTGCGCAACAGCGTCGACTTGCCGCAGCCTGAGGCGCCGACCAGCGTGACGAATTCACCAGGGGCGATGTCGAGGTCGATATGTTGCAAGGCGTGCGTCAACCGCTCGCCGGCGCCATAGAACTTGTCGAGGCCGCGGATGCGAATTTTGGGAGGAGGTGTAGTGATCATGAGGTCATTTCCCGATGTGGTGCCAGCCGAAGCAGCGGCGATGCAGCCAGCGGAAGGTCTGGTCGGTCAGCAAGCCAATCAGACCGATGAGCAGGATGCCGGCGAAAATTTTGTCGGTCTGCAGGAAGCGCTGGGCTTTCAGGATCGAAAACCCCAGTCCGGAATTGGCGGCCACCAGTTCGGCCACCACCAGATACGTCCAGGCCAGTCCCATGGTCTGGCGCAGCGTGTCGAGCATGGCCGGACGGGCCGCCGGGATCAGTACAAGACGGACGATTTCGCTATTGCTCGCGCCCATCGTGCGGGCCGCTTCGACCGGCTGGTTCGGCACCAGCGCGATATCCTCGGCCAGCATCAGCACCATCTGGAAGAAAGTGCCGACGAAGATCACGGTCAGCTTGGCGCTCTCGTCGATACCGACCCACAGCATGATCAGTGGAATGAAAGCGACCGCTGGCAAGTAGCGACTGAAATCGGTCAACGGCTCGAGCAGCGCACGCGCCGGAGCGTAGGTGCCGATCATCACGCCAATCGGGATGGCCAGGATTGCCGATAACAGGAAGCCACCGAACACGCGACCCATGCTGATGCCGACATCACTCATCAAGTCATCATTGAACAGCCAGTCTATGCAACGGCGCAACACTAGCTCGGGCGTCGGCAGGAAGACCGGATCAATGCTGCCGCTGGTCGAGAGGATCAGCCAGAACAAAAAGGGCAGCATGAAACCGGTGATCGCCAAAGCAACAACGATGCGGTGCGGCAGTTGGCCACGCACAGCCCAGCTGGAACGGCGGTTGCGGATGCGCTTTTTGCTCACAGGCAAGGCGGTAGCAGAAAGCTCAGGCATGTGTACCCCGCTTCGGCTTACGGCGGGCACGGCACAGCGCGGATAAAGAAAAAAGGGTAGACATCGTGCAGCTCCAGAAGTCAAAAAAAGTCAGAGAGGCGAGCGATCAATATCGAACGCTGTTCGACTGTGATGGCCTCCCGGGCTTTTATCCCTCCGTGTAGCTGGCGCGGATCGTTTGCACGATGTCACACCAACCGGCTGCTCTCGGACCAGACATGACGCCAAGCAATGCTGGCGACACCGGAACCCTAGCGTCCATGCTCGAGTCGCAGAGTGAACTACGTCTCTCGTTGCATTGAGATTAGCAAATATGGTGCCAGAGATTTCAGGGGCTTAATCGTAGCTAATGACACTGCGCCCCGGACGCACCTTCGGGATTGGCACCGCGTTGGTGCAATGACCGCCCAAAGCGCACTCTTTGAGCCCCGGGGGGGCTCAAAGAGTGCGGCAAGACCGTCGCGGCCAATGACAGAAGCAACACAACTAAGCAGTTGAATTAAAGAAACCATTAGTAGAAATGAACATGGTACTTTTGATGCATAGCGGCACTATCGACACATCGAGTGCAACACACCCCGTCAAGACCATCAGGCAGACGAATTCATGCGCAAACCCCAAGCTCACTATGATTACCTGCGGCCCACGACGTGGCGCCGTTGTCTTGCCCACATGCTTCCGGGTGTGCTGCTAGCCCTGCTAGTCTTGCTGCCAGCGCAGGCAAACGCAGCGACACCGCATTCCGCTACCGCCCTGATTGTAAATAGCGAACAGGACTATCCGCCTTTTTCTATCGGCATGACCGATAGTGAAGCCGGTGGCTTCACGGTTGACCTGTGGAAGGCGGTGGCCGAAGAGGCAGGCCTGTCTTACAACGTCCACGTGCACCCCTTCCATCAAGTACTGCGCGAATTCCGCGAGAAAAAAGCCGATGTGCTGATTAATCTCGCCATCTCTGACGAACGCCGCCACTTTGCCGATTTCACAGTGCCGCATGTGGTCGTCAACGGTGCCGTCTTCGTGCGCAAAGATACCGGGAACATCCGCAGCGAAAAGGACCTTGCCGGTAAATCGATCCTCGTCGTCAATGGTGACCTCGCGCATGATTACGCGATTAGCAGGGGCTGGAAAAAGCAGTTGGTGCTAGTTGATACCGCCGCTGCCGGACTGGAATTGCTGGATTCGGGCAAGCACGATGCCATGTTGCTCAGCAAACTAACCGGCATGCAAACGCTGCGTGCCAACCGGCTCGCCAATGTCGAGGCACTGGGATTCAAGGCCGGGTTTGCGCAGCGCTTTGCTTTCGCGGTCCACAAGGGTGAGTCAGAACTACTGGGGCGGCTCAATGAAGCGCTGGCCGTCACCAAGTCCAACGGCACTTACGATGCGCTTTACCTGAAATGGTTCGGCGTCTATGAAGTCAAGGAGCTACACCTCGGCGATTACCTGGGCGCGATCGTCACGACACTGGCGACGCTGTTGCTCGGGTTCGGCATCCTGTTTCATCGCCGACAACTGGAGCGCGCGCGCGCTAAAAATAAATACCGCAATCTGTATGACCAGTCACCCGACATGTTCGTGACGGTCGATATTCACAGCGGCAAAATCGTCGATTGCAACCAGACACTACTGTCAGTCACCGGGTTTACGAGGCCAGACGTTATCGGGCAGTCGGCGCTGATGCTCTGCGATTCTGGCAGTCTCAAGCTAGCCCGTATGACGTTCACGCACTTTCTGGCAACCGACGATCTGCCGTATGCCGAACTACAACTACGCTGTCACGATGGCCGGGCCATCGATGTCGTCGTCTCGGCATCGACAGCGTTCGATGACACGATCGTCGCCGCCACACGACATCAGTTGCTGCATCTGATATTGCATGACATCACCGATCGCAAACGTGCGGACGAAGATAGGCGAATCGCCGCTACCGCTTTCGATTCGCACGAAGCCATGATGATTACGGATACCCATGCCGTCATCCTGCGGGTCAACAGTGCCTTCACCGATATGACCGGTTACAGCCATGCCGACATCGTTGGCAAGACGCCCTCGCTCCTGAAATCCGGACGTCATGACGCGGCATTTTTTTTAGCGATGCACGACAGCATCCTGCGCGACGGATCCTGGCGCGGCGAAATCTGGAACCGGCGTAAAAATGGTGAACTTTATCCGGCCTGGATGAGCATCACCGGCGTGCGCGGTACCAACGGCGACGTCACCCACTACGTCAGTTCGCAAAGCGACATCACGCTACGCAAGGCCGCCGAAGAAGAGATCAGCCACTTGGCATTTTTCGATCCACTGACCGAACTACCGAACCGGCGCCTGCTGATGGATCGGCTACGGCGCGCACTGGCGAGCAGTTTGCGTAGCTCGCGCGAAGGTGCACTGATGTTCATTGATCTCGATAACTTCAAGCGACTCAACGACACTCTTGGGCATGACAAGGGTGACCTGCTGCTGCGGCAAGTCGCACAACGCCTGTCAGCTTGCTTACGCGATAACGACACGGTGGCCCGTATCGGTGGAGACGAATTCATCATTCTGCTCGAACAACTCAGCGAGCACCCCACCGAGGCCGCCATCCAGACGGAATCGATCGCTGAAAAAATCCTGATGACGCTTAACCAACCCTACGACCTGGACGGTCATGTGCATCACAGCACGCCCAGTATCGGCATGACGTTATTTGGCGACCACAAGAACAACGAAACCGAAATCCTGAAGCGCGCCGACCTCGCCATGTACCAGGCCAAGGCAGCCGGACGCAACACACTGCGCTTCTTCGATGCCAATATCCAGAAACTGGTGGAGGTACACGCCACGCTGGAGGCCGAACTCCGCCAGAGCTTGCTGCGGGGGGAGCTCGTCGTACATTACCAGGCTCAGATCGACCGTGGTCGCCGCATCAAGGGTGCCGAGTTACTGGTACGCTGGCAACACCCTCAACGTGGCACCGTGCTGCCTGGCGAGTTCATTCCGCTGGCCGAAAAAAATGGCCTGATCCATCCAATCGGACAATGGGTACTCGACAACGCCTGCCTCCAGCTGGCCACTTGGGCCAGTCAGCCGGCCATGGCGAAATTAACGATAGCGATCAACGTCAGTGTCTGCCAGTTCCAGCATCCGGACTTCGTAGCGAAAGTGCTAACGGCAATCGCGCGCACAGGTGCAAATCCGCAGTTACTGAAACTGGAAATCACTGAGACTCTGCTGCTCACGGACGTCGACAACATCATCCTGAAAATGACCGCACTGCAAGCCCATGGCATCCGTTTTTCGCTGGATGATTTTGGCACAGGCTATTCGTCGCTGTCGTACCTGAAACGACTGCCGCTCGACCAACTGAAAATCGACCGGTCGTTCGTGCGCGACGTACTGACCGATCCGAACGACGCCGCTATCGTGCGCACCATCCTCGCGCTGGGTCACAGCCTCGGATTGTCGGTCATTGCCGAAGGAGTCGAAACCGAAGCCCAGTGTGACTTTCTGGCTGAACTGGATTGCCATGCCTATCAGGGATTCCTGTTCAGTAAGCCGCTGCCGCTGCAGCAGTTCGAGCAACTGGCCGCACGGGAGCGCGAAGGTCTGCTGGCAATTGAGTAAATGAAGCAGCATCGGGTCTTACACAGACTGGCAAATGACGCTCCATAGCAATCGCCAAACCCAAGCGCGCCGACGGTGACCACGCCCCCCCCGCGCAGAAACAGCAATGGATGAAATTAAAAACTATTGGTCCGCGTTTATCTATTACATTACGTTGGGTATTTCTAAAAAGCATTGCTGTCACAAGGGCAGCCAGTACTACAGAGCAAACGACTTCATGCAAGCAATCCCGACTCATTGCGACCCACTGCGTTCCACGACGTGGCTTGCGTTCTTTACGCATACGCTTGCCGTCATGCTGCTGGCCCTGCTGATCCTGCTACCGGCTACCGGGAATGCCGCGACATCCCCGTCCGGGACCCCCCTGATCGTCGACAGTGAACAGGACTACCCGCCTTTTTCCACCGGTATGACCGATGACACCGCAGGTGGTTTCACGGTCGACCTGTGGAAGGCCGTGGCGGAAGAAGCTGGCTTGTCTTACACAATCCGTGTCCGTCCCTTCCATCAGGCACTGAGCGAGTTTCGATCGCACAAGGCCGACGTGCTGATCAATCTGGCAATCTCCGACGAGCGTCGCCGCATTGCCGATTTCACGGTGCCTCACGTCGAGGTCAATGGTGCCGTTTTTGTGCGCAAAAATACCGTGGGTATCAGTAGCGAGGAGGATCTCACCGGCAAATCCCTCATCGTCGTCAACGGCGACCTGGCCCATGACTATGCGCTCACGCGCGGCTGGGGCCAGCAACTGGTGATGGTCAATACCGCTGCGGCCGGGTTGATTATGCTGTCCTCAGGCAAGCACGACGCCATGCTGTTGAGTAAGTTGACCGGCATGCAAACGCTGCGTGCCAACCAACTGAAAAATGTTGAGGCATTAAAATTCAAGGCGGGTTTTTCTCAGCGTTTTGCCTTTGCGGTCCAAAAGGGCGAAGCAGAATTGCTGGGCCGGCTCAATGAGGCACTGGCCGTTATCAAGTCCAACGGCACGTACGATGCCCTCTACCTGAAATGGTTTGGCATCTATGAAGTCAGGGAGCTGCGTGTCGCAGACTACCTCGGCACCATCATCACGACGCTGGCGGCGCTGTTGCTCGGCGGCGGCATCCTGTTCCATCGCCGCCAGCTGGAACGCGCCCGTGCCAAGAACAAATACCGTGATCTATACGACCAGTCGCCCGACATGTTCGTCACGGCCGACGCCGTCACCGGCCACACCATCGATTGCAACCAGACGCTGCTGACCGTCACCGGGTATGCACGGGGCGACGTCGTCGGACAGCGCGCGCTGATGCTGTGCGATCCCGCCTGTACCGAACTGGCACGCACAACATTCAAGAGCTTTCTTTCCAGCAATCACATGCCGTATGTCGAACTGCAATTGCGCTGTCACGACGGCCGTGTCATTGATGTCGTAGTCTCGGCATCGACCGCATTCGATGACGAGGTCGTTGCGGTGACACGGCACCGTTTGCTGCATCTGGTGCTGCATGACATCACGGATCGCAAGCATGACGACGAAGCCCGACGCATCGCGGCCACGGCATTCGAGTCGCACGACGCAATGATGATCACCGATGTCCATTTCACCGTCCTGCGGATCAACTGGGCCTTCACTGAAATCACCGGTTACCGCCCCGCCGACATCCTCGGCAAAACGCCGTCGATTCTGAAATCCGGGCGTCATGACGCCGCATTTTTTGCGGCGATGCAGGACAGCATTCTGCGCGACGGCTCGTGGCGCGGCGAGCTTTGGAACCGGCGCAAGAATGGCGAACTTTATCCGGCCTGGATGAGCATCACCGGGGTGCGCGACAGCCACGGTGAGATCACCCACTATGTCAGTTCGCAAAGCGACATCTCGCTGCGCAAGGCCGCTGAAGAAAAGATCAGCCACCTGGCATTTTTTGATTCGCTCACCGAATTACCCAACCGACGTCTGTTGATGGACCGCCTGCGGGGCGCGATCGCGACCAGCCTGCGCAGCGGGCAAGATGGCGCCCTGATGTTCGTCGACCTGGACAACTTCAAACTGCTCAACGACACGCTGGGCCACGACAAGGGCGACCTGCTGCTGCAACAAGTGGCGCGACGCCTGTCGGCTTGCGTACGCGACAGCGATACCGTGGCACGCATCGGTGGCGACGAATTCATCGTGCTGCTGGAGCAACTCAGCGAGCACTCCGCCACGGCCGCCATTCAGACGGAATCCATCGGTGAAAAGATTCTGGCAGCACTCAACCAACCCTATGATCTGGACGGACGCCTCCATCACAGCACGCCGAGCATTGGCATGACCCTGTTCGGCGACAAAAAAGGCAACGAAACCGAACTCCTGAAACGCGCCGATCTGGCCATGTATCAGGCCAAGGCGGCCGGGCGCAACACGCTGCGCTTCTTCGATCCGGAAATCCAGAAACTGGTGACGGCACACTCGATGCTGGAGGCAGAACTGCGCCAGGGTCTGCTGCAAGAAGAGTTTGTTTTGTACTACCAGGCTCAGGTCGACAGTGTCCGCCGGCTCATCGGTGCCGAGGTGCTGGTGCGCTGGCAGCATCCGCGTTGCGGTATCGTGCCGCCAGCCGAGTTCATTCCACTGGCCGAAAAAACCGGCCTGATCCTTGTGCTCGGACAATGGGTGCTCGACACGGCCTGCCAGCAGCTGGTCGTCTGGTCTAACCAACCGGCGATGGCGGCATTGACCATCGCCGTCAATGTTAGTGCCTGCCAATTCCAGCACCCCGATTTTGTAGCGCAGGTGCTGACGGCAATCGCGCGGACCGGCGCTAATCCGCAGTTGCTGAAACTTGAAATCACCGAGAGTCTGCTGCTCACGGATGCCGAAGACATCATCCTGAAAATGACTGCGCTGCAAGCACACGGCATTAGTTTTTCGCTGGATGATTTTGGCACCGGTTATTCGTCGCTGTCGTACCTGAAACGTCTGCCGCTCGACCAGATCAAGATAGACCGGTCGTTTGTGCGCGACCTGCTGACCGATCCGAACGACGCCGCCATCGTGCGCACCATCCTCGCGCTGGGTCACAGCCTCGGATTGTCGGTGATTGCCGAGGGTGTCGAAACCGAAGCCCAATGCGCCTTTCTGGCCGAACTGAGTTGCCATGCTTATCAAGGATTTCTATTCAGCAAGCCAGTACCGCTGGAGCAGTTCGAGGAGCTGGTTGCGCAGCAACATGACGGACTGCTTGTCGTTGACTGAGCGCGCCCGCCTATCAGCCAAACCGACCACTTGTTTCGTCCACCTCGGCCGAACTACACACCTCCCGGACGCATCATCTGACTCACGGGAACGTCTTGCGCTATGGCTTCCTGCATCAGATAGCGCCGGCTCATCGGGGTTATTCGTCTTGTCAGGAATCAACCTGACCGCTGATAGGGAAATTCCCATCATGGTGACATTCAAAATAGCCGTCGATAAAAGTGCTCACTATCCATGTCATGCTGACCTTCATTGAATAGTTCAACTTACGACACCGCGCTATCGCAACAAATGACCCACGTAGCATGCACACCCCCTTCGATCAGCCCAGGCCAGCAGAACCATCACCGGTGAAATGCGGTCAGTGCCTCGCGCCACTTGCGCTATGATCCCCGAGGCAAGGTCTCCGCCTGCTGTTTCTGCCGCCCTCTGCAAGGATGCTGATGCCCCTCGTCCGACTGATCTCCCTCACACTGTTTGCGATGCTGTGCTTTGCTGGCAATTCCGTGTTGTGCCGACTGGCCTTCCAGCGGACCGGCATCGACGCAGCAAGCTTCACCGCGATCCGCGTAGTCTCCGGTGCGCTCATGCTGGTGTTGCTGGTCTGGCTGCGCCGCACACCGCGGTCGGCTGGCAAGGGGGAGGCTCGCCTCGGCGGCAACTGGTTCTCGGCACTGGCATTGATGATCTATGCCGCAGGATTTTCGTTTGCGTATGTCTCGTTGTCGACCGGCACTGGCGCACTGCTGCTGTTCGGTGCAGTGCAGGCGACGATGATTGCCGCCGGCTTGCGCGCCGGCGAACGCTTTGGCCCTCGTCAGATTGTCGGTTTGCTGATCGCGCTGGCCGGGCTGGTCATCTTCCTGTTACCGGGACTGTCGGCGCCACCGCTGGGTGGTGCACTGCTGATGATAGCCGCCGGCATAGCCTGGGGCGTGTACTCGCTGCGCGGACGCGGGGTAGCCGATCCGGCCGGCGAAACGGCCGGCAACTTCGTGCGCGCCGCACCAATGGCAATCGCACTGGCCATCGCCCTGCTGTCCCGACAACACCTCGATAGCATGGGCGTGCTGTTCGCCGTCTTGTCGGGAGCGCTGGCATCCGGTATCGGCTACACGGCCTGGTATGGCGCACTACGCGGATTGACCGCGCTGCGGGCTGCATCGGTACAGTTGAGCGTGCCGGTGCTGGCGGCAATTGCCGGCGCGTTTTTCCTGCACGAATCGCTCAGTGCGCGCCTGATACTGGCCAGCGTGGCAATGCTGGGCGGAATCGCGCTGGTGTTGCTCAACAAGCGCGTACCCGTCCAGCGCTAAACCTGCGCGCGACCTCGGCGCCAAAACAGCACGCCCAGGAACCAGGCCGCTGCCAGTCCCACCGCCAACTTGAAGGCGCTATCAAACAGTAATGGCGCGAGATAACCGGATACCAGCGCAAAGATCAGCATCTGCACAAAATTCTGCAGCGACGCGGCCAGCCCGCGCACCTGCGGAAACAGGCCCAGCGTCTGCAACACCATGCCCGGCAATGCCAGCGCCATGCCGAAGGCGTACAACATCACCGGCAACACGGCCCACGGCACCGCTGCGACCTGCAAACTGGTGTAGGTCAGATTGATCGCACAGGCCAGTCCCATCACCAGCAAGCCCGACCGGATCATGACGTTCATGCTGACCCGGTGCGCGGCCTTCGCATTGACCGCCGATCCGAGCACGATGCCAGCGATCAGCGGGATGAACAGCCAGGCAAACGCGGTTTCCGGCAAGTGCAATACCTGCATCACGAAACTGGCTGCCGAGGCGATGTACAGCCCGAAGCCGCCGAAACAAAAGCCGATGCCAAGCGAGCGCAACAGAAATTGTGGGTGGCGAATCGCCTTCCAGTAATTACCGGCGATGCTGCCCAAGTGCAGCGGCTGGCGCTCGGAGGGCGGCAGGCTTTCCGGCAAATAGCGTCGGCATGCAATGAGCAGCAGCAAGGCAATCGCCGTCATGAACGCGAACACTGCACGCCAGCCGAAGGTCACTTGCAGCAAGCCGCCGATCACCGGCGCCACCGCAGGCGCAATGCCGAACACCATCATGATTTGCGCGATCATCTTCTGCGCATCCGCACCGCTGAGTCGGTCGCGCACGATGGCCTGGCCGATCACCATGCCGGCACCCGCCGACATGCCCTGCATCGCGCGAAATACTAGCAACCACGTAAAGCTCGGTGCCAGCGTCGCGCCAATCGACCCCGCAATGAAGATCAACAACGATGTCAGGATCACTGGCCGGCGGCCAAACGAATCCGATAACGTGCCATAAAACAGCGTCATCAGCGAATAGCCAAACAGATAGATACTGAAGGTTTGCTGGACCAGCATCTGGCTAACCGAAAATTGCTCACCGATCGCGACGAAGGAAGGCAGATACGTGTCAGTGGCGAACGGTCCGAGCATGGCCAGAGCGGCCAGCACCAGCGTGAGGGTGCGGGCAGAGGTGTTATTCAAACGTGTCCTGCTCAGCCCGCAATCAACCAAGCACCGCTAACAGCAATCGCCGTTCCCGCTACACGTAACAACCACCCATGGCGGTGTAACTGTTTGCCGAGCAACACACCACCTCCGTACACTGCAACACTTACGAGCACGAAACCCACTCCATACTGCCAGCCGCTGATACCTACGGGCATCTCTATGCCATGTGCATTGCCATGAAACAGCGCGAACAGGGCAACGAGCATTGCACCAAACAACGGCGACACACGTACCGACAAGGCAATCAGCAACCCCACGACCAAAACAGAGGTAGCAATACCGGTCTCGCCCCATGGCAAGGCAAAGCCTGCGGCCCCAACCAGTGCCGCCACACCCATCAGCGCCATGAAACTGGACGGGATCAACCATGTGGCGCGACCACCAAACTGACAGGCCCAGATACCGATGGCCACGAGTGCCAGCACATGATCGCCACCCGACAACGGATGAGTCAATCCGGACAGCAGGCCATCGACATGACCAGGGTGTGCATGCGCGACACCGCAGGTGACAAGGAAAAGCAGGGCGATGCTCCAGTATTGGAATTTATTGCGCATTGAAGGCTCCTTATCAAATCAATTATTAACCTGGGAGGATTGCAGGCGCACCTCCCCTTGATTACCCAACGCGTAACGGCGCTTCATCCATCAGCGCAACCTGCTCGCGCAGCTCGAGAATCCGGTCCTGCCAATAACGTGGCGTGTTAAACCACGGAAACGCGACCGGAAAAGCAGGATCTTGCCAGCGTCTTGCCAGCCACGCCGAGTAATGTAACAGGCGCAACGTGCGCAACGCTTCAATCAGGTGTAGCTCGCGCGGGTCGAAATCGCAAAAGTCTTCGTACCCAGCCAGCAGGTCCGACATTTGCCGCACCATGTCGCCACGCTCGCCCGACAGCATCATCCACAGATCCTGAACTGCCGGGCCGTTGCGGCTATCGTCGAAATCAACAAAGTGCGGACCGACGTCGGTCCACAGCACATTACCGCTATGAACATCCCCATGCAGGCGCAGGCTGGCAACATCGCCGGCGCGGTCATAGCAACGGCGCACGCCATCGAGCGCCATCGTCGTCACGCTTTGCCAGGCGGCGAGTAGCTCAGGCGGTATGAAATCATGCGCAAGTAGCCACGCGCGCGGCTCAACCCCAAAGCTGTGGACATCTAGCGTGGGGCGCTCCATGAATGGCTTGAGTGCACCAACCGCATGGATGCGGCCGATGAAACGGCCCATCCACTCCAGTGTTGCTGGATCACAGAGTTCCGGGGCGCGCCCGCCGTGCCTGGCGAACACCGCGAAGCGAAACCCGTCAAGAGTGTGCAGGCTGTTGCCATCGCCAAAACGCGTGGCTGACACGACCGGAATTTCTTGCGCCACGAGTTCTTCGACGAAAGCATGCTCTTCGAGAATCGCCGCATCACTCCAGCGTCCCGGCCGGTAAAACTTGGCCACGACGGGCGGACCATCGTCGATACCAATCTGATAGACACGATTTTCGTAACTGTTCAGGGCTAGCAGGCGACCATCGCCATGCAAACCAATACTGTCGAGCGCGTCGAGCACTAGATCGGGGCTGAGATCAGCAAAAGAGGGAGTCAGGGGTGAGTTCATGGCACGCATTGTACGACCGCACTGGCGAGACCGATTGCATTTGATCGCACCGGTCCGCCGCCAGATCGATACAGGCGATACACTACGCCCCATTCAATTCGCCGGAGCCTTTCATGCATCTCGACCAGCCCTTGTCCGACAAAGAGTTCGACGAACTCGACAAATTTTTGCTTTCCGACCGTTGCGCCGAAGATTGCATGACGATGGATTCGCTGCATGGTTATTTCACCGCCCTCGTCATCGGCCCTGAATTCGTACCGCTGGCCGAATGGCTGCCGCCAATTTGGGGCGAGTCGGATGAAACTGGCCCGGATTTCAAGAACCCGAAAGAATTCGACCACATCGTCGGATTGATTTCTCGCTTCATGAACGAAGTCGCGATCACCTTCGAAGTGGCGCCGAAAGAGTTCGAACCGCTGTTTTGCGAGTTCGAATTCGAAGGTAAACAATTGCTCGACGGCGAAGCCTGGGCCTGGGGATTCTGGGAAGGAACGCAACTGCGCGCCGAGGCATGGGAGCCAATCTGGACCTCGAACTTGGCCGACCTCATGCGGCCCATTTACCTGCTCGGCGCCGAAGAGATCGAAGAGAGCGAAATGCATCTGGTCGACACGCCGCTCAAGGCACACAAGATGACCATCGAGATCGAGTCGGCAATCCCGCATATCCTGAAATACTGGGCACCGATCCGCACCTCCGGCGTCGCCACCGTCCAGCGCGACACGCCCAAGATCGGTCGAAACGATGACTGCTCGTGCGGTAGCGGCAAGAAATTCAAGAAGTGCTGCGGCGCCGAAGGATAAAACGATCGGTGACCACGGCATGGTCGCAGCGTCCGTTGACCAGAACTGGGCGGCGACCGCCCCCCTGCCTGACGTAATCCACACATCAACAATCAATCACACCCTGCGCACATGTTCCACCTCCCCAAAACCGCCACCGCTCCATTTTGTCCATCCGAGGTCGCCGGCTCGGTCTTCGTCGCCAGTACCGACTCGTTCTGGAAAAAAATCTCTCGCTTCGCCGGGCCGGGCCTGCTCATCTCGGTCGGTTATATGGACCCCGGCAACTGGGCCACGGCAATCAACGCCGGTTCGGTCTATGGATACAGCCTTCTATTCGTGGTGGTGCTGTCCAGCCTCTCCGCGATCGTGCTGCAATGCCTGAGCCTGCGGCTGGGCATCGCCAGCGGCAAGGACCTCGCGGTGCTGTGTCGTGAGCATTATTCGCCGCCGGTCGCCTTCGTGCTGTGGATACTGGCCGAAATTGCCATCATCGCTTGCGATCTGGCTGAAGTACTAGGCTGTGCGCTGGCATTCAAGTTACTCATCAACGTCTCGTTGCCGGTAGGTGTCTTGCTGACCGCTTTCGATACACTGCTCATACTCGGCCTCAAGGGCAAGGGATTCCGCCAGGTCGAAGCGATCGTCCTGGCACTCATCCTGACGATTGCCGGTTGCCTGTTCACCCAGTTGGTGTTCATCAATCCCGATTGGCAAGCCGTGCTGCACGGTGCGATCCCCTCGATTGATGCGCTGTCCACCCGCGATGCCCTGTATCTCGCTATCGGCATCCTCGGTGCCACCGTGATGCCGCACAACCTGTACTTGCATTCATCAATCGTGCAGACCCGACGTGTCGCAAAAGATTATCAGAGCCAACGCGAGGCGATCCGCTTCGCCAGCCTCGATACGGTGGTCTCGCTGATGCTGGCACTCCTGGTCAATGGCGCGATCCTGGTGCTGGCGGCGGCAGCGTTTCATGCCACTGGCAACACCTCGGTCACCGAAATCGACCAGGCCTACCATTTGCTCGATCCGATTGCCGGCACCGCGGCGGCTGGCATCCTGTTCGGACTGGGCCTGCTTGCTGCAGGCCAGAGTTCGACCTTCACCGGCACTATCGCCGGCCAGGTCATCATGGAAGGATTCCTGAAGCTCAAAATCGCGTGCTGGAAACGGCGCGTCATCACCCGTGGTCTGGCGCTGGTGCCGGCTTTCATTGGCGTGATTGTGCTGGGCGAAAACTCGGTCGGACGACTGCTCGTGCTCAGCCAGGTCGTCCTCAGCATGCAGCTGCCATTCGTGATGTATCCGCTGCTCAGGCTCACCGGTCGCGCCGACGTGATGGGACGCTTCGTCAATGCGGCATGGTTGAAAATGCTGGCGTGGTCGCTGTTTGCGGTGATCTCGGCGGCCAATGTATGGCTGGTGCTGCAGGCGTTCGGGCTGGGCTGAATTATCAGCGCGCTGTCGTGCGGTGCGGTGCAATGCCCTGCGGTTATTGCACCGACTTTGCTGACGACCGCCCCTGCGTCAAACGCGTTCGATGATGAGCGCTATACCCTGCCCGACACCAATACACATCGTGCATAGCGCAAAGCGGCCTTGGGTCTGATGCAACTGGTTGATCGCGGTGGTAACCAGCCGCGCACCAGAGGCACCCAGGGGATGGCCAAGCGCAATCGCGCCACCATTCGGATTGATGCGCGGGTCATCATCCTGCAAGCCGAGATCGCGCAACACCGCCAATCCCTGAGCGGCAAACGCTTCATTCAATTCAATGACATCCATCTGATCCATGGTCATGCCGGCCTGCACGAGCACCTTGCGCGTGGCAGGTGCCGGACCGATACCCATGATACGAGGTGGTACGCCAGCAGTCGCCATCGCAATCACGCGCGCTTTTGGCACTAGACCATTCTTGAGCGCCGTGCGCTCGTCGGCTATCAACAACGCACAAGCGCCATCGTTGATCCCAGAGGCATTACCAGCGGTGACGGTGCCGTCAGGGCGAACAATCGGTTTGAGCTTGGCCAGCGCTTCGGCCGTCGTCGCGCGCGGATGTTCGTCCTGCGTAATGATCAACGGCTCGCCATTGCGCTGCGCCAGCGTAACAGGGGTGATTTCAGCATCGAAGAAGCCGGAAAACTGCGCGGCCAGCGCCTTGCGCTGCGAATTGAGCGCCATGCGATCCTGCGAGGCGCGGTCGATACCGAATTCGGCAGCGACGTTTTCGGCGGTCTCGGGCATCGAGTCGACACCGTACTGGGTCTTCATCAGCTTGTTAATGAAACGCCAGCCGATCGTGGTGTCGAACAATTGGGTGTCGCGGGCAAACGCGCTACCGGCCTTGCCCATCACAAACGGCGCCCGGCTCATCGATTCGACCCCACCGGCGATCATCATGCTGGCGTCGCCCGAACGAATCGCGCGAGCCGCAGTACCGATCGCATCGAGACCCGATCCACACAAGCGGTTGATCGTCGCCCCCGACACGCCCACCGGCAAGCCGGCCAGTAGCGAGGCCATGCGTGCCACGTTACGGTTGTCTTCGCCGGCCTGGTTGGCACAACCAAATAGCACGTCATTGACTTGTTCCCAATCGACCGAGGGATTGCGCACCATCAGCGCGGCCAAGGGTATGGCGCCGAGGTCATCGGTACGAATTGCGGAGAGGCTGCCGCCGTAGCGGCCGAAGGGGGTGCGAATCGCATCGCAGATGAAGGCTTGAGTGAACATGATTCTCCTTGCTGAAAAACCGTGAATCGGAGCGCGCCCGCAGCGTCGCTGCGAGGACTGCGCATTGCCGGGGACAGACCGGGCGCTGCATTTCCTTTCCCGGTGTGCTCGCGTGGGCACAACATCGTGCCCACCCTACCTGAATTTTTCCGACTTTACAGCTTAATGAAGTGCTCGCGGTAGTAACGCAGCTCTTCGATCGATTCGATAATGTCGGCCAGGGCAGTGTGTTTCTGATGTTTCTTGAAGCCGCTGGCCAGTTCCGGCTTCCAGCGCTTGCACAGCTCTTTCAGCGTGGACACATCGAGGTTGCGGTAATGAAAGAATGCTTCCAGCTTGGGCATGCCGCGCGCCATGAAGCGCCGGTCCTGACAAATCGAATTGCCGCACATCGGCGATTTTCCGGCGGGTACGTAGTCTTTCAGAAAAGCGATCAGCGCGTCTTCGGCGTCGGCTTCGCTAACCGTCGAGGCCTTGACCCGTTCGATCAGGCCGGAGCGACCATGCGTGCCCTTGTTCCAGGCATCCATGCCATCGAGCGCCGCATCCGACTGATGGATCGCAAACACCGGTCCCTGACCAAGAATGTTGAGCTCGGAGTCGGTAACGACCACGGCGACTTCGATGATGCGGTCGCTGTCCGGATCAAGACCCGTCATTTCCATGTCAAGCCAGACCAGATTGAGATCTTTGGATAACGGTGTCGCTGCAACTGGTGCAGTTTGTGGCTCAGTCGGTTGTGACATAATCGATTCCCTTAGCGTTGGCATTTTTCAGCGGGCCATTTTCTCACAGGAAAAGCATGGGTTCATTCGGGTTTTCAATTTTGTTTGTTAGCGTTTTAGTGATCACGGTTGCACTGCGCTTCTGGCTGGCGACACGCCAGATGCGCCATGTCGCCTCCCACCGCAATACGGTGCCCGAGCAATTCGCGGCCAGCATTGCGCTGGCATCGCACCAGAAAGCGGCCGATTACACAATCGCCAAGACACGTTTCGGCCTGCTGATGTTACTGGTCAGTAGTTCGGTACTTGTCTGCTTTACGCTCATGGGCGGGCTGCAATTATTGTCCGTGCTGGTCGTACAGGCAACGGGGCCGGGGATGCTCTATCAGATTGCACTGCTTGCTGCCTTTGCGCTCATTGCCGGTCTGGTTGACCTGCCCTTTGACTACTACAAGCAGTTCGTCCTCGAACAACGCTTCGGCTTCAATAAAATGACCCCCGGTCTCTTTTTTGCCGACATGATCAAAGGCATTCTGCTCGGTGCGGCCATCGGCCTGCCGCTGGTCTGGGTAATTCTCACGCTGATGGAACAAGCGGGCGCGCTGTGGTGGTTCTATGCGTGGCTGGTCTGGAGCGGTTTCCAGTTGCTGATGCTGGTGCTGTATCCGACGGTCATCGCACCGCTGTTCAACAAGTTCACGCCGCTGGCCGACGAAAGCCTGAAAACCCGCATCGAAGGCCTGATGCAGCGCGTCGGCTTTGCGTCGCAAGGATTGTTCGTGATGGATGGGTCGAAGCGCAGCGCCCATGGCAATGCCTATTTTTCGGGCTTTGGCGCAGCCAAGCGCATCGTCTTCTTTGACACGTTGTTATCACGCCTGGCACCACAAGAAATCGAAGCGGTGCTGGCCCATGAGTTGGGTCACTTCAAGCTCAAGCACATCATCAAGCGCATTGCGATGATGTTCGCGTTGTCGCTGGCGTTTCTGGCACTGCTCGGCTACCTGAAAAACCAGGTCTGGTTTTATACCGGTCTCGGTGTCGAACCAAACTTGTTCGTCAGCAACGATGCGATGGCACTCATCCTGTTCATGCTGGTGCTGCCAGTATTCACGTTCGTATTCGGGCCGCTGACCTCGATCAGTTCACGCAAACACGAATTCGAAGCCGATGCCTTTGCCGCTACCCATACCGATGCACGCGACCTGGTTTCGGCGCTCGTGAAGCTGTACGAAGACAATGCGTCGACACTCACTCCCGACCCGCTGCACTCGGCTTTTTATGACTCCCATCCGTCGGCCACCATGCGGATCAACAAGCTGCTGGCCGGCACAACAAGGTGAATTCCATGACTCTGACTGACCTGCTCGAAAAAAAATGCCTGCCTGACGTGACGGCACTGCCTGCCGCCGACATCGACACCCTGCTCACGTTGACAGATAGCTGGCATCTCGCTGAGGGCAAGATCGTGCGTAGCTTCAGCTGCAAGAACTACTACGACACCTTGTCCTTCATCAATGCCATCGCCTATGTGATCCATGCCGAAGACCATCACCCGGAACTGGTCGTCACTTACAACCGTTGTGTTGTCAAATTTGACACGCATTCGGTCAACGACGGCCGCGGTGGACTGTCAATCAACGACTTCATTTGCGCCGCCAAGATCGATGCCATTTTCCAGCAGTCATTTTCCTGACCGATGGCCAAGCTGCCTGAACTAATCGACGCCACCATCATCGCGGCTCACGGCCGCCACTATCTGGCGCACGCCGATGGCATCAAGCTGCAATGCGTTACTCGTGGCAAGAAGAGCGATGTCGCCGTCGGCGATATCGTGCGCGTGGCGCTGACCTCGCCAAACCAGGGCGTGATCGAATCGATCACCGAACGCAAGTCGCTGCTGTATCGCTCGGACCAATACAAGTCCAAGCTGCTGGCAGCCAATGTCACGCAACTGTTCATTGTCGTGGCGACCGAGCCGGGCTTTTCAGATGATCTGGTGTCGCGCTCTCTCGTTGCGGCCGAAGCCGCCGGTGTGCAAGCCCACCTGATCCTCAACAAGATCGACGTCACCGAATCGCTGCCCAAAACCCGCACGCGGCTAGCGCAATATGCGCGGCTCGGTTATCCGGTTCATGAAGTATCGGCCCGCGCCGCGCCGGAGGCGGCGGTGGCCACGCTGGCACCGCTGCTGCACGGTCAATCCACCATCCTGATCGGCCAGTCGGGCATGGGCAAGTCCTCGCTGATCAACCTGCTGGTGCCGGACGCGGACATTGCCGTACGCGAAATTTCTGCTGCCCTCGATACCGGCAAGCACACGACGACGTTCACGCGCCTCTACAACATCGGCGACACATCCACCGCGATCATCGATTCGCCGGGCTTCCAGGAATTCGGTTTGTATCACCTGTCGGAAGGCATGCTGGAGCGCGCCTTCCCTGAGTTCGAGCCGCTGCTGGGTAAGTGCAAGTACTACAACTGCCATCACCTTACCGAGCCTAGCTGCACCGTACTCGCCGCGTTGGCGGCCGGCGAAATCCTGCCGTACCGGCATGCGTTGTATGTGCAGTTGCTGCATGAGTCGTCGCAGAAATTGTATTGATGCCAGGCGATCAGGCGGCGGCAGGTCATTCATCCTCGGCGACGCCAAATCGGCTTTTCCCGCACCCTATCCTTTATAATTACCGATTCCATTCTCGGCAACCGGCAGCGTTCCATCGTCGTTTTCAACTATGACCATCAAACATTTCCTGCAGTTTTCCGACCTCACACTCTCCGAGTTTGAATACCTGATCGAGCGCACCCGCTTCATCAAGCACAAGTTCAAAAAATACGAGCCGTACCATCCGCTGCTCGATCGCACGCTGGTAATGGTCTTCGAAAAAAATTCGACACGTACCCGCCTGTCCTTTGAAGCCGGCATGCATCAGCTCGGCGGGGCGGCGATTTACCTGAACACGCGCGACAGCCAGTTAGGTCGTGGCGAGCCGGTCGAAGATGCGGCGCAAGTGATGTCGCGCATGTGCGATGTCATCATGCTGCGCACGTTCGGTCAGGACATCATCGAACGCTTTGCTGCCAATTCGCGCGTACCGGTCATCAACGGACTGACCAATGAATACCATCCATGTCAGGTACTGGCCGATGTCTTCACGTTCATCGAACAGCGCGGCTCGATTGCCGGCAAGACCGTGGCATGGATCGGCGACGCCAACAACATGCTGTACTCGTGGTTGCAAGCGGCCGAGGTGTTTGGCTTCCACGTCAATGTCTCGACCCCGGTCGGCTACGATATCGATCCTGCACTGGTCGCCGATAACAACACCCACTACACGCTGTTCGCCAAGCCGGCCGATGCCTGCGATGGCGCGCATCTGGTCACGACCGATGTCTGGACCAGCATGGGTTACGAAGAAGAAAATACCGCCCGCCTGAAAGCCTTCGATGGCTGGATCGTCGACGCCGCCAAAATGCAGCGCGCCCAACCCGATGCGCTATTCATGCATTGCCTGCCTGCGCATCGCGGCGAAGAGGTCAGCGCCGACGTAATCGACGGGCCGCAATCGGTGGTCTGGGATGAAGCCGAGAACCGCTTGCATGTGCAAAAAGCCTTGCTCGAATATCTGGTGCTTGGACGGGTCTGAACCCTGGACGGGTAGGCAGTGTGCGGCGTTCACGCGTGGGCACGGGTGCCCACCCTACGGCGACATCGAATAATTTTTGATTGAAGGAAGAGATAAACATGAGCGACATCAAGAAAGTTGTACTGGCCTATTCCGGCGGTCTGGATACCTCGGTCATCCTGAAATGGCTGCAAGATAACTACCAGTGCGAGATCGTCACCTTCACCGCTGATCTCGGCCAAGGCGAAGAACTCGAACCGGCGCGCCAGAAGGCACTCAAGTTCGGCATCAAGCCAGAGAACATCCACATCGACGACGTGCGCGAAGAATTTGTGCGCGACTTCGTCTTCCCGATGTTCCGCGCTAATACCGTCTATGAAGGCGAATACCTGCTCGGCACCTCGATCGCGCGTCCGCTGATCGCCAAGCGTCTGATCGAAATCGCCCGTGAAAGCGGCGCCGATACGATCTCGCACGGTGCCACCGGCAAGGGCAATGACCAGGTCCGTTTCGAACTCGGTGCGTATGCGCTGATGCCGAACGTGAAGATCATCGCGCCGTGGCGCGAATGGGATTTGCTGTCGCGCGAGAAGCTGCTGAAATACGCCGAAGACGCCGGCATCGCCGTCGACATGAAGCACAAAAATGGTGGCGCGCCCTACTCGATGGATGCCAACCTGTTGCACATCAGCTTTGAAGGCCGTCACCTCGAAAACCCAAGCGCCGAAGCCGAAGAAGCGATGTGGCGCTGGACCGTCAGCCCGGAAGCGGCACCGGACCAGCCCGAGTATCTCGACGTCGAATACGAAAAAGGTGACATCGTTGCGCTTAACGGCGTACGCATGACCCCCGCCGTGGTGCTGACCGAACTCAATCGCGTCGGCGGCAAGCATGGCATCGGCCGTCTTGATCTGGTCGAAAACCGCTACGTCGGCATGAAGTCACGCGGCTGCTACGAAACCCCGGGCGGCACCATCATGTTGCGCGCCCACCGTGCGATCGAATCGATCACGCTGGACCGCGAAGTCGCGCATCTGAAAGATGATCTGATGCCGCGCTACGCCTCGATGATTTACAACGGCTACTGGTGGGCGCCCGAACGCGTTGCGCTGCAAACGCTGATCGACCACACGCAACAATGCGTCAATGGCTGGGTCCGCCTGAAGCTGTACAAGGGTAACGTCATCGTGGTCGCGCGCGACTCCAAGACCGACTCGCTGTTCGACATGAAAATCTCGACCTTCGATGAAGACGATGGTGCCTACGACCAGGCCGATGCCGGTGGTTTCATCAAGCTCAACGCCTTGCGCATGCGCATCGCGGCGATTGCGCGCGAAAAACGCGGGTCGTAAAAACCCCCGTCATACCAAGCGGCCTTCGGGCCGCTTGCTTTTCATCTGCATCATCTGCCCTTTGAAAGCGCCATCATGTCCGACCACTTCGCCAACGTCTCCGTCAGCAAAAAAGCCAACCTGTACTTCGATGGCAAATGCGTGTCGCACGCGATCACGTTTGCCGACGGCAGCAAAAAAACCCTGGGCGTGATTTTTCCATCGACACTGACCTTCACCACCAGCGCACCGGAAGTCATGGAAATCAACGCCGGCAAATGCCGCATCAAACTGGCCGGCCAAAGCGCGTGGCAGAGCTTCGAAGGTGGCCAACGTTTCGACGTGGCAGCCAACTCCAGCTTCGATATCGAGACCATCGAGACGCTGGATTACACCTGTCATTACGGCTGACCTCGCCTCAATACGCCGCCGTATAAATCGCCAGCGCATCCGCCTCGGTCATTTCACGCGGATTGTTCGTCAACAGGCGTTGCTGCTTCATGGCATCGGCGGCCAGCATCGGCAAATCCGTGAGTGCAACACCGACATCACGCAAACGCCGCGTGACTTTCGTCGCCACGGCAAGGCGATCCAGATGATCGATCAGGGCTGCGGTTTTGGTCGCATCATCAGCACCGATCGGCATCGGTTCGGTAACAATCCAGTCGGCGATATCGGCATACAGATGCGCGGCAACGGGGGCATTGAAACGCAGCACATGCGGCAACACCAATGCATTCGACAAGCCGTGCGGCACATGAAAATGGCCGCCCAGCGGATACGCTAGCGCATGGACAGCGGCGACGGGTGCGTTCGAGAAGGCCTGCCCGGCCAGCGTCGCACCGAGCAGCATGGCTTCGCGCGCAACGCGATTGCTGCCATCGGTGCAGGCAGTCACGATGTGCGCCGACAGCAGCGTCAGCGCCTTTTGCGCCAGCATGTCGGACAGCGGATTTTTCAGACGCGCGCTGGTGTAAGCCTCGATCGCATGGACCATCGCATCAATGCCAGTGGCAGCCGTGGCGGCCGGTGGCAAACCCAGCGTCAGTTCGGCATCAAGAATGGCCAGGTCGGCGATGAGCAATGGCGAGACCACACCGCTCTTGGTGGTGGCGCCGGTCGTGACAATCGAGATGGCCGTCACTTCAGAACCGGTCCCGGCGGTGGTCGGCACTTGCACTAGCGGCAGGCGCGGACCAGCGACGTTGCCGATGCCGTACATCGCGTCCAGTGGTTGGTCCGACGCGACCAGCACCGCGATCAGCTTGGCCACATCCATCGAGGAGCCACCGCCTAGCCCGACCACCAACTCGGCGCGCGCATCGCGCGCACGCTGCGCGGCGGCCAGCACCAAATGGTCCGGTGGATCGGCCACCACATCATCGATCACGTGCACCTCGAAACCGGTAGCGGCGAGGCTGGCCAGTGTGGGCGCCAGCAAACCGCTACGGTGCAAAAAACTATCCGTAACGAGGCACAAACGGGTCACGGCAAAGCGTTTGCGCAGCAATTCGCCGAGCTTGCGCGCCGCGCCAAATTCAACGATCAACGATGGCACGGTAGTAAATTCGAAAGCAATGGTCATGCGGATATCCTGGTAGTCAGTCTGAAGCGCGCGGTCAGGCGCGCAGAGGAAAACATAGTGTGCATGCGGTCGTTTTTATGATGGTACATAGGGACAACCCAACCCTATTGTCAGCCGCAACGTCATCCTTGGCAACGTCGCACTTATACCGAAGTCAGCATCCCCGCCATCTCCTCTGCCCGCACTCCCGGACTGAACAAAAATCCCTGCATCTGGTCGCAGCCCATCTGCATAAGTTGATCGCGCTGCGCGACCGTCTCGACGCCTTCGGCAACAACATGCAATTTCAACGCATGCGCCAACGAAATGATGGTCGCGACGATGGCCAGATTTTCGGCACTAGTGGTCATGGCCGTGATGAACGAACGGTCAATCTTGAGCGTATCAATCGGCAACCGGGCGAGGTAGCCGAGCGACGAATAACCGGTACCGAAATCATCGATGGCGACCGTCATGCCGGCCTCGCGCAAGGCCGCCAGCTTGTCGCGTGCCAGGTTCGAACTGGCGTTATCCATGAACAGGCTTTCAGTGATCTCGATCTCCAGTTGCGGACACGGATGCAGTGCCTGGATGGCCAACACACGGGCGACAAAATCTTTTTCACGAATTTGTAGCTGCGAGACATTGACCGCAATGCGCGGCACCACGAGTCCTTGCTGCTGCCAGCGCAGACATTGTCGATGTGCTTCGGCGATCACCCAGAGACCGACCTCGACAATCAGACCCGTGTCTTCCAGCACATGGATGAAGTGAAACGGTGACACCAGTCCGACCCCCGGCTCTTGCCAGCGAATCAGCGCTTCCATACCAACGACGCAGCCGCTGCGCAGATCCACCTTGGGCTGATAGTGCAGGACGAATTGCTGCTCGGCCAGCGCGCGGTGCAAGCGGTTTTCGAGCGACAGCTTTTCGGCCGTGCGGGCATTCATTTCGGCGGTATAAAACAGATAGCGCAGCTTGGCCGCACGCGCATCTTTCATCGCCGCTTCGGCATTGCGCAACAGGCTGTCGCTGTCGCAGCCATCGTTGGGATACACCGCAATACCCGCGCGTACCGACACACGGATTGTTTTATCGACCATCTGCAGCGGCTCGCCGAGCAGGCTGGCCAGCTCGCCTTCGATCCGGTGCACGACTTCGGTCTCGCTCCGGTAGTCCTTGACGACGAAGGCAAACATATCGGCACCGATGCGTGCCAGGTAACCTGCATCAGGCAGATAGTCGCGCAAACGGCGCGCCAGCAAACGCAAGACATCGTCGCCGGCAGCACGGCCAAATATCTCATTGATGTGGCGAAAGCGCTCGACATCGATCAACACCAAGGCGATGCGCTCGGCCGAGACCGACGCATCGTAGGGCAATAATTGGGCGATCCGATCCAGGAACAGCGCGCGATTAGGCAAGCCGGTCAAGGCATCGAAATACGCCAGATAATTAATCCGTTCTTCCTTGTCGATCACGTCATGGGAAAACGAGATATCAGCAGCCAGTTCGGCCAGCAGGTGCTGCTCGTCGTCATTGAACGCATCACGCTCGTTGGCCAGTAAAGCCAGCACGCCAAACGGCTGTTGACCCACCATCAGCGGCACCACGAACGCCGCGCGATAACCGTACTGCAGGAATTCTTCGCGCAGTGGCGCATGCCGATTATCGTTTCTCAGATCGTTGCTGACCACACCGCGCTTGCTGCGCAGCGCATGGCCGACCAATCCTTGCCCGTTGAGCAGCTCCTCATCGGCGCTGAAATCGAGTAGTTCAAGGAAGGCCGGATCGACGCCGGCCGAAGCCACTGGCCGCACCGCCAGCGTGGCAGGGTCCAGCAAGCCGACGATGGCACTGGCGAACTGCCCCTGCTCGTGCGCGATGCGGCACGCTTCATCGAGCAGCATTTGCTTGTCATGCACACGCAAGATCACCGAATTGATACTGCCGAGTATGGTGCGAATACGCGTCATCCGGGCCAACCGGTCCTCCTGTGCCTTGCGCTCGGACAGGTCGCGGATGACGCTGGAGACCCAGCGTCCTTCGGCGGTATGCAATGGACTGAGGCTCACTTCGGCCGGAAACCGGCTACCGTCACAGCGTTGCGCGATGACTTCAAAACTGATGCTACTGCCCGGTATAGCCTCTCCATCCGGCAACGCCGTGTGCCAGTGCGGAAATCCCGTTATCGCCAGCATCGCGCCGTCGGCACCCAGCATCGCACTGCGTGGATAACCGAACAGCGCTTCGGCCTGCGCGTTGACGATATCGATGCAGCCGCGCTGATCGAACACGACGATCGCATGCGGCGCGTATTCGATCAGATCGCGAAACCGTGATTCGGCGTGCAGTCGTGCGGCACGGCCTCGGGCCTCGTCGATCGCACGCAGCACCGCCGATGCCAGACGCTGCAGGTTGGTTTTGAGCAGGTAATCGACCGCACCGCGCTTGAGTGCCTCGATCGCGGTGTCCTCGCCGATGGTGCCGGAAATGAAAATGAACGGCACTGCCGGATGCGAGGCATTCGCCAGCGCCAGCGCACTGAGGCCATCGAAATGCGGCAACGAAAAATCCGACAGGATCACATCCGGCGTACGGCGCGTCAGTGCGGCAATAAAATCCGTGCGTGTCTCGACCCGTACCGCCTCGATGGTCAGGCCGGCCCGGCTCAATTCACGCAGTATCAACTCGGCTTCGGTTGCTACATCTTCAAGCAACAGGATTTTCAGGGGATGGGTCATCGGTTGACGCTCATGCCGGCACTTTGTTGACCAGCATCCAGTAGAACCCGGTGTCGCTGACGACCTTATCGAAATCAAACGTATCGACCGGCTTGACGATGTAACTATTGGCACCCAACCGGTAACTCTCGACCATGTCGCGTTCTTCGGCAGACGAGGTCAGCATGACCACCGGGACAGCGTGCAAATTGGCGTCGGCGCGGATGCGGCGCAGTACTTCGATGCCATCGATCTTAGGCATCTTCACATCGAGCAAGACCAGCTTCGGCTTGCCGCTGGCGGTAGTGGCAAACGCCCCTTGATGAAACAGAAAATCGATCGCTTCGCTGCCGTCCTTGACCCAAATCAGGTTATTGGCCAGTCCACGCTTGCGCAAGGCGCGCATCGTCATTTCGGCATCGGTCGCGGTATCTTCGGCGAGCAGGATGTCGACTTGCTGGAATGTATTCATGCTACGATCCCCTGTTTCGGTAATGCAAAATAAAATGTTGCGCCCTGATCCGGAACGGCCTCGGCCCAGATCCGTCCACCATGCCGCGTCACAATGCGCTGGCTGATCGCCAGGCCCACTCCGGTTCCGGGAAATTCGTCGGCTGAATGCAGGCGCTGGAATACGCCAAACAGCTTGCCGTAATACTGCATGTCAAATCCGACGCCATTGTCAGCAATGATATAGACCGTTTCACTTGCTCTGTCGATGCCAGAAATACGAATCACTGGATGGTCGCGCGTTGCACTGTACTTCAGCGCATTCGAGAGCAAGTTGACCCAGACCTGCTGCAACAACGCAGGATCACCAACACAGCGCGGCAAGCTGCCGATCTCGATCTGCACCAGCGGAAAATCCTCGTCCATCCGGACCAGCCGAATCGCGGTGTCAACCAGCGAACGCATCTCGATGCGCTCTTGCTGCATTGCTTGCCGGCCGAAGCGCGAAAACGCCAGCAAGTCATCGATCAGATCCCCCATGCGTTTGCTGTTATCGCGAATAACGGCCAGCAGTCGCAAGCCTTCGCTATCGACCCGGTCGCCGTAGTCTTCTTCGAACATGCGCGCGTAACCAGAGACGGCCCGTAACGGAATACGCAAATCATGCGACACCGAATAACTGAAACTTTCGAGTTCCTTGTTAGTGGCTTCGAGCTGGGCAGCATGTTGCGATAAGGCGTTGCTAGCCTCGATCAGTGCCTGGTCGGCAATACGGCGTTTGCGGTTCTCGACCCGCAGCAGCAGGAATGCGCCGCCGCTGGTGAGCGCGCCGATCAGGGCGCCCAAAGCGATCAGCAGACTGGCACGCAGCGCACTATCGACGGCATCGATTTCCCGTTCAGCCAGCAACTTTCGCTCCTCACCGATCATGCGATGCGCCTGAGCACGTATCCGGTTTTGAATCTGATCACCTGCGCCGCTGATAATCAGATCCATACCCTCGTCGGCACCAATATTGACGCGACGCGTTTGCACCACGTGCCCACCAATGCGCAGCGATTCATGCGCCAACGCCGCCAGTATTGACATGTCATGCAATTGCGCCGGCTTGCTCGCCACCAGCACATCGAGCTCCGCAAGTTGCAACGGCAGCATGCGGATCGCATCGCGATACGGAATCAGGAAGGTATCGTTACCGCTAATGACGTAGCCCCGCACCGCGCTCTGCGCATCGGTCATCAAGGCACTGATGTCGTCGATGCGACTGATTACGTCGTTGGTGTGCACGACGATAGCGGCACGCTGCTTGAATTCGCCCATACTGGAGAGGGAGATAATTGTCGTCAGCGCAAGCGCTAGCAAGGTCGACACAATCCCGATGAGTGCCAGCGACGGAACGGTAAAACGCGGCGTGAATGCTGGCATCGGGTACGGATCTCCACGTGCAATGCGATTCGACATGAACCGTGAGCGCTACGACCCTACAACTTAACATTTTTTTCTACCGCGCAGTATCACCAACACGGTCAAAAAACAGCTCACTTTCAGTTATCGGGACTGCGTTTTCAGACAAAAATCGGCTCCGGCTCCAGTTGCACGCCAAAACGCTGCAAGACATCCGCCTGAATGGCGCGCGCCAGTTGCAAGACGTCGGCTCCGCGCGCACCACCCAGATTGACCAGTACCAAGGCCTGTTTGTGATAAACGCCAACCGTACCGAGCGCGCGACCCTTCCAGCCACATTGATCGATCAGCCAGCCGGCGGCCAGTTTCGTGCTGCCGTCTGGCTGTTCGTGACTGACCAACGCGGGATGGCGCACGAGGAGCGCATCACGCTGCGCACGCGACACCAGCGGATTTTTAAAGAAACTACCAGCGTTGCCAATGACGGCGGGGTCGGGCAATTTGCGCTGCCGGATTGCAATGACTGCCGCGCTGACTTGCTGCATGTCGGGGTTGGCGATCTCCGCGAGCGCAGCAGCTAATTCGGCATACCGCAAGTCCGGTATCCAGCGTCGCGGCAACGCAAAGGTGACATCGATGATCACTGCGCGATCGCGCCAGGCATGCTTGAAGATACTGTCGCGATAACCGAAGCAGCAACCCGGACGGTCCAGCGTGAACAATGTCCCGCGTTCCAGATCAAAGGCAGTCAACGCGTGAAAATGACGTTCCATTTCAACGCCGTAAGCACCAATGTTCTGGATTGGCGCGGCGCCCACCGTGCCGGGAATCAAGGACAGGTTTTCCAGCCCACCCAGTTGCCGCTGTAGCGTCCAGCGCACCAACTCGTGCCAGCCGACGCCGGCAGCAGCCCTCACCAGCGTACGCTCGTCGTCCTGGCTGACAAGTTCGATACCACTGCTGCAGTTGTGAAGTACCAGACCGTGAAAATCCCCGGTCAAGACGATATTGCTGCCACCACCGAGAATCAGGCGCGGCAACTGTGCCAGTGCCGGATCGGCCTGCAACGTAGCATGCAGCCACTGCAGATCAGCGACATCGCGCACCGGCAAGTAGAAGTCGGCCATCGCATCGATGCCAAAGGTATTGAGAGGGCGCAGCGGAAAATTCGGTAGCAGCATCGGCGTCGGGATCGTAGTCGGAGTCGTGGAAGAAAGCATGGGCGCAGTTTACCCATGCATCAACATAGCCACCTGTTTTTTTGTCCGTTAAAATAGAGGCCAGCCCGGGAAATGGCCGATGCCCTTTCCCTGCCAGATTCTCTGCAACGCTGCATCACCGCCCCCATTAAGGAAATCATCATGCCGTCATTCGACGTTGTCTCGGAAGCCAATATTGTCGAAGTCAAGAACGCGATCGACCAGTCCAACAAAGAAATCACCACACGCTTCGACTTCAAAGGCAGCGACGCCCGTATCGAACAAAAAGAATTTGAACTCACTGCCTATGCGGATGCCGACTTCCAGTTAAGTCAGGTGCGCGACGTGCTCAATAACAAGCTGGCCAAACGCAATGTCGACCTGCGTTTTCTAGATCTCGGCAAGATCGAAAAAATCGGCGGCGACAAGGTCAAGCAAGTTATCAAGATCAAGAACGGTATTGAGACCGAGGCAGCCAAAAAAATTGTCCGTCTGATCAAGGACAGCAAGATGAAAGTGCAGGCCAGCATTCAGGGCGATGCAGTGCGCATCACCGGCGCCAAACGCGACGACCTGCAAGCCGCGATGGCTGCTTTACGCAAAGATGTGCCGGAACTGCCGCTCGAGTTCAACAACTTCCGCGACTGAATCTGCATCACCCTCCTCCGTTCACAGTCCGCGCGCGTGGGCACGAAATGCCATGCTCACGCAAATGCAGAATTCGTAGGGTGGGCACGGCCTGTTGTGCCCACGCGTGGACCAAGAACCGCAGGCAATTTCAACCGTTTATCGGGTCGCGCGCGTGGGCACGATGACCCTGTGCCCACCCTACGGAGACCGTCCTTCGTAGGGTGGGCACGGCCTGTTGTGCCCACGCGTGGACCAAGAACCGCAGGCAATTTCAACCGTTGATCGGGTCG
>JBLHLW010000029.1:0-47112 GCA_047621345.1 Minisyncoccia bacterium | reverse complement strand
CTGGCAGGAATCGAACCCACGACCCCTTGGTTCGTAGCCAAGTACTCTATCCAGCTGAGCTACAGCCGCGCAGAACCGAACTATAGCCGACCTCACTTCTTTTTGGAAGTCCTGAGGTGGGAAACTTACCGCTTTTTTTGTCTGCCTTTCCACTTCGTTCTCAAATTCGCTCTCAAACATGCGTGTATCGAAGCGGGTACTTGGTCTGCCAGGTGATTTTTGGTATTAATTACTAGGCTCTGAAAAGATCACTACAAAAAAGAGCTGCGTTCTCCGGGCAAGTGAATGCAAAGTTTTATTCGAGAAACAATTAACAGAGAAAAAATTCAAAAAAACTTATGCTAAAGTCCTCGCGACGCATATCGTGTTGCCTCATCTTGTCTTCCGGTGCAGAACGTTATTCAATAATGGACGCATCCTTTTTAAAATCTTTACACCCGCTTGACGGCGACCAATGAATCTAACTTTTCCTGCAGCAATGCGCCTCGCCCTACTTAGCGTCGTCTTTACAACGACGACATCTGCGGCAGCCTCCCTAACAGTTCAGGTTGACGCCAGCGACAGTGCCATCTTGTCCGACGCGGTAGTTTATTTGGAGTCGGCTGCCGGCCAGGCATTGCCAAAAATGGGTCGTGCCGCAAAAATCGAACAAAAAGGCCGGGCATTCATACCGACAATCACGGTTATTCAGTCAGGGGCATCGATTTCATTTCCGAACAACGACACCGTACGCCATCAGGTCTATTCATTTTCCCCCGCAAAAGTATTCGAATTGAAACTGTATTCAGGTGCTGGCGGTGAGCCCGTCTTGTTTGACAAGCCTGGTTCGGTCGTCATTGGATGCAACATCCATGACAAAATGTCGGCCTATATACAGATAGTCGACACACCTTATTTTGCGAAGACTGACAGCAGTGGGAAAGCAGTCATTGACAATCTACCTTCTGGCAAATACAACCTGAAGGTCTGGTACAGGGAAATCCCACCCGGCACTCCGGTTCCAGAGCAAGCCATTACGTTCGCAGGCACCGACGCTACGACTTCGTTTTCACTGAATAAAAAATAGGATTTTCATGCGCTTGCGCAGTCTTGAAAGCAGGATCGTTGCATTATTTCTGGTGCTCGTTCTTATTGTGCAGCTGGCCGGATTTTTTGCGATTCGTATCGGCATCAATGAAAATGCACTCAAAACGGTGGCCAATGAACTGGTGATCGGAGAGCGTGTATTTCAACGCCTGATGCAACAAAATGCAAACAACCTGGTTACCGGCGCGCGCGTGCTGGCCCTCGATTATGGCTTCCGCCAAGCTGTCGGCAGTAACGACAATGAGACGATCATTTCCGTACTGGAAAATCATGGCGCAAGGATAGGCGCAACGCTGACCATGCTGATCGGCATCGATCGTGAAATCAAGGCCACGACAGCCTCCATGACGAGCAAAGGATTCAAGCAATCCATCCTCACCCTTGTCGAGGAAGCAAACCGCTCCGGTAGCGCAAACGGTGTCCGACTCGTCGAGGATGAGCCTTACGAGATCGTCGTGATTCCTGTGAAAGCGCCGCAGACTATCGGCTGGGTGGCAATGGCTTTTCCGATTGACAAGAGGTTGATCAATGACATGCATGAATTGTCATCGCTTCAAGTCGCCATCGTGAGTCGCAACAAAGCCGGCAGTTGGACTACGAAGGAATCAACTTTCCAAGCAGACAATGCCGTCAACCTCGATCGACGTTTGCAAAATTTTCCGCCTGTCCCCGCTAACTTTGGCGTCCTCCGTTTTACAGAGGACCAATATAGTTACCGCAACCTGCTGCTTGCAGCGAATGAAGAGCATGTTGTCAACGTTGTGCTTCTGCAATCCATCAATGCCGCTGTTGCACCGTATGACCGGTTGCAACTGACGCTGCTGATATTGACCGCCATCTGCACCCTGCTAGCCGTATTCTTCAGCAAGGTTGCCGCACGGCGCATCACCGGCCCTTTGCGCGAACTCACCGAGATTGCCAAGCAACTGGGAAAAGGCAATTACGAGGGCCGGCTCGAAACCCGCCGCAAGGATGAAATCGGCCAACTGGCACGCGCCTTCGACAGCATGCGCGACGACATCTCGCGGCGCGAATTCGAAACCACACGACTGGCCTACTGGGATACGCTGACCGACCTGCCAAACCGGCAACAATTCGCGAAAATGATCAGTGCGGCGATCGATCAAGCCGACAAGGCTGCTGGGCATTGCTACGTACTGATCCTGAATCTGGACCGCTTCAAGAACGTCAATGATGTCCTTGGCCATCAAGTCGGCGATAACTTGCTGCGCAAAGTTGCCGAGCGTCTGAAACAACAACTCGATGGCGAGTTCGATCAGGTAGCCCGTCTGGAAGGCGACGAATTTGCGATCGTGCTGCCCCTGACTAGCCTGCGTGCTAGCCAGATCATGGCTGAAAAAATTCTGACATCACTGGAGCAACCGATCTCGCTGGACGATCAGACTGTCGATCTCGGTGCCGGCATCGGCATCGCTGGCTTTCCCGAGCACGGTACCGATGCCACGATGTTATTGAGCCACGCCGAAATCGCCATGTACGCCGCCAAAAAAAGTGGCAATGAAGCCGTGGTTTATCATCCCGCCATCGACAAGAGCAGCGCCCAAAATCTATCGCTGTTAAGCGAACTGCGACGCGCCACGGAAGACAATGAATTCCGCTTGCAAATGCAACCCAAAATTTCGCTCAGCTCGGGCGAAGTGATCGGTGCAGAAGCCCTGATACGCTGGATCCATCCCGAGCGTGGCATGATTTTCCCGGATGATTTCATCCCGTTCGCTGAGAAATCCGGTTTTATCCGTGTCATGACCCTTTGGGTCCTGGAACAATCGGCGGTGCTATGCAGTCAATTAATTGCTCGCGGACTGCATCTGAAAATCTCCGTCAACCTGTCGACCCGCGATCTGCTTGATCAGGATTTGCCGAACAAGTTTGCCGCGATCCTGCAGCATCATCAGGTCGCCCCGGAATCGTTTTGCCTGGAAATAACCGAAAGTGCCATCATGGACGATCCGGTACGGGCGCTGCACACCTTGGAACGACTGCATGCGATGCACGTCGAGTTGTCGATCGATGACTTCGGTACGGGTTACTCATCCCTGGCTTATCTGAAACGTCTGCCTGTCGATGAACTGAAAATTGACAAGTCCTTCGTCATGAACATGGAACACGACAGCGATGATGCCCAGATCGTGCGCTCAACGATCGACCTCGGGCACAACATGGGACTGCGAGTCGTGGCCGAAGGAATTGAAAGCAAGGAAGCCTGGAACCTGCTTGACGCGATGGGATGCGACCAGGGCCAAGGTTATCTGATCAGCAAGCCGATGCCAGCTGAACAACTGGCGGATTGGGTCGCACGATGGGTGCCATCCAGCAGGAGCGTCACACCGATCAATACCACTAGCCAGGAGCGTTGACTTGCCACTGTCGCCGTCACTCCCTGATGAAGCGCATTGGCTACGTGTGGCGATGCACGATAGCGTCGATGAAGTGAGCTTGTTCGACTTGCAGAACTTCACTTTTCTTGAAGCAAACGATTCTGCGCAGAACAGTCTTCAGTACAGCAAGAAAGAGCTGTGTCAAATGCAACTGTTCGACATCGCTCCTGAACTTGATGCCGAAAAAATGACCAGACTAGTGGACCAACTCCGTGCTGAAATGCAGGGTGCCGTTGCTATCGACACGATGTTGCTCCGTAAGGATGGCTGTTTCTATCCAGGAAAAATAAGGTTTTTACTGTGTCGCCATGAAGACAAACCAGCGTTGCTGATGATGTCCAAAGACGACAGCGCCTGGCAGGCATCGTCGTCGGCCTTGGCACTCATTGAGGCACGCTTTCGCGCCATCGTTTCAAATACACCCGGCCTCGTCTATCAATTCAGGTTGATGCAGAGTAACGCCATGGCATTTCCCTACCTGAGCGATGCTTGCCATGCCTTGCTTGGGGTGAGTCCGGAGCGCCTGCATGCTGATCCCGGCTTGTTTATTGGATTGATTTTGGCCGAAGACAGAGCTTCTTATCTGGCATCGATGCAGGCATCCGCAGAGGAAATCCGAAGCTGGAACTGGGATGGCCGGCTCTGGATCGAGGAATGGAAGGACATCAAATGGATCAATCTGCGTGCGATGCCGCGCGTACTGTCAGATGGCAGCGTACAGTGGGAAGGCATCATGACCAACATTACCCAGAGCAAATTGGAACAAACAGAGATCAAGCGTTCGCGCTCCCAGTTGGCTGAATTATCAGCACACGTAGAGCGCGTCAAGGAAGAAGAACGTACCCGCATTGCACGAGAAATCCATGACGATCTGGGCGGCAACCTGACCGCCATCAAGATGGCCCTGGCATTGCTCAGGCGCCGCTTGCCGGACGATCCTGCCCTGACTGACAAGGCCGATTACGTCGACTCACTGGTCGATCGGACCATCGAATCCATTCATCGCATTTCAGTCGACCTGCGACCTAGCATCCTCGATTTCGGCATCGTCGCTGCCATCGAATGGCAAGCGGCCGAATTTGAAAAACAACTGGGCATTCCCTGCCATGTTGCCAGCAGCGACAGTGATATCGATCTGCCGCCGGATCAGGCAAGTGCCTTGTTCAGGATATTTCAAGAGTCGCTCAACAATATCAGCAAGCATGCCCATGCCAGCAGCGTGCAGGTGCGTTTGATGCGTAACCAGCGGGGCATTCGCATGGAGATCACCGATGACGGGACCGGAATCGCCGTTCGCGACCGACAAAAGCCAGCCTCGTTTGGTATCCGTGGAATGATAGAACGCGCCAAGGCACTCGGAGGCAGTTTGTCCGTCAGCAATGTGTCAAAGGGTGGCAGCATGGTGGCAATCCGCATTCCATTGCCCGTCTCGCCAGCACGACCGGCTTCAGGAGCAAAGCAGATAACGAAAAAATCAGGTCATGAATAAAAAAGACATCATCCGGGTCCTCATTGCGGACGACCACGCCATCGTGCGCGAAGGCCTCAAACAGATACTCGCCGACACAAAAGATATCGTCGTCGCCGGTGCCGCAGAAAATGGCCTCGATGCCATCAAGCTGGCACGTGCCGGCGATGCCGATGTGCTGCTACTTGATATTTCAATGCCGGATCGTAGCGGGATTGAGGTACTCAAGCAGATTCGCAAGGAATTTCCCTCTATCGCGGTTCTGATGCTATCGATGCACCGCGAAGACCAGTACGCTATCCGCTCCCTGAAAGCCGGCGCCTCCGGCTACCTGAATAAGCAAAGCGCACCAGCCGAACTGGTCAACGCGATTCGCCAGGTCGCCTCCGGACGCAAGTACATCAGCACCGAACTGGCCCAGGAACTGGCCAACCAGGTTGGCGATGACCGCGAAGTCCCGGCCCATGAAACGCTGTCCGACCGGGAATACCAGACACTGACGATGATCGCCTCGGGCAAAACAGTGACAGACATTGCCAACGAATTGGTCCTGTCAGTGAAGACGATCAGCATGTACCGCTCACGCCTGTTACAAAAAATGAAATTACGTCACAACGCGGAACTCACGCATTATGCAATCAGGAACCATCTGGTCGATTGATAGGATGGCCCGCCGCACATGCCGAAACACAACAAACACAACCATTAATCCATCTAATGAAAACCTTTACTCGGTGTACTATCATGGCAATTAAATCATGATTCTCACGCGAGATTGACTCCATGAAATTCAAAGATAGCGCAACGCCGGTGGAGCAAAATCCTACGGAACTGGCGCGTGAGGCTTTTCGCCAATTGGCCGTACGCAAGATGGCGCCGACGCCGGATGCGTATCGACTGGTCTATGAAGAAATTGCCGGCAACAGTTCTGCTCCCAGCGCAGAAAATACCCTGATTCAATTTGCCAACGCCTTGCGCCAGCTCACTACCGAGCTCGATGACATCAACAGTTTTGGCAAGCGTTTCGAACTTGCTGCCAGCGCACGTGACTGGACTGCTTATTCCAGTGCGCTATCGGCGCTGACTGTTGCGCATCTGACTTACCTTACTCCTCAACCACTCAGTGTAAGACCGGCACCGGTGATGGCTGGCACACTCAACGCCGGCCATGCAAGCACACTACGTGACCTGCTTTCGCGCACGCTGTTGCTCGCTGTTGCGGCGTTGCTCAGCACTGCGCCGGAACTGGCAGATGAAGCCGAGTCACTAGGTCGTGCGGTCAAGGAAGCGCTCACTGAAGACAGCCTCAATGAAGTTGGAATCCGACTGCGGCAGCTGTGCTTCAAGATCGAAATGCGCGCCGGCGATGTCGCTGAAGAGCAGGAGTTGCTGCTGCGTTTGTTCAAGCTGCTATTAGAAAATGTCAGCGAACTGACGGAAGAAGACAGTTGGCTCCATGGCCAGGTCGAAAGCGTGCAGCACCTGCTGGCGGGACCAATCAATCACCATGCGTTGCAAGATGCGACACGTGACATGAAGGACGTGATCTACAAGCAAGGGTCGCTCAAGCACAGCCTGACCGAAGCCAAGGTCACCGTCAAAAACATGATGGTCACATTTATCGATCGCCTAGGCGCGCTCGCTGCCAGTACGGGTGACTATCACGAAAAGATCGAGGCCTATTCGCAAAAAATCAGTCTGGCCAGCGACATCTCCACCCTCAATGCCATCCTCGACGACGTGATGCGCGACACCCGCCAGGCGCAATTCGACGCCCTGCAGTCGCGCGACGACATGCTCGTCGTGCGTCAGGCAGCCGAAGCGGCCCAGCAGCGTATTCATGAGCTCGAATTGAACTTGGCGGAGATGAGCGAACTGGTCCGGGAAGACCAACTCACCGGCAGCTTGAACCGGCGCGGGCTCGATGATGTCTTCGACCGTGAGCTTGCGCGCGCCGACCGCCGCAAGTCGCCACTGTGCATCGCCATGCTCGATCTTGACGATTTCAAGCGTCTCAACGACAACCATGGCCATGTCGCTGGCGACGAAGCACTGGTGTATCTGGTGCGCGTGATCAAGGAAACGTTGCGCACGCTGGATGTGCTGGCGCGTTTTGGCGGAGAAGAGTTCCTGATCCTGTTGCCCGATACCACGATAGAGGACGCTACCCTGACCGTGACACGCCTGCAGCGAGAACTCACGAAGCGGATTTTCATGCATAACAACGAGCGCATCCTGATCACCTTCAGTGCAGGAGTGGCATTGCGCAAAGGGACCGAAGACAAGATCAGCATGCTCAAGCGCGCCGATGCCGCGCTATACCAAGCCAAACGGGCTGGCAAAAACCGTGTCGTCAGCGCCGATTGAAATCGTTGTCTGACACCCCGCCGCGCTGCTGCGAGGTGCACTTTCACGCACTTGCCGGACGGTTTGCTACGTCCCCTACCCTCCGGCATACGTCCATAAACAGTTTTCTGCAGACTTGTACTGACAATATTCACCCGCACTGGAAAGCTTGAGAGCATCAAACAGGGGTTGTGCCGAAACGCGGCCGTGTGCCGCTAATGTCGTCGTCAGGAGAATGAACATGCCTACGCTAGATTTCTTTTTTTCCAACGTCAAGTTACCCACCCTCTCGGAGGTGGCCCATCAACTGATCAAGACCCTCAACGACGACAACAGCTCCGTGCAGCAGGTCAGCGACATCATCTCCCGCGACCCGGCAATGACGGCCAAACTGCTGCGACTGGCCAATAGCGCAGCGTTCGGTTTGCCGCGCGGCGTCAGCTCCATCGATGATGCGATTTCGCTGGTGGGAATGAGCAAAGTCCGTACGCTCTCGATGGCATCGTGCCTGTGCGACTCATTTCCTTTGCTGCCGGGCCTCGACCCGCGTGAATTCTGGAGCACCAGCATGGCAACGGCCGGGTACGCCCAGTGGATGGCAAAAGGCGTCGGCGCCGATGCCCAGCAAGCGTGGCTCACAGGCATGATGCTGCGCTTGGGCGAACTGCTCATCGGCCAAGCCGATCCAGCAACCTTGAAAGAAATCGAAAAAATGCCCCATGTTCCCGGTGGTCGCTGGGAGCGCGAGAAAGACTTGTCCGGCTTTTCCGAAGGGCAGATCACCGGTGAACTGGCACGCCGCTGGAATTTCCCACCAGAAATCGTGACCGCTCTGCAACAATCATTCGATCCCTTGTCACACAGACCGTTTTCACGACTGGCGGCGATTGTTCACCTGTCAGGATTGCTGGCCGATACCCCGCATGCGACGGTCGAGGCACTCGATGACTTGCCGGAGGATCTGGTGCGTGCGCTACTCATGGATGGCGATTGGCTGCACGCCAAATTCCCGTCCGAAGACAGCTTCATCCGCATGCAATAAGCGCTCACTGACAACGATCAGGCCAGCGGCGCCAGCAAGCCAAATAAATCGGCATCATCGAACTTGGCCGAAAACGCCGCATCGTTGCCGATGACCCCCTCGGCCAGCGCCGCCTTGCGTTCCTGCAAGGCGAGGATGCGCTCTTCAATACTGCCCTCTACAACCAGCTTGTAGACCAATACTGTCTGGGCCTGGCCGATGCGATGCGCGCGTGCTGTGGCTTGCTCTTCGACGGCCGGATTCCACCATGGATCAAGGTGAATCACCGTATCCGCCGCCGTCAGGTTCAGGCCAACGCCGCCGGCCTTGAGACTCACTAACAAGATCGGCACCTCCAGCGCCTGAAATCGCGCAACGACGTCGCCGCGCTGGGACGGCGGCGTCTTGCCGGTCAGCGACAGCCAAGGCAGCCCCAACACATCAAGCTCGACTTCGACCAACGCCAGCAATTCGGTGAACTGGGAAAACACCAGCATGCGCCGCTCCTGCGCCACCAATCCCGGCAACAGGTCGCGCAACAACGCGATCTTGGCGCGCTCCATCGTTGGTGCCATCGCCGGACCTTTGAGCAAGTATGGATCGCAGCACACCTGGCGCAACTTGAGTAACGCATCAAGGATGGTGATCTGCGCATTGCGAAACCCCTTGCGGGATAGCACCCTGCGGACCTGTTCATCGCACGCCACCCGCACGCTTTCATACAGGTCACGCTGATGACCTTGCAATTGCACGCGCTTGATGATGTCGATGCGCGGCGGCAGTTCGGTAGCGACGTCACTCTTGCGCCGCCGCAAGATAAACGGACGCACACGCTGCGCCAGCAACTGCGCACGCACCGTTTCGCCATTGACTTCAATCGGTTTGCGCCACAGGCGCTGAAAACTGCGCTGATCTCCCAGAAAACCTGGCAACAGAAAATCGAACTGGGTCCAGAGTTCGCCGAGATGATTTTCCAGCGGTGTGCCGGTGATGCACAAGCGATGCCGTGCCTGCAACCGACGGATCGCGTTGGCGCTGC
Organism: Minisyncoccia bacterium; assembly: GCA_047621345.1. GTDB lineage: Bacteria > Pseudomonadota > Gammaproteobacteria > Burkholderiales > Burkholderiaceae_D > Actimicrobium. The sequence continues at coordinate 37,753 of JBLHLW010000029.1, read as the reverse complement.
GTCCCGCTGGATTTTTGACACTCTGCGCTTCATCGAGGATGAGCATATGGAAGCGCTGCACCCGCAAGCGATCAAGGTCGCGCCACACCAGCGGATAAGTGGTCAGCACGATGTCGTGATCGGCCATCCGCACAAAACCGCCATCGCGCTGCGGGCCCTGCAAAGTCAGCACGCGCAGATCGGGCGCCATCCGCTGCGCCTCGGCTTGCCAGTTGAACAGTAACGACGTTGGCAGTACCACTAGTGCCGGACAATCCAGCCGCCCGGCCTGTTTTTCGATCAACAGATGCGCTAGTGCCTGCGCCGTTTTGCCTAACCCCATGTCGTCGGCGAGGATGCCGGCGAGGTCATGGGCACGCAGGTATTGCAGCCACGCGACGCCATGTAACTGGTAGGGTCGCAGCGTCACGCCCATTCCTTCCGGCGCCACCACCGGCTGCACCCCACCAACTGTTGACAATCGTTGCGCCAGATCCTGCAAGCCAGCCTGACCCTGCAATTGCCATTGGCCGTGCGGGCCGGCACGGTCGGCTTGCGATGCGAGCAGACTGATGCGCAATTGCTCCAGCCGTTCGGCGTCCCAAGATGACAAGGGCAAGGGACCGTCCTTGCGGCGCGGGTCAGTCAGCAAATCAAGCATGCTAGTAACGATGGCCTTGAGCGGTGCAGCGAATGCGTCGATGCGCTTGCCGCCCGGCGCGCGCAACCGGATCACCGCCGCATCATCGATCTGCGCGATCAGTCCGGCGTTGAGCCAGCGCCGGTCTTGCTTGAGTAACTGCGCCAGCATTGGCACGAGATCCATCAACTGGCCATGGATCTCGATACCCAGCGACAGCAGCCACGAACCGGCATTCGCGGGTCCGCCTAGCGCAACGACCCCGTTGGCGCGGCGGCGCAAGGGGGCGGCGACTTCCTTGCCGAGCACATCGCCATTGGCCGGATTGACCACCAGATGCCACGCATCAACGGGCACACTTTCGTGCGCAAACCCCGGCCGGACCACGACACGCCAGCCTGACTCCTGCAGACCCGGCAATTGCTCGGCCCAGAAATCACCAAAAAATTCTTCTTGCAGCAAACTCCACAACGGCTGTTCGGCGGGTAACACATTATCGCTACGCCATTGCAACACCTTGGCCGGCAACGGATGAAAACCCAGTTCCAGAATCCGGTCCAGTGCATCGGCCTCGGCATCAAGGTCGCGCACCAGCCGGACGTGCTGACCGCCTTCATCGAGCACCGGCGGCATGCCGGCAGGACGACGATTAAGCAATGCAGTCGGTGCAGCGATCTGCCAGCGCAGGCCGCACGCCGAGTCGTACATCCAGTCGATCTGCGCCACGGTCACGCTGCCGCCGCGCGGTCCAAACAAACCGGATGGCCGCATCCCGAGCAAGCCATCGCCACGGGTCAGCGTGTGCAGCGTCAGCCGGGGACGAAACACACCGGCAACTGCGGGCACTTCAGTCATCGGCTCTGAAGCACACCGACAACGTGCCGAGTGCGCCGAAGCGGATGTTGACTGTCGTGGCAATCGGTAACGGCAAGCTACCGGCGTACGAACCGGTGATCACCACCTGCCCTGCGCGCAAGCCCTCCCCCTGAAACCGCATATACTCCGCCAGCCAATACAGTGGCAGGCGTGGATTGCCATCGGGATGGCGACCTTGCAGCACATCGTTCGCGCTGCCAATCTGAAGCGCTAATTCGCCGCTGCCTGCCGTGTCGTTGACCATCGGCCCGAGGAACAGTCCCTGATTAACCAGCCCATCGGCAAGGTTGTCGATGAAGCTAACCGCGTGATGATCCGTGTAGCGACTATCGAGCAGTTCGAGTGCGAGATGGGTCTGCGCGATAGTGCTATCAACGTCGGTCGGGGTATAAGACTGCGCCCGTGCCGGCAAGTCGTGGGCAAGCACAAAGGCCAACTCCGGTTCGACGCGAATCACGTTGTCGCGGACCCGTACCGGACAGGGACTGGTCCGATGAATCATAGAGCGATAAATCGGTGCCAGCACCAGCTTTCCGGGTGACGGCAAGGCGCATTTCCATCCACCAATATCGGCATCAAGCTGCCGCGTCACCGCGCGCTGGATCGACAGCGCCGAAGCACTATCCGTCGGACGCAAGCCTTCCGCTAAAGCGGGTCCTTGCCGGTTGGCGCGACGGCGCGCAACCAGTTCGGCTGCCGCAAGTTCGATCGCCGCCGCGGCTCTGGCTGCGGGAAGCGCCATCAGAGTAAATCCAGCGCGTCGTGCACCCGAGCCGCCCCATAGGCATCGTTGGCTGCGTACAAAAGCTGTGCCTCAGTCAGGCGCGGGTTAGACCAGTTGGAGGTGGCGGCTTTTTTTGACTTGATAAAGCGGCGATTGAAAAGAACGGCCACCGCCGCTTTGACGCCGATATCTTTGCGATAGCCACGGGCACGAAATAGCGTGTTGAGATCGAGAACGGCAGAAGGTGCCACCCCCAGCTTGGAAACAATGCGCCGGGTGTCGTCGCCCAGCCCGAATCCTGCCTTGACGTGCTGGCTACTGGCCAGCAGCGCGGATACCTGTGCAACGCAGCTCGGATCGGACAGCTGAAACACCCAGGCGCGATGCCGCGTAGCCAGCTGAATAATATGGGGCCCATCGGACACCTGGTCCTTGAAAAAAGTAGGCCGGGACTCCGTGTCGAAGCCCCACACCGGGCTATCGGCGAGCTCTGCGCAGGCCTCGCGCGCCTCACCGCCGCTGTGTACGAGCACGATCTGGTCCAGGCCCAGCCGATCGAAAGGAGCGAGCAGCGCAATGTCATCCTTGCTCGGTATGGGAAGAGGTTCACGGGGGTTTGTCATAAGCGGCTCAGGATACCTCGTCGCGTATAATTGCGCCCTTCATTCCACTGTATGCGCCGCAAGCGTTCCTGAATCGCCATGAGAAAAATCTTCCCAGTGACCCAAGAGGGCCTTCACCGCGACCGCGTGCTCGACGCCGTCAAACACGACGTTCGCAAGTACGTCAAACGCGAACAACGCCGTGAGCTACCGGAAGGTGCTGACTTCCTCGACTTCGACTGCCGCGTCGGCGCGTCCAAAGAAACCGCAACGTCGGTCCACTTGGCTGCCTTGACAGCGCAACTCGATGTTTTGGCCGCCGCAGGCGCTACGGAGGCTTATGTCGAGATCCTCGCCAAAGCAGGATTTCGTCAGGCTCGTCCATCCGGTGATCGCGCCAGATAAAAGTCGGCCGGATGACCATCCCCACCCTGCCCGCAGAAAAGGCGGTGGGGGAATTCCACGCATCTGAATCGCACTTTCAAATGCGTGCCGACTGATGGCTTTTTATGAAAGCCATCAGTCGATCAATAACTCTTGTAACCCAGAAATTTGCCCGACATAACCAGATTGACGCGATCGCCTTTCGGATCGGCGGCGCGCTGAATATCCATCGAGAAATCGATCGCACTCATAATGCCGTCGCCAAATTCTTCATGGATCAATTCTTTGATCGTCGAACCATAGACGCTCACGATTTCATACAGACGGTATGTCAGCGGATCAGTCGGCACGGCGGTCGATAGCGAGCCTTTGTGCGGCACGACCTGAAGCCACGCGACGGCTTCGTCGGACAGGTCAAACAACCCGCCTATCGTTTCTGCCTGCGCCTTGTTGAAGGTCATTTGGCCCAAACATCCTGCCGTAGTCCACTCCTTGCTCAAGCCGATGGCTTCTGCCACTTGCACCCACTTGATGCCTTTACTTACTTTTGCGGACAAAATCATTTCTGTTACTTGCTTACGGTCGTGAATCATGAATCTTCCTCGCTGAATGAAAATGGAAAAGCAACTTTTGCGTAGCCAACGCAGCGTTAGTAGGCTGCATCGCAGACCTGATTAAGGCAACAAGTGTGCCACCGCTGACGCTGGACTCAGCGTGCCGCTGCACCAGTTGCTGCGCCAGTTTTACCCAACGGAGCCATGAATGCCTCCTTGACGCACCAAATGAGCGCACCTTAGCGAAGCGGTGCGCCGAAACCTTGCGTGATTGCGCTGCACAGCATGCATTTCCTTTGGCACATTAATTGCTGAAGCAGATTCCGGGTAATAAATAGAGCCTCCTGACTCTACGAATGCAGGTTTTCTTCGCAATCAATGCGCATCAAACTCACGCAAACAACGCCTGATGCTCTCGTCGCCAGCGCCCATTGAGTGCATGGACGACATTCTTTTTTTAATCAGGAATCAGACAAGGAAAACTATCGTGGCTTATTTAATGCCTTCGGAATTTGTGACAAAAATGGTGGATGCTGGCGAATCCAAGATATTCATGTCGACCAGAGATACCTTGATCAGGTCCTATATGGCTGGTGCGATCCTCGCTCTGGCTGCTGTCTTTGCGGTATCCATTACGGTCCAGACCGGCTATCCGATTATTGGCGCAATCTTGTTCCCAGTAGGTTTCTGCATGTTGTATTTGCTAGGTTATGACCTGCTGACCGGCGTTTTCGTCTTGACCCCACTCGCCTTGATTGATAAACGTCCGGGCGTTACGGTAAAGGGCATTTTACGCAACTGGGGATTGGTATTTACCGGCAATTTTCTGGGGGCACTGACCGTAGCGTTCATGATGGCAATTGTATTTACGTATGGCTTTTCGACCGAACCGGACAAACTAGGTAAAGTCATCTCGGGTATTGGCGTGGCGCGTACACACGGCTACGAACAATATGGTGCCGCCGGGATGTTGACCCTCTTCATCCGCGGCGTCCTGTGCAACTGGATGGTATCGACTGGAGTAGTCGGCGCGATGATTTCGACGTCGGTGGGAGGCAAGGTCATTGCGATGTGGATGCCAGTCATGGTTTTCTTCGCCATGGCGTTTGAACATTCTGTCGTCAATATGTTTCTGTTTCCCGTCGGATTGATGCTAGGTGCTGACTTCTCGATCATGGATTACATCGTCTGGAACGAGATCCCTACCGTCCTGGGCAACTTGGTCGGCGGATTGACTTTTACTGGTCTGACCTTGTACACCACGCATCTGAAGACCGCACCGAAGCGCTCGTTCAAATAACTCGCACATGGGCAAAAAGTGGCCTCATTACAAGAGCGATAGAGGCCCTTTTTACTCTGTTAGCGTCCCAACTATGTACCTGATAATTAATGTCGCCTCATGCCGAATGGTTTGAAAATATCTGCCGGCCAATACTCCGATAAAGGCAGCAAAGAGATCAATCAGGATTTTCACGGCATCTACATCCCTGAAAAATCTCAACTGAGCTTGAAAGGTATCGTCATCGCACTCGCTGACGGTATCAGCAGCAGCGGCGTCAGCCAGATTGCCAGCCAGTGTGCCGTAACAAGTTTTCTGGAGGATTACTACTGCACCCCGGAGGCGTGGTCCGTCAAGACCTCGGCCGAGCGGGTATTGGCCGCCACCAACACTTGGCTGCACTCGCAGACCCAGCAAAGCCATGGCCGCTACGACAAAGATCATGGCTATGTATGCACGTTCAGTGCGATGGTCATCAAGTCCAACACGGCCCATCTTTTTCATGTCGGCGATGCGCGCGTCTGGCGTCGTCAAGGCAATACTCTCGAGCAATTAACCAACGACCACCGAATCTGGGTAGCGCACGACAAAAGTCACCTCAGCCGGGCGCTGGGCGTGAATGCCCAACTCGAAATCGATTACCGGACCATGCAAGTGGTCCCTGGCGATATGTTTATCTTCGCCACCGACGGTGTGCACGAATATGCAGATCCCGATTTCATCATCAGGACCATCGATAACAGCAAAGGGGATCTTGACAGTGCGGCCCGAACCATCGGGCAAGAAGCCAGCAGGCGCGGCAGCACGGATAACCTGACTCTGCAAATAGTGAGGATAGACACGCTGCCGGACGGCGAAGCAAACGAAATTTACCAGCAGTTATCTGACTTAAAAATCGCTCCCATCCTTGATGCAAGGATGATGTTTGACGGCTATCAAATCATCCGCGAAGTGCATGGCAGCAGCCGCAGCCACGTGTATCTGGCGCGTGACTGCACAACCGACGTCCTTGTAATCATCAAGACGCCGTCAATTGACATGCAGGAAGATCAAGCCTATCTGGAACGGTTTTTGATGGAAGAATGGGTCGCTCGACGCATCAACAGCGCACACGTGCTGAAACCCTATTTGCAAACCCGAAAACGCGCGTATCTCTATGTCGTTACGGAATTCATCGAGGGCCAATCACTGCACCAATGGATGATCGATCATCCTCGGCCCGATCTCGAAACAGTGCGCGCAATTGTCGAACAAATCGCGAAAGGGTTACGTGCTTTTCATAAGATGGAAGTACTGCATCAAGATCTCAGGCCAGAAAATATCATGATCGACACCCAAGGCACCGTCAAGATCATCGACTTTGGCTCCACCAGTGTGGCCGGCATCGCAGAACTGGCACCGGACATGAACACCATGCCGGGTACATTTCAATATGCCGCTCCAGAATACTTTCTGGGTGAAGCCGGAACCACAAGTTCGGACTTGTTTTCGCTGGGCGTCATCACTTATCAGATGCTCACCGGACGATTGCCTTACGGAGCATCCGTCGCAAAAACCAGGACCCGGTCGCAGCAAAACGCACTACGCTATGTATCGGCAGTGGAAGACCAGCGTGCCATACCGGTCTGGATGGATGGCGCACTCATGAAGGCCGTGCATCCGGATCCCACCAAGCGTTATCAACAATTATCCGAGTATCTTTTCGACTTGCGTCATCCCAACCAGACATTCCTGAAAAAGACCTTTGTACCGCTGGCGGAGCGCAATCCATTAGTATTCTGGAAGAGTCTGACGCTGATTCTGGTCATCATCGTCATTGTGCTGCTGGGATTTCTCAGCAAATAAGCGATGCTGGCGAGACCGCACCTGCTATCGACTCACCGGGGCGAATATGACGCTGAGCTAAATCAAGCGGGAAGAACCTTTAAGTGTTCATTTCAGACATCATTGATTCAAACCTCGACCACAAGATGCGCCCGGAAAGACGCCTGTTCGCCTTTGCTCAGATAACCCAACGGATTAGCAACGACTCGGCAAGCCCAGTCTTGGTCATCCTTGTTACCGGTCACAACGTAGTCATTGAAACAATGCAGATGCCCATGCATCCACACTTGTACGAATGGAAAAAGATCATCCAGCGCATTACAAAAGCCGGCGGTACCCGGCGTCAACCCGTAACGCGGATCAGCACTACGCAGACTCGGCGCGAAATGCGTCACTGCCACGGTCGTCCCGTCAAATGGCACCGACAACGCTGTGCGCAGCCACGTCTGACAATCGACGGCCATCGCACGCAGGCCGTCGGCCAGCACGAGTTCTCCCAGCTTGATCGTCGTATTCTTGCGTAAGTAATAGTTCGCTGCGCGCTCAGCCTTGTCGCGCATCTGTAGATGTTTGGCGATATTGTCCTGCTGCGCTGCTAACGCCTCGAAGTCGCTCCACAATGTGGTGCCGACGAAGCGTACGCGCCCGATGGTCACGACTTCGCGTTCCAACCACGTGATGCCCAGACGGCAGCAAGTAGCACGCAGACGGGCATAGGTCGCGTCAAAGTCGAGCGCATCAAATTCATGATTGCCGGGTACAAACAGTACTACCGAGCAGGGAGCATCGGGACGCAGAGGTGAAAATCGCGCCAGGCCGAAGTCATCGTCATCCAGACGCGATCCCGGCTGATAGGAACCAATATCGCCGGCCAGGACCAGCACGTCGATGTCGGGCGCGAAACTGGGCAAGAAGTCTGGATAACGCTCGAGATGAAGATCAGAAAATAACTGGATGCGCATGATGAAGGTAAGAAGTGCAGTACAAGGACAAAATTCGGGAACTGCACCACCAGTCAGTTTTCCAACGCACTACGCCGACGGCCGCAGCGTAGCAAAACATCTCCTGAGATGCGGATACCCCCGAGTCTGGGCAGATTCGAGCATACCAGCGAAGCAAAACGAACTAAAATCCCGCACATTTCGACCCACAAGACAAAAAAATAGCCCCGATTTCGGGGCCTCATCTTTGCAACAGCATCGCGTAGCTGCTTGATTCTATTGCGTATATGGCGGAGAGGGTCGGATTCGAACCGACGGTACGGGAGACCCGTACACTGGATTTCGAGTCCAGCGCATTCGACCACTCTGCCACCTCTCCTGATTCGGTCATCGCCAAGGACTAAACCCAAGCAAGGGCCGGAGTATAGCAGAGGTCTTAGGGAAGAGGAACCCGTAAAGTTGCAATATCCTGGCGGGGACGGGCCATTGGTCCTATAGGCATTTCTCATCTTACCGACTAGACTCGATGACAATTCGATCACATCTAAAGGCCTAAAATGCATTATCTGGCGAATACTCACTCGGCGTTGCACTTTTTATTAGTCGGCGATAAAGAATCGACGCGACGACTGCTGGTGCAATTGCTCAAGGAACTCGGCTATATGAAAGTATCAGAAGCTAGCGATGGCGAAATGGCGATACGCTCTTTCAACAATGCCCGCACCGTCGGCGCACCGATCAACTTCCTGATTACTGACTGCGCGATGCCGATGATGAATGGACTGACGCTGATGCGGGAAGTCCGTACCGACGCGCAATTGCGAACAGTGCCGATGCTGATGGTAACTGCCGGCGCCACGCGGGAACATATTCTCGCAGCTACTGATGCCGGCGCAGACGGCTACCTGGTCAAACCATTCAGTGCCGCGAAACTCAAACAGAAAATTGCGTTGTTGGTGGCCAAATACACGACTCCAGCGTGAGGTAGCGATGACTCGCTATATCACTTCATATTTCTCTACTGGTATCGTCTTCTGGATACTGGACTTCGTCTGGCTGGGCTTGGTGATCAAGAGTTTTTACATGCGAGAACTCGATACCTTGCTACTGCCGACGCCCCTGATGGCGCCAGCTATCCTGTTCTACCTGCTGTATGTCGTTGGCATCACGATCTTTGCCGTCATGCCGGCGCTGGCCAGCGACTCATGGCTCAAAGCACTCTTGCTGGGCGCACTGCTCGGACTCATCGCATACGGCACCTACGACTTGAGCAATCTGGCCACGCTCAAGGGTTGGTCGCCACGCTTTGCCGTGGTTGATATTGCCTGGGGGACCTGCGTTACCGCGGTGTCCGCTGCACTCGGTTTCTGGATCAGCCGTGCAATCGCCTTGCGTCTGCCTGGCACGTGAACCAGTGATCGTGGCTAGTCTGTTTTAGCTGAAACGACTAAGTGACCACCGGCAATATCTTTAGATGTAAAAAAAGCCGCATTCGCAAGTGCGGCTTTTTCATGTTCAATCAATTAAAACTTGTAGCCGATACCGATTGTCCCCAGTGTCTGCTTTGGCTTCACATCGATGCCACCGACAGTCTTTGAACTGTAGTCAACTTCGGTCACTTCGGCCTGAACGTAGAATTTGTCATTGATCATCGAACGTAGTCCGACGCCAATGCCGTAACCGTCGAACGTGTCGCTGGCCGAGTTACCACCGCCTGACAATTCACCCTTCATGCTCTGATAAGACACCTTGCCGTACACGAGCATCGTGTTGCTCAACCGGTAACCTGGCTCGAGGTACACCGAGTACATGTCTTTCGACTTGACCGAGACGCCGTTAAACGAACCGGCGTCGAGATCACCAATGCCGGCACTGGCACCGACACCGAGGACGAATTTGTCGTTCAATGCGTAGCCGTAGCTCCCCTGAATGCTGCCGTTGGTCGCCGTGTCGTCAGAGCTAGCTGACTGGTTACCGAAACGAGCCGTGGCGCGAGTCTTGGCGTAATTGGCATTGACGCCGGCACTGAAGCCTTCAAAGTTCCTCGCTTGGGCTGTTTGTGCAAAGGCTTGGGGAGCGGCGAAACTAGCAGCGATCGCTGTAGCGATTAATAATTTTTTCATGGTTGTCTTGTCTTATTTAATTAATAAATGGAAATATTTTAATCAGATGAAACTTGATTTCTAATATTTTTAAATGAGCTTCATTAACTTCATTTGGCATTTATCGTAGCACGCATTAGATTTTTTCACAGAACTTGAAATGACAGACAAAATAACCATTCAAAATTTTATTTATTAATTCGTTGAACTTTATTCGAATAAATCAGACCAGTAAAATACTTACAATTCAACTCTTTAATAAATATATATCACCCCGATATCGCATCTTTATTGAAACTGAATCGATAACGTGGAGAATTCACAATCGGAATACAAAACTAGAATCGGAAAATAACCGTCGTTACCGATGCATCGAGCGGTATTGGCGCGGCAGCAGACCGCTTGCTGGCGCAGGAAGGCGTGCATGTTGTGCTGGCAGCTCGGCGCAGAGAACGACTGGACTTACTCGCAGCCGAGTTAGGCGGCGCCGTCACCGTCGCCGAAACCGGTATCGCTGATGCAAGTCAAGTCAGAGCCTTGTTCACGCTGGTGCGCGAACGCTTTCATGGCATCGACCTGCTATTGAACAATGCGGGGATAGGAATCAGTAGATTCGGTGCAATAACCAAAAGGTATTGCACCGCGAAACTCGGCAAAACCACCGTCAGCGTGTTGCAACCAGACGTTTGAGTCCACCCATGTAATTCCACAGCACTTCCGGAATATCGACGCTGCCATCAGCCTGCTGAAAATTCTCCAGAACGGCTACCAGCGTGCGCCCAACAGCCAGACCGGAACCGTTCAATGTATGCAGCAACTCCAGCTTGCCCTGCGCATTACGAAAACGGGTTTGCATCCGGCGCGTCTGGAAGCTATCGCAATTCGACAGCGAGGAAATCTCGCGGTAAGTTTTTTGCGCCGGCAACCAGACTTCGATGTCATAGGTTTTGGTCGCCGAAAAGCCGATATCGCCGGTACACAAGCTGACCACGCGATACGGCAAACCGAGTTTTTGCAGAATGGTTTCGGCGTGGCAAACCATCTCTTCCAATGCAGCGAACGACTGCTCCGGATGCACGACCTGCACCAACTCGACCTTGTCAAACTGATGCTGCCGAATCATGCCGCGTGTGTCGCGGCCATAGCTGCCGGCTTCCGAGCGAAAACAAGGTGTATGGGCGGTCATTTTGATCGGCAAGGCATCGAGCGCGATGATCTCGTCACGGACGATATTGGTCAGCGACACTTCCGACGTCGGGATCAAATACAAGGTCTCGCCCTCGCCTTCCTGACCGCCCTTTTTCACCGCGAACAAGTCAGCTTCGAACTTGGGTAACTGGCCGGTGCCACGCAGCGAATCGGCATTAACGATGTAGGGGGTGTAGCACTCGGTGTAGCCATGCTCACCGGTATGGGTGTCGAGCATGAACTGGGCGAGTGCGCGGTGCAGGCGAGCGATGCCGCCTTTCATCACCGAGAACCGCGAACCGGTCAGTTTCACCGCCACATCGAAATCCAGCCCCAGCGGCGCGCCAATATCGACATGGTCCTGCACCGTAAAATCAGCATTGCGCGGCGTGCCAACCCGACGCACTTCGACGTTGTCGGCTTCTTCTTTACCGATGGGAGTGGATTCATGTGGCAAATTCGGAATCTGCAGCATGAACTCGCTGAGTTTCTGCTGGACCGCTTCGAGACGGTCGCCCGACGATTTCAGTTCATCGGCAATACCAGCGACTTCCGCCATCACCGCGCTACTGTCCTCCCCTTTGCCCTTGAGCATGCCGATCTGCTTCGACAGCGCATTACGTTTACCCTGCAAGTCTTCAGCCCGGATCTGGATTTGCTTGCGCTCGCCTTCAAGAAGATTGAAGGTGGCAACATCGAGTACGAACTTGCGGGTGGCCAGACGGGCAGCGACGCTGTCAATGTCTTTGCGGAGGAGTTGGATGTCGATCATGTGAGGTGCCGGAGTCGGATTTTAATGGCAACATTGTACCAACAGCACCGCGCCCGGCAGCTCACTACTTGTCGTGCTTGCGCGCCGTCTGGTCGAGATTTTTCAAAAAATTAAGCTTCTCCGAAATTTTCCCTTCGAGGCCGCGCGGCGTCGGCTTGTACCACTGCATTCCTTCCATGCCCTCTGGCAGGTAGGTTTCGCCAGCAGCAAACGCGTCCGGCTCATCATGCGCGTAACGGTACAACTTGCCATAACCGAGCTCCTTCATCAGCTTGGTCGGCGCATTACGCAGATGCTCGGGCACCGGGCGCGACTTGTCCTTGGCGACAAACGCACGGGCCGCGTTGTAGGCGTTATAAACGGCATTCGACTTGGCAGCGCACGCCAGATAAATCACCGCTTCGGCCAGCGCCAGTTCACCCTCAGGCGAACCGAGCCGCTCGTAAGTTTCGGTCGCATCGAGTGTCAGGCGCAACGCGCGCGGGTCAGCCAGGCCGATGTCTTCGCTGGCCATGCGAATCAATCGGCGTGCCAGATACCGCGGATCGGCACCGCCGTCGAGCATGCGCACAAGCCAGTACAAAGAGGCATCCGGATTCGAGCCGCGCACCGATTTATGGAGTGCCGAAATCTGGTCATAGAAGGTATCGCCACCCTTGTCAAAACGCCGCAGCGCGTCGCCGAGACACGCTGACAGCAGGGCGGCATCAACCAGCACCACGCCTTTTGCCGCCGCCGCGCGCGCCACGATTTCGAGGTTGTTGAGCAACTTGCGACCATCGCCGTCAGCACTCGCCACCAACGTCATTTTGGCGTCGTCGGCAAACTGCAAGCCGTCGAGAAAATCCCGGCAAGCGCGATCGAGTAACTGACCGAGATCCTCTTCGGTCAGCGATTTCAGCACATACACCGCGGCGCGCGAGAGCAGCGCGCCATTGACTTCGAAGCTGGGATTTTCGGTGGTCGCACCGATGAACGTAAACAAGCCGCTTTCGACATGGGGCAGGAAGGCATCTTGCTGACTCTTGTTGAAACGATGGACTTCATCGACAAACAAAATCGTGCGTCGCCCCATCGCCCCGCGCGACAACTGCGCTCGCTCAACGGCTTCGCGGATGTCCTTGACACCGGACAGTACCGCCGATAGCGCAATAAAATCCGCCGCAAAACTGTCCGCCATCAGGCGCGCCAGCGTGGTCTTGCCGACACCCGGCGGCCCCCACAGAATCATCGAATGCGGCTCGCCCGATTCGAACGCGACCCGCAGCGGTTTGCCCGGACCGAGCAAATGCTGCTGGCCGATCACTTGGTCAAGCGTGGTCGGACGCAGCCGTTCGGCCAGCGGTGCGGCGCTCATTGACAACCGTTATTGCCGATTGACATCAGCACCCTTGGGAATAACGAACTTGAACTGATCGGCGGCAAGCACGGGATTACGTTCAAATCGCGTGAAGCTCAGTATCGACGTCTGGCCGAAGGTATCGCGCAACTCCATGGCGACCGGCACGCCGTCGCGCAAGCCGATCCCGATATGTTCGAACGTCGTGTCTTTCGATTTCGGTATCGCGTCGAGCCACTCGACGCCCTCACGGGTGCCCGCTTCTTTCAGCGTGAAATTCTTGTCGAGGTCATTGCTACCAAACAGTATGGCTGCCGGCGACGAACCAATTGCATTGCCAAGTTTGCGCGACGTCACCTGATTGAGGTCCTTGTCATAGATAAACAGGGTCTCACCATCGGCTTGCAACACTTGCTCGTAGGGCTTCAGGTACGTCCAGATGAACTTGCCCGGCCGCGCAAACACGAAGGTGCCGGTCGATGGCGTCGAGACTTTGACGGTCGGCGCCGTGGCAGCAGCACCACCCTTGGCGACCGAATCGGACCTGACTAGCCGCTGGCTGAATTCACCTTTGGCTGAATGGGTACCAGCGACAAAAGATTTGAATTGATCGAGTGCGGCAGCGTGCAGTGCCAGCGGCGCTGCCAGAGCGACGGCGGCAACAGCAAGACGGGTAAAACGTAAAAATATGGGATGCATGGTTTCCTATTCTGCGGCAGCCCCGGCCGGAACCAGGATTTCGCGATTGCCGTTCGATTGCATGGTGGAGACCAGGCCGCTCTGCTCCATTTGTTCAAGCAGGCGGGCGGCCCGATTGTAGCCGATCCGCAAATGACGCTGTACCAGCGAGATCGAGGCACGGCGATTCTTGAGGACGATGGCGACGGCCTGATCGTACATCGGATCAGCTTCGGCACTGGGCGCGCCCTCGCCTCCGGCGGCCGCTTCGCTGCCGTCTTCCATCACACCGCCATCGAGAATGCCCTCGATATAGTTCGGCTCGCCCTGCGTTTTCAGATGATCGACAACGCGATGGACTTCTTCATCCGACACAAACGCGCCATGCACGCGGATCGGCATGCCGGTGCCGGGCGGCATGTAGAGCATATCGCCCATACCGAGCAGTGCTTCGGCCCCCATCTGATCGAGAATCGTGCGCGAATCGATCTTGCTGCTGACCTGGAATGCGATGCGGGTCGGGATATTGGCCTTGATCAGACCGGTAATCACATCGACCGACGGACGCTGCGTCGCGAGAATGAGGTGGATACCAGCAGCACGGGCTTTCTGGGCGATACGAGCGATCAACTCCTCGACCTTCTTGCCGACGACCATCATCAGATCGGCCAGCTCGTCGATGATGATGACGATAGTCGGTAATTTTTCGAGCGGCTCGGGCGCGTCCGGCGTCAGGCTGAACGGGTTCGGGATTTTTTCTTCGCGTTTGTCGGCATCGATGATTTTCTGGTTGTAACCGGCCAGATTGCGTACGCCGAGCTTGCTCATCAACTTGTAGCGCCGTTCCATCTCGCCAACCGCCCAGTTCAACGCATGACCGGCCTGACGCATGTCGGTGACCACCGGTGCCAGTAAATGCGGAATACCTTCGTAGATCGACAACTCCAGCATCTTCGGATCGATCAGGATCAGGCGCACCTGATTCGGGTCAGACTTGTACAGCAACGACAAAATGGTGGCGTTGATACCCACTGATTTACCCGAACCGGTCGTGCCAGCGACCAGCAAATGCGGCATCTTGGCCAGATCAGCCACGACCGGGTTGCCGGCGATATCCTTGCCCAGCGCAATCGTCAGGCTGGACACCCCATCGTTGTAGACCTTCGAACTGATGATTTCAGTCAGTCGAACGATTTGTCGCTTCGGGTTTGGCAGTTCGAGTCCCATGTAATTTTTGCCTGGAATGGTTTCAACCACGCGGATCGAGGTCAATGACAGCGAACGCGCCAGATCGCGCGCCAGACCAACGATCTGGCTGCCCTTGACACCAGTGGCGGGTTCGATCTCGTAGCGCGTGATCACTGGACCGGGATGCGCGGCGACCACCTTGGCGACAACACCGAAGTCGGACAATTTCTTTTCAATCAGCCGACTGGTGAATTCCAGCGTCTCGACGCTGACTGTGACCTGCGCCGGCGGCGCATCGTCGAGCAACGAAATTGGCGGCAAGTTGGAATCAGGATGATCGACAAACAGCGACACCTGACGCTCTTTGTCGGCTCGCTCCGAGCGCGGTATGGCGACAACCTGCGGTTCGATCCGTACCGGTGGCGCATCGACGACGCGGGTGCGTTCTTGCACCACTACCGTCTCGCGCTTGACTACAGCAACCTGACCGACCTTGCGGTCTTCGCGCGCGGCGATGAGGTTGCGCAAACTGTTGATGAGCATCTCGATGCCCGTACCAAGTCGCTCGGCGACGGCTAGCCACGAGAGCTGGAAAAATAAACTGAAACCCAAGCCGAACAACAGCAACAGGAACAACGTCGCACCAGTGAAACCAAGCGCGTGCTGCGCACCGCCGCCAATCAGTTCGCCCAGCACGCCACCGTGACCGTGTGGCAATGCGGCGCGAAACGAATACAAGCGCAGGTATTCGATGGCCACACTACCCGCCAGCAACAGGGCAAAACCGGCGCCACGGATGAGGGTGTCGTGGCGATACACCGGCTCAGGTTCTTTCTGCAACAAATATTTACGCGAGAGCTGGCGATACCCGCTCAACACCAGTCGCAGCAGCAACACGCACCACCACCAGGCCGATAGCCCAAAAATGTACAGCAGCAAATCGGAAGTCCAGGCGCCGATCGGACCACCCCAGTTATGCAGGTTAGGCACCGCATTCGATTGCGACCAGCCCGGATCGGTGCTCGAATACGACAACAAGATCAGCACCAGATAAACGCCAACTGCGCTAAGTACCAGCCAGCGCGCTTCGGACAGCAAGCGTACCAGCCGGCTCGGCAAGGGCTGAGTGTTACGAGGTGTCGTACTACGGGTATAGGCTTGACTTGGTTTACTCATAAATCCTGACTACTTTTTGGCAATGAATAAAGACACATCGAACGACAAATCGAACGACACGCCGGGCTGGACCAGGTGTTGCACCACAGTAAATCCAGATCGTCATGTTCGTCTATAATCTCAAGTAGACGCCCGATACGGGGCACACTTGAGGTGATTGTCCTCATAGCGAGATTGCAATTTCGCGCATCGCCATTATATAAGCCCGACAGACGCTGCCACGTCGCGCAGTCCGAAACTTCTTTTTTCGATCGATAAAATCCCATGACTACCGTCAAACATGCACATGTCCTCATCCTTGGTTCCGGTCCTGCCGGCTACAGCGCAGCAGTCTACGCCGCACGCGCCAACCTCAATCCGGTACTGATTACCGGCATGGAACAAGGCGGTCAACTGATGACCACCACCGATGTCGAAAACTGGCCGGGTGACCCGATGGGTGTGCAAGGCCCGGAACTGATGCAGCGTCTGCTGCAACATGCCGAACGCTTCAAGACCGAAGTCATCTTTGACCACATTCATACCGCGAAGTTGACCGAAAAGCCAATCCGACTGATCGGCGACTCTGGTGAATATACCTGCGATGCCCTGATCATCGCGACCGGCGCCTCGGCACAATACCTTGGCATCCCCTCCGAGCAAGCCTTCATGGGCAAAGGCGTATCAGCCTGCGCCACCTGTGACGGCTTCTTTTATCGCGGTCAGGAAGTCGCTGTCATCGGCGGCGGCAATACGGCCGTCGAAGAAGCGTTGTATTTGTCGAACATTGCCTCCAAGGTCACCGTGATTCATCGCCGCGACAAATTCCGCGCCGAAGCCATCCTGATCGACCGCCTGATGGCTAAGGTCGCGGAAGGCAAGATCGAGGTCAAATGGAACAGTACCCTTGACGAAGTTCTTGGTGACGACAGCGGCGTAACTGGCTTGCGCATCAAGTCGGCCATCGACGACAGCCTCACCGACATCACGGTCCACGGTATCTTTGTTGCCATTGGCCATAAGCCGAATACCAGTCTGTTCGACGGCCAACTGACCATGAAGAACGGCTACATCAAGACGCTGACCGGACTCGAAGGCATGGCCACCGCCACCAATTTGCCGGGTGTGTTTGCCGCTGGCGACGTACAGGATCATGTCTATCGCCAGGCCATCACCAGTTCTGGTACTGGTTGCATGGCAGCGCTCGATGCCCAGCGCTTCCTCGAATCGCTCAACGACTGACGCCTGACTCCGGTTTGCGCTTACGCCATGTCTGCTCCACTCAAGGATTTTTCCTCCCTGACCTTGCTGCGCCAGCAACTCAAGCTGCAGCAGGAGGAGCGCGCCGCCGCCGAACTTGAACGGGTTCGGCGCGCCAAACTAGCCGCGATCGAAGCCGACCTGTTCCGCCATAGCATAGGCCAGGTAGCGCCGTTGCTCGTACCCGAAAAATTTTTCCTGCAACCGGAACGACCCGATCCGATCGCCCGCCAGCATCTGGCTGACGAACAGGCCGCTCTGGCTGAATCACTGTCAGACGATTTCAGCATCGAAACCCTGCTCGACACCGATGCAGAGCTCAGTTACGCCCGCAGCAGCATCACTGCCGATACCGTCCGCAAATTGCGGCGCGGCCACTGGGTAATCCAAAGCCAGCTTGATTTACACGGCATGCGTACCGATGAGGCGCGCGAAGCCTTATCCGAATACTTGCGCTCGGTCAGCCGGCGCGGGCTGCGCTGTGTGCGCATCATCCATGGCAAGGGGCTGGGTTCAATCAATAAACAGCCGGTACTCAAAGGTAAAGTACGCAACTGGCTGGTTCAAAAAGACGAAGTCATCGCCTTTTGTCAGGCCAAAGCCTCCGATGGCGGTAGCGGTGCGCTGGTGGTGCTGCTCAAGGCGCAGAGTTGAGGCTAGTTCCTTAGCGGCTACGTCACTGGCACATGCGCCACGTCAAAGAGCGGTCCGATAAAGCCGCCATTATCGATACCGTACCCGACCAGCCAGCGCGCTGGCATGGGTAATTCGATTCGTTTGCTCCTGTTGGACCTTGACGATGGCCACCACTCTTCCGCGGGACCCCGCTCACAACTCACGCATTGACAAAGATACCGCCGCAATCGACGGGTTATCGCGCGTTGTCTCTGCCGCCGCCTCCGCGCCGCTGTTCGCCATCCAGAGCATCACCCAAGACGGCATTGTGCAGATTTGGAACGACTCCTGCGAAAGCCTCTACGGTATCGCGGCGCGAGAGGCGATCGGAAAACCGCTTGACCACTTGCTACAACGACTGGATCAACAAGCCGAATTCGCCGCAACACTCGCGCGCATCTGGCAAACCGGGCAGCCAGTGCTGCCGCGCGACTGGCACGTACAGGCTGCCTCGGGCAACACGCGACAGGTCTATTCGATCCTATTCCCGGTTTTCCAGGAGGCCACGGCGCACCAGATTTTTTGCATGGATATTGATATCAGCGCGCGCTCACACGCAGAACAAGCGCTGCTCGACATCGGAGCGAATTTCCGAACGCTATTCACCCACTCGGGCGATGCCACCATGCTGCGCGAAGACGAGCAGCTCATCGACGTCAATCCGGCCACGCTGGCGCTGTTCGGCTATCCGAGCAAGACGGACATGGTGGGTCATACCAGCGCGACCATGTCGCCGCCGCAGCAACCGGACGGGATGGCATCAGCAGAAAAATCCCATGCGATGCAAGAACTAGTACGCCAGAAAGGCAACCACCGCTATGACTGGCTGTACGTAAACAGTCGTGGAGAACCCTTCTGGACCGAAGAGTACTGCACAGACATCCAGGTCGGCAATCAGCGCCTGCAGCTCATTGTCGTGCGCGATATTTCATCTCGCAAATCAGCCGAGGTGTCATTGCATCTGGCCAAACAAGTCATTGAGAACAGCCAGGAAGGCATCATAATTGCCGACCAGCACCGGCGCATCGTATCGATCAACAAGGCGCTCACCGACATCACCGGTTATACGGCTGAAGAGGTGATCGGCAATCCGCCGCAGATCCTGTGCGCAGAAACGCACGACAAAACCTTATTCCATACCATTTCGGTGAGCGTGCACAAGCATGATCATTGGCAGGGTGAACTGTGGGGGCGCCATCGAGATGGCCGTGGTTACCCGCTATGGCTAGAGGTCAATACCGTGCGCGACAACCACCATGCCGTGATCAATTACATCGGCATCATCACCGACCTCTCCGAGCGCAAAGCGTCCGAAGACCAACTGCGCCATCTGACCGAACATGACGCTCTGACCGGCTTGCCCAACCGTGTCCTGCTGCTCGACCGATTGCAGCAGGCCATCGCCGTGGCCGAGCGCAATCGCACGCAGTTGGCACTCTTGTGCCTCGACCTCGATCGATTCAAGAACATCAATGACGCATTCGGCCATTCTATCGGCGACAGGTTACTGCGAACCGTGGCGCAGCGACTCAAGAAATGCGTGAAAACCATCGATACCGTCAGCCACCTCGGTGGCGATGAATTTGTCATCCTGCTAGTCGATACCGGCAACGGCAAGCCGATCATGCCTATCGCCGAGGCCATCCTGCAAGCCATTGGCATGCCATATTCCATCGAAGGCTGCGACTTCACCATCACCACCTGTATCGGCGTGAGCACTTATCCCGCCGACGGCATCAACAGGGATGTCCTGATCAAGCAAGCTGACATCGCAATGCATCACGCCAAGGGGATGGACAACAATCGTATCCAGTTTTT
Source organism: Minisyncoccia bacterium (assembly GCA_047621345.1). Classification (GTDB taxonomy): domain Bacteria; phylum Pseudomonadota; class Gammaproteobacteria; order Burkholderiales; family Burkholderiaceae_D; genus Actimicrobium. Next base: position 17,775 of record JBLHLW010000029.1, on the reverse strand, counting down.
CAACGACGACATGAACGCGCGTATCGTGCTGGAAAACAGCTTGCGCAACGCACTGCGCAGTCATGAGTTCATCCTCGAATACCAACCACAAATCCACATCGCCAGCAATCAACTGATAGGCGCAGAAGCGCTAATCCGCTGGCAGCATCCTGCCCTCGGTCGCATGATGCCAGCGCGGTTCATCCGGGTTGCCGAAGAATGCGGATTGATCGTGCCGATCGGTGACTGGGCATTGCGACAAGCGTGCCTGCAAGCACGCGCCTGGCAAGATCAGGGACTGGAACTGGTAATAGCGGTCAATTTGTCGGTCGCGCAGTTCCACCAAAAAAACCTGCTGCGCAGTGTCACCGAGGCGCTGCAGGAGGCCCGATTGGCACCCCGTTACCTGCAACTCGAAATTACTGAAAGCATCATGATGGACGAAGCAAAAGGCGCCATCGACATGCTACGCGCACTGCGAGATCTCGGCATCCGACTGGCCATCGACGATTTCGGCACCGGTTTTTCCAGCCTCAGTTATCTCAAACGTATCCCGATCGACAAGCTCAAGATCGACCAGTCATTCGTGCGCGACATCACCCTCGATCCGGAGGACGCTGGGATCATCAACGCCATCATCGTCATGGCCAAGAGCCTGAACCTGACCGTGATTGCTGAAGGCGTCGAAACGCTGGAACAGTTCCACTTCCTCGAAGCGCATGGCTGCGACGAATATCAGGGATTTTTGGCCAGCAAGGTCCTCAGCGTGAACGAATTTTCAGCGCGCTATCTGCCATCACGGTCAGCGTGATGTGAAGGTGCAGCAGATGCATGCCGTCGTAACCCTGCGCCGCACGCATCGGCGCGGTGATCAACTTGCTACCAATTGGTACCGCAGAGACAAGCAATCGTCCGGCATCAGCCGTTGTTAAAAAACACAGTCGCGGCAAATTGAGCGCCGTCAACAGGCGCCGCGCCTTCACCTGTTAACTTTTGTTTGTAATAAAAAAGGATTTCCGATGGCGTCGATCACGCCAGCAAATTGCACAATGGAGATGGAAATGCCACAACCAACAATCGAGACTCGCCTGAAAGCCTTCAACATCGATCCCGCCCAGATCACGCTGACTGATCTGGATATCGCGGCCAACCAGACCATGTTACTCACCAGTACCGATACAGCCCACAGCGGCAGCATTGCGTTTCTGGAACCCAAGTCGGTCACTGACATCAAGCGCTGGATCGGCATCCCCGATCAGGCCTTTGCACCGGAAAAGCCGTTGCCCTCCACTGGCCCGGTAGTCATGCATCCGACGATACGACCAAGCCTCATCGGCCGTGGTCGTATCGTCATTCCGCCGCTGCAGGCATTTCATCCGGATCAGGTTGCGACGATCAAGAACATGGCGCGTGACTTCATTTACGGACACAGCGGCAGTATCAGCGCAGCGCAGGTACCGGCGCTCAATAAATGGCTGGACATACAAAAAATCCGGATCCCCATTTTTATTTTCCGCGACATCCACGTCGCTTCCGGTGCGGTGCTCAACGTCAAGGGCAAGGTCCTGTTTGCGAACCACATCACGATCGACAAGGGAGGTCTGATCAAGCTTGGCAACCAGAGTGCAATCCATGCGGCCGGTATCAAGGGGCTGTGATGTGGCCTCGTTCCGCCAATCACAGCGGCAACTCAACGACAACCAGACAGGAGATAAATAATGCCTTCTTACAATATTGACGTACATGGAAATTCAGGCGGCGATGGTCATGGCGGCACCGGCGGCCAGACCGGTGGCGCGGGTGGACAAGGTCAGGATGCCGTCTGCCACTGGGATGGGGACGATGCTGGTACCGCTGGGGGCGCTGGTAACGATGGCACGATCGCCTCGAATGGCACCAACGGTTTTGCCGGACAGGATGGTGGCTCGCTGACGATATCGGTCACTGAGTTCATTACCGGCGTCAACGTCGATGCGCATGGCGGCAACGGTGGGTCCGGGGGCCCCGGCGGTCCGGGTGGTCAGGGCGGTCCGGGTGGCAATGGCGGTAACGGCAATGGCTGCGAGAACGATGAAAACGGTGGCCGCGGTGGCAGCGGGGGCAACGGTGGTCGGGGCGGTGACGGTGCCGCCGGCGGCAACGGCGGCAACGTGACGATCCAGTACGTCCATGGGATCCCGACACCATCCTATGCCGCCAATACTGGCGGTGGCCAAGGTGGCGTCGGTGGTGCCGGTGGTCCGGGCGGCTTGCCCGGCGTAGGTGGCCGTCGTGGCGGCACGGGCAATGCGGCGGCGCAAGGCAGTCCGGGTACACCAGGCGCACCGGGCGTCAACGGTCAGAATGGCTCGGTCGGCAACGTCATCGTCGTCGAAATCCCGTAACCACCCGCCTCACTGTTCCATGACCGACGCGCTCACGATACCGGCTGCTCTTTTGCGCGGCACTTACGGCCTGTTATTTGTGGCCTCGGGCATCTCCGCATGCCTGAGGCAGCGTTCGGTCCGACTCACCGTCGCCCGCTACCGACTGCTGCCGGCGCGGCTCATTCCCTCTTTTTCGCGCTCGCTGGCGATGTGCGAACTCCTCGCCGGCATACTTTTGTTGTTATCGCTCGGATTGTCCACGTACCTCCTCGCATGGGCAACGACAGTCGGCTTGCTGGCGCTCTTTTGTATTGCGATCGGATCGGCGCTGCTGCGCGGCTTGCAAATTCCGTGTGGCTGCGGCGTGCTGCTCAACGGCCATACGCTGACACCGGCAACGCTAGTGCGTAATGTGTTTTTGCTGGCAACCTTGCTCTTGCCGCCATTTTTGCCGTCGTCACCGTTGCTGCCATGGGTCTCTCCATGATCGGACAAGGCCTGCTGGAAATGGCCGCCAGCCTGACTGGACGAGCGCAAAAAGAAATCGTACAGCAAGCCACCAACATGCTCGGCCCATCCGCATCGCAAACCGGGCCGTGGCGCTCGACCCTCAACAATGATGGTTCGCCGCTACAACTGTGCATCGGACTGCAAGCTGATGCAGCGCCTGTCGTGCGCTTGTTGGTGGATCCTGCAGCAAAAACCAATGACCTCCGACAACGTAAACAGGAGCTCGAACAAGCCGTACGAGAAGTACTGGCGCAACAGGCACCGGATCTGCGCACTGCTTGTCAGGTATTGATGGAGCGCATGTTGCCTATTGATGCGCTAGCACGCGCTGCATTGCCAACCGGTGGCGCGTGGCTGGCGACCAACCTGTCAGGGCCCGGCATGGCGCTTTATGTCAGCGCAAAATGGGGCGATGCGGCAGCACGCTGGCAACGGGCCCAGCATTGGCTGGGCAACCGCGTCCCGGACCGCCTTGTTCGCCACGCGCAGATCGTCAGCGCGGGTATCGAAGGCAGTTCAGCAACCAATGCACGCGCAAAATTGTACTGGCGAATCAGCGACAAAGCGGCACTAACGGACCTCGGATTGTCGCTGGCCGAAAGCGCCGAAATCCGTGATTTCCTCACCATCGTCATCGCTGAACGGCATATTCCACGCAGTGCCATTGTCGGCAGCATCAGCATGCACTTTGGCGATAGCGCGACAGAAAATAAGGCCGAAGATAAGACGGGCGATACACCAGGCGATATCAAACTCGATGTCTGCGGCCATTGCGTGCAACGTTCTTCGGAACAGTGGTTGACGATTATCGACCTGTGCTGTCGCCGTTACGGTCTGACACCCTGTCATGCAATGACCGACCTGACCAAACTGAATGAGTTGGCATTCATCGGCTTCGGTTTAGACCAGCGACGCCGACCAAGGCTCAATATTTATCTAAAATCCCTCCCGCAATGACACAGGACAGCAACCCGACACTGCGCAACGCAATGCGCGCCGGCGTTGCCTATTTGCTGTCGTGCCAGGCAGCCGATGGTCACTGGCAGGATTACCGCTTGCCGGTCGGCCGATCCGACGCGTGGGTCACCGGTTATGTCGGTGTCGCTCTGGCCGAATCAGACGAGAGCGAAGCAGTCCGGCACAGCACCGAGGCTGCAGCCTGCTGGCTGGAAACGCAGCGCCCCTACCCGCAAGGCTGGGGCTACAACGACCAAACAGGACCTGATGCAGACTCCAGCGCGTTTGCGCTGACGCTGCTGCGTCTTGCCGGAAAAACACCGCAACAATCCGACGCGACATGGTTGCGCCAGCGCTGGCATGTTGATGGCGGTTTTGCGACCTATGCGCGCGACGATGCGTGGGGAGCGCCCCACAATGACGTCACGCCCGCAGCTTTTTTAGCGCTAGATCTTGCTGACCAGAGGGAATTGCACGATGAGGTGCTAGCGGTACTCGCACGTGAACGCAGCAGGGACGGCATCTGGCCGTCGTACTGGTGGCGCACTTGCCATTACGCGACATGGTGGAGTCTGCGATTGTTGCGCGCACTAGGCGTACCGCCTTCAGGGCGGGCGCCGATGGTCGATGCGCGCGAACAACACGCTGTTCACGGCGCATTCGATCTGGCACTCGTCACAGGAATCGCCAGCCTGCAACAAGCGTCGCCCGAACTGGTTACCGGGCTGGCAGGCAAATTAGCCGGATTGCAGCGGCAGGACGGCGCGTGGGTTGGTGGCGCAAATTTACGTGTCACCGACCCGCACTGCTACCAGCCGTGGTCCGGCGGTCCGGCGTGCGGACGTTTGTACGCCGACGAGGACGATCTGGTGACAACAGCAACGGCACTACGCGTGCTGGCAGAGGTGACCGAGATGCCACCGAAGACGGCGATAACACCCGCCGCCATGCGCTAGCATCAAACTCCCACGCTCAGACCTCCAGCCATTCTTTACGTACCGCGTCATTCGCCGTGAGCTGTGCGGGCGTTCCCTCGAACACGATCGAGCCATGCCCCATCACATACACCCGCTGCGAGATCTCCAGCGCAATGGCCAGTTTTTGTTCAACCAGCAGGATCGAGATACCGCGATTTTTTAGCGCGCTGAAGTACTCGGCGACGAGATCGACGATCTTCGGCGCTAACCCTTCGGTCGGCTCATCGATCATGATCAGATCCGGATCGCCCATCAACGTGCGGCACAAGGTCAGCATCTGCTGTTCGCCACCCGACATCACGCCGGCCGGGGTGTGCTGGCGCTCACGCAGACGAGGAAACAGTTGGTACATATCCTCCAGCTTCCAGCGCGACTTGCGACCTTTCTTTTCCCCGAGAATCAGGTTCTGCTCGACCGTCAGGGTTGGAAAGATGTCGCGGTTTTCGGGTACATAACCGAGTCCCTTGTACGCGATTTGAAAAGCTTTCAGGCCGAGCATTTCCTCGCCCTTGAAGAGGATGGAGCCAGTCGCATCGACCTGCCCCATTGCCGCCTTGACCGTGGTTGAACGCCCCACACCATTGCGTCCAAGAAGACTGACAATTTCGCCCTCGTTGACCACCAGATTGACACCATGCAAAACATGGCTCTTGCCGTAATACGCATGCAAATTTTTCAATTCCAGCAGGGCCGTCATGATGCTGTCTCCTCTGGTGCGTGGGTGCCCAAGTAAGCTTCCTGCACCTTCGCATTGCCGCGAATATTGGCCGGTGTATCACAGGCAATCATCTCTCCGTAAACCAATACAGCGATCTTGTCGGCCAGGCCAAACACCACGCTCATGTCGTGCTCGACCATCAGCAAGGTCTTGCCCACCGTGACCTTGCGGATCAGTTCTACCGCCATTTCGGTTTCTGAACGACTCATGCCGGCGGTCGGCTCATCGAGCAAAATTACGTCAGCACCGCCGGCAATCGTGATGCCGATTTCGAGCGCGCGCTGTTCCGCATAGGTCAGCAATCCGGCAGAGGTCGAACGACGACGCGACAAGCCGATCTGTTCGAGCACCGCTTCGGCCCGTTCATGCGCATCCTTGAGGCCATTGAGTCGATGCCAGAACGAGTACTTGTAACCGAGTGACCACAACACCGCACAACGCAGGTTTTCGTAGACACTGAGTCGATGGAAGATGTTCGTGATCTGAAAACTGCGCGACAGCCCGAGCCGGTTGATTTCAAATGGCTTCAGGCCAACCGTGCTGGCACCGTTGAGCAAGATGTCGCCACTACTGATGCCGAAGCGTCCCGAGATCAAATTGAACAGTGTCGACTTGCCAGCACCGTTTGGACCGATCACCGCAAAGCGTTCGCCTTTCGGCACTTGCAAACTGGTGCCGCGAATGATTTCTGACTTGCCAAAGCTCTTGCGCACATCTTTTAATTCAAGGGAGAACGCGCTCATGTTTGTGCCCTCCGGGTGGCTTCTTCAATGTCGGTGTTGACGTCGCCCCAAACGTCGCAGAAGGGGGTCTTGATTTTTGCAAAAGCGATGCTGCCAATCACCACCAGAACTACGCCAACCAGCCATACTGTCGGTGAGTCGGTGTTAACTTGAAAGCTGAACAGCTTCATCATCGGGCCGCTGCCAATATTGAGCGTGACGTGGTACATCATCTCGGTCAGAATCACGGCTCCCACGAAGATGACCAGTCCCGCGCCGCAAATCGCGCCCATCAGCGGCGCTACTCGGCGAAATTGCCGATGCACGACAATCCGGACATTCATCATGATCAAACTCGCAATGCCACCGGGTGCGTACAACACGATCAGGATGAAGAACACGCCCAGATACAACTGCCAGGCCTTGGTGAAATCGGACAACATCACGGTCAGGAAGACGCCGATTACCGCGCCAATGATCGGTCCGAAAAAGAAGCCAATACCTCCGATGAAGGTGAACAGCAACACGGCGCCGGAACGCAGGGCACTGACGTTTTCCGCACTGACGATTTCAAAGTTGATGGCCGACAGACCACCGGAAATCCCGGCAAAGAAGGCCGACAGGATCAGCGTCATGTAACGCACCCACTGCGTGTCATAGCCGATGAATTCGACCCGCTCCGGATTGTCGCGTACCGCGTTGGCAAGTCGTCCGAGTGGTGTCTGGGTGAACGCATACATGCCGATAGTGGTGATAAACAGCCAGAACGCGATCAGGTAATACACCTGGATCTGCGGCCCGAACGAGATACCGAGGAACGGTTCGCCGATCACACGGTTGGTCGAGATACCGCCTTCGCCACCAAAAAATTCCGGGAACATCAGCGACGCGGCGAACACTAGTTCAACCAGTCCCAGCGTGATCATCGCAAACGTCGTGCCGCTTTTTTTGGTCGTGACATAACCGAACAGAATGCCGAAACCCATACCGGCAATACCGCCTATCAGTGGCACCAGCACCACCGGAATCGGTGCCCCGGCGGTGGCGATGTTGAGCGCATGGATCGCGAAAAAAGCTCCGAGACCGGAATACACCGCATGACCGAATGACAGCATCCCGCCCTGCCCCAGCAGCATGTTGTACGACAGCGCGAAGATCGTCAGCGTACCGACTTGCGATAGCAGCGACAACGAGGCACCTGCATTGAAAATTAACGGCGCCACGACTAGCATCACGGCGAAGCTCGACCAGATCATCCAGCGCGCGAGATTGAGAGGTTGGTAAGTCATGATCATCCCTCTCGTGTACCCATCAGACCCTTGGGTCTGAAGATGAGGATTAGCACCAGCAACAGGTAAGGCATGATGGGAGCGACCTGTGAAATGGTGAGTTTGAGGACCGCATAGCCGGGCGTCATCGCCGTGACCTGCGCACCGAACAGTGCCAGAAAACTAATCATCGAATAGTCAATCGCTACCGCGAATGTCTGCAGTAAGCCGATCAGCAGCGAGGCAATCAATGCCCCGACCAGCGAGCCCATACCGCCGACGACGACCACCACGAAGATGATGCTGCCGACCGTGGCTGCCATGTTCGGTTCGGTAACGAACGCATTACCGCCAATGACACCGGCCAGTCCGGCCAATGCACACCCGCCACCAAACACCAGCATCAGTACACGCGGTACGTTGTGGCCGAGCGCTTCGACGGTGCCCGGATGGGTCAACGCCGCCTGAATCACCAGACCGATACGGGTCCGCGTGAGCACCAGATAAATTGCCAGCAGCATGAGCAACGCGACCAGCATCATGAAGCCGCGATAAATCGGAAAGGTCGTCGTGTAGAGCGTAAACAGCGGACCACTGAGATCCGCCGGAATCTTGTAGGGCACGGTCGCACGGCCCCAAATCAGTTGCACTACTTCGACAATCACGTAGGACAGGCCGAACGTAAATAGCAATTCAGGAATATGACCGTACTTATGCACCGAACGCAGACCGTAGCGTTCGACTAGCGCACCGAGTGCGCCGACAAGCAGTGGCGCGACGAGCAGCGCCGGCCAGTAGCCCAGCACGCTAGAAATCGTATAAGCAAAGTAAGCACCCAGCATGTAAAAGCTGGCATGCGCAAAATTGAGGACGCCCATCATGCTGAAAATCAGCGTCAGGCCGGCGGAAAGCATGAACAGCAAGAGCCCGTAGCTCAGGCCGTTGAGCAAGGTGATTAGCGTGAACTCCACGGGGGAAACCTTTATGTGAGGGATATGTGCAGTAATACTGCATGCAGAACAAGGCACATCGCAACGAACCGCTGCGTAATAAACTGCACTGCGGCCTGCATTGCAGGCCACAGTACCGTTCGGTTAAAAAGCTTGCAGGAGAACATGGCAACCGCCGGGGATCGCCCGACGGTCGGTTGTCCTGCCTCAAGCATCACAACAAATTACGCAGGCTTCGGAGGCCGCTTCATCTGGCATGAGGTCGGCTGTGTGGCGACGTACGTCTCGACTTTCTGATCAGTCCTCCAGCCATAGCCGGTATTTTCCTGATCGTACTTGACGGTCTTGCCATCTACCTTGGCCCACGTCGCGATGTACAGCGGTTGCTGCAATTGATGGTCGGCCACGCGCATTTCATTTTCGCCATTGAGACTCTTGAACTTCATCCCTTCAAGCGCGTAGGCCACCTTGGTTGGATCGGTGGACTTGGCGTTCTTGATGGCTCTCGACAGCATCTCGACGATGTTGTAAGTCGCCAGCGTGTAGAAGTCATCGTCGTACTTTTTCTTGTACGCTTCGGCGATCTCTTTACCAGAGAACGTCTCGGTGTTCGGATGCCAGTAGGCGACCTGCTTGACATGTTCGGCACCCGCGGCGCCCATTGCCGTTGGTACGCCGGTGGTACCGGCGTAATACGTGTAAAAGTCGGCTTTCAGGTTGGCATTCTTGCCAGCCTTGATCAGCAACGCCAGGTCGGCGCCCCAGTTACCGGTGATGACCGTGTCGGCGCCAGACGCATTGATCTTGGCGATGTACGGCGAGAAGTCCTTGACCTGACCGATAGGGTGCAAGTCATCGCCGACGATCTCAATGTCCGGGCGCTTGCGCTTGAGATATTCCTTGGCCGCACGCGTGACCTGATGGCCATGGGCGTAGTTCTGACCGATGATATAGACCTTCTTGATCGACATATCCTTGGCCATGAAGCTAGTTAGCGCTTCCATCTTCATGTCGGAATTGGCATCGAAACGGAAGTGCCAGAAACTGCATTTGCTGTTGGTCAGATCAGGGTCGATCGCGGCATGGTTCAGGAACACAACTTCCTTGCCGGGATTGCGTTCGTTGTGTTTGTTGACCGCATCGATCAGTGCCAGCGCCACGCCGGAACCGTTACCTTGCGTGATGTAGCGGTAACCTTGGTCAATCACGGTCTTGAGTTGGGTCAGCGACTCTTGCGGACTGCCCTTGTTATCGAAGCCAACAAATTCGAGCGTATTGTCACCGGCCAGTTTTTGCTTGTTGGCGGTCTCGGAAAACATCTGGAAACTCTTGAGCTGGTTCTGGCCAATTGGCGCGAACGAACCGGACAAGGTTTCGATCAGCGCAACCTTGACATTTTCAGCATGGGCAACCGGGGCAGCAAAAGCGGCGGCTACGGACAGGGCAATCAACAACGGGCGGAACTGGTTTGTCATTTGTCTCTTCCTTATGGATTTTATAGGTATGAAAAACTGCGATGACCAACTACGAATCACGAATTACGCCCCCATCAGGCGGTGGGCAACTTGTACTCCTTGAACTGTTCACGCATCTTGTTTTTCAAAAACTTTCCAGTCGCGCCAATTGGCAATGCATCAACGAAAGTCACGTCATCCGGCGTCCACCACTTGGCGATTTTGCCGTCGTAAAACGCCAGTAATTCTTCCCGTGTCACCTCGGCATTAGCGCGCTTGACCACGATCAGCAAAGGCCGCTCGTCCCACTTTGGATGGAACACACCAATACAGGCTGCTTGCAAGACGGCCGGGTGCGCCATCGCGATATTTTCCAGGTCGATGGTGCCGATCCACTCACCGCCAGACTTGATGACGTCCTTGCTACGGTCGGTGATCTGCATGTAGCCATCGGCATCGATGGTAGCCACGTCGCCAGTCGGGAACCAGCCGTCTTCCAGCACGCTGGCTTCTTCCTGCTTGTAATAGCTGCTGATAATCCACGGCCCCTTGACCAGCAGGTTGCCGTAAGTCTTGCCATCCCATGGCAATTCGAGTCCAGCATCGTCAACGATCTTGATGTCGACACCAAAAATCGCGTGACCCTGTTTTTCCAGCAATGCCTGGCGCGCGTCTTCGGTTAGATTGTTATGTTTCGCTTGCAGCGTGCATGCGGTTCCCAGCGGCGACATCTCGGTCATGCCCCACGCGTGGATCACTTCAATATCGTATTTATGGCGCAAGGTTTTCATCATCGCCGGCGGACAGGCCGAACCACCGATGACGGTGCGTTTGAAGCTGGAGAAAGTTAGATCGTTTTCAGCCATGTAATTGAGCAGGCCAAACCAGACCGTCGGCACACCGGCCGAGAATGTCACCTGCTCCTGCTCGAACAGTTCGTACAGGGATTTACCGTCGAGCGCAGGGCCAGGAAACACCATCTTGGCGCCGGTCAGCAAGACCGAATACGGCAAGCCCCAGGCGTTCACATGAAACATCGGTACGACGGGTAACACCGCATCGCGTGCCGACACATTCAGGCTGTCGGGCATGGTCGAGGCATACGAATGCAATACCGTCGAACGATGCGAATACAGTGCGCCCTTCGGATTGCCGGTAGTACCCGAGGTGTAGCACAAGCTCGATGCCGAGTTTTCGTCGAACAAAGGCCAGGTGTAATCGGGCGACGCCGCGTCGATCAACTCTTCGTAGCACAGCAGGTTCGGGATCTTGCTGGTAGCCGGCATGTGATCACGGTCGCACAGAGCAATAAAACCTTTAACTGTCTTGCAGTGCGCGGCAAACGCTTCGACCAGCGGCAAGAACGTCATGTCAAACAGTAAGTATTGATCTTCGGCATGATTGGCGATGTAAGCAATCTGCTCCGGATGCAAGCGCGGATTGATGGTGTGCAAGACCGCGCCCGAACCAGAAACGCCGTAATAGGCTTCAAGGTGACGGTAGCCATTCCAGGCCAGCGTGGCGACGCGGTCACCAATGGTCACGCCCAACGTGGCCAAGGCATTGGCCAGTTGGCGCGAACGGGTATGGCAATCACGGTAGGTGTAGCGATGGATATCGCCTTCGACGCGGCGGGAAACGATTTCGTTATCGCCGAAATGGCGGTCTGCATGTTCGATAATGCTGGAGATCAACAATGGCTGATCCATCATCTGGCCCATCAGCGGGCTCTTCGGGTACGACGCCATCTTTTCTCCTGTGTGCTATTTAAATCAATCGAAGCGATTTTCGTACGACCGTGCGGAAACCGTCAATAGTTTTCGATGCTGCGCTGCGGCATCTCGTTTAATCACGATAAGAAGGATCAGCCCGGTCTAGTCGTCGTAACAAGCCCGGCCAAGCTAACATGCCGCCAAGCGACTTGGTCGCTTCGCGGGCCTGCGCCTGAGCGGTGCTGATAATAGCGTCCGGTATCGTGATCAGTTCGCCACCACCGGCCTGCGCCCGGATCTGAATATTGCAGGCCGTCTCGAAGGTGTACATGTTGAGGAAAGCGTCGGCGATGGTCGAGCCGAGCGTCAATAGACCGTGGTTGCGCAGCATGAAATAGGTCTTGTGACCAAGGTCAGCGACTAATCGCGCTTTTTCATCTTCGCGCAAGGCCACACCTTCGTAATCGTGATATGCCAAGCTGGCCAGGATAAAAATTGATTGTTGCGACAGGGCCAGCAAACCCTGTTTTTGCGCCGATACTGCAACGCCATTGAGACTGTGCACGTGCAGCACACATTGCGCATCGGGTCGAGCAGCATGCACTGCACTGTGAATTGTGAAGCCGGCCGGATTGACCGGAAACGGCGACGCATCGAGCTTGTTGCCAGCGAGATCGATCTTCACTAGCGATGACGCCGTGATTTCATCGAACATCATGCCGTAGGGATTAATCAGGAACTGGTCATGAATCCCCGGCACGCGCGCCGTAATGTGCGTAAAGACCAGATCACTCCAGCCGTAATCCGCCACCAACCGATAACATGCAGCCAGGTCCACGCGGGTTTGCCATTCTTCGGGCGAGACTTTGTTCTTCAGGGAAGGAATCATCAACTGATCGTTCATACTATTCATGTCTCCTGTTAAAAGGAATGTGCTGGCAACATGCCCATGCTGCTGCCTTTTTTGTTGTCAACGGTTGGCGACAATGTCATCAACAAACCATTTACGGATAACCATGCCACAAGCGAACGATTCCATCAATGCGCCTTTCTACCTATCGGGTCTGGCGCGACTCGACCAAGCGATCCAGCACGAGATCGATGTCGGTCATATTCCCGGTGCCACACTGTTGCTGGAACGCGGTGGCCACGTCGCCCATGAAAAATCCTATGGCATGCAAAGCCCGAATAGCACGACACCGATGGCGATCGACACGATATTCCGTATCTATTCGATGACCAAACCGATCGTCTCGGTGGCGATCATGATGCTGGCCGAGCAAGGCCGATTGTTGATTTCAGACCCGGTCTCGCGCTATTTTCCAGAGTTGGCCAACTTGCAGGTCGCCAGCGAAAGTGTCGCTGCCGACGGCAGCCGGACCATGACGCTGGCACCTTGCGTACGTGAAATGACGATTCAGGATTTGCTGCGCCATACCGCTGGCCTGACCTACGGGATATTCGGCGAGTCGACGCTAGTCAAGCAAGCCTATCTCGACAGCGGCATCGAGGGGCGCAACATCACCAATGCCGGTCTGGTCGATTGCCTGTCGCGCTTGCCACTAGCTTTTCAGCCCGGCACCGACTGGGACTACAGCCGCGCCACCGATTTGCTCGGCGCCTTGCTGGAAAAAATTTCAGGCCAGTCGCTCGATGTCCATTTACAGGAACACATTTTTGCGCCATTGCAGATGCCTGACACCGGCTTCTGGGTCGCGTCCGATCAGCAGCACCGCATCGCCGAACCGTTCCCGATTGATCCGGTCACGCAGCAACCGGTGCGTCTGCTCAATGGGCGCAGTCGCCCGGAGTTCTTGTCCGGCGGCGGTGGTCTGTTGTCGACCGCGCGCGATTACCTGCGCTTCGCGCGCTTGCTGCGCAACGGCGGCGAACTCGATGGCGTGCGCCTGTTGTCACGCAAAACCATCGCGTTCATGACCAGCGACCATCTGGCCGACATTCCGGGCGCCACGGCTGGCGCGGCCTATCTGCCTGGTCCCGGCTATGGTTTCGGGCTGGGCTTTGCGGTACGCAATACGGTCGGTGGCGCACCGACTCCCGGCTCGGTCGGCGATTTCCTCTGGAGCGGCCTGGCCGGCACCTATTTCTGGATTGATCCGCAAGAAGACCTGATTGCCATCTGGCTGATGCAGGCCCCCGAGCAACGCGACCGTTTCCGGCAAATGGTGCGCAATCTGGTCCACGCGAGCCTGACCTGACAACACCAGCGACCCGATTGATTTAAGATGCACGGTCGCTGTCACCCCCGGAATGCCATGACTTTACCTACGCAGTACCGCACCAACACGCTCGACATCGCCAACCGCTTTGCCGCCCTGCCCGCTGCATTTTCCACGCAGCTGATGCCAACACCGCTGGCGCAACCGTATCTGGTCTGCGCCAGTGCCTCGGCGGCGGCGCTGATCGACTTTGATCCGGCCGAATTCACGACGGCCAATTTCATCGAGACCTTCACCGGCAACCGCATTCCGACTTCAGCCACTCCGCTCGCGGCGGTCTACTCCGGTCACCAGTTCGGTGTCTGGGCTGGCCAACTCGGCGACGGCCGCGCGATCCTGCTTGGAGATGTGCCTGCTGCGGCAGGTCGCATGGAATTGCAACTCAAAGGTGCCGGCCCGACACCGTACTCGCGCGGTGGCGATGGCCGCGCAGTGCTGCGTTCGTCGATCCGCGAATTTCTTTGTTCGGAAGCCATGGCCGGGCTGGGCATCCCCACCACGCGGGCACTGTGCGTCACAGGGTCCAACCAGCTGGTCATGCGCGAAGCGCCCGAGACCACGGCAGTGACGACGCGCATGGCGCCGAGTTTCATTCGTTTCGGCTCGTTCGAGCACTGGTATCAGAACGATCAACCCGAACTGCTGCGCGCCCTGGCCGACCATGTAATCGACCAGCACTACCCGGAAGCCCGAGCCGATGCCAATCCGTATGCCGCGCTACTAACAAGTGTGACGCGGCGCACCGCGCAGATGGTGGCGCACTGGCAGGCGGTCGGTTTCATGCATGGCGTGATGAATACCGACAACATGTCCATTCTTGGCCTGACGCTGGACTACGGTCCGTTCGGGTTCATGGATGGGTTTGATCCTTCGCATATCTGCAATCACACCGACCAGCAAGGCCGTTATGCGTATTCGATGCAACCGCAGATCGCCCACTGGAATTGCTATGCGCTGGGCCAGGCCCTGCTACCGCTGATCGGTACGGTCGAAGAGACACAAGCTGCGCTGGCCAATTTCAAGCCCGATTACGACAGTATGATGGCCGCGCTGTTGCAGGCCAAGCTCGGACTGACCAGCGTACTGCCTGATGACACTGCGCTGGTCGACAGCCTGTTCGCTATCCTGCAAGCAGGCCGGGTTGATTTCACCCTGTTTTTCCGTCGCCTCGGCGACCTGCAGGCCGAACGTCCAGAGACCGATGCGCCCCTGCGCGATTTATTCATCGAACGTCCGGCTTTCGATGCCTGGGCCTCGGCCTACCGGCAGCGTCTGCAACAGGAGCCGCGCGGCGATACCGAACGGCGTCTTGCAATGCATGCGGTCAACCCCAAATACATTCTTCGCAATCATCTGGCACAAGTGGCCATCGAAAAAGCGCAAGCAGGCGATTACTCTGAAGTCACTCGCTTGCTGGCTATTCTCGAGAAACCATTTGACGACCAGCCTGAATCCGACAACTATGCGGCCCTGCCACCCGACTGGGCCAGCCAACTGGAAGTGAGTTGTTCATCATGACAAACAAGATCACCAAAACTGACGCCGAATGGCGTGCCGCCCTCGATCCGATGGATTACGAAGTGACTCGCCACGCCGCCACCGAGCGCGCCTTCACCGGCCGCTACTGGGACCACCATGAACACGGTATTTACACCTGCGTCTGCTGCAATACACCGCTGTTCGAGTCGGATGCCAAATTCGACTCCGGTTGCGGCTGGCCCAGCTATTTCACGGCAATCAACCCGGACAATGTGAAGGAATTAGTCGATCGTAGCCATGGAATGGCGCGTACCGAAATCATCTGCGCGGTCTGTGATGCCCATTTGGGTCACGTCTTTCCGGACGGCCCGAAACCCACCGGTTTGCGCTATTGCATCAACTCTGCATCGCTCAGTTTTGCATCGTCCACCAGTCCAACTGAAAATAATCCAGAATGAAATTCCTGTTCGACCTCTTCCCGGTCATCCTTTTCTTTGCGATGTTCAAATGGGGCGAAGGCAATGTCGTCGCCGCTCAAGAGCTGGCCGGACGCTATCTGTCCGGGATGGTCTCGGGCGGCGTAGTCACGGCCACGCAAGCGCCTATCTTGCTGGCCACCACCGTGGTGATCGTCGCCACGCTGGCCCAGATCGGCTGGTTACTGGCACGACGCAAAAAAATCGATGCGATGTTGTGGGTCTCTTTGCTCATCGTCGGCGTCTTCGGTGGCGCGACGATTTACTTCCACAACGAGACGTTCATCAAGTGGAAACCGACCGTGCTGTACTGGGCTTTTGCCGGGGTCTTCCTGATCAGTCAGTTTGTGCTGAAGAAAAACCTGATCAAGAAAATGATGGGCGAACAAATTGACTTGCCAGCTGTCCTCTGGACCCGACTGGGCTTGTCATGGGCGATATTTTTTGTCCTGATGGGCTTTCTGAATCTCTATGTCGCGTTCAACTATACGACCGCTACCTGGGTCAACTTCAAGTTATTCGGCGGCATGGGTCTGATGCTAGTGTTTGTTCTGGCACAAAGTTTGTTCTTATCCAAACACATGCAGGAGCCAAAATGAGCGATCGTGAACAACGCATACTCGCCAGTCTTTCTGTCGCGTTTGCACCAACGGCCTGTGTACTGCAAGACGAGTCTGCAGCACACGCCGGTCATGCCGGCGCAGCCACCGGTGGCAGCCATTTTCGGCTGCATCTGGTGTCTGCGCGTTTTGAAGGAGAGTCGCGCGTGAACCGCCATCGGCTCGTGTATGATTGCCTTCGCGATATGATGCAGGCAGAAATCCACGCACTTGCTCTGAGTACGGCGGCGCCTTCCGAAGTCGCAGCCACACCCTGAATTCAACCCCCTATGCTTTTATTTTAATTTCGACCCTAGGAACAAATAATGACCTTCAAACCTGCTCGCTTGCTCGTAGTCTTAATCGCTATGGCTGCCCTGCCAGCCATGGCACAAAACATCGCCGTCGTGAACGGCAAGGCAATTCCTTCGAGCCGCGCCGACCTGATGGTCAAGCAAGCCGCGACACAAGGACAAGCCGATACCCCAGAACTGCGCAAAATGGTCAAAGAAGAACTGATCAACCGCGAAGTACTGGTGCAAGAAGCCGACAAGCTTGGTCTGGGTAACTCCGCCGACGTCAAGTCGCAGCTGGAAATCGCGCGTCAGTCGCTGGTCATCCGCGCACTGGTTGGCGACTATGTTAAAAAGCACCCGGTCAGCGATGCCGACGTCAAGGCCGAATACGACAAGTTCAAGGCCACGGCTGGTGACAAGGAATACCGCGCCCGTCATATCCTGGTTGAAAAAGAAGACGAAGCCAAAGCCATCATCGTCAAGCTGAAAGCGGGTTCCAAATTTGAAGACCTGGCCAAAGCATCGAAAGATCCGGGCTCGGCTGCCAACGGCGGCGATCTGGACTGGGCTTCGCCGGCTTCCTTCGTCAAGCCTTTCTCGGATGCAATGGTCGCATTGGCCAAGGGTTCCTACACCGAAGTACCGGTCAAGACCCAGTTCGGTTATCACGTGATCAAGCTGGAAGACACCCGCGCCGCCAAAGTGCCGACGATGGAAGAAGTCAAGCCACAGATCGCGGAAAGCCTGCAACAGAAAAAACTGCAGGAATACCAGCAAGAACTGCGCACCAAGGCCAAGGTGCAGTAAGCCTTACTGGCAAGATGAAAGCGCTCTTCGGGGCGCTTTTTTTATGTCTGAAGCTAGGCTGTATTTTTCCTGTGAGCTCAGTCGGTGCAATGCCCTGCGGATATTGCAGCCTATGACCGAGCGGTAGTCGCAGCGATTGAAGTTGCAGTTGAAGTTGAAGTTGAAGTTGAAGTTGAAGTTGAAGTTGAAGTTGAAGTTGAAGTTGAAGTTGAAGTTGAAGTTGAAGTTGAAGTTGAAGTTGAAGTTGATTTTGACGTGGCCTTTG
>JBLHLW010000028.1:0-47672 GCA_047621345.1 Minisyncoccia bacterium | reverse complement strand
CTGCCAATGGTCTACGTTGGTAGTAACGACGGAATGCTTCACGGCTTTTCTGCCGTGGATGGCACCGAAAAAATGGCATTTATCCCCTCCCGGTTGATGGGGACGCTGTCACGCTTGCCGGATCAGGGGGCAGTGCATAAGTACCGGGTCGATGGCACGCCGATCGTACGTGATGCAAAGGTCAACGGTGTGTGGAAAACTTTTCTGGTCGGTGGGTTGGCCGGTGGCGGCGCCAGCGTATTTGCACTCGATGTGACCGACCCCGGCAACTTCAGCGAAGCAGACGGCAAGGCAGCGGCCGTCGTTCAGTGGGAGTTTACCGATAGCGACGATCCAGATCTGGGATACACGTTTGGCCAGCCAGCCATTGTCAAGATGGCGAATAACCGGTGGGCTGCTGTCTTCGGAAACGGCTACAACAGCACCTCGAGTGGCAAGGCGTTTCTCTACATCGTATTTCTGGATCGACCCGCCGGTAAAAAAACCTGGGTAAAGGGTGTTGATTACCTGAAGCTGGCGGCCGATGCAGGTGGCGCAGCGATTGGTTCGGTGGTAACGCCGAACGGCTTGTCCGAGCCATTACCCGTTGACACCGACAGCAATGGCATGGTCGATGCCGTGTATGCCGGCGACCTGTTCGGCAATATGTGGAAGTTCGCGCTTGGTAATGCTGACGTATCGAGCTGGGGGGGCGCGCAGTTGCTCTACACAGCCAGGTCGGCTAGCGGTGGGGTTCAGCCAATTACTTCTGCTCCCGACGTTATTCGCAATCCTGCAGGTGGCTATGTGGTGACCTTCGGTACGGGGCGTTATCTACAACTTGATGATGTCGGCGATACGTCAGCGCAAACTTTTTATGGCATATGGGACCAGGAGGGGCTATCCGGCGCAACGATGGTGACTGGCCGCTCGCTGCTGACCAGGCAGACCATGCTCGCGGAAGTCACTGCAAGCAGTTCCGATCCCACCGCGTATCGCCTGACGTCGAATAACCTGGTCAATTATCCTGCCCAGAAAGGCTGGTACCTCGATTTGCAGACGCCATCCTCGTCGTTGCCACAGGGTGAGCGGGTCATTTTTAATCCGGTGATACGCAGCGGACGAGTCATTTTTACGACCGCGATCCCGTCCCCATCTGCGTGTACTTACGGTGGTGACGGTTGGTTGATGGAGCTTGACGCCGTGAGCGGTAGTCGCTTGGCGGCGACCCCCTTTGATGTCAACAAGGACAACCAGTTTTCTACTGCCGACTACCTGAGAGCCAGCACCAGTGGAAACGCTATCCCCGTCAGTGGCAGGCGTTCGACAGTCGGGATTCCTTTGGCGCCGACAATATTAAGCGCGGTACCAAAACGCGAATACAAAGTCATGTCGGGATCAAAAGGTGTCATCGAAAGCATACTAGAAAATGCTGCTAGTTCCAGTGGCCGGTTGTCGTGGCGCGAAATCATGCGCTAAGCGATGAGTATCCATAACCCATCAGGAGACGAGATGACAAGGCCGACCCGCAATGGTTTTACACTGATCGAAATGATGGTCACCTTAGCGGTGATTGCAATCCTGACAGCGATCGCTTATCCATCCTATGTCGAGCAGGTCAATAAATCCCGCCGTGCAGAAGGCAAGTCAGCCATCCTGCAAACCGCTGCGTTGCAGGAGCGCTTCTATACCCTCAATAACTCGTATTCCACCACGCTGGTGGCATCGAGCACAAACTATACGATCAAGGTGACCACTGCGGCCTCGGACGCTTATACGATCACCGCATCGCCGCTATTTACTGATGCGAAGTGCGGTACATTGAGTTACGACCAGTCAGGGACGCAGTCGATTTCCGGTTCGGCCAATCTCCCGTATTGCTGGTAGCACGTGGTGAACCGGCTTTTTTTTTCGATGCGTCTCTCGCTGGCGGTACTGCTGGTCATCGGATTGCATGGTGGTTTCTGGTTACTCCTCACTAGCCCCACGTCACCCCGTCTTCCTTCCACTTACGGCACGTTGATCGTGCAACTCATTTCTGATCCTGCACCGATGCTGTCCGATCGGCCACCTGAGAAGGTGCCAGTTCTGTCGATCGCATCTGTGCCGGTATCTCCAGTCTCCTTGTTATCGCTGCCGCCAGTGCAGCCGGAGGTCGACATTCGTGAAATATTACAAGACGAGTTGCCGCCGGGCACTGTTTTAGGGGAGGGCTATTGGGATGCACAGCAAGTTGATCAGCGGGCTAGCGCGCTCGCCGACCTGCTTCCTGTCTATCCGCCGTCGGCTTTCAAGCAGCGCGAGCACGGACGGGTGCTGGTGGAAATCCTGATTGGCGCGCAGGGTGGCATTGATGCGCTACGCATCGTCGCTGCGACAACAGGGTTTGCCGCATCGGCTTTGGCGGCGTTTGACGGCATGCACTTTGATCCCGCCGTGCTCGGTGGGCGAGCCGTCGCATCGCGCTTATTGGTCGAACTGACATACCGGCTCAACGAGCACATTGTTACGACCACACATCGTTAGTCTCCTCGCGCCATCAATCGCCGATCGCCACCATTGCACGGTTGCGACCTGCCATTTTGGCCGCATACAGTGCGGTGTCGGCGCGCATCAGCAGTTCGTTGCGGGTGACGCCATGTTGCGGATACTCGGCAACACCCGCCGAGAACGTGCAGCCGGTCAGGGTATGAGCGCCATGGCTGATGACAAGAGTGCGGTATTCAGCGGCGATGGTGGCGACCTTGTAGACGGCAGTTTCACCATCGGCATCGCGCAACAGCATGCAGAACTCTTCGCCGCCGTAACGACACAGCATATCGCTGCCACGCAGATTTGCCTCGACCAGTCGTGCAAATCGAATGAGTACTTCGTCGCCGAACGCGTGGCCATAGGTGTCATTGACTCGCTTGAACAAGTCGAGGTCGACGATCACGACAGTGAACAAAAAGGGACTGCTGGATTCGTGCAAGATTGTATTGAGGCAAGTTTCAAAATAGCGCCGGTTATAGAGGCCCGTCAGATGGTCACGGATTGCTTGTTCCTGCAGCGAGCTTTGGAGCGCGTTGACGTGATCGATCTGATGCGTCAGTTCCTTGTTCAGGTCTTCCAGTTTCTGGTTGTCCGCTTCGCGTGCAGCCTGTTTTGCCAGCGCGCTGTCGCGTTCGATCTTGAGGTCTTTCATCTCGGTTTCGAGATGGCGCATGAGCAGGCGCGAGTCACGCGCGGACTTGCTGCTCGATTCGACGTGGGACTGGTATTGCTCAAGATGGAGATAGGCTGTTTGCCACTTGCCTAGCTTGGCATGAATACTGGCCAGCCCCTTGTAGATTTGTTGTTGGTAAAACGGATTGCGCGTCGTGTCGAGCAGGCTACGGGCATTTTCCAGCGCTGTCAGTGCCGCGCGGGTACGTCCCGCTGCCATGTCGAGCATGCCGCGGACCAGCCAGGCATGCATCTGCTCTTCATGGTCGTCATTGATCAGCGCAAATTGCTGGGCCTGGTTGAGCAATACTTCGGCCTCCTCGAGTTTCAGCAGCACGATGGAGGCGTGAGCGCCCAGACTGTGAATAAACGCCTTGTCAGCAGGATCGATGTCGACAACCTCGAAGAAGGGCGTAATTTCCTGCAATGCCTCCTGTACCTTGCCTGTGGCTAGCAGGCACATCGCAAGATTGCCTGATACCAGCGGGTGCTGCGCATTCAATCCTTCGCTGCGAATGATGTCGAGTGCTTCGTACAGCAATGAAATAGCGTCTTCATCATTGCTCAGGTCATGCTGGCAAGATGCCAGATTCGACAACATGTTGACGCGGTGCGAGGCGGTGCCGAAGCGTTCGGCAATATCCAGTGCCAGCAAAAAATTGCGTGGACCGGCACTGATGTCACCACGGCTAAGCGCATCGATACCGAGGCGGTTGTAGAGCGAGAATTTATTGAGCGAATCGGGAATCTGGCCGGCCAGTTTTCGTGCATTTTCCAGATGTCCGGCGGAGCGTACGAAATCGCCGCGCCGGGTGGCGATCGCTCCCAGACATACCGAGGCAGTCATCCCGCCTTCGAGATCGTTGAGGCTCTGGAATAGTGCGGGCAGTGGCTTGCACATCGCCTCGGACTGCTCAAACTCACCGCAATGGAATAGCACAGACAACATATTCAGGCGCGCATGGCCACTGCCGCGCTGGTAGCCGATACGCTCCGATGCCGCCAGCGAAATGTCGGCCAATCGCCTCGTCTCGTTGCGGTTTGAGGCCAGGCAGGATAAGGCCTGGCGGTTGAGCCGATCGATTTCGGGTTTGTCCAGTTGTTCGTTGTCAGACACCGGCACCACTCCTGATGGCAATTGGGCTTCGACCTGCTTGAGCGCCGATCATCGCCGCAATTTTGTCCAAGGTAACGTTATGTTAAGAAAAATGCGTGTTGATAGTAGCGAATTTTTTTATTGAATTCGAGCAATTTTGAAAATATTCCGGATTTTCATTGCACCATGTTTGTCGATGGCATGATGACTGTGACGACACAGGTAGGCTTTTTCCGCTCTTCTCGACGAAAGGTAATGATGATGTTTTCAAGCTGTGATCTGTGCGATGCGCACGAAGATCTGCTCGCGATCGGCACACTGCAGGTGTTGCCGCCTGTTTTTCAGCGCTACGGACGACTCGCTGCGTTCAGCGGCCCTGCTGTCACCTTGAAGGTGTTCGAGGACAACGCCATGGTGCGCGGTGCACTTGAGCAGCCGGGCCAGGGCAGGGTGCTGGTCGTCGATGGCGGAGGCAGCCTGCGTTGTGGCATGGTCGGTGGCAACCTTGCCAAGCTAGCCGAAACTAACGGTTGGAGTGGCATCATCGTCTTTGGCTGTGTACGTGACGTCGATGAACTCAATGCTTGTAGGATCGGTATCCGCGCGCTGGCCTTGCACCCGCAGCGCAGTGCCCGAAAGGGACTGGGGCAAGCCGACCTCAACATTGCCGTTGCCGGCATCATGGTGCGGCCTGGTGACTGGATCTATGCCGACGCAGACGGGGTGCTGGTCAGTCAGGTACGGTTAACCTGAGGGCTACCATGCGTGCCGGGAGTTTATGGCGCTTTGATTAGGAAGCTTTCTACCGGCGAGTGCGCAGAGCGCTTTACCCGCTCTGCTCGGGAAAATCGACCCGGATAGTTGGTGGCGGCCTGCTAAAATTAGCGTCTCTTATTTTTGCGTCCACAGAATATGTCCGGCAATACCCTTGGCACTCTTTTTACCGTCACCACGTTTGGTGAATCCCACGGCCCAGCTATCGGCTGCATCATTGATGGTTGCCCTCCTGGAATGCTGCTGTCGGAAGCCGATATTCAACCTGAACTTGATCGGCGAAAACCGGGTACCTCGCGCCACGTGACCCAGCGGAAGGAATCCGATACCGTTGAAATCCTCTCGGGCGTTTTTGAGGGACGTACGACCGGCACGCCGATTGCCTTGCTGATCCGTAATGAAGACCAGCGCAGCAAGGATTACGGCAATATCACCGAGACCTTTCGTCCGGGGCATGCCGATTACACCTACTTCCAGAAATATGGTGTTCGCGATCCACGCGGTGGTGGACGTTCATCGGCGCGTTTGACCGCGCCAGTCGTCGGTGCTGCAGCAATCGCTAAAAAATGGCTTTACGAACAATACGGTACGACGTTTCGCGGCTGCATGAGCCAGCTTGGCGACATTGTGATTCCATTCGAATCGTGGGATCAGGTCGACCAGAATCCATTTTTCGCAGCCAATGCTAACGTACTGCCGCAGCTTGAAGCCTACATGGACGCCTTGCGCAAGGCCGGTGATTCGTGTGGTGCGCGCATCGACGTGGTAGCCGAGAACGTCCCGGTCGGGCTAGGCGAGCCGATCTATGACAAGCTCGATGCCGAAATCGCTTACGCGTTGATGGGCATCAATGCCGTCAAGGGTGTTGAGATTGGAGCCGGGTTCAAGTCGGTGGCGCAGAAGGGGACCGAGCACGGCGATGAACTCACGCCGGAAGGCTTTCGGACCAACAATGCTGGCGGCGTACTGGGCGGGATTTCGACCGGTCAGGCCATTACTGCATCGATCGCGATCAAGCCGACATCGTCCATTCGCAGCCCACGTGATTCGATCGACAAGAATGGTCAGCCGATCAAAGTCGAAACCTTTGGTCGTCATGATCCTTGCGTCGGTATTCGCGCCACGCCGATTGCCGAAGCGATGCTTGCGCTAGTGCTGATGGATCACGCATTGCGCCATCGGGCCCAATGTGGCGACGTGCAGGTGACATTGGCGGCGATCCCGGCATCGTTGACGCCAGGCTGATAGGGCCGTTGCAGTCATTGCAGCAAGATACTGCAGTCGGCGATGTGCCCGTTTTGCGCGAATTGCGCTGCGCAACTATGGCATAATCGGGGTCCGATTTTCTTCGCTGACGCCGTACCGGAAAACGGTGCGGGGCGCTCCATGGCTCAAACACTCTACGACAAACTCTGGGATTCGCATGTGGTCGATACGGCCAGTGATGGCACGACCATTTTGTACATCGACCGCCACTTGGTTCATGAAGTGACCAGTCCGCAAGCCTTTGATGGGCTGAAACTGGCTGGTCGCCAGCCATGGCGACTGTCAGCCAGTCTGGCCGTGGCTGACCACAATGTACCGACGACCGACCGCGCTCACGGCATCGCCGATCCCACCTCGCGACTTCAGGTCGAGACCCTCGACGCCAATGCAAAGGCCTACGGCCTGACTTATTTCAATATGAGCGACAAGCGTCAGGGTATTGTTCATGTGATCGGTCCCGAGCAAGGGGCAACACTGCCTGGCATGACGGTCGTGTGTGGCGATTCGCATACATCGACGCATGGTGCGTTCGGTTGTCTTGCGCAGGGCATCGGCACCTCAGAAGTGGAACACGTACTGGCCACCCAGACCCTGCTGACCAAAAAGTCCAAGGCGATGCTGGTACAGATCGATGGCGCGCTGCCAAGAGGCGTGACCGCAAAAGATATCGTCTTGGCCGTGATCGGCCAGATCGGCACTGCCGGCGGCAATGGTTACGCAATCGAGTTTGCCGGCAGTACGATCCGCTCGTTATCGATGGAGGGTCGCATGACGGTCTGCAATATGGCCATCGAAGCGGGTGCGCGCGCGGGCATGATCGCCGTTGATGACACCACGATCGACTATGTCAAGGGCCGTCCATTTTCGCCGGTTGGACCGCACTGGGAACGTGCCGTCAGTTGGTGGCGCACGCTGCATAGTGATGCCGGCGCTCGCTTCGACCTTGTTGTGACGCTCGATGCCAACCACGTCAAGCCACAGGTGACCTGGGGTACGTCACCCGAAATGGTCGTGGCAATTGACGATCGGGTGCCGGACCCTGACAAAGAAAAAGACCCTACCAAGCGCGATTCGATGGAAAAAGCGCTGGCTTACATGGCGTTGAAGCCCAACACGGCGATTGCCGATATTCGTATCGACAAGGTATTTATCGGTTCTTGTACCAATTCGCGGATTGAAGACTTGCGCGCGGCGGCGTCGGTAGTGCGTGGCAAATTCCGCGCCTCCAACGTGCGGCTGGCGATGGTGGTGCCCGGCTCCGGTCTGGTCAAGGAACAGGCTGAGCGTGAAGGCCTCGATAAAATCTTCCGTGATGCCGGTTTTGAATGGCGTGAGCCCGGTTGCTCGATGTGTCTGGCCATGAACGCCGATCGGCTCGAGCCCGGTGAGCGCTGTGCTTCTACCTCGAATCGTAATTTTGAAGGCCGGCAAGGTGCGGGTGGACGTACCCATCTTGTCAGTCCGGCGATGGCTGCAGCAGCAGGTATTGCCGGGCATTTTGTTGACGTTCGCACCTTATCGTAAGTAGTTTAAAAAAACGGGGAGCAGGGAATGCATAAAACGAGCAAGACCATCGCACTGCTACTGGTGATCGCCAGTTTCATGCTGTCTGGTTGCAATACCATCAACGGCCTGGGCAAGGATGTCGAGCGCGTTGGTGAAAAAGTACAAGGCGCGTCCCGTTAAGACGCGCTGTTTTCAGTGATTGGCATGGCACCTGATGTTGCCATGCCAATCACCTCAACCCTGCTGCACGCTTGAACGTCATCGATTGCCGAGTTCACATGAATAAATTCAACCTGCATGACGGACTGGTGGTACCACTAGACCGTGCCAATGTCGATACCGACGCCATCATTCCCAAGCAATTCCTGAAGTCGATTCAGCGCACAGGCTTCGGTCCAAACCTATTCGACGAGTGGCGCTACCTTGATCAGGGCGAGCTTGGGCGCGATAATTCACGCCGGCCGCTGAACCCGGATTTTGTGCTGAATCAACCCCGCTACACGGGGGCGTCTATCCTGCTAACCCGTAAGAATTTCGGTTGCGGTTCCTCGCGCGAGCATGCGCCGTGGGCGCTGGACCAATACGGCTTTCGCGCCATCATTGCGCCGAGCTACGCTGATATTTTTTTCAATAACTGCTTTAAGAACGGCCTGTTGCCGGTCGTGCTGACTGAGGCGCAGATTGATCATTTGTTCGATGAGGTGCGTGCTTTCCCCGGGTTTCGCCTCGTCATTGATCTGGAGCGCCAACTTGTCAGCACCGCTAACGGTAGCGAAAATTTCCCTTTTGAGGTCGATACTTTTCGCAAATATTGTCTGCAAAACGGTCTCGACGACATTGGTCTGACTTTGCAGCAAGCAGACAAGATCCGTGCGTTCGAAGAACGCCATCTGGCCAGCAAGCCGTGGCTCACAAACGTGATCTGACGCATTTTTTTGCAACCGGAGCCGCTCCGGCTGCCACTTTTTACCGGATACACTATGAAAATTGCAATCCTGCCGGGTGATGGTATTGGCCCGGAAATCATCGCAGAAGCCGTGCGTGTGCTCCACGTGCTGGATGAGAAGTTTGAGATGGAAACCGCCCCAGTCGGAGGGGCTGGCTATGAAGCGCACGGGCATCCATTGCCTGATGCCACGCTGCAGCTAGCCAAGGATGCCGATGCGATTCTGTTCGGTGCAGTTGGCGACTGGAAATATGACACGCTGGAGCGTGCTCTGCGTCCGGAACAGGCAATTCTCGGTTTGCGCAAGACGTTGGGTCTGTTTGCCAATTTTCGTCCGGCAATTTTGTATCCGGAGTTGGCAGGCGCCTCAACACTCAAGCCTGAAGTGGTGTCTGGCCTAGATATCTTGATTATTCGCGAACTGACGGGCGATATCTATTTTGGCCAACCTCGGGGAGTTCGGACGGCGCCCGATGGCGCGTTCAAGGGCGAGCGTGAAGGCTTCGATACGATGCGCTATGCCGAAACCGAAATTCGCCGGATTGCTCATGTGGCCTTCCAGGCAGCGCTCAAGCGTGACAAGCGCTTGACCAGTGTCGATAAGGCCAATGTGCTTGAAACCGGTCAGTTCTGGCGCGATATCGTCACCGACGTGCATAGTGACTATCCAGCTGTCGCACTCGATCACATGTACGTCGATAACGCCGCTATGCAGCTGGTACGAGCACCAAAGAAATTTGACGTGCTTGTAACCGGCAACATGTTTGGCGATATCCTTTCTGATGCGGCAGCCATGCTGACCGGATCGATCGGCATGTTGCCATCGGCTTCTCTGGATGCTAAAAACAAGGGGTTATACGAGCCATCCCATGGTTCTGCTCCTGATATTGCCGGTAAAGGAATTGCCAACCCGCTGGCGACGATCCTGTCGGCCGCGATGATGCTGCGCTTCTCGCTGAACAAGCCTACGCAGGCGGATCGCATTGATGCGGCAGTGAAATCCGTGCTGGCGCAAGGGTTGCGTACTGCAGACATTTATGAGGCAGGCACTACCTTGGTAGGTACGCAGGCGATGGGTGATGCAGTGGTCAAAGCACTTAATTGATATTAGTCAAATGCGGCGGGCATGTTCCGCCTTACGTTTAGGAAATGATAATGAAACTTGTAGGCTTGGTAGGTTGGCGTGGGATGGTTGGGTCGGTACTCTTGCAACGCATGCAGGAGGAGGACGATTTTTCTCACTTCGAACCGGTATTTTTTTCGACATCGAATGCCGGTGGTAACGCTCCTGCACTGACGCGTAATGAAACAACGCTGAAAGATGCAAACGATATTGATGCGCTAAAAAAATGCGACATCATCCTTACTTGCCAAGGCGGTGATTACACAAGCGAGATATTTCCTAAGTTGCGTGCGTCTGGTTGGAATGGCTACTGGATTGATGCCGCATCGACGTTGCGCATGGAAGACGATGCGATCATCGTGCTCGATCCCGTTAACCTGGGTGTGATCAAGACCGGGCTGCAACAAGGCATTAAAAATTACGTTGGCGGGAATTGCACTGTGTCCTGCATGCTGATGGGCCTCGGCGGGTTGTTTCAGCATGACCTGATTGATTGGGTCAGTTCGATGACCTATCAGGCCGCATCGGGTGGTGGTGCGCAGCACATGCGGGAACTGCTGACCCAATTCGGCGCAATCAATGCCGAAGTCAAGGCATTGCTCGACAATCCGAGTGCTGCAATCCTTGAAATCGATCGTAAAGTACTGGCGAAACAACACGCCATGACTGCCGACGAAACAAAACAATTCGGTGTCCCGCTAGCCGGTAACCTGATTCCGTGGATTGACAAGGATCTCGGTAACGGCATGTCCAAGGAAGAATGGAAGTCTGCTGCCGAGACGAACAAGATACTTGGGCGTGGGATTGCTTTCGGCAGTGCGGCGCAACCAGCAATTCCGATGGACGGCTTGTGTGTGCGGGTTGGTGCAATGCGCTGCCATTCGCAGGCACTGACCATCAAGCTTAAGAAAAACGTCCCGCTAGATGAAATCAATGATCTGATTGCTAGCAATAACCAGTGGGTCAAAGTAGTTCCGAACACGCGAGAAGCATCGATGGCCGAGTTAACCCCAGCGGCTGTTACCGGCAGTCTGACAATTCCGGTTGGACGATTGCGAAAAATGGAGATGGGCCCGCAATATCTGTCTGCATTTACCGTTGGGGACCAATTGCTGTGGGGCGCAGCTGAGCCATTGCGACGGATGCTGAGGATTGTTTTGGAATATTGATAGACGCAATGTTGTTTGTCTGCACAGGCTAGAGACATGGTTACACTTGCGTGACCATGGTCATGATGCTATGTTAAAAGTTGCTCAGGAAAAATGATAATGATCGACAGTTGGTGGCTAACATCGACTGCGCCAAGGGACTGCCAACCTATGTTATTCAAAATATCTCCATCAACCATCCGTAACTCTGATGTGGCGTCGGCTCACTCACAATTAGGATCCTGCGCGTTAAAGACGCTTGGTGCTGCAGTGTTGGCAACGATGTTGGTATCGAGCGTGTACGCAGCTGGGTTAGGGCGCCTGACAGTACTATCGTCGTTAGGTCAGCCGCTCAGCGCGGAGATAGAATTGACCTCGGTAGGCAAAGACGAAGCAGATACGCTAATGGTCAAGCTGGCGAGTGCAGAGGCATTTCGGAGAGCCAACATTGCACTCAACCCTGCCGTACTGGCGATGCGATTCGTCGTCGAGCAGAGTGGGGGGCGGCAATTTATTCGGGTCAGTTCGGCGCAACCGATCAACGAGCCTTTCGTCGATTTATTGCTTGAACTGGAAGGCTCCAACGGCGTCTTGGTGCGCGAGTACACCTTTCTGCTCGATCCCGCTAACTTGCGAAGTGCGCAAGTGAATACGGCAAGTTCTGTTCAGGGGCGGGTACCGTCACCTGCACCAGTGGCCCGTCCTGCGGATTCGACAACGGCAATCGCGACAGCAAGTCCGCCACCAGCGCCGGTCAGAGCGGAGCCGGCAGTCGTTACTCCGCCCGCTGACAAAACTTACCAGATCAAGCGCGGTGACTCGCTGACGCAGATCGCACTCCAGTCGCGTCCCACTGGTGTATCGCTCGATCAAATGCTGGTAGCTCTGTACCGTGCCAATCCGGCAGCCTTTGTCGGGGAGAACATGAACCGGATGCGCACCGGCGAGATACTAACAATACCAACAGCCAATGCTTCCCGAGGTGTCGATGCACAAGATGCTCGTCGTGTCATCGTTGCGCAGGCGCAGGACTTTAATAGTTACCGCAACAAGCTGGCCGGCCAAGTCACGACGTCGGTACCGCAAGCAGGAGCCGATGCAAAACAGAGCGATAGCGGCAGGATAACGTCCAAAGTTGAAGAGGCCAACAATGCTGCAGCAGAGTCAAAAGACAAACTGAAGCTGTCAAAATCTGGCGTAACCAATACAGCTTTGCCGAAAAATGCCAGTGTTGCGAGCACGGAAGAAAGTATCGCCAAGGATAAGGCATTAGCCGAAGCGAATAGTCGGGTGCACGACCTGGAAAGGAATGTCGCTGATCTGCAAAAATTGCTGGAGCTGAAAAACAAGGACCTCGCCGAGCAACAAAAGAGGGCCGATGCTGCGACAAAGCTGGCTACCTCCGCTGCGGACACGCCGCCGGTAGCGCCGCCGGTAACGCCTGCGGTGGCGCCTCCTGCCGTCGCGCCGCCATCGCCGGTTGCCGAAGAGAAAACAGTTGAATCGCCAGTTACTGTAACGCCGCCTATCGTTGCACCCCCGGCGGTGACTCCGGCAGTAAGCGATGCTGTTGATAAACCAAAAGTACCTACGCCTGTGCCGGTGCCTATCGCTGCGGAGGAAAGCCTCATCGATCGCATCGTGAGCAATACGTATCTGCTGCCGGCATTAGGATTACTCCTTGTTGGCCTGGGGGGCTTCGGCATCTTCAGTTCACGCAGGAGGAAAAAGAATCAGCAATTCGAAAACAGCTTACTTGCCAACTCGAAACTGAAAACGAACTCGATGTTCGGTTCTACTGGTGGCGAGAGTGTTGATACGAGCAATAGCGTTTTCAACTCCAATTTTGCACCAACGTCTAGCCAACTTGATGCGAATGAAGTTGATCCAGTTGCAGAAGCAGATGTGTATATCGCTTATGGACGGGATGCTCAGGCAGAAGAGATCCTCAAGGAAGCACTTCGTACGCAACCTGAACGTAATGCGGTACGACTCAAGTTGCTAGAAATTTACGCTGCTCGCAAGGATGCAACTGCTTTCGAATTGATGGCTAGCGAGTTGTATGGGCGTACAAAGGGGGAGGGAAGCGACTGGGCACAGGCCGCATCTATGGGCATTGCATTGGATCCGAATAATCCGATGTATGTCGGTGGCATGGTACCGGAAGTGTCCACGGCAATATTGACTGCAGATTTGGGCGCGCCGACACGACCAATGGACGATTTGGATCTTGAGGCTTTACTGGCGGCGACACAGACCAACACGGAAGCGGATCCTATCGAGCCTCAGCCACCAGAACTGGATGTTTCCGCAAACACCGAGCCAGCAGCGGCGGCGCGCGAAACTGAAGCTGTTGCCGACGATGGCCTTGATTTTGATCTGGCAGGTTTCAACATCTCACCCGCTGCGTCTACCGAAGCACCGGCCGATACGGCTAATCCAGCGACTAATAATTCCGCCAACAAGAGTGATGAGTTATCGATGGACTTTGATGTTCCGGGGTTGGTGACCAATGAACGTGTGACGATGGAGTCTGATTTCCCCGATGTTGCGAGCGATGCAACGTCGATTCCTGACCTTGCGTTGGCTGATGCCGAATCTCTGCCACCGGCTTTTCCGGTTGACATGTCACTTGAGGAGGATCGCCGTTCGGTTCAGACAGATGCGGCTGATCCACTTGATTTTGACTTGTCGGGCATTAGTCTGGACCTCGATCCTGGTACATCATTCTCCGGAGACGCCGGAGTAGACTTGCCCAAGGAGAAGGATGCGCCTAGTCCCGTGTCTGGTGCCTTGCCTGATACCCTGCCTGATACCCTGCCTGAAGATAACCTGTTGAACGCACCTGAAATGGCAACCAAACTCGACCTGGCGATCGCTTATGAAGAAATTGGTGATAAGGAAGGTGCCCGCGAACTGCTCGATGAAGTCATTGGTGGTGGCTCTAACGAGCAGATCCAGCAGGCGACCGTGATGCGGGCTAAACTCGGCTGACGGTCGTCGTTTGCTAACGGGCGCAACGCATCGCGTTTGCGCCCGTTTTATTTTTTGTTGATAACTGACAGATTTTTGCCGCCAAGGCGGGTAGTGGGCACGAAGCGGACATGAATTTGAAACGACTGGTTCTGGGTGTGCAGTACGATGGAACACCATGGCATGGCTGGCAAACCCAGTTGAGCGGCAACACCGTACAAGACCGGCTGCAGCAAGCGTTGTTTAAATTTACGCAATCCGACATCACTGTCCATTGCGCCGGTCGGACCGATACCGGCGTTCATGCGATCGAACAAGTGGTGCATTTCGATACGCCGCTGGATCGACCAATGTCGTCCTGGATACGAGGACTCAATTCGCATTTGCCGCCATCGATTGTGGTGCGTTGGGCGACCGTGGCCAAGCATGATCCGCAGCATGAGTTTCACGCACGTTTTAGCGCACGCTCGCGGACCTATCACTACCTTCTGTATAACAACCCGATCAGGTCGCCCTTGTGGAATGACAAGGCAGGCTGGGTATTTCGCCGACTTGATGCCGACGTGATGCGTGAGGCTGCGCAGTTACTGATCGGCACGCACGATTTCACGGCTTTTCGCTCTGCGGATTGTCAGGCCAAGTCACCAGTAAAAATGATGCATGAAATCGCTCTGGTGCGACGCGACGACTTGATTGTCATCAAGTTACACGCGAATGCTTTTCTGCATCATATGGTGCGCAACATTGTTGGTTCGCTGATTTATGTTGGCACCGGACGACAGCCGGTCGACTGGTTAGCCGCACTGGTCCAACAGAAAAACCGTCATCTGGCAGCGCCGACCTTTAGTCCACACGGTTTGTATTTGGCCAAAATCGATTACGATCCAAAGTGGGAGTTACCCCAGTCACCAGCACACGCATTTGCGCACTATTGATCCGATCGATCTGTCGACACTGCGCCGGCCATGACAGCTGCCGGCCATTTTAAAAAGAAACCGCTCCCGATGAATGACCGCACCCGAATCAAAATCTGCGGCTTGACCCGTGACGAAGACGTCACCGCTGCGATTGCCGCTGGCACCGATGCGATCGGTCTGGTGTTTTATCCGCCGAGCCCACGGTATGTCACAGCAACGCAGGCAGCAACGTTGTTACGCCATGTCCCTCCGTTCATCACTACTGTTGGCTTGTTCGTTAATGCGACCCTGGCAGACGTCGAGCAAGTGCTACGTACCGTGCCGTTGTCGCTGCTGCAATTCCACGGTGACGAGACGCCGGAGCAGTGCGCTGAGATTGCTGTTGCCGTCAATCGCCCCTATGTGCGGGCGATCCGGGTGGGTGCAAAGACAATTGCCGAAGATTTGCTAAAATGCGAGTTCGCCTATCGCGCCACCGGCAATCTGTATTCCGGTTTGTTGCTCGATACCCTGGCTGATAGTTACGGTGGTACTGGAAAGGTTTTCGATTGGTCTCTCATCCCAGAAGAGCTCGCACCTCGGGTCGTTTTAAGTGGTGGCTTGAGCGCGCTCAACGCCACTGAGGCGGTGGTTCGCGTGCGTCCGTTTGCCGTCGATGTCAGCAGTGGCGTCGAAGTCGCAAAAGGCATCAAGGACGCTACAGAAATCGCACGTTTCATCGCCGCAGTGCGCCTTGCCGACACCACGCAGGGCTAAGCTACGGTACACCAGACAACGCACTACCCGGGAATACCCATGACACACGCCACACACCTCGAACAACAAGCTGCACATCCGGCAGAAGCCTACAACCTGCCGGATAATCGCGGCCACTTTGGTCCGTACGGCGGCAGCTTTGTTTCGGAAACACTGACGCACGCACTCGATGAGCTGAAAGCCGCTTATGCCCGTTACAGTAATGATCCGGAATTTTTGGCAGAATTCGAAGACGACCTGAACCATTTTGTCGGCCGCCCAAGCCCGATTTACCACGCCAAGCGCTGGTCCGAAAAAATGGGCGGCGCGCAAATTTATTTCAAGCGCGAAGACCTCAACCATACCGGCGCGCACAAGATCAATAACGTGATTGGTCAGGCCCTGTTGGCCAAGCGCATGGGCAAACCCCGCATCATCGCCGAGACCGGTGCTGGACAGCACGGTGTTGCTACTGCGACCATCTGCGCGCGCTTTGGCCTCGAGTGCATTGTCTACATGGGCAGCGAAGACATCAAGCGTCAGGCTCAGAATGTCTACCGGATGAAGCTGCTGGGTGCGACCGTGGTCCCCGTAGAATCCGGTTCGAAGACCCTGAAAGATGCGCTCAACGAAGCCATGCGCGATTGGGTTACCAACATCGAAAACACGTTCTACATTATTGGCACCGTCGCTGGTCCGCATCCGTATCCCATGATGGTGCGCGATTTCCAGTCAGTCATCGGCGAAGAATGTCTGGAACAAATGCCTGTGATGACTGGCCGCCAACCCGACTACGTCATGGCCTGTGTGGGCGGTGGGTCGAATGCAATGGGGATTTTTTATCCGTACATCGATCACCATGATGTTCAGTTGATCGGTGTCGAAGCGGCCGGTGAGGGCATGGATAGCGGCAAGCATTCGGCCTCGCTGCAACTGGGTACGCCAGGGGTGCTGCACGGCAATCGTACGTATCTGTTGCAAGACGAAAACGGTCAAGTGACTGAAACGCATTCGGTGTCGGCGGGCCTCGATTATCCGGGAGTCGGTCCTGAGCATGCTTGGTTGAAAGATATCGGTCGTGCCCAATACGTCGGCATCACTGATGACGAAGCGCTGCAGGCGTTCCATGATTGCTGTTTGATCGAAGGAATTATTCCGGCGCTCGAATCGAGTCATGCACTGGCCTATGCCGCGAAACTGGCCGCCACACTTCCAAAAGACAAGATCATTCTGGTTAATTTGTCCGGGCGTGGTGACAAGGACATGCACACTGTCGCAGAACGTATGGGAATGAATTTCTACTGCCGCGAATCGTGTGCTGTCGGTGCCGCCGCTCTGGAGTCGGCTAACGTTGCCAAGGGCATTACGTTGCACCGTACGCTGAGCAAATAAGCTGCAGCCGGTTAGCGCCTGGCCGATGGCCAGGCGCATCCTTCGACTACCATCACCACATAAAGACCATGTCCAGAATTCAAGCAACAATGGCGGCGCTCGCCGCTAGCCACAAAACCGGATTGATTCCGTTCATTACCGCCGGCGATCCTTCCCCCCAGCTCACAGTGCCGTTAATGCACGCAATGGTTGCCGGTGGTGCCAATATTCTTGAGCTTGGCGTGCCGTTTTCCGACCCGATGGCAGAAGGACCCGTCATCCAGCGTGCCTGTGAACGGGCGCTCAAATATGGTGTCGGACTGCGCGACGTCCTCGAATTCGTTCGTCAGTTCCGTGAAACTGACGCCACCACGCCGGTGGTGCTGATGGGCTACGCCAACCCCATCGAGCGCATGGGGCAGCAAGCGTTCATCCTCGCGGCAGCTGCCGCAGGTGTAGACGGCACCATCGTAGTCGACTATCCGCCTGAAGAATGTGAAGAGTTTGCCGCCGGCATGCAGGCGCAAGGCCTGGATCCGATCTTCCTGCTGGCACCGACTTCGACGGATGACCGCATCCGTCAGGTCGCCGCCGCAGGGCGTGGTTTTTGCTATTACGTGTCGCTCAAGGGAGTCACAGGAGCAGGCAATATTGATATCGGTAACGTCTCGGAACGCATTGCCGCAATCCGTCAGCATGTCAAATTGCCGATCGCCGTTGGCTTCGGTATCCGTGATGGCGCCACTGCCCGTGCGATTGCCAGCGTCGCTGATGCCGTCGTAATCGGTAGTCGCATTATTCAGGAGCTGGAAACCACACCCCATGACAAGGCCGTTGAGACTGCGCACAACTTCGTGGCCGGTATTCGTGCCGCGCTTGACGCGCCAGACTGAGCGACGCATGGTTGTTTGTGTTGGTCGTGTGCGCAAAAGGTACAATCGCCCAAGTAAAAAATTAAGAGGACACCATGAGCTGGCTTGAGAAATTGTTACCACCGCGCATACAGCGCTCCGAATCAGCCACCCGCAAATCGGTGCCTGAAGGCTTGTGGGTCAAATGCCCTTCTTGCGAAGCGGTGCTGTATCGCACTGATCTCGAGTCGAATATCCGGGTTTGTCCGAAGTGCAATCATCACATGCGCATACGTGCCCGCGAGCGTCTCGACGCCTTGCTCGATGCAGGCGGTCGCTATGAAATCGGCCAGGAAACGTTGCCGGTGGATACGCTGAAGTTCAAGGACAGCAAAAAATATCCGGATCGTCTCAAAGCGGCAATGGAAGCGACCGGCGAAACCGATGCGCTCATTGTGCTGGGCGGCACCATCATGTCGTTGCCGGTGGTGGTGGCCTGTTTCGAGTTTGAATTCATGGGTGGTTCGATGGGTTCCGTGGTCGGCGAACGTTTTGTCCGTGGTGCGCAAAACGCGCTCGAGCAAATGGTGCCTTTCATCTGTATTACCGCCACGGGGGGCGCACGGATGCAAGAGGGTTTGTTGTCGCTGATGCAGATGGCAAAAACCACCTCCATGTTGACCAAACTGTCTGAAAAGAAGCTGCCCTTTATTTCCGTGCTGACCGACCCGACCATGGGTGGTGTCTCGGCGTCGTTTGCGTTTATGGGCGATGTGGTGATTGCTGAGCCGAAAGCATTGATTGGGTTTGCCGGTCCGCGCGTGATCGAAAATACGGTTCGCGAAAAGCTGCCTGAAGGTTTTCAGCGTGCCGAATTTTTAGTCACCAAGGGTGCGGTCGATATGATTGTCGATCGCCGCAAGATGCGTGAAGAAATTGCCCGCTTGCTGGCACTGTTGCAAAATCAGGCCGCCGACGTCATCGCTTGAATCCAGTCGGTTATCCGAAAGCCCGCACCATCTGGTCGGGCTTTATTTTTTTCTGATCGAACCCACCTTGAGTATCATGCAAACACTTCCCGACACCCTGAGCGGTTGGCTGGCCCGCCTAGAATCCCAACATCCGATTACCATCGACATGGGTCTTGATCGTGTAGCGGCGGTTGCGACCCGAATGAAGATCAGTTTCGATTGCCCTGTCATTACCGTCGGAGGCACCAACGGAAAGGGCTCAACGTGCGCCATGCTCGAAGCGATTCTGTTGCAAGCCGGTTACCGCGTCGGTCTGACGACGTCGCCGCATCTGATCGACTTCAATGAACGGGCCCGTGTCGTTGGCGAGTCGGCATCGGATGCCGAGTTGGTACGCTATTTTGGCGCGGTCGAGCAGGCACGAGGGGATATCTCGCTCAGCTATTTTGAGTTCACTACGCTGGCGATTTTGCAACTGTTCGTCGATGCGCATCTTGATGTCGTGATTCTTGAGGTTGGTCTGGGCGGACGACTTGATGCGATGAATATCATTGATACCGATGTCGCCATCATCACCAGTGTCGATATTGATCACACCGAATACCTTGGTCATACACGCGAAGCCATCGGTTTTGAAAAGGCCGGGATTTTCCGCGCCGGCAAAGCGGCCATATGCAGCGACCCTGTTCCGCCGCAGTCATTGCTCGACCATGCCGCCGCGATCGGTGCCGATTTGTGGCTGTTAGGGCGTGACTTTAATTACATGGGTGATCAATTGCAGTGGAATTACGGGGGGCGAGAGCAGCGTCGCAACTCGCTTGGCTACCCGAGCTTGCGTGGTGCCAACCAGTTGCTCAATGCCGCTGCTGCGCTGGCTGCGCTGGAGGTGTTGCGCCTGCAGTTGCCGGTTGGCGCGCAGGAAGTTCGGACCGGGTTGGTACTGGTCGATTTGCCGGGGCGGTTTCAGGTGTTGCCCGGTCGTCCAACAGTGATTCTAGATGTTGCTCACAATCCGCATGCAGCGGCGACACTGTCGCAAAACTTCGGCAACATGGGCTTTCATCCCTACACGTACGCGGTGTTCGGCGCGCTACAGGACAAGGATATCGATGGCGTCATTGCCCAACTCAAGGGGCAGGTGGACCACTGGTGCGTGACCGATTTGCCGCTTCCGCGTGGTGCCAGTGCCGAGCAGATACGTCAAAAATTACTTGCCGCCGGGGTGATCCCGACGGACAAGGCCGACGCCGAATGTACGATTAACTGCTTCTCCACACCGGCTGAAGCATTCGCAAATGCAACTAGCCGGGCAGGGGAGAATGATAGAATTGCGGTTTTCGGATCGTTCCTCACCGTTGCCGGTGTCATGGCGTTCCGCGCCGTTGCCAATCACTGAATTTCTCACACTCGACCGCATGGGCTTGACATCGTTTTTCCGCAAGAAACCGCCAGAGCCTGAGGCCGCCGAAGGGGCGTTTTACTCCCGTTCTGATGAGGACTCCGGTGTCGCGCGAGGGCGTGCAAAAGGCAAGTCAGCGAAGGTTGCGAACGAGCAGGTTGATCCTGTACTGCCAGAAAAAAAACGCGCCCGACGCCGACTGGTTGGTGCGGTCGCGCTCGTGCTGACGGCTGTGATCGGCTTGCCGATGGTGCTTGATTCCGAGCCGAGACCATTGGGTGATGATGTTCAGATCCAGATCCCTTCCAAGGATTTGCCGTCTCGTCCGAGTCAGCCCAAAACTGCAGCGGTGGTTGCCCCGGCTAGTATGCCTCAGGAAGCGGCTCTCGATAAATCAGAAGAAGTCATTGACCCCGCTCCTGTGACTCAGTCTGTGATCAGCAAGAAGGCCGTCCCGGCGGTCGAGACCAAACCAAAACAAGACAGCGTGGCGGCGCCGGTCAATCCCGTAGAAAAATCTGAAACCAAGCCGGTGCCCGACATCAAGCGCGAAGCCGAACCCAAGCCTAAAGCTGAAACCAAGCCTGAACCGAAACCTGAAGCCAAGCCCGTTCAAGACAGCGCATCCGATAGCGCACGCGCAATGGCGATACTCGACGGTAGCGCTGCTCGGGAAAGAGCCGACAAGAAATCAACCCGACTCATCGTTCAGGTGGCCGCACTAGCGTCGAAAGAGAAAGTTGCTGAACTACAAGATAAGTTGAAAGCGGCTGGCATCAGCTCCTATACGCAGACGATTTCGACTGACGCGGGGCCGTGGATTCGCGTCCGGATCGGACCGTTCTCCAGTCAGGAGGAGGCTGATAGAATGCGCGCGCGATTGAGCAAAATGGGCTTGCCTGGTACCGTGGTGCCGTCCTGAACTGGCACAGGCCTGTGACTATTTTTGATTATTTGGTGCTGTTCATATTGATCTGCTCGGTAGTGATCAGCACGCTGCGTGGATTGGTGAAAGAAGTGCTGTCGCTGGCGAGCTGGATTGTCGCGCTGATGG
This sequence comes from Minisyncoccia bacterium, assembly GCA_047621345.1. Lineage (GTDB taxonomy): Bacteria > Pseudomonadota > Gammaproteobacteria > Burkholderiales > Burkholderiaceae_D > Actimicrobium. The sequence goes on along the minus strand of JBLHLW010000028.1, from coordinate 26,359 downwards.
TTGCCAATCAATATGGCGATCCGCTGTCGCAATTGCTGCCGGTGATGATCCCGGGCAGTACGACACGCTTGATCGTGGCCTTTATAGTCCTGTTCATTGGGGTACGCTTGCTGATGGGTTTGCTGACGATGACACTCGAAGGAATCATCAAAGCCAGTGGTCTGACGCTCGTCGATCGCGGTCTTGGCGGCCTGTTTGGTCTCGCGCGGGGACTGGTGATCGTACTGGCTGTGGTGCTGGTGTGTGGTGCGACTGCCATACCGCAGCAAGCCTTTTGGACCGAGGCGTTATTGAGCCCGCTGGCAGAGACCGCAGCGCGCACTGCCCAACCTTTCTTGCCGGGCGATTTCGCGCGGCATGTGCATTTTTGAATTGTCTTAGTTAGGAGTCCACCATGTGTGGCATCGTCGGTGTCGTTTCTCATAGTCCTGTTAATCAACTGATCTACGATGCATTGCTGCTGTTGCAGCATCGCGGTCAGGATGCGGCAGGTATCGCAACCAGTCATGCAAACATGTTTTATATGCACAAGGCGAACGGCCTGGTGCGTGATGTTTTTCGTACGCGCAACATGCGTTCCCTGCAAGGCAATATTGGCATCGGCCAGTGCCGCTATCCGACCGCCGGTTCGTCCAGCGCGGAAGAGGCCCAGCCGTTCTATGTCAATGCACCATTCGGCATCACCTTGGCCCACAACGGCAACTTGACCAACTGGGAACAGTTGAAGATCGAGATGTTCAAGAACGACCGGCGTCACATCAACACCACGTCAGATTCAGAGGTGTTGCTCAATGTCCTGGCACATGAGATCCAGCAAGCCACCAGTGCTTATTCGTTGGACCCTGCTGCCTTGTTCAAAGCAGTAGGCGTGCTGCATCAGCGCGTTCGTGGCTCCTACGCAGTGGTGGCCCAAATTTCCGGCTATGGCTTACTGGCGTTTCGCGATCCGTATGGTATTCGTCCGCTGTGCATCGGTATTAATGAAACCAGCAAAGGTACCGAATACGTCGTCGCCAGCGAATCAGTCGCGCTCGAAGGCTTGGGCTTTCGCTTCCTGCGTGACGTCATGCCGGGCGAGGCCATCTTCATCGACAATGACGGGCAGCTCTACAACCAGCAATGCGCCGAAAATCCGACCCTCAATCCTTGCGCTTTCGAGTATGTCTATTTCGCGCGTCCGGATTCGGTGATCGATGGCGCGTCGGTCTACGCCGCACGCTTGAAAATGGGCGAATATCTGGCCGAAAAAATCAAACGTGAATTTACTGCCGGCGATATCGACGTGGTGATGCCGATTCCGGATTCCTCCCGGCCAGCGGCAATGGAATTGGCGATGAAACTGAACCTCGACTACCGCGAAGGCTTCATCAAGAATCGCTACATCGGTCGTACCTTTCTGATGCCGGGGCAGGCAATCCGCAGCAAATCCGTGCGCCAGAAGCTCAATGCAATCGGTTCGGAATTCAAGGGCAAAAGCGTGCTGTTGGTCGATGATTCCATCGTCCGTGGCACGACCAGCCGTGAAATCGTTCAGATGGCGCGCGACTCCGGTGCCAAGCGCGTCATTTTCGCATCGGCAGCACCACCGGTAAAATTTCCGAACGTCTACGGTATCGATATGCCGACACGCAACGAGCTGATTGCCTATGGCCGCAGCAACGACGAGATCTGCCGCGAGATCACCGCCGATGCATTGGTCTATCAGGATCTCGACGCACTCAAGCGCGCGATCACCGACACCAATCCGGCGTTGCGTAATTTTGAAGCGTCCTGTTTTGACGGTGTCTATGTCACGGGTGATATATCGCGGGATTACCTCGACCGGATCGAGTTTGCCCGCAACAACCCTTTGCCCGAAAGTGACGATGCAGAGCGTTCGCAATTGAACCTGAATCTCGCACAGGTCGATTAAAGCCGTCGACTTTTCATCGTTAACCGCCGTTCGGATTGCCTCCGAACGGCGGGTCCGTAGCCGCTTATTTTCCCAGCCTATTTCTTATTCCATCATGACCGATACCAGCAACTACGGCTTCACTACCACTATCCTGCACAGCGATCGGCAAAAACCAATCGAGCACGGAGCGCTGCACAAACCTATCCATACCTCCGTCGCGTTCGGCTACAAGGATGCCCGCGAACTGGCTGCGGTATTTCAGGGCAAACAGCCGGGTTACCGTTACGGTCGTCAGGGCAACCCGACAGTGTCCGCATTGGAAGACAAGATCACGTTAATGGAAGACGGACAGGGCAGCATCTGTTTCGCCACGGGCATGGCCGCTATTGCGGCGATCGTGCAGTCACTCTTGCGGGAAGGTGATCACGTCGTATCGTCAGCCTTTTTGTTCGGCAATACCAATAGCCTGTGGCAGACAGTGGCCAGCCAAGGCGCAGCGGTGAGTTTTGTGGATGCGACGGATGTCACTGCAGTTGAGGCTGCGATCACGCCGTCGACCCGCGTTGTTTTTGTCGAGACTATTGCCAATCCGCGTACGCAGGTGGCGGATCTCAAACGCATCGGCGTGTTGTGCGCTGCACGCGGCATTATCTACGTGGTGGACAATACGATGACGTCGCCGTATCTATTCCGGCCTAAATCAGTCGGTGCCAGCTTGGTCGTTAATGCGCTGACCAAGTCGATTGGTGGTCATGGCAATGCCTTGGGCGGTAGCCTGACGGATATAGGTTTGTTCGATTGGACCGGTTACCCGAATATCTTTGATAACTACAAGCGTGCTCCGGCGCGGCAATGGGGATTGGCGCAAATCCGCGCCAAAGCCTTGCGCGATTTTGGCGGATCGTTGGGTCCGGAAGCGGCGCATCACCTGTCGGTAGGCGCTGAAACAATGGCGCTGCGCCTTGACCGCGAATGTACGAATGCGCTCGCAGTTGCACAGATGCTGGAAGCCGATCCGCGTGTTGCGGCGGTCCATTACCCAGGCCTGCCGTCGCACCCGCAGCATGCGCTGGCAGGCGAGCTATTCCGGGCTTTTGGCAGCCTGCTTAGTTTTGAGTTGCAAGATAATGTCGATTGTTTTGATTATTTGAACCGTCTTCGCTTGGCGATTCCCGCCAGTAATCTTGGGGATACCCGCACGCTGGTTATTCCCGTCGCGCATACGATTTTCTTTGAAATGGGTGCCGAGCGAAGGGCATCGATGGGGATCGCCGAATCATTGATACGGGTCTCTGTCGGCATCGAAGATACCGTGGACTTGGTGCAAGATTTCCGTCAGGCTTTAGGTTCAGACGCGTAGATCGGCCATTCAGGACACCAGCGTCTGAGCCGCATCATCACTGAGCAGCTTGGCAATCTGGCCAGGTTGGTAGCCAAGTAATTGGCCGACGAGGCTAGCTGCGGTGGTGTCCTGCATGAGCAGTTGCCGATGATGCGGGCGCAGGAAACCTTGTGTCACCATGTGATCAACGAAGCCGATCAGTCCGTCATAGAACCCGTGGACATTGAGCAACCCAATGGGTTTGTCATGGAATCCAAGCTGGGACCAGGTCAGCATTTCAAACAACTCTTCCATTGTTCCCATGCCGCCTGGCATGGCAATGAATCCATCGGATAACTCCGCCATCATTGCCTTGCGTTCGTGCATATCCTTCACCACGTGCAGATTGGTCAGGCCCGGATGGCCGACTTCTTTGCCGAGTAAGGCGCGCGGGATGACACCGGTGGCGGTGCCGCCAAGACGCATAACCTCATCGGCAATGGCACCCATCAGACCAATCTGACCGCCGCCGTAGACCAGCGCGATGTTGCGCCCGACCAAGGCCTTGCCCATCGCACGCGCAGCATCGACATACAGCACGGAGTTGCCGCTGGAAGCACCGCAATACACACACAGGGATTGGATCGGGGAAGTCATGTCAATTTCTTTCGGTAGTCTGTGGCCAACTTGTCAAAGCGTACTAAGGTCTCGCCAAGCAGGTACGGCCGAATCAGCGACAGAACCTGATAGCAGCCACGCAGCAGCGCGTCGGCACTCGCTTGTTGTTCGGTATATTTACGGGGATTGTTGACGTATTCGTACGAGAGCCAGTAGGTGGCGACGACCACCATATTGGTCGCCAGGGCGTCGATTTCCAAGTCACTGGCTTCCAGTGCCAGATCGTTACGCAAACCGATGCACAGGTGACGCGCCACATGATTCTTATGGACGAGGATTTTCTTGAAATCGACTTCGACCTTGCGATTGCGCGAGAGCAGATCGCTCAGGTCGCGGTAAAAAAATCGATAACGCCAGACCAGTTCAAACATGAGGTGCAGGTAGTGCCAGACATCCTCGATGGTCGGATGGCGGCTGTCCGGCACCGCCAGCATATGTGAAATTTCGCTCTCGAACTGGACGAAAATGGAGTTGACGATGTCGTCTTTGTTTCGAAAATGGTAGTACAGATTGCCCGGCGAAATACCCATTTGGTCCGAGATCACCGTCGTTGTGATGTTGGGTTCACCGAATTCATTGAACAGTTGCAATGACAGGTCGAGTATCCGCTCGCGAGTGCGGCGCGGTACTTTTTGTTGCATCGTCATGGAGGGTCGCCGTGTGAATTTTTGCGATCAGCATACCATCGAACATTGCGCTTGCGGCAGGCTGCCACAGCGATCCTGCTGCAATGATCAGGGCAGGATCACCTGGTCGATCACCTGAATCACGCCGTTATCGGCTTTCACGTCGCTTTGCGTGACGCGAGCACCGTTGACTGTGACCAATCCATTGTCGGACGTGAGTTTTAATGCGTCTCCCTGAATCGTTTTCAAGGGGCCAGGCTTGACTTCGGCGACAAGTAATTTGCCCGGAACAATGTGGTGGGAGAGCAGTTGAGCCAGTTTTACTTTGTCTTTCATTAGCGATTCGACCTTGCCATCGGGTAGTTTTGCAAAGGCTTCATCGCTGGGAGCAAATATCGTGAAGGGCCCTTGATGGCGTAGTGAGTCTGTTAGACCTGCCGCCTTCACAGTCGCTAGAAAAATTTTGAAGCTACCCGTCGTAGCCGCGGTTTCGACCAGATCTGTGGCGCCGGCAGCGCCGGACGACAAGGCTACTATCGCCGAAAGTAACAGAGCAGGAGCAAATGCAGGTTTCATGGAATTCCTTCTATGTTGATCAATATGGGACAGCGCGTGGCTAACGGATAGCGCCGTGAACGCTCCAGATTCATACCTGATCAGGTGTCATATAATCATGGAAGTTCAATTTGCTTCTGTTTTTCTGAAAACCTCACCGATGATTCCTGTTCAAAAACTCACTTTCAAACAGCAGCAACTTCTTGTCAGGGAGGCGGCGATCATTGAGGCCGTGCATGGTCTGCTGGCTCGCAAAGGCTATGACTTGATGACGATGGATGAGGTTGCCGCCGAGGTCGGGATTGCCAAAGCCAGTCTGTATAAACATTTTGCGTCGAAGGAGTCATTGGCGGCAGCGGCAATGATTAGTCTGATTGAAAATACCCTTGCGCATGTGCGTGCCCTGCCGTCAGAGATGACCGCCATCGATCAGTTGCGCGGCATCTTGCGCTGGGCACTCGAAGAGCGGTTGCAGGGTGGTTTGCCGATGCTGCCTTCCGATAATAAATTTTTGCGTGAATCGTTGCTCGAAAATCCGAAATATATCAGCCGGGTCATGGATCTCAATGAATTGCTGGCCGGGTTGATTGAGACAGCCCGCGCTGCCGGGGCACTGCGTCAGGAGTTGCCGGTGGAAGTCATTCTGCTGACAATTTATGCCCGCTCGTGCGATCCGAGCGTTGATTATCTGAAAATGATGGGTGTGCATAGCGACGCACAGATCGTCGATTTCATGTTGGCAACCTGCTTTGGCGGGCTTTCCGCCGTGTAGCAACCTGCCTGATCTGTGCGATGACACAATCTTGTACGCTACGGTCCATGCCTAGCGCGACATGGCCGATGCCTGACAGCGCTATGTTGGTGGCGCCGTCAAGATGGGCTGATAACTGAGGCGAAACGATATTGTCGTGATGCGAGTAGATCGAGATAAACAATGTGCGGGACGCCGCTGTCTCAATGCTGTCTAGTTGTTGCAGCCAAGTGCTTGGGACATCGTCATCGCTGCGACGCATCTGCTGCGAATTGATGCCGATACCATGACGTGCCATTGCCGTACCGTGGTGTGGTGTAGCAAGTGTGATGATCGCGGCAACGCGACGACTACCCTGTTCGCGCAAGTAAGCACGGCTGATCAATCCCCCCATACTGTGGGCGACAAGGATGACCTGTTCGGAGCGGCTGTCGTAGGCCAGTTCATCGATCGCTTTGGTGACTGCAGGCACATAACTATCAATGCTCGCCAGCATCGGCTCAAGGTCGATCCCTTGGTGACTGATGTGTGTGGCGCTGAGTCGCTTGCTCATTGCGTGCCAGTAACCACTGTTGCAGCCGTAGCCGTGAATGAGCAATACCGGCAATTCGCCGGATTGCAATGCTGGCTTTTTACCGACTTGAAAAAAAGCCATGTTCCAACTTGAACTGATCATGCTGGCACTGAACTCGCTACAAAACAATCGAGCAGTCCTGTACCAGCTTATGCGAAACGGTTCGGGTGTTTCACTACGATAGCGCCAGGCCAAAGCAAACCCGCTGGCAGTGATTGATAGTCTGACAGCGAGGACTAAGCCAATGGCGAGTGCCAGAGCTAGCATTGGGTGTTGTAACTCTGACAGTTTCAGTAGCGCTGTGGTCAGACCGGCTACGACCAAGCCTTGCATTACCAGCAGCCAGCGAGTCAGTCGTCGGATCATCTGTCAGCGCTATTTCTTTTTCAGTTCAGGAACTCCGACCAGTTTGGTACGGGCCATGCGGTCATGGACAAAACGTCGCGACGGATCGAGCCAGCACAGACCAGCCCAGATCACCATGTTAGCCACCGGGATCAGTACCAGCATCCAGCCCTGAGCCTGGAAACGCCATGCCAGTATCAGGCCTGGAACCACCCACAACCAGCTCAGCAGAAAGCGTGCAGTGGCCTGAAGCACCGATACAGCAGAGCCATCTGCGGCCACCAGACGAACACGCCAGGTTTTCATGGCCAGAGTTTGGCCGCCGTGACTCCAGAACCAGATGAAGTAGGCCCCGATGACAAAAAACAGCCAGTATTGCAAAATGCCGCGCAAGTACAGCGCATGGCGTTGTTGCAGCAGCGTGCCAAACAGCCATCCAGCAACGAATAAAACGCCGAACAACAGCATGCCTTCATAGAGCATGACGGCAAGGCGGCGGAGTACGGACGGAGGGGCTACTGAGACAGGCGAGGAGGAATCCGGCATCGGGCTTTATCGGGTTGGTGCCGTTGGAGGGGCAGGAGTTTGAGGAACTGCCAATGGTGACACGTCACTGGGTGTTGAAGACGCTACCGCTGGTTTTTCGGGAACTGCCTTTTCATAGGATTTCGGTACAGTGGTCAATTTGGCACTTGCGGCAGGGGTCGGTAAATTTGAAACACGTTTTTTTGCAGCGATGCCAGCAGCCAGTTTTTTCTTTTGATCTTCAGGTAATTGCTGGTATTCCTGCCATTGTGCAGATTTTTGGCTGGCATCGAGTTTTTTTGTGCGCGTGTAAATCTCACGTGCGACGCGGCGCTCTTCGGGGGTCAGTTTGGCCCATTCGCGCATGCGCTCTTGAACGCGCGCTTGCTCATCGGAATTCATGGCCGCGAAACGGTTGCCTATTTCAAGCCATTTCTTTTTACGGAAAATTTCGATTTTGTTCCAGTCCGCGGCCAACGGCGCGAGCGCAGTCTGCTGGGTTGTTGTCAACTCATCCCATCGCGGGCGGGTGTCGGCTTCGGCTAATTTTGCCGGAGCTGGTTTGGGAGACGCTGTTGCAGGTTCCTGGGTGATCAGTGGAACGGCAACTGCGGCTAGCCCTGCCAGCGCAGCGCATGCCAGCAGGCCGGCCATGAGCCAGCGTTTTCCGGTAGACATGCTGTTGCGGCTGGTCATGATCAGTCTGTCTGCCTTGCCAGATAGGCACTGAAGCCGTGATCCAGATAGGCCGACAGTGGTAACTCATCCGACAAGACCGCGGCATCTATATCGGCCGTATCGCTGATACGTTGTTGTTTTTCGAATTGAAACATGCCTGACAAACCAGCTACCAATGCCAACATCGGAATGATCAGGCCGATGCGGTTAAACCAAGGCGATGTCTTGCTGAAGAATCCTGCCGCAGGCCCGGCTAGCACGTGTTGAGTTGCAAATACTTTCAACGGCGAGTCCTGACGTTTTGCTGCAAGTGCCTTTTTACGCGCGGCAGCGAGACGGTCTGTTGTCGACGCCGGCAGGTTCTCAAGATTCTCGGTTAATGCGTGTCTAACTTTGTAGGCGAAATTCAATTCCCGGGTATTCATAGTGTGATTCCTTTGGCTTTTAGCGCTTGGGCCAGAGTGTGGGTAGCGCGCGAACAGTGTGTTTTCACGCTCCCTTCGGAGCACCCCATGGCAGCAGCCGTTTCGGCCACGTCGAAGTCCTGCCAGTAACGCATTAGAAATGCTTCACGTTGACGCGCTGGAAGTTTTTGTACTTCACCATCGATGGCATTGAGCGTCTGTTCCCGCTGTAGTTTGTCAGCGCCGGATTCTGATGCTTGGGCATTGTCATCAGCGTTGTAGTGATCTAGCAGTTCGAACTCGTCTCCGGCCTCGCCATGTCCGGTCATGCTGGAAAACAGCGTGACCCAAGTGTTGCGGACTTTTTCCCGACGAAAGTAATCGTGGATGGTGTTTTGCAAGATGCGTTGAAATAATAGCGGCAGTTCGGCCGGCGGTTTGTCCCCGTAACTTTGGGATAATTTGATCATCGCATCCTGAACGATGTCGAGCGCAGCCTCGTCTTTGCGGACTGCATAGATGGCCTGTTTGAAGGCGCGTCGCTCTACATTTTCAAGGAAGTCGGAAAGTTCTTTGTCAGTTGCCATGCAAGGAGGCGCTTCGTTGCCGTTGTCGCCAGAAAAGTCAGTGAATGTGGTTCAGCTGGGCAGCACGCTGCTGCCTTGCCGGAAACTGTCGGCATGCTAGCAAAATTCGCCGATCTGCGCAGCGTATTTACGGAGTGCGCTTGAAAACAGGGGCTTTTGCGGCTGTTTTAACTTGACCTGAACGATGCAACGCATTACCTTGTGTCTCCCTCTCGCATCGCAGAGGATTATGGTCTAGCCGCATGCCCTGCACAACATGGCAAGGTGGCAAGACGCGCTTTACCAATAAGGCTGTTTGCTTTGACCCGTGCCACAAGCGCGAGAGCCCCGTACTGAAGTGATTGACCCTCCGGCCGAACGAGTCGCGCTAACCATGTTTGAGGCATTTCCTGAGGAAATGTCGACGACCATGGGACCGCACAATAAAGGAAAGCCTGAATCCCGTCGCTGTCGTACCCGGTTCGTCAGGAAAAAGCATCCGATCAATTTCCAATGGACCTTGAAAGGAATGTTGTATGAGTACCAAAATGAATGTTGATACACGAAATGACACCACGAACGACATCGGTAAAGAAATGACCGGTGCGGAAATCGTCGTGCGTTGCCTGGCCGAAGAAGGCGTCGAGCACGTGTTCGGCTACCCGGGCGGCGCGGTGCTATATATCTATGACGCAATTTATAATCAGGATAAGTTTCAGCACATCCTGGTTCGTCACGAGCAAGCTGCGGTTCATGCTGCAGATGCTTACTCCCGCAGTTCCAATAAAGTCGGCGTGGCGCTAGTCACATCAGGCCCTGGCGTCACCAATGCGGTGACTGGTCTTGCGACGGCCTATATGGATTCGATCCCGATGGTGATCATTTCCGGTCAGGTACCGTCCCATGCGATTGGTCAGGACGCGTTCCAGGAATGCGATACGGTCGGTATTACCCGGCCTTGCGTGAAACATAACTTCCTGGTCAAAGACGTCAAGGATCTTGCCGCGACGATGAAGAAGGCTTTTTTCATTGCCACGACCGGTCGTCCCGGTCCGGTACTGGTCGATATCCCAAAGGACATCAGCATGCACAAGTGCGTGTATGACTATCCGAAGGAAATCGAGATGCGCTCCTACAAGCCTGTCGATAAAGGGCACTCGGGACAAATCCGCAAAGCAGTTCAGTTGCTGCTCAACGCCGAACGGCCGATGATCTACACCGGTGGTGGCGTGATCCTTGCCAACGCCTCGCCAGAACTGAACAAGTTGGTCGACAAGCTCGGTTTCCCGTGCACCAACACGCTGATGGGATTGGGCGCTTACCGCTCAACCAGCGAAAATTTTGTCGGCATGCCGGGCATGCATGGCACCTATGAAGCCAACATGGCGATGCAGCATTGCGATGTGTTGATTGCTATCGGCGCGCGTTTTGATGATCGCGTGATCGGCAATCCGAAGCATTTTTCATCGGTAGCACGCAAAATCATTCACATTGATATTGATCCATCGTCGATTTCCAAGCGCGTCAAGGTCGATATCCCGATTGTCGGTAACGTGCGTGATGTGCTGCAAGACATGTTGGCACAGCTCGATGCAGCTGACGCCGCGGCACAAAAACCTAGTCAGGTCGCTTTGGCTAGCTGGTGGAAACAGATCAACGAGTGGCGCGGGAAGGATTGCCTGAAGTTCGCCAATTCCGACATTGTCATCAAGCCGCAATCGGTGGTTCAGAAAGTATGGGAAATCACCAAGGGCGATGCCTTTGTGACGTCGGATGTGGGGCAGCACCAGATGTGGGCGGCGCAATACTACGGTTTTGACAAGCCTCGTCGATGGATTAATTCCGGTGGCCTCGGCACGATGGGTGTTGGTCTGCCGTATGCGATGGGCGTTCAAATGGCCAATCCGGATGCGACAGTGGCGTGCATTACGGGCGAAGCGTCGATCCAGATGTGTATTCAGGAGCTGGCAACCTGCAAGCAATACCACCTGACACCGAAGATTATTCTGCTCAACAACCGTGTGCTTGGCATGGTGCAACAGTGGCAAAAGATCGACTATAACGGGCGCTATTCCGAGTCTTATATGGATTCGCTGCCGGACTTCACAATGCTGGCCGAGTCGTATGGCCACGTTGGTATGAAGATCGAAGATCCGAAGGATATCGATGGCGCGCTGAAAGAAGCGTTTGCGATGAAGGATAGGCTGGTGTTCATGAACTTCATTACGGATCAAACCGAAAATGTCTGGCCAATGGTGAAAGCCGGAAAAGGCCTCACTGAAATGCTGCTCGGATCGGAGGATTTGTAATCATGCGCCATATTGTTTCCGTACTTCTGGAAAACGAAGCGGGTGCGCTGTCCCGCGTCGTGGGTTTATTTTCGGCACGTGGCTACAACATCGAAACGTTGACCGTCGCACCGACCGAAGATCCTACGCTCTCGCGGATGACGATCGCCACCAATGGCTCGGATGATGTGATTGAACAGATCACCAAGCATCTGAACCGCCTGATCGAAGTGGTGAAAGTGGTCGACCTGACCGAAGGCGCGCACATCGAACGTGAACTGATGTTGATCAAGGTCAGGGCGGTGGGCAAGGAGCGCGAAGAAATGAAGCGTACCGCTGACATCTTCCGTGGACGCATCATTGACGTCACCGAAAAAACCTACACGATTGAGCTGACGGGCAACAAGACCAAGCTCGATGCGTTCATTGATTCGATCGACCACGCCTCGATACTCGAGACGGTGCGCACTGGCGGTTCCGGTATCGGTCGTGGTGAGCGCATCTTGAAGGTGTGAAGCAGTTCTGTTCAAAGCAATTCCATACCCATACCAACACATAATTCAAGGAAATACCATGAACGTTTTTTACGACAAAGATTGCGACCTGTCTCTGCTCAAAGGCAAAAATGTCGCCATCATCGGCTACGGTTCACAAGGCCATGCGCACGCCCAAAACCTCAATGACTCAGGCATCACTGTAACGGTTGGTCTGCGTAAAGGCGGCGCATCGTGGGACAAGGTTGTCAACGCAGGCCTGAAGGTCGCTGAAGTCAACGATGCCGTCAAGGCCGCCGATATCATCATGATTTTGCTGCCGGACGAGAACATCGCCCAGGTGTACAACGAAAACGTCGCGCCGAACGCCAAGCAGGGTGCGGTGCTCGCTTTCGCACATGGCTTCAATGTGCACTATGGTCAAGTCGTGCCGCGCGCTGACCTCGATGTCATCATGATCGCGCCAAAGGCACCAGGCCACACCGTGCGCTCGACCTACGCTCAGGGCGGCGGCGTGCCTCATCTGATCGCTGTGTATCAGGATCAATCAGGTATTGCCCGTGACATCGCGCTGTCCTATGCAATGGCCAATGGTGGCGGTCGTGCCGGCATCATCGAGACCAATTTCCGCGAAGAGACCGAAACCGACCTGTTCGGCGAGCAAGCTGTATTGTGCGGTGGCGCGGTCGAACTGATCAAAGCTGGTTTTGAGACGCTGACCGAAGCTGGCTACGCGCCAGAAATGGCTTACTTCGAGTGCCTGCACGAACTGAAACTGATCGTCGACTTGATCTATGAAGGCGGTATCGCCAACATGAACTACTCGATCTCGAACAACGCCGAATACGGCGAATATGTCACTGGCCCGAAGATCGTCACTGAAGAGACCAAAAACGCGATGCGTCAAGTTCTCAAAGACATCCAGACTGGTGAATACGCGAAGAGCTTCATCCTTGAAAACAAGGCTGGCGCACCAACGCTGATCTCGCGTCGTCGCCTGACTTCCGAGCACCAGATCGAAGAAGTTGGCGCCAAGCTGCGCGCAATGATGCCGTGGATTGCCAAGAACAAGCTGGTAGATCAGTCGAAGAACTGATTTATCTGTGCATAACAAACCGCACCTCGGTGCGGTTTTTTTTGTCCTTTCCTTGTGTGAGGTGGCGCGCAGACGGACCGGTAGCAGAACGGTTACCATTCTTGAGTTGTGAAGACGGCGTCAAATCAAAGCGCGTTTTCAACCATTTCCCCCTAATTTCAGGAGTCTACTAATGAGCTCGAAAAAAATCACCGCACCCACCCTTGACTTCGGTACCAGTGACAAGGACCGCGCCAAGATCGTTGAAGGGTTGTCCCATCTGCTGGCCGATACCTACACGCTGTATCTCAAGACACACAACTTCCACTGGAACGTGACCGGTCCGATGTTCCAGACTTTGCATCTGATGTTCATGGGCATGTACACCGAACAGTGGGCGGCCGTAGATTTGGTGGCCGAGCGTATCCGTTCGCTGGGCGAGCCAGCACCAGGAACCTACGAACAGTTCGCCGCACTGACTGTTATCAAGTCGAGCGTTGGTCTGCCAAAAGCACAAGAAATGATCCGTGAATTGGTTGAGGGCCAGGAGGCCGTAGCACGCACCGCGCGCGCTGTCTATCCGATTGCCGAGAAAGCCAATGATCAACCGACCTGCGATTTGCTGACCCAGCGCATGCAGATCCACGAAAAAAATGCATGGATGCTGCGCAGCTTGCTGGAAGAATAATCTTCTGACAGAACACACGATGACCGTGCTTTTGCACGGTTTTTTTTCGCGCCCAATTCAATTGTAAGTAGACATCCCATTAGCGCCAAGCCAGAAATTGCCAGCGTATAGTTTTATCCTTACTTGATTTTCGGAGAATGACTATGTCGCAATTGCGCAAGGCAATGTTGGGGTTGGCCATATCAGCCTTGGTCATGAACGTACAAGCTCAGACGATCTTGCCATCGACAGGGACACTGGTCTCACTGCCAGCACGAGGCGAAGTGCGGCGCGCCAACGATCAGGCGCTTGCGACATTGATGGTCGAGGAACAGGACAAGGACAAGACGGTCGCAGCATCCCGCTTGAACCTCAAGATGAAGCAGGGTACGGAAATCGTCAAGCGCGCCGACCCGCAGGCGGTCTTGACGACGCGTGGCTATTACACCTACCCGATCTATGCCGATGAGCCGCAAAAGGCCTCCGCAAAGCCGCGTCAGCCTGTTGGGTGGCGGGTCGGGCAATACCTCGATGTGTTGACGACCAACCTCGCCACTTTGCCGAAAACAGTTGCTGCCGCGCAGAGTGTGCTGGCGCTCAATGGCCTGGTGTTCTCACTCAGCGACAATGCGGCCCGCAAGCTCGATGACGAACGCATCGTTGCAGCGACCAGAAATCTTGCTGAACGCCTCGCCTCAGTGGCGCGTGCACTGGGACGCAGTCCGGCGGATGCCGTCATTGAAAGTATGGAGTTTGAGGGGGCCGGCACGATGACGTCGCGGGAAAATTCGCCGATGCTCATGAAAGCCATGCGTGGCGGGACGGCCGACGTGGCCGTTGAGGAGCCCAGTTTCGAGCCGGGTGAAACCACGTTGCGCATGCAGTTGATTGGCAAGATTCGGTTCAAGTAAGTGCGCTTCGACTAAAATAGCGACGCAGCGGCAGGCTTGGTTCCGCGAGGTTCCTGGCTTGGCCACTCTTTTCGCTGCAGTAAATCGAAACGGAATTCGCATGGCATCTTTCAATCGTCGCAAACCCAAGCGTGGTGGTTCTTCGCTGGCCAAAATGCTACGCTTCAAGCGTCCCTCGCCCACCCCGCAGCAGCAAGTGGATGCAGTTAATGTGCGTCAGTCGTTGCGTCGGCGAGGTGTTTATCTCTTGCCCAACGCGTTCACGACGGCGGCCCTATTTTGCGGTTTTTACGCAATCGTCATGGGGATGAACCAGAACTTCGAGAATGCTGCGATTGCCATTTTCGCAGCGATGATACTCGACAGTATTGACGGCCGTGTTGCCCGCATGACCAATACACAGAGCGAGTTCGGCGCGCAGTACGACAGTTTGTCCGACATGGTGTCGTTCGGTGCCGCACCCGCACTGGTCATCTACGAGTGGTCATTGCGCGGCATGGGCAAGCTTGGTTGGCTTGCTGCCTTTGTCTATTGCGCCGGTGGTGCCTTGCGACTGGCACGCTTTAATACCAATATCGCTGTGGTCGACAAACGTTATTTTCAGGGACTGCCCAGCCCGGCGGCGGCGGCCATGGTGGCTGGTTTTGTCTGGGCGATGGATGACCTCGGTTTTGCCGGTCCCGATCTGTCTTGGTTTGCCTGGGCGATCACGCTCTACGGTGGCCTGACGATGGTCAGCAACGTCCCGTTTTACAGCTTCAAGGACATCAACCTTCGCAAGTCAGTCCCGTTTATCGTCGCGTTCCTGATTATGCTGGGCATGGTCGCTGTATCGAGTGATCCGCCGAAATGGCTGTTTGGCCTGTTTGTTTCCTACGGCTTGTCGGGTTACGTGATTTATTTCTGGCGTCTTTTCAAGGGGAAGTCAGTCAGTATCATTGACACCCGCAGCGACTCGCCCGGGGAAAAATAAAGTCATTCGGATTTTGTTCCTGATCAGAATCCGTAAAAATAGGAGGCTTAGCGTTGACAGGCTGATGAGCTCATCACTGAGAAGCCTCCTATGAACCTCATTGTATTTCGTGCCGATGCTGGCGAAAAATTACTGGATCTGGCTGATTTGGCTGCATCAACGCCTGATGCGGTTCATCAGCACGAGCGCGAGTGCGAGCAAACACTGACGGGCGCCCTGCGTGTTCTGGGCATGCCGGTTGGCGGCTTGGTGGTGGCCTTTGATGCCGCGACGTCCACGGTGACACTGGCAGGTCCGGTAGCTGATCAGCCCGCGCGGGAGAAAATAATTCTTTGCGTTGGCAACGTGCAAGGAGTCAGGCAAGTGCTTGACTTGCTCGATCTGCCACCATCAATGCAGTCAGCGCCCGCGCAGTTGTACGCAGTGCAAGCCGGCGAAACCTTATCGTCCATCGCGGCCAAAGTGTATGGCGATCCCGGCCAGTACCGGCGAATATTTGATGCCAATCAGCCGATGCTGTCAGACCCCGGGAAAATTTATCCCGGATTGATGTTGCGCCTTCCGACCTGACTGCTGCCACGATGATGTTCGGACCAATACGTTGCGCTTTCATTCGATCCGACTTATAGTTTTTTCAGTATCGGCTTTCTTTGCGGGTGGGTGACGAACATGATCGTCCGTGCATAAAATTCCAGCACGCGCACAGGTTGCCGCCGTGACGGGCGATAATGTCGCCATGGCAGTCCCGCCAGTCCGATCGACATTTCAGGGAGTTCCGCATGTCTGCATCAAATAAGCTCATCATTTTCGACACCACACTGCGCGACGGCGAACAGTCTCCCGGCGCATCCATGACCAAGGATGAAAAAATCCGTATTGCGCGCCAGCTCGAGCGGCTCAAGGTCGATGTCATCGAGGCTGGTTTCGCCGCTGCCTCGCAAGGTGATTTCGAGTCGATCCACGCGATCGCCGGCATCATCAAGGACGCCACCGTGTGTTCACTGTCGCGTGCCAATGACCGCGACATTTCGCGTGCTGCTGAAGCACTCGCGCCGGCGGCCCGCAAGCGTATTCATACCTTCATTGCGACCTCGCCGCTGCACATGGAAAAGAAATTGCGGATGACGCCGGATCAGGTGTTCGAGCAAGCCACGCAGGCGGTACGCTTTGCCCGCAACTTCACTGATGATGTCGAATTCAGCCCGGAAGACGGCAGTCGATCCGATATGGACTTCCTCTGCCGCGTCATCGAATCGGTCATCAAGGAGGGCGCGACCACAATCAATTTTGCCGATACCGTCGGCTATGGCGTCCCCGAGTTGTACGGTCAGATGTTGCGCACCTTGCGTGAACGGATTCCCAATTCGGACAAGGCCGTCTGGTCGGTGCATTGCCATAACGATCTCGGCATGGCAGTTGCCAATTCACTGGCGGGCGTGATGGTCGGCGGTGCGCGCCAGATCGAATGCACGATCAATGGCTTGGGCGAACGTGCTGGCAATACGGCTCTCGAAGAAGTGGTGATGGCACTGCGTACGCGCCATGATCACTTCAACCTTGACGTCGGTATCGACATCAGCCAGATCGTCGCCACTTCCCGGTTGGTCTCGCAGATCACGGGTTTTGCAGTACAACCGAACAAGTCAGTCGTTGGTGCGAATGCCTTCGCCCATGCCTCCGGCATCCATCAGGATGGCGTGCTCAAGGCCCGTGACACCTACGAGATCATGCGTGCCGAAGATGTTGGCTGGGCGGCCAACAAGATCGTCTTGGGTAAGCTGTCAGGCCGCAATGCGTTCAAGCAGCGCCTCGAAGAACTCGGCATTTCGCTGGGGTCTGAAGGTGAGGTCAATGCCGCTTTTGCCCGATTCAAGGAACTGGCCGACCGGAAATCCGAAATTTTCGATGAAGACATCATGGCGCTAGTGTCGGACGAAGCGCAGTCGCACGAAAATGAGTTTTACCAGTTCGTGTCGCTGTCGCAGCATTCCGAGACCGGTGAAAAGCCAAGCGCAAAAGTGGTCTTCTCGATTGAAGGAAAGGAAGCCAGTTGTACCGGTGAAGGTAACGGTCCGGTCGACGCGATCGTCAACGCGATCGAATCAAAGACCGCCAGTGGTGCCGAGTTGCTGCTGTTTTCGGTCAATGCGATCACGACTGGCACCCAATCACAAGGCGAAGTGACAATGCGGCTGTCGAAAGCAGGGCGCATCGTCAATGGCGTCGGGGCTGACCTCGATATCGTTGTGGCCTCGGCCAAGGCCTATCTGTCAGCGCTCAACAAGCTGCATTCGAAGATCGAACGGCTCAATCCGCAGTTGTAATTCGCTGCATTATGGAAAGCGACGGTCCGGATCGAAGCGCAGATCCGGGCCATTGAGCAGCTGGCGCACGATGCCTTGCTGGTCAAAATGGACATGCATCATCGAGTCCCAGACATCGCTTTCCTTGTAAGCATAGGACCATACCTCCATGTCGATGCGGGGCAGGCTCGATGCCTCGCCCGGCGCGCCAATGGTCAGTAGCACTTGCTGCTTGTCGGTCACACCGGGAACCAGCGTGGCAAACATCGCGCTCGTCAGCACCTGACGGTAACTGGCCAAGCGGCCATCGCTGTCGATGCGGGCCATCCACGTTCGCTGACCCCACGGACCTTTGGCGTATTCGAGCAAGTGGCCGTCGGCAAGTGCGTAGCGATGCGTCGGCGTACCAAGTTTGTCGAGGACGGCAGCCTCAGTCGCTCCAGGTAACACCGGTGGTGCCAGCAGCGCGGCACAACCGCCAGACAGTACTGCCAGTGCGAGGATCAGCGGACGAAAAGTGGACATGGAATGGGGCTGCTCAGGCAGCAAAAAGTGTCAGGCAAGTTAATCGGATTGGCAGGTGTTAACTCCTGCGGGTTTGCTGTACACTATGCCACCGATCATTTTGGTCGGTGCATTCATTATTGTTGTTCACGGTGTCTGGGGTGACAACTCCGCTCACCGCCTGTGAAAGGTAACACTCATGTCGATGGAAAAATCCAGCAAAGCCGCAATCATTGCGGACAATGCGCGCGGTCTGAACGATACCGGCTCCCCGGAAGTGCAAGTTGCACTGCTGACAGCCCGTATCAATGAACTCAATGGTCATTTCAAGGCTCACGCCAAGGATCACCATTCACGCCGTGGTTTGATCATGATGGTCAATCGTCGCAAAAGCTTGCTGTCCTACCTCAAAGGTAAAGACGCGACGCGCTATCGTTCACTGATCGAAAAACTCGGTCTGCGTAAGTAATCAGGGACGTTGCATTATTTCCCCGATTATTGATCGCTGAAATGCCCGTATCGGCTTTGTCGATGCGGGCATTTTGTCTTTAAGGGA
Organism: Minisyncoccia bacterium; assembly: GCA_047621345.1. GTDB lineage: Bacteria > Pseudomonadota > Gammaproteobacteria > Burkholderiales > Burkholderiaceae_D > Actimicrobium. The sequence goes on along the minus strand of JBLHLW010000028.1, from coordinate 7,671 downwards.
TTCATCAAGATTGCAATAAGCCAGGCACCGTCCGCGTTGCCCGGTGGTGGTGAGGTGAACGACAGCTCCTGAAAATCTGTCGGCAAAATAGAAAGGAATCACCGTGTTCAATAAAGTAACCAAGACTTTCCAGTATGGCCAGCATCAAGTGACCCTGGAGACCGGCGAGATTGCTCGCCAGGCTTCGGGTGCCGTTCTGGTCTCTATCGAAGATACCGTCGTGCTCGCGACCGTGGTCGCTCGCAAGGATGCCAAGCCAGGTCAGGATTTTTTCCCGCTGACCGTTGACTACGTCGAAAAAACCTACGCAGCCGGTCGTATCCCGGGCGGTTTCTTCAAGCGTGAAGGCCGTCCTTCCGAAAAAGAAACCCTGACATCGCGCCTGATCGATCGTCCGGTTCGTCCGTTGTTCCCTGAAGGCTACATGAATGAAGTGCAGATCATCATTCATGTGCTGTCGGTCAATCCTGAAATCGATCCTGACATCGCTGCGATGATCGGTGCATCGGCAGCGTTGTCGGTCTCCGGCGTGCCATTTAGCGGCCCGGTTGGTGCGGCGCGCGTCGGTTACATCAATGGCCAGTACGTCCTTAATCCAACCACGACCCAGCTGAAATCATCGGATCTCGACCTCGTTGTCGCCGGTACGGAAGCTGCTGTGCTGATGGTGGAATCGGAAGCCAAGCAATTGTCCGAAGAAGTCATGCTCGGTGCGGTCGTGTTCGGTCATGAGCAAATGAAAGCCGTCATTGACGCCATTCATGAACTGGTGCGCGATGGTGGCAAGCCAGAAATCGAATGGGCACCTGCTGCCAAGAATGAAGCGCTGATTTCGCGCGTCGCCCATTTCGGCGAAGCCAAACTGCGTGATGCCTACCAGACCAAAGACAAGCAAGCCCGCACCGCCAAGCTCAAGACGGCAACGTCCGAAGTCATGGAAGCCCTGAAAGCAGAAGCGGCGTCGATCGCTGGCGTGACACCGGACAGCGCCGATGTGAACAACATCCTGTTCGACCTCGAAGCCAAAATCGTCCGTTCGCAGATCCTTGAAGGCGAGCCACGCATCGACGGTCGCGATACCCGCACCGTGCGACCTATCTCGATTCGCACCGGCGTGCTGCCACGTACCCATGGTTCAGCCCTGTTCACGCGCGGTGAAACACAAGCGCTGGTGATCGCCACACTTGGCACTGCCCGTGACGAGCAGAAGATCGATGCCCTGATGGGCGAGTATAGCGACCGCTTCATGCTTCATTACAACATGCCTCCGTTCGCGACTGGCGAAACCGGCCGTGTCGGTACGCCAAAGCGCCGTGAAATCGGTCATGGTCGTCTGGCCAAGCGCGCGTTGCTGGCCGCCTTGCCACCGGTCGACGAGTTCAGCTACTCGGTCCGTCTGGTGTCGGAAATTACCGAATCCAATGGCTCATCGTCGATGGCGTCGGTCTGCGGCGGTTGCCTCGCACTCATGGATGCCGGCGTGCCGATGCAAGCACACGTTGCGGGTATCGCGATGGGCTTGATCAAGGACGGTGGCAAGTTTGCCGTGTTGACCGACATCCTCGGCGACGAAGATCACCTCGGCGACATGGACTTCAAAGTAGCAGGTACCGCCAAAGGGATTACCGCGCTGCAGATGGACATCAAGATTCAGGGCATCACCAAGGAAATCATGCAGGTCGCATTGGCGCAAGCCAAAGAAGGCCGCATGCACATCCTCGACAAGATGCAAGAAGCCGTGCCTATCGGTCATACCGAATTGTCGGATTTTGCACCGCGCCTGATCACGATCAAGATCAACCCGGAAAAAATCCGTGACGTTATCGGTAAGGGCGGCGCAGTCATTCGCGCACTGACCGAAGAAACCGGCACCCAGATCGATATCAGTGACGAAGGTGTCGTCACGATCGCTTCTGTTGATGCTACCGCTGGCCTCGAAGCCAAGCGTCGCATCGAAGAACTGACCGCCTCGGTGGAAGTCGGCAAGATCTACGAAGGCACCGTCCTGAAACTGCTCGACTTCGGCGCGATCGTTCAGGTCATGCCGGGCAAGGATGGCTTGTTGCACATCAGCCAGATCGCCAACGAGCGCGTCAATGCGGTCGCTGACTATCTGAAAGAAGGCCAGCAAGTCCGCGTCAAGGTTCTCGAAACCGATGACCGTGGTCGTCTTAAGTTGTCGATGAAGGCAGCTGCCAGCGAAGAAGGAACGGTCGCTCCGGCGGTCGCACCAGCAGCAGAATAAGCCCGTCGTTTCCGGCTGTAAAAAACCGTTCGTAGCGCAAGCTGCGGGCGGTTTTTTTTATCAATGCCATCGTGCGGCGCGCACCGTACAATGTTTTTTTCGTCACCGAGGACAATCCCATGCGCGCAATCGAAATTACCCAATTCGGCGGACCGGAAGTGCTACAGCTCTGCGAGCGTCCGCGACCCGTGCCCAAGAGTGGCGAAGTACTGATCCGGGTCCATGCCGCCGGTATCAATCGTCCCGACGTGTTTCAGCGTACCGGTAATTATCCCGTGCCGCCGGGTGCGTCAGACTTGCCTGGTCTTGAAGTGGCCGGCGAGATTATTGGCGGCGACTTGACCGGTCAGCCTTTCATGCAGGGCGACCTTGTTTGTGCCTTGGTACAAGGAGGAGGCTATGCCGAGTATTGCGTCGCCCCGGTCGGCCAGTGCTTGCCGGTACCGCTGGGATTGAGTGCATTGGAAGCAGCCTCGTTGCCAGAAACTTTTTTTACGGTCTGGAGCAATGTGTTCGATCGGGCGCACTTGTCGGGCAAAGAAACGTTGCTGGTACAAGGTGGCTCGTCGGGCATCGGCGTGGCTGCAATCCAGATGGCTGTCGCACTTGGTCATCGCGTGTTTGCTACCGCTGGCTCCGATGAAAAATGCCGTGCCTGCGAAGCGCTGGGTGCAGAGTTGGGGATCAATTACCGCACGCAGGATTTCGCTGCAATCATCAAGGACAAGACAGCTGGCAAGGGTGTCGATGTGATCCTCGATATGGTCGGCGGCGATTATCTGCCGCGCGAAATTAATTGTCTTGCCGATGATGGCCGCATTGCATTGATCGCCTTGCTGGGCGGTGCCAAGGCAGAGATCGACCTCGGTCAGGTGCTGCGCCGCCGACTGACCATTTCCGGTTCGACGTTGCGCCCGCGTCCGCTGGCGTTCAAGGCCGCCGTCGCCCATCATTTGCTGAACATCGTCTGGCCGCTGTTTGCGCAGAAAAAAATCAAGCCAGTTATTTTTCGAACGTTCCCGCTGGAACAGGCCGCAGAAGCGCATACGCTGATGGAATCGAGTGCCCATGTCGGCAAGATCATGCTGCAGGTTTGACCCACGCCAGCTCGTAAGGATAGAATGGCGGGTTATTAAAATCGGGGTTCACTTATGCGTCGCAAGCTCGTTGCCGGCAACTGGAAAATGAATGGCAATCTCGCTGCCAACAGCGCATTGCTCAATGAGCTTGTCGCGGTCGTCGGTCATGCTGCGCCGTGTGATATCGCTGTCTGCGTTCCTGCGCCGTACCTTGCGCAGTGTCAGCAGCAGTTGTCGGAATGCGCTGTTGCGTGGGGCGCTCAGGACTTGTCGGCACATGCGGTAGGAGCCTATACCGGTGAGGTGTCTGCCTCGATGCTGGCAGATTTTGGCTGTCACTATGTGGTCGTTGGTCATTCCGAGCGGCGCGCGATGCATGCTGAAAGCAATGCACTGGTGGCACAAAAATCCGTCAGTGCGCTGCGGGCTGGCCTGATCCCCATTGTCTGTGTCGGCGAGACGTTGAGCGAGCGCGAAGCAGGGCAGACCAGCGACGTCGTCGGTTCGCAGCTCAAGGCGGTACTCGCCTTGCTTGAGCCAGCCGACCTGACACGAATAGTTGTTGCCTACGAGCCAGTTTGGGCTATCGGTACCGGCAAGACGGCGACGCCGGCAATGGCGCAGGAAGTTCATGCAACACTGCGTCAATTGCTCGCGCTGCAGGATCCGGTCGCGGCGGCAGGTACCCGCATTGTGTACGGCGGCAGCATGAAGCCAGACAATGCGCGTGAATTAATGGCAATGCCCGATATCGATGGCGGCCTGATTGGTGGTGCAGCACTCAAGTCAGCAGATTTTCTGGCAATCATCGCAGCAAGCAGTTCCCAATAAAAAATAATCAATCACCCTATCCGCTGTCTTTGCAGCGCTCATCAACACAGTACGACAACAGCACTACACCTGAATTGGAAACCTAGTAATGAATACATCAGCTCTCACCATCATCGTCGTCATCCAGGTCGTCACCGCGCTGACCATTATCGGACTTGTGCTGATGCAGCACGGGAAGGGCGCTGACATGGGTGCGGCGTTTGGTTCAGGTGCTTCGGGCAGCCTGTTTGGTGCAACGGGATCGTCGAATTTTCTCTCGAAATTAACCGGCTTCGCCGCGGCAGTATTTTTTTGCTCAACGCTGGCGCTGGCGTACTTCGGTTCAACGCGGACTGCCTCGACAGGCAGCGTGACTGATACGATGACGACCGCTCCTGCTGCTGTCGTGCCAGGTGCTGCAGTGCCGCCAGTTGCTCCTGCTGCGCCGGCTCCTGCTACCCCGGTTGGCCAATCAGGACAGATTCCAAAATAAGTTAAAAAAAGTCCGTTTCTCCCTCTGATAGATGCATTTGTGCATTGAACAAAAAGGGAGAATGCAGTTATAATACGGGCCTCACGCCGACGTGGTGAAATTGGTAGACACGCTATCTTGAGGGGGTAGTGGCGAAAGCTTTACGAGTTCGAGTCTCGTCGTCGGCACCAAACGAAAAAGAGCCAGCAAGGTTACAATACCGTGCTGGCTTTTTGTCGAGGAATGCAGTTAATTCCTTGGGTCAGCTTAACTTTCCAATCTGATTGCGCGAATCGTGAACCTCGAAACCTACTTCCCAGTACTACTCTTCATTTTGGTCGGCATCGCTGTTGGTGTCGTCCCTCAATTGCTAGGTCGCGTGCTCGCGCCATTCAAACCTGACTCCCAGAAAAACTCGCCGTACGAGTGTGGCTTCGAAGCGTTCGAAGATGCACGGATGAAGTTCGACGTTCGTTATTATCTGGTTGCCATCCTCTTCATTTTGTTCGATCTTGAAACGGCATTTTTCTTCCCGTGGGGCGTCGCAATGCGCGACCTCGGCTTTGCCGGATTCGTCACGATGCTCATTTTCATCGCTGAGTTCGCAGTCGGGTTCTGGTACATCTGGAAGAAAGGAGCCCTTGACTGGGAATAAATTATGGCAATTGAAGGCGCACTAAACGAAGGTTTTATTACTACAACGGCTGACAAACTGATCAACTGGACGCGCACTGGCTCGATGTGGCCGATGACATTCGGTCTGGCCTGCTGTGCTGTCGAGATGATGCATGCCGGCGCGTCGCGTTACGACATGGATCGCTTTGGTGTCGTGTTCCGCCCGTCTCCGCGTCAATCGGATGTGATGATCGTGGCGGGTACGCTGTGCAACAAGATGGCGCCAGCATTGCGCAAGGTGTACGACCAGATGGCCGAGCCGCGCTGGGTCATTTCGATGGGCTCTTGTGCCAACGGCGGCGGCTATTACCACTACTCCTACTCGGTAGTGCGCGGCTGCGACCGCATCGTGCCGGTCGACATCTATGTGCCAGGTTGCCCACCAACGGCCGAGGCGCTGCTGTATGGAATCATGCAGTTGCAAAACAAGATCAAGCGTACCAACACGATTGCGCGCTAAGCCCATGACAACCAAACTTGATAACCTAGAAGCCGCACTGCAGAGTGCGCTGGGCGACCACATCGTCAGTCTGACCAATGCGCTCGGTGAAATCACCATCGTCATCAAGGACAGTCATTACCTGTCTGCGATGCGCGTCTTGCGCGATCATCCGGATACCCGTTTTGAACAATTGCTGGACCTTGCTGGCGTCGATTACTCGGAATATGGTGACGGTGCCTGGGATGGGCAGCGCTTTGCGGTGGTGTCACATTTGCTCTCGCTGACCCATAACTGGCGCGTACGCGTACGCGTGTTTGCCAGCGATGATGAAGTGCCGGTGGTGGCGTCGTTGATCGACGTCTGGTCGACTGCCAATTGGTACGAGCGTGAAGCATTCGATTTCTTCGGCATCCTGTTCGCCGGGCATGACGACTTGCGCCGCATCCTGACCGATTATGGTTTTATTGGACATCCTTTCCGCAAGGATTTCCCGGTCTCGGGCTATGTCGAAATGCGCTACGACCCAGAGCAAAAACGGGTGATCTACCAACCAGTGACCATTGAGCCGCGCGAGGTCGTGCCACGCGTGATTCGCGAAGAACAATATGGAATCAAATAATGGCTGAGATTAAAAACTACACGCTCAATTTTGGGCCGCAGCATCCTGCGGCACACGGCGTACTGCGTCTTGTGCTCGAGCTGGATGGCGAAGTCATTCAGCGTGCCGATCCGCATATCGGTTTGCTGCACCGTGGTACCGAAAAACTTGCTGAACAAAAAACGTATTTGCAATCGGTGCCCTACATGGACCGACTCGACTATGTGTCGATGATGTGTAACGAGCATGGCTACGTGATGTCCATCGAGAAATTGCTTGGTCTCGAAGTGCCGCTGCGTGCGCAATACATTCGCGTGATGTTCGATGAAATTACACGTTTGTTAAATCACTTGCTGTGGCTGGGTGCGCATGCACTCGATGTCGGCGCGATGGGCGTATTTCTGTATGCATTCCGTGAGCGCGAAGATTTGATGGACTGCTATGAGGCGGTATCTGGTGCGCGTTTGCACGCAGCCTACTATCGTCCTGGTGGCGTCTATCGTGACTTGCCAGAAGTCATGCCGAAATACAGCGCGTCGATTCTGCGCAATGACAAGGCGATTCGCCAGCTCAACGAAAACCGTCAGGGCTCGCTGCTCGATTTCATTGAAGACTTTACCAACCGGTTTCCGCATTACGTTGATGAGTATGAGACCCTACTGACTGATAACCGGATCTGGAAGCAGCGTCTGGTGGGTGTTGGCGTGGTCTCGCCGGAGCGAGCGAAAGCGATGGGCTTCACCGGTCCGATGCTGCGCGGCTCTGGCATCGAATGGGATCTGCGCAAGAAGCAACCGTACGAAGTCTATGACTTGCTCGATTTCGATATTCCGGTGGGTGTCAACGGCGATTGCTACGATCGTTATCTGGTTCGCGTCGAAGAGATGCGTCAGTCAAACAAGATCATCAAGCAATGCGTCGAATGGCTGCGTAATAACCCGGGGCCGGTGATGACCGACAACCACAAAGTGGCGCCGCCATCGCGTGTGAACATGAAGTCGAACATGGAAGAACTGATCCATCACTTCAAGCTGTTCACCGAAGGATTCCACGTGCCGCCGGGCGAAGCTTATGCCGCGGTTGAACACCCAAAAGGCGAGTTCGGCGTCTACCTGATTTCGGACGGCGCCAATAAGCCCTACCGACTGAAAATCCGCGCACCGGGCTTCGCCCATCTGCAAGGGTTGAACGAAATGGCCAAGGGCCACATGATTGCCGATGCTGTCACCATCATCGGTACGCAAGATATTGTCTTTGGTGAAATTGATCGCTGATTTGCGATAGGCTATTGAGGCACAAAGCATGCTGTTATCTGAACAAGCGTATAAAAAAATTGATCGTGAAGTGAGC
>JBLHLW010000027.1:0-49179 GCA_047621345.1 Minisyncoccia bacterium | reverse complement strand
ACGTACCGGGATTGCACGTCGCTTCGGCAACACTCTTCTACGAGAAATTGATCGCGCCTATGGGGATGAAGCTGAAGTTCATGACTGGTTCAGCGCACCCGCCAGTTTTGACGTCCGACTGGAATTGCCGGCCCAAGTCAGCCACACCGATGCGCTGCTGTTTGCCGCGCGTCGGTTACTGCTGCAACTGACCGGCTGGCTCAATGCACATCAGTCGGCCATCAACAGCATCACCTTATGGCTGCATCATGAAACAACCCGACAACGCGATCGTCGCAGCACACCAGTACATATCCAGCTTGCCAATGCTAGCCGTGACCCAACCCATCTGACGCTACTAATGCGTGAACGCCTCGGACAAATTGTGCTGATTGCGCCGGTGATTGAAGTGTCATTGGCAGCCAACCAGTTCGTCGCGCTGGCGACACCCAATACTGAATTATTTCCAAGTGCAGCGGCACAAACCGAAAGCATAGTCTTGCTGATCGAGCGTCTGCAAAGCCGACTCGGTAACGAGGCAGTCTGCCGACTCTCGGTGGTAGCCGACCATAGGCCAGAAAAAAGTTATGCGCTGCAACCGATACGGCGATCATCACAACCAATGCGCAATTGCAAAACCAGTGTTGCTGCACCACCAATGATGGTGCGTCCAACCTGGTTGCTGGCACAGCCGCTGGCGTTGATTACACGCCAGCACAAGCCGTTCTATCAAAGCCCACTCACCCTGCTAGTAGGCCCGGAACGAATCGAATCTGGCTGGTGGGATGATGCGCTGACATTACGTGATTATTTCATTGCCGAAAACGAAAATCATGCGTTGCTCTGGATTTTTCGCCAACGCGTCGGCAATGCCGATAGTGGCTGGTTCCTGCATGGCTACTTTGGTTAGTTGTCCGAGATCTTACGTGAGGTGCAGGTTTTCTTTGAGCAATTGAACCTCACCCGCACCTTCCATCAACTCAACGGTCCTCACGTAAATCGTCGACAAGAAGCCGTACACTTTAATGACGATAGCGCGCGTTCCAGCAAGGAAGCGCGGCTATCTATGCAACATTAGAACGTATGTCGGACACCCAAATTGAAAGCTTTGTCGCCCGAACCTGCCTCAATCGCACTACCAACCGTATATCCGGCACCGTTATCGTTTTTGATACGCGCATACGCCGCATACAAGTCGGTCCGTTTGGAGAACGCATAACGGTAACCTAATGCCCACTGGTTAGCATCTTGATTGGCAGAACCTTTATCGTCCTTACGAATATACGACGCCAACACGGTGTGTACACCAAATGGCACCGTTACTCCAAGCAACATGTCGCGACTATCCACCGATGCCGTCGGGGCTACCAGACTGCCATAGGGATTAGCCGTATTGCGCAGCGGTGAACTATTCGTGCCCTTATCAACCCCGTAACCAAAGTGCAGCTTGGCTACAGTCAAGTCATAAGTAAGCGCCAACAAGGTGTCTTTTGCACTAGAGGAATTCTTGATAATAGCTGTATCGTTGTTGCGATTGTGGTAACCGAGACGAACTGCCAATGGACCGTTGGCATAGCCAATTGCAGCACCATACTGGCGTGCCGCTGAGGTGTCCCCAGCCACTTCGCCAAATCCATAGGCCAATTCACCCGTAAAGCCCTGCAAGTTTGGCGTGACATACTTGATGGCGTTGTTCATCCGACTGGAAGCATCGCCGGTGTTGGGCATCAAGTTAGCAGCATCGCCAGCTAATCCGGTACTGAAAGGATCCGCCAGTAGCAGCGTGGCATATTGCGGGGTGTACTGACGACCAAACGTCACACCACCAAAACCACCAGACAAACCTACAAACGCTTGACGACCGAAAGCAGTATTGGCCTGATTAAATCCCCCTGTATCCATCGCGATACCGGTTTCAAGCAAAAAATTAGCTGCAAGGCCGCCACCCAGATCCTCGGTACCGCGAAAACCTAACCGTGAACCCGATGCTACGCCGCTGGTTAATTTTGAGATTGAGCCTGCAGAACCACCTCTTTCGGCAACCAGACCAACGTCTGCCACGCCGTAAATTGTGACATTGGTTTGCGCCACAGCAGAACCTGCAGCAGTCCCCAGCAGTAACAATAACAATGTTGATTTTTTCATTGAAATTCCTTTTAAAAAAAGCGAAGCAGAGTCGAACCAGTAGCCACTGGACAGACACTCAAGTTCAAGTTGGCTCAGTCACCCGTACCCAGAAAAAAGTTTATAAAAGTCCGACGCCAAGTCAGTGCGGTCATAACAGACCCGCCTTGAAAAAAAAGTCGTTACCTCGAACCTGAACGCATTGTTGTCTTTTTGATTTAACAACGTCAATTATTTATAGTTCTTTTTATGATGACATATCGATAAATCGTCTCTTAAAAGATACAGAAGGGGCATCTTTAAATACACTAGCTATCCGTATTGAATAAGTAACCGCCAATGGAAAGAGAAAAAATCGAGGTCGAACGAAGTCATCCCGTCGCTTCTCACTCAACCGTTCGCATTGCTACCTACCGGTGATCCATTGAACTCACCGAAATCTGCATGACCGGGAATGGGCCCTCTGTACGCGACCGAGTTTTCACTGCCGTATCAGTGCGCCTTACCGGACGCACAACAAAAAACCCTGGGGTCTTGTCGACCGCAGGGCATGCTTGTTCTCACATCAGGCCTAAGCCGGCACCATTAAACCGCTGGCGCTTCCAATGACTTCTGATACGCAGCAACGCCAGACATAATTTCTGCTTTCGCCTCATCGGGACCGGCCCATCCTTCGATCTTCACCCACTTGCCTTTTTCAAGATCTTTGTAGTGCTCGAAAAAATGCTGAATCTGCTGCAGTCGCAAATCATTCATGTCTTCCGGCTTTTGCCAGTGGGTATAGATTGACAGCACCTTGTCAACCGGCACAGCAAGAACCTTGGCGTCACCGCCGGCTTCATCGGACATTTTGAGCACGCCAATTGCACGGCAACGCACCACAACACCAGGAAAGAGAGGGAACGGCGTAATCACCAGAACATCTACCGGATCACCGTCATCAGAAATGGTTTGTGGAACATACCCATAGTTGCATGGGTAGTGCATCGCCGTACCCATGAAACGATCCACAAAAATCGCGCCAGACTCCTTGTCGACTTCGTACTTGATCGGGTCAGCATTCATCGGAATTTCAATGATGACGTTGAAGTCGTTGGGCAAGTCGCGTCCGGCAGATACGTTATTCAAGCTCATGTGCACTTTCAGTGGTAGGGGAATTCGGTAGGAAGACAGGGCCGGTACGTCAGGAAATTCTGGTCACTGGGAAGTGCGCTTGGTCGAGCAATCCAGCCAATGCACACAGCTTATAATGCGCAGCAGCTTGTTCAACGTGGTTCAGAGACTCATGCAACTGGGCCAACTTCAAATGGATTGCACGTACCGTCTCGGCCTCGCTGGCATCCGACAACGCCTGATCCAAGTGGCGCTGGGCTTTGCCCCACAGTTTTTGCTTTAAGCAGAGCGCGCCCAAGGTCAGTGCAAGATCGGGATCGGTAGGCCGATGTAACAGCCATACTTCGCAATGTTCAATCTGGGCCAGCAATGTCGCGGTGCCTTCCATAGCAGCCACTTCTCGGTAAGCTTTGATCAGACGATCATCCCACTCGACCGCGAGCGCGCGCTCGATGATCGAACGGGCTTCGTCAGCCAATCCGCGGCTGCCAAAAGCGCCTGCTGCACGGACTGCAACGAGCGGTGCGCAGCGATCCGATGCAGGAACCCCTGCCCACAAACGCCGAATTGATTCGGCGTCATTGCTGCGATCCGATAGCAAGGCATCGTAAGCAAGTTCGCGCAAGCGGCGCGACGCAACAGGATGCAATGCATTGTTCTTGTCCAGCGTACGCACCAGTCGCAGCACTTCGGACCAGTTGCGTGCCTGGTGACTCGCTTTTAGCGCTAGCCGTAATACATGGATGTGCCGTGTTCCGCTGGCGTTCAACTCATTGACTGCCTCCATCGCCCTTTCAGGCTTGTGATCGTCAACCAGCAACTCCAGCATCGTCATCAGACGTGCCGTCCGTAATCCGTTATCTTCCACAATTCTATGAAGCCACTCATCGCGGCGTGCAGCCTGCTGCATGCGATGCGCTGCACGCGCCCCGATCAATGCCGCCAAACCAGCATTTTCGGGCGATTCACCTGCTCTGACCGCCGCTTTTTCGGCATGCCCGAAACGTCCTTCAAAGAGCGCCTTGAGGGATTCGCGCAGCGCCCGGTTACCCTCCCGCTCACGCTTTTCACGACGGTAAGCAGCAACGCGTGATGGCATTTTTTGGGTTATCGACAATGTGTTGATCAGCAGGAAGCACAGCCAAAACAGCAGAGCCATCAGCAGCAGGAAAAAATTAAGCGACAGGTCGATCCGGTAAGGTGGATAGAACAACACCACGTTGCCAGGATTAAAGCGCGACGCAACCGCCAAGCCGACGGCCATCGCGAACAGGAGCAAGAGACGAAGTAGGAGGCGCACTATGGTTTGGCTTTGTAATTACGCACGGCATTGAGGCTTTCGGACAGCGTCGGCATCTCAATCGACAAATTGCTGGTCTGGATTTGCTTCAGTAAAGCCTGCGCGATCTGAGTCTGCCGCGCACGCGTATCGAAATATTTAGTGATTGCATCCTGTGAGGCGATCATGTCGCTACGAAAGGCTCCTTCATTACGCGATAACAATGCCAAACGAGCATTGAGCAAACGCAGCTTGAGGTTCTCGCGCGCGTAATAAGCTTGCGTCGGTGACAACAAGAGCGCATCGGAAGTCTCGACACTACGCACACGGATCAGCTGACTGACCTCGGCCCACATTTCGCTCGACAGGCTATTCCATTTATTACGCAAATCTTCTGGCCATTCGATAGGCTCGTTACCATGCCCAGACGCCGGTTTGGCCGCACGCTCCACGCGCACCGACATGCGTCGATTATTTTTCGGTGCTGCCGCGAGCACGGATGGCTTTTCATCCGATAACAACGGCATGCCATCGATTTGGCCTATCACGCTATCGAGACGAAGCGCGATACCTGTCAGGTCCAGCGAAGGCAACGACTTCAACCTGTCAATGTCACGGGCAATGGCCCGGCGGATGGTAATAAATTGGGGCTTATCGGAACGTGAAAGGCTTCGGTCGGCGTTTTGCAGCGCGATCAGCGCACCCTGAACATTCCCGGCAAGCTGCAATTGCTGACTCGCTGTCGACAAAACCTGCTCGATCTCCGCAAGCGCCCAGTCATCGCGATTTTTCGACAAATCCTGATACAGCTGCTCAAGTGAAAGCTGCTGGCTCTGCGCTTCGCTCTGGCGACTTTCAAGCACTCCGACCTTGCTTTGCAATTCACGGGTGCCGTCCTGTAGTGACTTGACGATGCCTTTTGTTTCGCTATTGCTGTTGTCACCCGCTTGCAGGCGTTGCGCCGCCTCGGTGCGCAGAATATGCATCTCTGAACGCCATGACCACCATTGCGCGACCAACAACACGGCCACCAGTGCGATGAGCGCATAGAGCAGCCATTGCGATGGCGCAGGCCGCACCGAAGGCAAGTTGGAAGTGTCGCTGCGGTCGTCAGCGGATGGGGCAGTTGGCATAACGCCGGGCGTGTTGGGGGTTGGCGTATCGTTCATGGCGTGGATTGTAACGCGGTAAGTAGCCCTTCGTCGCCCGATCCTGTGAGGAAAACATTGCGAAAACCTAATGAAACCGCTGTTTCTGCGATCCTGCGGTGCGGTACAAACAGCTTCTTGTGTTGTATTTTATCCACACCCGTTTCAGTATCGACTTGCTGCACAAAGCTCATCAAAACCTGCAGTGCCTCCGAACTGGTGATGACCCAGTCACACTCCTGGTTCAGTAGATCAGACAATTGCTGCCGTAATGCCGCATCCAGCAAGGGCGCAACACGGCGGTAAGCCGCAACTTGCTGCACATCGATGCCCGCACCCCGCAAAGCATCCGCAAGCAATTCCCGACCACTTTCGCCCCGCACGATCAGTACTCGTTGCCCTTGCAGTCGAGACAAGTCCAGCGCCTGTAGCAAGGTCTGCGAATCCGTACGCTGCGTATCGAGAGGACTAGTGATCTGGTAGGGACCAGCCATCACGCCGTGCTGTGCCAGCGCGCGCCTACTGCCCTCACCCATCACCGCCAGCGGCACCGAAACAGGCCAACTGGCGATCTGGGCAAACGTCGCATCAATCGCGTTAGGACTGACGAATGCGACCAGCGCGAACGACTGCAGTTGCGCTAACACGGTCTGCAGCGCTGAATTATCCGGCAGCGGAAGGATGTCCAGCAAAGGCAAGACGTCGACCTCCCGGCCTCTATCCCGCAATTGCTGCGCCAGCGCCAGCGATTGTGCCAGCGGACGCGTGATGACGAGCTTGCGCAGCATTACGGCGCGATCAACTCGCTACCTTCAACGGCAGCTTCGGCTTTGCAGATCGCCAAAATAGCTTCTGCGTCCTGGTGGCGAAGCGCCTCGGCCACCTGTTGACCTAGCGCTTCCGGCGCGTGCGCTGGTCCGCGTGCTTCGGCGATGGCCATGCGGGCGCCGTCGGGGGTCGCGACCATCGCACGCAAATGCAACTGATCTCCAGCAACGGTCGCAAACGCGGCCAATGGAATCTGGCAACTGCCACCAAAGGCACGTGACAAGGTCCGTTCGGCATGCACTGCCTGTGACGTCGCGAGATGGTCGAGCGGCGCCAGTAACGCGGCCAAATCGGCGCGTCCGGACTTGATCTCGATCGCCATTGCGCCCTGCCCCGGTGCTGGCAGACTTTGCTCAGGCTCTAGCGCAACACGAATACGATGCGGGATGCCAAGCCGCTCAAGGCCAGCGGCAGCCAGAATGATGGCAGCATATTCGCCACGATCGAGCTTACCCAGACGCGTGTCCAGATTGCCGCGCAGCGGTCGGATCACCAGATGCGGATAACGCGCAGCAATTAATGCCTGACGACGCAGGCTGCTGGTACCCACCACCGCGCCAGCAGGCAAGTCCTCAAGCGTTGCGTAATCATTCGAGACAAACGCATCGCGCGGGTCGCCCCGTTCGAGCATGGCTGCGAGCGCAAAACCATCAGGTAACTCCATGGGCACATCTTTGAGCGAATGCACCGCTAAATCGGCACGTCCTTCGGCGATCGCGACTTCAAGTTCCTTGACGAACAATCCTTTGCCACCGACCTTGGACAAGGTGCGATCAAGAATCTGGTCACCACGGGTGGTCATACCAAGAATTTCGACAACACACTGCGGATATAATGCGACTAGCCGATCGCGGACATGCTCTGCCTGCCACATGGCGAGCCGACTTTCACGAGAAGCGATCACGAGTTTTTCTGGATGGGAAACTATTGACACGTTTTCTTTCGGTTGTTTGCAGCACCGCAGTACCTGTCGCTGTACCGGCTCGGGCTAATTCGGAGGCGCAAATCTTATCATGCGTCGTTCTTGTTTCCGGCTGCGGTACGGCATCATTCATCGCATCATCGACCACGCCGATTGCTCCCCACATGGCCAAACACGCCCGCGCTGCCCTCCCTGAAGACGACAAAGACGCCCCCTTAAAAGAGGATATCCGCCTGCTTGGGCGCTTGCTTGGTGATGTATTGCGCAGCCAGGAAGGCGATGCGGTGTTCGACGTCGTCGAGGGTGTACGCCAGACCGCTGTGCGTTTTCGCCGCGAGGATGATCCGCAATCGGGTGCCGACCTCAACAAAATGCTGAAAAAACTAACCCGCGAGCAGACCATCTCGGTCGTCAGGGCGTTTTCGTATTTTTCGCATCTGGCCAACATTGCCGAAGATCAGCACCGCAACCGGCGCCGCCGCGCGCATCAGATGGCTGGTTCCGCCGCGCAGCAAGGCAGCGTCGGCTACGCATTGGCACGACTCGACAATGCAGGCGTGACCGGTGCGACCGTTCGCGAATTTTTCAAGGAAGCGCTGATCTCGCCCGTCCTGACGGCCCATCCAACGGAAGTCCAGCGCAAGAGCATCCTCGATGCAGAGCACGACATCGCGCGCCTGCTAGCTCAGCGCGACCAGCCACTGACCCCGCGCGAAAGCCTCCGCAATACCGACCTGTTGCACGCCCGCATTGCGACGTTGTGGCAAACCCGCATGTTGCGTTATTCCAAGTTGACGGTAGCCGACGAGATTGACAATGCGTTGTCGTATTACCGGATTACCTTCCTGCGCGAATTGCCCGGTCTATATGACGACATTGATGAAGAAGTGGCACGGCAGTTTCCGGCCAAGGCCGCCGAGATACCGGAGACCTCCACTTACGTGCAAATGGGCAGCTGGATTGGCGGCGATCGCGATGGCAATCCGAATGTCAACGCAGACACGATGACCCATGCGTTAAAACGCCAGTCCACGACGATCCTCGATTTTTATCTTGAAGAAGCCCATGCCTTGGGCGCAGAGCTGTCTATTTCGACCCTGCTGGTGGACATCAGTCCAGCCCTGCAAGCGCTCGCTGATGCATCTCCAGATCGCTCGGTTCACCGCACCGACGAACCGTATCGGCGCGCACTGATCGGCATTTATGCACGCTTGGCGGCCACATCACGCGCCCTCGGCGCGACCAACATCCTGCGCAAGGAAGTCGCACAGGCAACACCGTATGCGACCGCGAGTGATTTCGCCGCCGATCTGCAAGTGCTAGCCGATTCACTGGCCAGTCACCATGGCGAATTCCTGATCAAACCGCGTCTGGCGGTCCTGAAGCGCGCTGCCGACATTTTCGGCTTCCATCTGGCCACGCTGGATATGCGGCAAAGTTCGGACGTTCATGAGCGGGTACTCGCCGAGCTATTCGCCGCAGCCCGCGTCGAAGCCGATTACGCCGCGCTCGACGAAGTCCAGAAAATTGCCCTGCTGCTGGCCGAACTGACGCAACCCCGCCTGCTGACCTCGCCGTATCAGACTTATTCTGCTGAAACCAGTTCGGAGCTCACCATCCTGCGCACGGCCCGCACCATCCGTGAACGCTATGGCGCACGTGCGATCCGCAATTACATCATCTCCCACACCGAAACCGTGTCCGACCTGCTGGAACTGTTGCTGCTGCAAAAAGAAACCGGCCTGTTGCGCATCGGTGCCGAGGGCATCGACGGTGCCGAACTCGACCTGATGGTCATCCCATTGTTTGAAACCATCCCCGACCTACGCCTGGCCGCCAGCATCATGGAGCAATGGATGTCGCTGCCGATCATGACCGGACTGATTGCGCGCCAGCACCAGATTCAGGAAGTCATGCTGGGCTATTCCGACTCCAACAAGGATGGTGGTTTCCTGACGTCAACCTGGGAGCTCTACAAGACCGAGACCCAATTGGTGCAAGTATTCGATCGGGCAGGTGTCAAGCTGCGTCTGTTCCATGGTCGCGGCGGCACCGTGGGTCGCGGCGGCGGCCCAAGCTACCAGGCAATTCTGGCGCAACCGGCTGGGACCGTGAACGGCCAGATCAGGCTGACCGAACAAGGCGAAATCATTGCGTCGAAATTTTCTAATCCGGAAATTGGCCGACGCAATCTCGAACTGCTTGTCGCCGCAACGCTTGAAGCGAGCCTGATGCCACAGGTCACCGACGCCAAGCGCGCCAAAAAAAGTGCCGGTTACGAGGCTGTGATGGAACAACTATCCGAGCGGGCGTACCGTGCCTACCGCCATCTTGTCTACGAAACACCGGGCTTTACAGACTATTTTTTCGAAGCCACACCGATCGCCGAAATCGCCGAACTCAATATTGGCTCGCGCCCGGCATCACGTAAGGCAACTCGCCGTATAGAAGATTTACGTGCCATCCCATGGGGCTTCTCGTGGGGACAGTGCCGCTTGCTGCTGCCCGGCTGGTACGGTTTCGGCAGCGCCATGTCGGAATGGCTGGACGAATCGACCAGTGGTAAAGACCGTGCGGCAAAACTCGCCACGCTACGGGCGATGGAGCGCGACTGGCCATTTTTTGCCACGCTGCTATCAAACATGGATATGGTGCTCTCGAAGACCGATCTCGCACTGGCCTCACGCTACGCCGAACTGGTGGTCGACAAAAAACTGCGCAATGGTATTTTCAAGCGCATCACCGAAGAACATCGACGCACAATTGCCTGCCTGACAGAAATCACCGGAGCCAGTGAACGACTGGCCAGCAATCCCTTGCTCGCGCGATCGATCAAGAATCGCTTTGCCTACCTCGACCCGCTTAATCACCTGCAAGTCGAGTTGATCAAGCGCCACCGGGCCGCTACCGAGGGTGAGCAACAATTGGATGAGCGCGTCCGGCGCGGCATCCATCTGTCCATCAACGGCATCGCGGCCGGACTACGCAACACGGGATAACACGCCAGCGAGGAAGCCAAGCGGGCTCGCAGCGACAAGCATGTGCGAGCCCGACTGCAACTGATTGCGCTGCGTTTGATGCAAATCAACCACGAAAAGTTACGCTTTTTTTACTGCCCCGTCTTGCATGGGCTCGCCAGAACGCTGACAACCCATATAGAAAGCCATTTCCCACACTAAAATCTACTAATAGTCGATTTATCGCAGAGATCAAGTGTTCAATTTACGTACCGCTAAGTAAGCGCATAATCCAGAAAAACAGTAAGTTGATGCAACTTTGATGACTAACTTTTTACCTCGCATGACCCGTCCATGTGCCTGCAACCATCTACTTCCAATCCGACCCGCAGCGACGATGCAGTCGCACGTCCTTTGACCGCGGCCGACACCGACAATACGCCTTTTCGAGAGGACCCCGGCATCATGCAGGTACACTCCCTTGCCATGACTTCAAACCTCGGCAATAGCACCCCGAACAGCAAAGACGACGAGACAGCAAGGCACCGGTCCGAGATGACGAACCTGCGCCAGCAGATCGCCAGCCTGGAGGCGGAAGTCATCCGCTTGCGGTCCATAGCGTCTGACGGCGATGCGCGCGAAGACAAGATCGCGCAATTACGTGAAGCCAACCAGAACCTGCTGCTCGCTACCTTCGGTGCACAAGATTTGCAAGCCAGTGCCGAAGCGGATAACCATGCGAAGGAAGAATTCCTGTCGATGCTGGCCCATGAGTTACGCAACCCTCTGGCGCCGATCGTGATGGCCAATGCGCTGATCGGGAAACTGCTTGATGCGCATCCGAAGTTGCCCAAGCTGCATGGCATCATCGATCGCCAGTCACTCCACCTGAAACGCCTGGTCGAAGACCTGCTGGATGCGTCCCGGATCAACAGCGGAAAAATCACGCTTCAACGAGAACCGGTCATGCTTTCTGAAGTCATCGAGAGCGCGATAGAAACCAGTCAACCGATACTGGCCTCACGCAATCAGCAGTTGCATCTCAGCATGTCATCAGAAGCAATCATGCTCGACGGAGACGCCATCCGGCTGGCACAAGTATTTTCAAACCTGCTCATTAACGCTGCCAAATTCTCTGCCAACGACACGGCCATTGACGTCGCCGTCTGTGATCAGGAAGAGTCTGTAAAAATCGTCATCAGCGACAGCGGCGTCGGCATCGAAGCAGCGCTCCAGCCATTTATTTTTGATTTGTTCAAGCAAGGTCCAAAAACACTGGACCGGGCTCAAGGCGGCCTCGGCATTGGTCTGTCACTGGTACGCTCCATCGTCGGAATGCATGGAGGCAGCATTACTGTCTACAGTGCCGGTCTTGGTTACGGCAGCGAATTCACGGTCATCCTGCCCACCTGCCAAAGTGCTGCGCCAGTTAATCCGGCAACTGCGTCAGTGACTAGCGCCGTCCACCGCGGTCGCATCTTACTGATCGAAGATAATGTGGATGCCAGCGACACCTTGTCAGGTCTCTTGACTCAGGAAGGCTATAGCGTTGACTCGGCACTCGACGGTCACGACGGCATGTTGATGGCATGCGCACAGCCCTATGATCTTGTCATTTGCGATATCGGATTGCCGACGATGGATGGCTACGAAGTCGTCACAACCTTACGCAAAGTGCTCACACGTTTGCCCTGTTTTATTGCGCTCAGTGGCTACAACCAGATTCACGACCAGCGTCGTGCAATCGATGCCGGCTTCGATCACTTTGTCGCAAAGCCGGCATCGATCAATGCGTTGCTCGACCTGATTTTTTCAGCAATAGCGCGTTGATGATGATTGAGTCATACAATCCGCCCCACGCTGCCCCATGCAACGTCGCTTGTCCAGCCCGGACGCTGGTTTTTTCTTATTTTTGCTGCATCGCGACCAGGCATTAACTATGGCAACAACCAACGTTGAACGAAACAAAATGATCCGGCGCGCAGTCATGCAACGTCCTGACGAATTCCTCAAAGTTAACATTCATTTGTGGGAGAAGCTTGCCGCTGAACTGATCTCTCTGATTGGCGAAAACGGTTTTCAGTCGCTGTATGTTCGCAGCACGCACGTGACCGAGATGACCTACCCGTGGATCGTCAACGACGCCCCGGAAAAATCGTCAGAAAAGCGTTTCGTCGAACTACACAACAGGCTCTCCGAACAAGAATTTGAGGTTGCCAGCGCAGCAAATATCCTGTTACTAACTACGCTGGTCGATATAATCGCGCTACTTGTAGGCGATATTCTAATGACCCGAATTTTATGCTCTGCGTGGACTAACGACGCCCTCGATATAGCTGGCAAGGAACTGCAAGAATGAATAATAAAGTGATCATCAGGCGTCTTCCCACAGGCGTACCCGGACTAGACGATTTGCTCGGCGGCGGGTTGCCTGAATTCTCGTTCAACCTGATTGCCGGTACACCCGGCAGTGGCAAGACCACCCTAGCCCACCAGATCATGTTTTCGCTGGCCAACCCGGATCGGCGCGCGCTGTTTTTCACCGTACTGGGCGAGCCGCCTCTAAAAATGCTGCGCTACCAGCAGCAGTTTCCGTTTTTCGATATCGATAAAATCAACCATTCAATCAAGTTCGTCAATCTGGCCGCCGACCTGATCGGCGGTAATTTCGACCGGGTACTGGCGCGCATCGATGAAGAAGTTCAGAAGTTCTCCCCTAGTCTGGTGTTCGTGGATTCGTTTCGCTCGGTGGTGCAATCGGCCAAGACGATGGAAGCCGGCGCAATCGGTCTGCAACATTTTGTCCAGCAACTGGGGATGCAGATGACCAGCTGGCAGGCCACCACCTTCCTGATCGGTGAATACCTGGCGCCGGAAGCCGAATCGAGCCCGGTCTTCACCGTCGCCGACGGAATCTTGTGGATGTCCCAACTAGTGCATCGCGACGCAATGATCCGCAAGATTCAGGTCGTCAAAATGCGCGGCCAGGCCCAGAGTCCCGGCGTCCACACTTTTCGCATCAACGACGATGGCGTTGAAGTTTTTCCGCGTGCGATGGTCAAGTCAGGCGCGCCCGGCGGAGTGGTGATTACTGGCGACAAGCGACTCTCAACAGGCATTACCGAACTCGATCAAATGATGGGTGGCGGATTGCCAGCCGGCTATTCGTGTCTTGTGGTGGGGCCCTCCGGCTCGGGCAAAACCGTTCTGGCCACGCAGTTCCTTGCCGACGGCGTACGCAACGGCGAGCCCGGTGTGATTGCTGCGTTCGAAAAAAGTCCCAACCAGCTACTCAGTCACCAGCTCAACCTGATGGTCAAACGTGGCGAAGTCGGCTACATCAATACCCGCACGCTGGACCTGTCCATCGATGAAATCCTGCATGACCTGATTGCCATGATCACACGCATGCAGGCAAAGCGCGTCGTCATCGATTCCCTGTCAGGATTCGAACTGGCACTGGCATCGGTCTTTCGCGAAGATTTTCGGGAGGCACTGTACCGGATGATTGCCGTCCTCACCGGCATGGGCGTGACCGTACTGATGACGGCGGAGCTCGAGGATCATTACGATTTTCTGCGCTTTAGTGCACATGGCAATGCCTTCCTCGCCGATGCCATCATCATGCAGCGCTACGTCGAAATCGCCGGCGAGTTCAAACGTGTGCTGTCGGTCGTCAAGGTGCGAGGCAGTGCTCACAGCAAAGCAATCCGCTTCTTCGATATCGTCGGCGACAATCTGCACATTGGTGAGACCACCAGCGACTATCAAGGCATCTTGTCTAACGTACCGCACAGTCGGCCCTGACCAGGTAGCAATGACGGATGCCGGGGATCCGCGAGGGGCTTGTTTTATAATCGGCCCGTTCAGACAACAACTCACCGGAATCCAATTATGACAGCACAATTTTCCAAAAAAAGCGAAGCCTGGTCGGCCCGTTTTTCAGAACCGGTTTCCGATCTGGTGAAGCGCTACACCGCATCAGTTTTTTTCGACAAGCGACTGGCAGAAGTGGACATTCAGGGATCACTAGCCCATGCCCAGATGCTGGCGCAACAAAAAATCATCAGTAGCGAAGACCTCTCGGCGATCCGCGGTGGCCTGCAGCAAATCGGCAATGAGATTGCCGAGGGAAGTTTCGAGTGGTTGCTCGATCTCGAAGACGTGCATCTGAATATCGAAAAGCGTCTGACCGAACTCGTCGGCGACGCCGGCAAGCGGCTTCACACAGGCCGCTCGCGCAATGACCAGGTCGCCACGGATATCCGCCTGTACCTGCGCGGCGCGATCGATGACTTGACAATCCTGTTGGGTGATTTGCGCCTCGCGCTAGTAGATCTTGCCGAGCAGCACGCCGACACCATCCTGCCTGGCTTCACCCACATGCAAGTCGCGCAACCGGTCACCTTCGGCCACCACTTGCTGGCCTATGTCGAGATGTTTGGCCGGGATACCGAACGTCTCGCCGATTGCCGCAAACGCGTCAACCGCCTGCCGCTCGGTGCGGCCGCGCTGGCAGGAACGACATTCCCGATTGATCGCGAGCTGGTCGCGCAACTGCTGGGCTTCGATGAAGTTTGCTTCAACTCACTTGACGCCGTCTCGGATCGCGACTTCGCCATCGAATTCTGTGCCGCTGCCGCCCTCGTCATGACCCATATTTCGCGCATGTCAGAAGAGTTAGTGATCTGGATGAGTCCACGCGTGGGCTTTATCGACATCGCCGACCGCTTCTGTACCGGCTCATCGATCATGCCGCAAAAGAAAAATCCCGACG
Source organism: Minisyncoccia bacterium (assembly GCA_047621345.1). Lineage (GTDB taxonomy): Bacteria > Pseudomonadota > Gammaproteobacteria > Burkholderiales > Burkholderiaceae_D > Actimicrobium. The sequence goes on along the minus strand of JBLHLW010000027.1, from coordinate 34,052 downwards.
TCCCTGAACTGGCACGCGGCAAGACCGGTCGCGTCACTGGCCACCTGATGTGTTTGCTGACCCTGATGAAAGGCCAACCCCTGGCCTACAACAAGGACAATCAGGAAGACAAGGAACCGCTGTTCGATACCGTCGACACCCTCACCGACACATTACGCATTTTCGCCGACATGGCACGCGGCATTACGGTCAAACCTGCCGCCATGCGTGCAGCGGCTTTACAGGGGTATGCCACGGCGACCGACCTGGCTGATTATCTGGTGAAAAAAGGCTTGCCGTTTCGAGATGCCCATGAAGCCGTGGCGCATGCAGTGCGCATCTGTGTCGACAAGGAATGCGATCTGGCCGATCTGGCGCTGGACCAGCTCAAGGATTTTTCGCCGCTGATCGAGGACGACATTTACGCCGTGTTGACGCTCGAAGGCTCGGTGGCGGCACGCGATCATATTGGTGGCACGGCGCCACGTCAGGTTCTTCTGGCAATTGCCCGGGTGCGCGCGCAACTGGCGCGATCATAGTTTCGTGGGGTGGGCACAGCTTTTTGTGCTCACGCACGCACACCGGGCACCTCCGGCAGTGTCGGCCATTTGGCGTGGCATTCGCGTGGGCACAGAACCCCTGTGCCCACCCTACGGGGTGATGATTCTTCGCGCAGGATGCGGATCCGTTTGGTAGGGTGGGCACGGGCTTTTGTGCCCACGCGCGCACACTGGACGGCTCCGGCAATGTCGTCCGCTCGGCGTGGCATTCGCGTGGGCACAGACCCCCTGTGCCCACGCTACAGTGGCAATGGATCTTTGCGTGAGGTGCAATGCCCTACGGTTATTGACCGAATCGTCCAGCCCAATGATGCCGTCAAGACATACGGACACAGACTGATTCAAAATAAATGCGAACTTTTTAAAATAGTTGAATCCGATCTGGATTTGTCTTCGTAAAGTGTTTGGTAACTCAGGCTCAACCGAGCAAAACACTTTTGAAGGAGACCGCAATGAAGTCATCGATCGCCAAAACCACCTGCTGTGCAGCGCTTGTTGCCAGTGCACTAGCCACCATGTTTTCGGTTCCTGCCATGGCGTCCAGCCATCGCGAGGCACCATTTATCACCAGTATGCCGAAAGTCGATGGCACGGATCTCTACATGTTCCGCAGTTACGAAGCCAACCGCGCCGCGTACACCACGCTGATCGCTAACTACGCACCGCTGCAAGATGCCTACGGCGGCCCAAACTACTTTGCGATGGATGGCGATGCGCTGTACGAAATCCATATCAACAATAACGGCAATGGTAAAGAGCAATTGACGTACCAGTTCCGCTTCAACAATACGAACAAGGACACCCAACTCACCGTCGGCGGTAAGAAAGTCTCGATTCCGTTGATCATCAATGGCGGCGCGATCAACGCACCCAATGCTGCTGGTGCCAATGTCCGTGAAACCTACACCGTCACACTGGTCACTGGCGATCGTCGCACCGGCACCAAAGCTGCCGTGACCAACGCCGTCGGCGGTTCGGCCACGTTTGACAAGCCACTCGACAACATCGGTAACAAGTCGATTCCCGACTACGCCGCCTATGCCGCACAGCACGTTGTGTCAATCAACATTCCTGGCTGCGCCATGCCCGGCAAAATGTTCGTCGGTCAGCGCAAAGATCCTTTCGTCGTCAACCTGGGCGAAACATTTGACTTAATCAACATCAAAGCCCCTGCAACTGCGTTCGATCCTAACGCCGAGCGCGCCGCCCACGATGACCTGGCCGACAAGAACGTGACCTCGATCGAACTCGAAATCCCGACCGTTTGCCTGACCAACGGCACCGAGCCAGTCATCGGCGCATGGACCACTGCCAGCGTTCGTCAAGGTCGTTTGATCAACCCGACGCCAAACTCCAGCAAAGCATCGAAACAAGGCGGCGCCTGGACCCAGGTATCACGTCTTGGCGCACCACTGGTCAATGAAGTCGTGATCGGCCTGAAAGACAAAGACCAGTTCAACCACAGCATGCCATCCGGCGATGGTCAGTTCATCGACTACGTCACCAATCCGACGTTGCCAGCACTGGTAGAAATCCTGTTCGGTTCGGCCGGCGTCAAAGCACCAACCAACTTCCCGCGTAACGATCTGGTCGCTGCCTTCCTGACCGGTGTCAAAGGTATCAATCAGCCCGCCAACGTGGTTGGATCGGAAATGCTGCGTCTCAACACCTCGGTCGGCGCCACAGCCCCTGCCGCACAGAAGCGCCTTGGTGTCATCGGCGGTGATAACGCCGGTTTCCCGAACGGTCGTCGCCCTGGTGATGATGTCGTCGACATCGCTCTGCGAGTTGTGATGGGTCGCTTGTGCACACTGAACATCGGTTGCGCTCCTGCCGATGCGCCATCCGGTGCAATCGACTTCACTGACGGCGCTTTCGTCGACTACACATTCTTCGACAATGCGTTCCCTTACCTGAAAACGCCAATCGCTGGCTCGTTGAAGCATTAAAACCAGCCAACCTTCAAGGCAATTTATCAGGAGAGCACCATGAGAAAAATCTTACTTTTATGCGCCATGACAGCAGCGGTTTCGCTGTCAGCATGCGGTGGCGGCAGCAACAACGGCTCGGAAGTCGTCACGCCGCCGGCCGACACCACGTTCGTCGATGGCTTCATCACCTTCATCACGAACTTGGTCAGCACTGCGCCGGACGATACCCAGCCGCGTGAAATCGACAGTATCAGCACCACCTCGCCGGAAGACACGAGCCCCGCACCGGTCAAGTAACACGACCACTCGGTAAAGCAAGTAACCACCACCGTCTGCCCGCTCGCAAGAGTCGGCAGGCGGTTTTTTTTCGTCTGCAGGTTGATTGACCTTGATGTAACCGGGTGACTGTCGCTCGCCACAGTTGATACCGCGCGCAGACCCTGCTACCCTCTCGATCGTTTGTTACAAAAACACTGCCCGCAATGAAGCGGTGATCGATAACACTAGAGACATGCCACTTCCCGGAGATTCCATGCACACACCATTGACCATCAAGAAATTGACCCTGGCACTGATCGCCGCCGGCATCGGCTGTTCGGCCTTTGCCGCCGATATCAAATTGGGTGCAGCTGAAGCACTAACTGGCCCGGCCGCCAAATACGGTAGCGCCATCAAGAACGGCCTGACACTGGCCGCTGACGAAATCAATGCCAAGGGCGGTGTTGACGGCAACAAGCTGGTCCTGATCATCGAAGACGAGCAAGGCAAAAAAGAAGAAGCCATCAACGTCTTCAAGAAGCTGATTTTTCAAGACAAGGTCCTGATGGTCTTCGGCCCAACGTTGTCAAACTCGGCCTTCGCTGCCGATCCGATCGCGGTCGCGACCAAAGTCGTCGTCTTTGGCACCAGCAACACTGCCGATGGCATCAGCACCATGGGGCCCACCGTCTTCCGCAATTCGGTCATGGAAGCCGATGTGCTGCCGGTCACGACTGCCGCGGCCGTCAAGCATTTCGGTCTGAAAAAAGTTGCCGTGGTCTATGGCAATGATGACGCCTTCACCAAGAGCGGCTATGACGTTTTCAAAACCACCCTCGATGCCCAAAAAATTGAGATCACCACGACTGAAACCTATGCCAAGGGCGACGTCGATTTCAAGGCACAACTGACCAAGATCAAGGCCACCAATCCTGACGCCATCGTCTGTTCCTGCCTGGCCGAGGAAGCCGCCAACATCATTTTGCAAACCCGTACGCTGGGCATGAAGCAACCGTTCATCGGCGGCAACGGCTTCAATTCGCCAAAGCTGTTCGAGATTGCCAAGGATGCGGCCGACAACACCATCATGGGCAGCCCGTGGTCGTCAGAGAACATGACACCGGCCAACAAGGCATTCATCGCCGCTTACAAGACCAAGTTCAACGCCGAGCCAGACCAGTTCGCTGCGCAAGCCTATGACGCCATCTACATCGTTGCTGATGCGCTCAAGAAAATGAAGCTGACCGGCGCACTCGACAAGGATCGTCTGGCGTTGGCCACTGCACTGCCCGGCGTCAAGCTCAACGGTGCCACCGGACCATTCGAATTCCGCCGCGCCATCGGCAAGGATGGCAAACCGGCCGGTTACGATGCCAACCAGGATGCCATCGTCAATATTGCCAAGGGCGGCAAGTTCATACTTCTGAAATAAATCACGCGTTCAATTTTTAGCACGACAGTTTCACCTGCGGCATTACCGGCTCACGCCGGTCATGCCGCAGCTTCATTTCATGCAGGGACTATGCTCGAACAACAACTGATTAACGCCCTGTCATTGGGCAGCGTGTATGCGCTATTCGCACTCGGCTTCACGCTGGTGTTTGGCGTACTTGGCGTCATCAATTTATCGCATGGTGCGATCTTCATGCTGGGCAGTTACGCTGCCCTGCTACTGGTTGAAAAAATGGCGTTTCCGCTCTGGCTGGCACTGCTGGCGGCGATGCTGGTAGCCGGCCTGATCGGCTTGCTGGTCGACTATCTCGTGCTGCGGCCCCTGCGCAAACGTAACGCACCTCACCTGTCGCCGATGATCGCATCGATCGGCGTCGCCATCATGCTGACCAGCCTGGCCCAAGGCCTGTTCGGTGCCGAAAACAACCGTTTCCCGGTGGGTACCATCCCGGAGCAAAGCATCACCTTCGGCAGTGTGCATGTGACCGCTGTCCAGATTGGTATCGTTGCGATTTCATTCCTGCTGATGATCGTGCTGCTGGTCGTCATGCGTCGCACGCAACTTGGGCGCGCACTTCGCGCAATCGCCGAATCACCCAAGGCCGCGGCGCTACTGGGCATCAATGTCGAAGGCCTGTTCTTGCTAACCTCGTTCACGGCCGCGGCGCTGGGTGGTGTCGCCGGTGTGCTGGTCGGCTTGTCATTCAATGCGATCTCGCCGTTCATGGGGCAACCAATGCTGCATAAGGGCATCGCCGTCATCATCCTTGGCGGCATGGGGGATATCCGTGGTGCCATGATCGGTGGCCTGTTCCTGGGCTTTGCCGAAGTCATGAGCGTGGCCTACTTGTCGAGCGATTTCCGCGATGCGGTCGCCTTCGGTTTGCTGTTCGTGATCCTGCTGGTACGGCCGTCCGGCATGTTCGGCAAAGTGCTGGAAAGGAAGGCCTGACATGATGGAATGGTGGCAGGCTTTCTGGTCGACCTACAACACGGTCATCTTCAGCATCGGCGTCAATGCGATGCTGGCGCTATCGATCTACATCACGCTGTCGTGCGGTTTACTGTCGCTGGCAAACGCCGCGTTCATGGGGATCGGTGCTTATGCGGCGGCGATGCTGACGATGCAGAGCGATGTGGCGTTCCCACTCGCCTTGCTGGCTGCCGGCGTGCTGCCGGCATTTGTCGCACTCCTCATTGGTATCCCGACGCTGCGCCTGTCCGGGGTATATCTGGCCATGGCCACCCTTGGCTTTGGCGAAGTAGTCCGTGTCATCGTGCTCAATCTTGACGTGACCGGCGGCCCAATGGGTCTCAACGGCATCCCGCTTAAGACCGAGTTCTGGCACATCGCGCTGCTGCTGGCATTAACGCTTTACGTGCTGGCACGGATGCGCCGCTCGAAGATCGGGCGCGCGTTCGAAGCCATCAAGGCCGATGAAGTCGCGGCTCAGTTAATGGGTATTAATGTCGCCGGCTACAAGCTGCTCGCTTTCGTCACCGGCGCGGTCATTGCGGGTGTCGCCGGCGGACTCAATGCCCATTACACGTTCACGATCGGCCCGGGCAATTACGCATTCGAAAACGCCGTCGATATCCTGACCATGGCCGTCTTCGGCGGCACCGCCAATCTGATCGGCCCGACACTGGGCGCGACCATCCTGACCTTGTTGCCTGAAGTACTGCGCGAGTTCAAACACTTCCGGTTGGCCTTCAACGGCCTGATCCTGATCGTCGTCATCCTGTATCTGCCGAAAGGCATCTGGGATCCGGTGCGGATTCGTGCGCTATTCAAACGCACCTCAACCAAAAAGGAGATCTGATGCTGCAAATGAATCAGATCAGCAAGCAGTTCGGCGGCCTCAAGGTGCTGCAGGATGTCAGCTTCACGGTGCCGCAGGGCGGCATTTTCGGCATGATCGGACCGAACGGTGCAGGCAAGACCACGGTCTTCAACCTGCTGACTGGCTTGCTGCAACCGACCGGTGGCAGCATCGTCTTCAACGGCAAGAATCTCGGTGCGGTGGCACCGCACAAGATCACCGAACTGGGAATTGCACGGACCTTCCAGAACATCCGCATTTTCAAGGAAATGACGCTGCTCGAAAACGTCATCGTCGGCATGCATGACCATCTCGATTACGGTTTTGCCAGTTTGTTGCTGAACTTGGCGACCTTCCGCAATGCCGAAGCGAAAGCCCGCGAGCGTGCGCGCGAACTGCTGTCGTGGGTGCGACTCGACCACAAGGCGGACATGCTCGCTGAAAGCCTGTCGTACGGTGAACAGCGCCGGCTTGAATTTGCCCGTGCGCTGGCAACCGAACCGAAACTGCTGCTGCTTGACGAACCAGTCGCCGGCATGAACCCCTCCGAAAAATCCGATCTGATGGCCGAGATCGTCAACATTAAAGAGCGCGGCTACACGATCTTTCTGATCGAACACGACATGCGCTTCGTGATGGGCTTATGCGACCGCATTGCGGTCCTCAACTTTGGCCGCATCATCGCCGAAGGCACGCCGACTGAGATCAAGAACAATCCCGAGGTCATCGAAGCCTACCTTGGCAAGGAAGAAGCATGAGCGCGATTCTGCAAGTCAGCGACCTGGCCGTCTCGTACGGACAAATTGCTGCCGTCAAAGGTATCGACCTGGTCTTGCATGAAGGCGAAATCACCGCGTTGGTCGGTGCCAATGGGGCCGGAAAAAGTACGGCGCTGCTAGCCATCTCAGGCTTGCTGAAATCCGTCGGCGGTCAGGTGATGTTCGATGGCACTGATCTGACCAAACTGGCGCCGCACAAAATCGTCGGTCTTGGCATCGTGCAGGTCGCCGAAGGTCGTGCCATCCTGACGACCTTGACCGTTGGCGAAAATCTGGCGTTGGGCACCTACGCACGCAAGGACAAAAGCGGCGTGGCGAAAGATCTGGAATGGGTCTTTGCGCTGTTCCCAGTGCTCAAGGAACGCCGCGACGGAATGGCCGGCAACCTCTCCGGTGGCGAACAGCAGATGCTGGCAATCGGCCGTGCGCTCATGGCCAAGCCGCGCGTGCTGCTGCTGGATGAACCGTCGATGGGACTGGCGCCATTGATGGTGCAAGAAATTTTCCGCATCCTCAAGGAAATCAACCTGACCGGACTGACCATTTTGCTGGTTGAACAGAACGTGCGTCAGGCATTGCGCATCGCGCATCGCGGCTACGTACTCGAGACCGGCAAGATCGTACTGACCGGCACGGGCCGGCAATTGCTCGATGATCCGAAGGTGGTCGAAGCATATCTGGGCGGGTAATCCGGAAAGAAAAGTCGGCAACCAGCACAATCGGTGCAATACCCTTCGGTTATTGCACCCTACGCGAAGAAACATTGCCACTGTAGGGTGGGCACAGGGTCATGTGCCCACGCGAGTGCCTCACCGAATGGCCAACATGGACGAAGATATCCGGTGCGCGCGTGGGCACAAAATACCGTGCCCACCCTACCAAACTACGCGAAGAACCATTGCCACTGTAGGGTGGGCACAAGGTTTATGTGCCCACGCGAATGCATCGCCAAATAGCCGACATCGACGAAGGTGTCCGGCGCAATGCCCTTCGGTTATGCATCCTGCGCGGGCAACCATCGCACCGTCAGCCAGCAGCCACGTGCGCAAACGGAAAAGCCCGTGTCAGCAATTCTTCAAATTCGGCAGCCGGCATCGGACGATTGAACAGATACCCTTGACAGGAGTGGCAGCCAAGCGTCGCCAGGCAGGCGCGCTGACCGGCATTTTCGACTCCTTCAGCAATGACCTCAAGGCCAAAACTGTCTGCCAGACTGACGATGGTACGAGCAATCGCTTCATCACCTTTATTGGTCTGGATATCACGCACAAAAGACTGGTCGATCTTGAGCTGGTTGATCGGCAGAATTTTGAGGTACGACAACGAGGAGTAGCCGGTACCAAAATCATCGAGCGAAAACCCGACGCCTAGTTTGCGCAGTTCCCGCATCCTCGCACTGCTCTCCTCGATGTCGTCGAACAGCACGCTCTCGGTCATTTCCAGTTTAAGCTGACGTGGATCGACACCGGATTCTGCAATTGCCACAATCACGTCATTGACGAATTGCGGATGGCGAAATTGACGTGCACTGACATTGATTGCCAACTGCAGATCGGCCGTCTCAGTGCGCGACTGCCATTGCGCTAACTGGGTACAACCGGCAGCTAGCACCCAGCGACCGATCGGCAATATCAGTCCGGTTTCTTCGGCCAGTCCGATAAAATCTGCCGGCCACAACAAGCCTCGGTTCGGGTGCTTCCAGCGGATCAGCGCTTCGACACCGGACAACTTGCCGTCGCCACGTACCTGAGCCTGGAAATGCAGTACGAACTCATGGTTGGGTGCGGCCTGACGCAACTGGCTCTCAAGCAGCGCGCGCGCCGACACCGCTACCTGCATTGATGGAACAAAGAAGCGCTGCGTGTCGCGTCCAGCCGCCTTGGCCTGATACATCGCCATATCTGCACGCTTGAGCAGATCGGTGACCACTGTGTCTTCGGGACCAAATAACGTGACGCCGATACTGGCCGTCGAGTGGTAACTGCAACCGGCGATCAGATAGGGCTGGCGCAGTACGTGCAGAATTTTTTCGCTGACTGCAGCGGCGTGATTGGCTGCTGCGCCGGGCCTGTCGTCGAGATCAACCAGCATGACAACAAACTCATCGCCACCCAGTCGACCCACCGTGTCTTCGGCGCGCACGCAACTGCTCAGCCGACGGGCGACCTGTTGCAGCAGCAGATCGCCCATATCGTGTCCGAGCGTATCGTTCAGGGTCTTGAAATTGTCGAGGTCGATGAATAACAGGGCGCCGGCATGATGTGCTCGCATCCGACTGCCTTGCACTTGCTGAAGACGATCAAGGAGCAGCAGGCGGTTGGGCAAGCCAGTTAGGCTGTCATAAAACGCCAGATGCTGGATCTCGGCTTCGTTGGCGGTGCGCTCGGTGATATCGGTGTCGATGGCAAGTAACGACTTTGGCTGACTCTCGTTGTCGCGCGCCATCGACCAATGCCCTTCGACCAGCACTACGGTGCCGTCCTTGCGACGCTGATGCAGCGTACCTATCCACTCGCCGCTCTCGCGTAACTGACTCTGAATACGCTCCATCTCGACCTGAGACAGCAATGATTCGGGCAAGGCCTTGCCCCGCGCTTCCGCTGCGCTCCAGCCATACAGGCGCTGAGCGCCGGCATTCCAGAACTGCACGCGTTGCTCGATATCACGCACGATGATCGCGTCATGCGCCTTGTCGAGCAGCGAGACATGGTCGGCCAGCTTACTGTCGGCTTCCTGCCGTTCGATTTCACCCGCAGCGCGAATCGCGAAAATTTGTAACGTCGAGCGGATCACCGTCGTGCGCAGCAGCGGCTGGCCGAACAACACAAAAATAACGCCGAGCGGCTGACCATCGAAATCATCGAGCCGCGCGGCCGCATAGGCCTGCGCACCGAGCTCGGTCAATAGCGCAACCTGCGGGTAGCGACTGGCGACGCGGTCACAAATCATCCACGCTTGCTGCGTGAGGATGTTCTCGCATGGCCAACCCGTCAGTGCAAAGTCGAACAGCGGAATGCGTTGACCATCGGAGACCCCAGCCAGCAGGCGCATCCTGCCCACCTCGCCAGGCAGATTGCGGGCGATGAACCCGGCATCCGCACCGAGCGCGTCCGTCACGCTGGCCACCAGCCGCCAGAGGAATTCGGCGCCATGGCTCGATGACAGCGCCGTCGCGGTTTTCAGCATGACCGACGCCGTGTCGCTGTGATCGGCGCGGGAGCGCAATCCCAGCAGGGCCACCGCCAACTGACTCGCCAATAACTCCAGCAGGCGCACCTCGGTAGTTGGCAGAGCACCGAAACAATCACGGTACAAGGCCAGCACACCAAAAGTATGCACCGTGTCACTCAGCGGAAGGCAGATCATCGATCGCAATCCGATGCGGATAATTGCTTCGCGCCAGACCCGCAGCCGCTCATCGCTGCGCATATCGGCACACTCGACAATCTGACCGGTACGCACTACTTCACCGGCAGGACCGTTACCGAAGGTTGATTGCGACGACCAGCTAGAATCGATACCGACCAGATAATGCTCCCCTCCCGACTGCGCAATCGGGTGGATAGTCAGCGAATCATCCTCCACCGCCTGGCCGATCCAGCAAAAACGATAACCACCCGCCGCCGTCATCAAGGCACTAAAACCATTCAGCAGTTGATGCTCACTCGATGATCTGGCAATGAGCTCGGCGCAGCAAGACAACATCTGCAGCATGCGTTGTTGCATGTCGGGATGCGATTCATCACTGTGCGTCTCAAGCTGATTTTCGGGAGTTTCCATCGTGTCTTTCTCGTGATGCATTGAAACTGGCTCTCATTGGCCGCTGCATTGTTGCACGTCTTTTTTATATGACAAAGCATTGATTTATTAACATCTTTACAGCAATGCATTAACGCAATCTTGATGTTTATTAAGATTTTTTGACGCAATGCAGGCTAATCCCGAAAACATCTTCAGACTTGATATTCATCAAACAAGCACCATTTCAATGTCTTTCCGAGAAATGGCGAACGTACACTTCCCACCTTTTCGCATGACGGAGTAACGCATGGAGCACTTTCTTTGACCCTTTTCGCCACAACGGCCTCTTCATTTCCGACTACCGACTGGGTAAGCCGCAGCCGCCATAGCGTCTGGCATCCATGTACCCAAATGCAGCATCTCGATGCACTGCCACTAGTTCCAATCAGTCGTGGCCGGGGTGCGTGGCTCATCGACATGGAGGGCAGGCGCTACCTCGACGGTATCAGCTCCTGGTGGGTCAATCTGTTCGGTCACGCCAATGCGCGCATCAATACAGCACTCAAGCTGCAGCTCGATGAACTCGAACATGTGATGCTGGCCGGCTTCACGCACGCGCCGGTGGTGAGTCTGTCGGAGCAGTTGTCGGCACTGACCGGGGAACGGCTGGGCCATTGTTTCTATGCCTCCGACGGGGCCTCTGCGGTCGAGATCGCCCTCAAGATGTCATTCCATTACTGGCAAAACCGCGGTCGCACCAACAAACGCGAATTCGTTTGCCTGGCCGGCAGCTATCACGGTGAAACCATCGGTGCGCTGGCCGTCACCGACGTCCCCTTGTTTCGGACTGCCTATGGCCCGATGTTGCAACAAGTCCATGTCGTCCCCAGCCCCGATGCGCGCAATGCCGAGCCGGGCCAAAGCGCCGCTGACGTCGCATTGGCTGCCGCTGCGGCATTCGAGCAGTTGCTGGAGCAACGCGGCGATCATATTTGCGCGCTGATTGTCGAACCATTGGTGCAATGTGCGACCGGTATGGCGATGCATGACCCGGCCTACCTGCGTGCAGTTCGCGCACTGTGCGAGCGCTACGACGTCCATCTGATCGCCGATGAAATCGCGGTTGGTTGCGGTCGTACCGGCACCTTTTTTGCCTGCGAACAGGCCGGTATCTGGCCGGATTTTCTGTGTCTGTCCAAAGGCATCAGCGGCGGCTACCTGCCCTTGTCGGTGGTGATGACACGCGATAGCATTTTCGAGCAATTCTATGATCCGGCGATGGCGCGTGGTTTTTTGCACTCGCATTCGTACACTGGTAATCCGCTGGCCTGCCGCGCGGCACTGGCAACGCTGGCGATCTTTGCCGACGACCATGTCATTGATGCCAACCGACGACGTGCTGCGCGACTGACTGCTGCGCTGGCACCGCTGGCGGCGCATCCGCAGGTCAGTCATTTCCGCCAGCGCGGCATGATCTGGGCTTTTGACGCGGTCAGCGCGTTGTCGGCGGGGGAATTCTCACGGCGCTTTTTTAGCACGGCGCTGGAACATGAACTGCTGCTGCGCCCGATCGGCAAGACGGTCTACCTGATGCCGCCGTATATCCTCGATGATACGGAGATCGACCTGCTGGCCAGTCGCACGCTCACCGTATTCGAACAAGTCCTGCACGGAGCGGGACGTCCATGACGACGCGCCTGATCACCTCGCTGCAACACAAACTGCAACAACTCGATGCACGTGGTCTGCGCCGTCGCCGACGCACGACCGACTCACCCTGTGCGCCACAAGTGCAAGTCGATGGCGACACCAAACTGGCATTTTGCAGTAATGACTATCTCGGACTGGCCTCCCATCCCCAAGTCATTGCCGCGCTGCGCGAAGGCGCCGGCCGCTACGGCGCCGGCAGCGGCGCGTCCCACTTGATCAGCGGCCACTCCCGCGCCCACGCCTTGCTCGAAGAACGACTGGCCGAATTCATGGCGCCCGACATCGAGGCGGTACGCACGCTGACCTTTTGCACCGGCTATCTGGCCAACCTCGCCATTTTGTCGGCCATGACCGATCGCGATACCGATTTATTTTGCGAACAATTGAATCACGCGTCACTCATCGACGGCGCACGCTTGTCGCGCGCCAGCGTGCAGGTGTATCCGCATGGTGCAGTCGACCAGTTGGCAGCAATGCTGGCAGCCAGTCGCAGCCCCGGCAAGATGGTGGTCACGGACAGCGTCTTCAGCATGGATGGTGATCTGGCGCCGCTGGCCGAATTACTGGCGCTGTGCGAACAGCATGATGCCTGGTTGCTGGTTGATGACGCACACGGTTTTGGCGTGCTCGGCCAGCACGGCCGTGGCGCACTCGAACATGCCGGTATCCGCTCGCAGCGCCTGATCTACATGGGCACGCTGGGCAAAGCCGCCGGGGTCGGTGGCGCTTTTGTTGCGGCCCACGAGAGCGTCATCGAATGGTTGCTGCAGCGAGCCCGCCCCTACATCTACAGCACGGCCGCACCACCGGCGCTGGCCCATGCGTTACTAACCAGCATCGATCTCATCGGCGGTGCCGAAGGGGTACAGCGGCGCACGCATTTGCGCAACCTGATCGGCGCCTTCCGTAGCGAACTGCAATTGCAGCACTGGCATTGCCTGCTGTCGGAAACTCCCATACAGCCTGTGATCATCGGCAGTAACGACGACACCATGGCCGCTGCGGCCAGCCTGTACAAACAAGGCTACTGGGTCGGTGCGATCCGGCCGCCCACGGTCCCGGTTGGCACAGGACGCTTACGTATCACGCTGTCGGCTGCGCACTCGCGCGCCGAAGTCGCGCAACTGGCTGCGGGACTCAACGGGTTGCAGGCATGAACGCGCACTTTGCGTGTTTTGTCACCGGCACCGATACCGGCGTTGGCAAGACGCTGGTCAGCGCAGCGCTGCTGCATCTGCTGGTGAAAGCCGGACTCGATGCGGTCGGCATGAAACCAGTCGCCGCAGGTGCCGTGCTGATCGACGGGCGGCTCGCCAATGACGATGTCGACCAACTCGCAGCGGCCGGCAATCTGCTGCTACCGATCGCCCTGCGCGCACCGTACGTGCTGCAGGCCGCGGCGGCGCCGCACATTGCCGCATCCCGGGAAGGCATCACGATTTCTCTGGCCCATCTGCTGGATTGCTATCGCCAGTTAGCGGCGCGCGCAGAGGCCGTGGTGGTCGAGGGCGTCGGTGGTTTTTGCGTGCCATTGTCGGACGACGCCGACACCGCTGATCTGGCACAGCAACTGGGCCTGCCAGTGGTGCTGGTTGTGGGCATGCGACTGGGTTGCCTCAGCCACGCGCTGCTGACCGCGGAAGCGATCCGCGCACGCGGTTTGTCCCTGGCTGGCTGGGTCGCCAATCTGATCGAACCCGACATGGAATATTTGCCAGATAACATCGCAGCACTAACCCTGCGGCTCGACACACCGTTGCTGGGCGTGCTGCCGGCATTAGGTGCACAGGCTTCAGCAACGCAAGCGTCGCGCTACCTTGATGCCGAACTGCTAACAGGCTGGCCAGCAACACTGAAAAGGCCCAATAACTAGTTTTTAAATATTCATACCAGCTGTCATCGGCAGCAATGCGATACTGCGGCATACAGGAAGCGTTCGGCACGCCAGTCAGCCGCCGAGCACCTCTTCTCAGCCCGCACCTCGGTTTTTACCGGATCACAGGAAAAACCCCATCATGCCGCACGATACCGCACTGATTTCTACTATCGCTTATGCGCTCGTCCTCGGACTGGTGTTTGGCATGATTGCTGTCCGCCTGAAGCTCCCGGCGCTAATTGGCTACCTCGTCGCCGGCATGCTGATCGGACCATCCACACCGGGCTTCGTGGCCGATGTCGCGCTGGCCGGCCAACTCGCCGAGATCGGCGTGATGTTGCTGATGTTCGGTGTCGGCTTGCATTTTTCGATGAACGATCTGCTCGAAGTACGTGGCATTGCGATTCCCGGTGCGATCCTGCAAATCACCGCAGCGACGCTGATGGGCATGGGCGTGGCGCATCTGTGGGGCTGGAGCATGGGCGCCGGACTGGTGTTTGGTCTGGCCTTGTCGGTCGCCAGCACCGTCGTGCTGCTGCGCGCACTGGAAGATCGCGGCGTGCTGGCATCGTTCAATGGCCGGATCGCCATTGGCTGGCTGGTCGTCGAAGATCTGGTGATGGTACTGGCACTGGTATTGCTGCCGGCCTTATCCGGATCGCTAGGTGGCCATGTCGCGCCGGATGCCGGTGCGCTCTGGCCGACGCTGGCCAAGACACTCGGTCTGGTGGCCGCTTTCCTCGTCTTCATGCTCGTGGTCGGACGCCGGATTTTTCCGTGGATTCTGTGGCAAGTCGCAAAGACCGGATCGCGTGAATTGTTCACCCTGTGCGTGATCGCAGCGGCCGTCGGCATCGCCTTTGGTGCCACCAAACTGTTCGGCGTGTCTTTTGCACTGGGCGCTTTTTTTGCCGGCATGGTCTTGCGTGAATCCGAGTTGAGTCATCGCGCCGCCACCGAAACCTTGCCGTTGCGCGATGCCTTTTCGGTGCTGTTTTTTGTCTCGGTGGGCATGCTGTTCGACCCGATGGTACTGATCGACAGTCCATGGCATGTTGTCGTCGCCGTCGCCATCATCATGTTCGGCAAGTCCATCGTCGCATTGGGTCTGGTGCTGGCCATGCGCTATCCGCTCAACACGGCGCTCACGGTGTCAGCTAGTCTGGCGCAGATCGGCGAATTCTCTTTCATCCTTGTAGCGCTGGGCGTCTCGCTGGGCTTGCTGCCGCAGGAAGGACAGAGCCTGATTCTGGCCGGTGCCATCATTTCCATTGCGCTCAATCCAGTGCTGTTTGCCACCATCGAGCCGGTTCAAAACTGGCTACGCAAGCGCTCCAGCCTGGCACGCAAGCTCGAACGTACGATGGATCCACTGGCTGAATTACCGGTCACAACCGAGCACCACAAACTAGAGGGCCAAGTCGTGCTGGTAGGTTACGGTCGCGTCGGTCGACGCATCGCCGGTCAACTGACAGAGCAGCGCATCGACTTCGTGGTGGCGGAACAGAACCGTGACATCGTCGAACAATTGCGCGACGAGGGAATCGCTGCCGTCGCCGGCAATGCGGCCGAACCCGCAGTACTGATTCAGGCGCACATTGCGCTTGCGCGCGTTCTGGTTATCGCCACGCCGGACACGTTCCATGTGCGCAAGATGATCCAGACCGCACGCATGCTCAATCCGGCCATCGAATGTATCGTGCGGACTCACAATGTTGCAGAGGCCGAACTGCTGCGTAAGGAACAGGTCGGCAAAGTGCTCATTGGCGAGGAAGAACTGGCATTGGGGATGATGCAGTGTGTGCTCGATAAGATGGGGAAGGCGCAGCGTTGAGGTGATGATCGTGACGGCGTTCAGCCGTCATTGAAAGGGCATTCGGTGAATGCCCTGCTTGATTGCAAGCAACGCGAAGAACCATGGCCTCGTAGGGTGGGCACGGGGGTTGTGTGCCCACGCGGATGCCACGCTGAACCATCGATACCAGCAAGCGTTTCCGGTTCGCGCGCGTGGGCACATCAAGCCGTGCCCACCCTACGTCACGGACGGGCGTTTCCGGTTCGCGCGCGTGGGCACATCAAGCCGTGCCCACCCTACGTCACGGACGGGCGTTTCCGGTTCGCTCGCGTGGGCACAAAGAGCCGTGCCCACCCTACGATTTCTGCCTGGCATTTGACCGGTATAACAGTATCTACGTGAAGAACCATCGCCTCGTCGGGTGCAATCACCAAAGGCATTGCGCCATGTGCCGGTGGCCAAGACCACCGACTTGTCAAGCTCAGCCACCCTAGCTCAAACCGCACAAATTAATACAGCACCCGCGTCCGAATCGTCCCTTCGATCTCGTGCAACTTCTCCATCGCGACCGTCGAGCAACCCACTGGTACGTCCATCACCAGATAACCAATCGATTCGTTGGTCATCAAGCTTTGCGCCGAGATGTTAATGCCATTCTCGGCGAAGATGCGGTTGATCGCCGACAGCACGCCCGGTACATTGCGATGGATATGCAGCAACCGATGCTTGCCACCGAACAGCGGTACCGCCACCTCCGGAAAATTGACCGCCGACAGTGTTGAACCGGTATCCGAATAACGCGCGAATTTTTCGGCGACTTCGAGGCCGATGTTGGCCTGCGCTTCCAGTGTCGAACCACCAATGTGCGGCGTCAAAATCACGTTATCAAACTTGCGCAATGGCGACAGGAATTCTTCGCTGTTGGCCTTCGGCTCGGACGGAAAAACGTCGACGGCGGCACCACCGAGATGCTTGCGTTCGAGCATCCCAGCCAGTGCATCGATATCAACACAGGTGCCACGCGCGGCATTAATGAAAATGCTGCCGATCTTCATCTTCGCAAATTGCTCGGCTCCCATCATGTTTTTGGTCGAGTCATTTTCGGGCACATGCAAGGTCACGACATCGGATTGCGCCAGCAAGTCGTCCAGCGAATCCACCTGATGGGCATTGCCAATCGGCAGCTTGGTAACAACGTCGTAATACACCACCGACATGCCAAGCCCTTCAGCCAGCACGGACAACTGGGTGCCGATGCTGCCATAGCCGACAATACCGAGAGTTTTGCCACGCGTTTCAAACGAGCCTTCGGCCGACTTGGACCAACCGCCACGATGAACCAGCGCGTTTTTTTCCGGAATACCGCGTAATAACAGGATGGTTTCGGCCAGGACCAGCTCAGCGACCGAGCGCGTGTTCGAAAACGGCGCGTTGAACACAGGGATACCACGGTGCATCGCCGCGCGCAAATCGACCTGGTTGGTGCCGATGCAAAAACAGCCAATCGCAATCAGTTTCTCGGCAGCCGCGAGAACGTTCGCCGTAATTTGAGTCCGTGAACGGATACCGACAAAATGCGCATCCCGGATTTTTTCAATCAGCAGCGCTTCATCGAGCGCCGTCGGCAACAGCTCAATGTTGGTGTAGCCGTTGCGCCCCAATACATCGAGCGCATTCTTGTGTACCCCTTCGAGTAACAGGAAACGGATTTTGTCTTTTTCTAGCGATAGGTGATGGCTCATGCAATGTCCCGGGTTTGTGAAAGTCTGAACCCTATATGGGGACGAGCACGGCATTGACCAGTGCTGTGTCCGGAAATGCCAGCACCGTGTTGTGGCGATCGGTCAGCGGCCCCCATCCGGGCAGTACCGCGCCGCGCTGATCATAGCCAATCGCCTTGAATTTCCACACCCCCTGGGCCAGCTTGAGGTTGCCAACATGCAGGCCCTGCTCGGTCAGCACGCGAAACACCGCGTCGCTGACCGGTTCCAGCACCAGTTGCATCAATGCACTCACGCTGCCTGGCGGCTCGCGAGCTGTCGCAGCACGTAATGCAAGATGCCACCATGGCGGAAGTACTCGACCTCTTTCGGCGTCAGCAACAAGACCTCCACCTGAAATCCTCTGACCCGGCCATCGCTGCCCGTCGCCATCACTTCGGCAATCCGGCTGCCGCCGTCTTGCAGGCCGGTGATATCGAAGCGGTCGTCGGCACGCAAGCCCAGCGATACTGCGCTCTGACCATCCATGAACCGCAAGGGCAACACGCCCATGCCAACCAGATTGGAACGATGAATGCGCTCAAAACTCTCGGCAATGACGGCCTTCACGCCCAGCATCATGGTTCCCTTGGCAGCCCAGTCACGCGACGAACCGGTGCCGTATTCCTTGCCCGCGATGACCACCAGCGGTACGCCGTCGGCCTTGTACTGCATCGCCGCATCATAGATAGCGAGCTTGCGCTGCGACGGAAAGTGAATTGTCTTGCCGCCCTCTTCACCGTCGAGCATCAGGTTGCGGATGCGGATATTAGCGAAGGTACCGCGCACCATGACGTCATCATTGCCGCGCCGCGAACCATACGAATTGAAGTCGGCCGGCAGCACGTTCAACGATTGCAGGAATAACCCGGCCGGCGAATCGGCCTTGATATTGCCGGCCGGCGAAATATGGTCGGTGGTGATCGAGTCGCCAAACAAGCCCAGCAAACCGGCACCGTGGATATCGTCGATGGTGCCGACGGTCATCTGCATGCCATCGAAGTACGGCGGATTCTTGATGTAAGTCGACGCCGCGTCCCAAGCAAAAGCGGTACCGTCGGGCGAGGTGATCTGGTTCCAGCGGCTGTCACCGGCAAATACGTTGGCGTAATTACGGGTGAACATCTCCGGCCCGACGCTGGCGACGATCAGGTCGCCGATTTCTTTGTTCGAGGGCCAAATATCACGCAAAAAGACAGGTTGGCCATCACTGCCGGTGCCAAGCGGCTCGGTCGCCATGTCGATATCGACGGTGCCCGCCAGCGCGTAGGCCACCACCAGCGGCGGTGATCCCAGGTAATTCATCTTGACCTCGGGATGGACCCGGCCCTCGAAGTTGCGGTTGCCGGACAAGACCGCCGCCACCACCAGATCGTCGGCGGCGATATCGCGCGAGACGGCCTCGGGCAACGGTCCCGAATTGCCAATGCAGGTCGTGCAGCCATACCCGACAATAAAAAAGCCAAGCTGTTCCAGCGCCGGCAGCAAACCGGCCCGGGTCAGATAGTCGGTGACCACCAGCGAGCCCGGCGCCATCGAGGTCTTGACCCACGGTGCTGCCGTCAGGCCACGCGCCACCGCATTGCGCGCGAGCAGGCCGGCGGCAAGCATCACGGCGGGATTGGACGTGTTGGTACACGACGTGATCGCGGCAATCACGACCGCGCCATCGCGTAATGCAAAGTCATCCGGCGCAATGGCTGCCATCGCGGCGCCATCCAGCGACCCGGATGCCGTACTACCGCCCTCGCCTTCAAGGCGCTGCAAAGAATTTTCAAACGGCTTGCGATTGGTGACCATGCCGACCAAATTGTCATGCACATTGGTTTTCATGTCGGACAGCAGCACACGATCTTGCGGACGCTTGGGTCCGGCCAGCGACGGCAGGACGGTGTCCATGTCGAGCAGCAATGTCGCGCTATAAACGGCCTCGACCTCGGTGCGCCACAAACCTTGGACCCGGGCATAGGCTTCGACCAGTGCGATCTGCTCGTCGCTGCGACCGGACAAGCGTAAATAAGCAAGTGACTCATCGTCAATCGGAAAGATGCCGCACGTGGCGCCATATTCTGGCGCCATGTTGGCGATCGTCGCGCGGTCTGCCAGCGGCAATGCCGACAAGCCATCGCCGTAAAACTCCACGAACTTGCCGACCACGCCGAACGACCGCAGCATTTGCGTCACGGTGAGCACCAAGTCCGTCGCAGTAACGCCTTCCGGCATTTTGCCGGTCAGCTTAAAGCCGACCACTTGCGGAATCAGCATCGAACTTGGCTGTCCCAGCATTGCCGCTTCGGCCTCGATGCCGCCGACGCCCCAGCCCAGCACGCCCAGGCCGTTGACCATCGTCGTATGGGAGTCGGTACCAAATACGGTGTCCGGAAAAGCATGCGGCACCCCATCGATGTCACGCGTCATGACGACCCGGGCCAGATTTTCCAGATTGACCTGATGCACAATCCCGGTGTTCGGCGGCACCACCTTGAAATTATCGAAGGCTTTCTGGCCCCAGCGCAGAAAGCTGTAACGTTCCTGATTGCGACTGAATTCAATGCGACCGTTGATATCGAGTGAATCACGCTGGCCGAAAGAATCGACCTGCACCGAATGGTCGATCACCAGTTCGGCCGGAATCAGCGGATTGATGTTGTCGACCGAACCGCCAAGTCGCACCACTGCATCGCGCATGGCGGCAAGGTCAACCATGCACGGCACGCCGGTAAAATCCTGCAGCACCACACGCGCCGGCATGAAAGCGATTTCAACTGATGGTTCGGCCTGCGCATCCCAGTTCGCCACGGCCTCAATCGAGGCGCGCGTGACAGCAGCACCATCTTCGCAACGCAGCAGATTCTCGAGCAAAATTTTCATCGAAAATGGCAACCGACTCAGATCGAATTGCTGGCCTAGCAAGGCCAGACTAAAAATTGTGTAATTGGTACCATTAACAGCAAGTGATTCGCGGGTAGCAAATGAATCGATCATGACAATTCTTTCTTAATAACGGTCCCGACCAGCGGCGCCAATGTAGCGTCAATCGGAATTCGGCTATGAACAATATAGCGAATAAAAAAATAAAAAAAGGCAACCAATAATTTATTTTAAAATAATATTATTAAAAAAATCCGGTTGCGTTATCTGGCGATCAAAGAAGCAAAGCAAAACTAATCCCGCATTCTAACCACAAGTCGATGCTTGGTTAATAGCTAGTTCAATCGCCTTTAAATTTAAATCAAATCATTTGATGATATCAATACGACTACGTTTCATGGTGAATCCCATTTTTTTCAAATAACGAGACAAAGTCACTTCATGGACCGGTAAATCGATCGCCTGATCGCTTAACCGCTGGCGTAACTGTCCGATACTGCCGCCGTGTGCCTGCACGTCGATGCGCACACGCTCAAGCAATTCAGCGGGAATTTTGGCGGGTCTGCCAGAGTAAGTCGCCTGCACCAGGCTGCCTGCAGCGTCGCGCTGCCAACGACGAATCCACTCGGCCACAGTGCTCATATGGACACCAAACTCGGCAGCAACGGCCTTATAGGTATGGCCTTGTGCAACGCGCGTGATCGCTTGAGCACGTTGCCGCACCCGTGCATCACCATGGTGGATACCGATATCGCGCAAGGTTTTTTGTTGATCTTCACTTAACAATAGACGTTTCATAACAAAAATTCCTCATCATTACCTCATGACAAGTCTGACAACAGGATATGCCGAACATTCAATTTTATTAAAATAACATTATGTGGCTTACTTTTGTTCGAATAAATTCATCTACCGTGAATTTAAAAAAATTAATTTTTGACTTCCATCGAAATGAAGTCCAAAGTGATTATTCGAGAGTATCTATTGATATTGAATGTATTAACATGGAGAAACTAATTCGCAAAATGCAGATTATTCATATTTAATTGATAGTCACTCACTTAATTAAATCTACCAACAAGTAATTTATTGACAATTCGATTGCACATTAATGGCGCACATCCTCCTGTTTGAAGATAATCCGGCTATCCCCTACAAAAACAAGGGGTTTATTGACGAGGCTATTGACGACCACGACCTCGTTATTGTCGGCAACACGGCGGCGATGTGGAAAGCATTGCAACAGCAACAGGCCGACGTCCTGATTGTCGACCTCGGCATGCCGGATGATTACGGACAAGAAATTGTCTCGCGCATGCAGGACGCCTATCCGGGCACCGGCGTGCTGATCCTGACACATGGTGATAAGCAAGACCAACGTAGTCAGGGTTTGCTACTGGGTGCCGACAACGTCCTCACCAAACCGGTATCAACATCAAAATTAATTGCGCATGTCGTGGCGCTTTGCCGCCGCATCAAACGCCACCGCGGTGTCAGCATGATCACCCCGCCGCAGTGGCGCTTGCGGATGACCGAGCGGCAACTGCAAGTCAACGATCTGCTCACCGTCAATCTGACCGAAAAAGAATTCAGCTTTCTGCATCTGCTCACCCACAGCAACCAACCGGTCGCGCGCGACACGCTCAACAAGGAAATGCATATTGACGTCAGCGGCGACGAGCGACGCGACACCAAAAAAATCGACATGTTGATTTACCGGCTGCGACGCAAAGTGAAAAGTAGCCTGCGGGTTGACCTGCCGGTACGTAACGCCTACGGCGCTGGCTATAGCCTGACCACCACGCTCAAGTTGGCCTGATGATGCCCCCGCTAACAAAGAACACTTCTTTTCGGCTGGATTGGATGCCGGCCGCGTTGGGCCTCTTGGGTGCCGGTGCCGTCGCGATCAGTGCGGGTGCGGGAGCACTGCCCATCGCGCTGATGGCAGGTTTGACTATCGCCGGCATCGCCCTCAGTGTCGTGTCGGCAACCCGCCAGCGCGCCATCTGGCGCGACGTCACAACTTATCTGGACAGTCAGCAGCAATTTGGTGAGGCCATCGTCCCGGTCTGGAGCGCCCACATCGAATCGTCACGTGCACAAATGGATAGCGCCATCGATGACTTGTCACAGCGCTTCTCGGGCATCGTTGACAAGCTCGATGACGCCGCCCATGCGTCCAGCCTCGCAACGGCCTCCATCGGCGACAGTGACGAAGGCCTGGTTGCCGTCTTTGCACGCAGTCAGCAACAGCTTGGCAGCGTCGTCGCCTCGCAAAAAGCCGCGATGCAGAGCATGACCGGCATGCTCCACCAAGTGCAGGCACTCGACCGTTTTGTGGCCGAATTACAGGAAATGGCTACCGACGTCGCCCAGATCGCAGCGCAATCGAATCTGCTGGCACTCAACGCTGCCATCGAAGCGGCACGGGCCGGAGAAATGGGTCGCGGCTTTACCGTCGTAGCACGCGAATTCCGCATGCTCTCGCGCCAGTCGGGCGACACCGGCCAGCACATTGCTAACAAAGTAAAAATCATCAGTGGTGCCATCACTGCCGCCGTGGTCTCAGTGAGCGCCTCAGTGCGGCAAGAAGAGATCACGTTGCGTTCCGCCGAAACCACGATCGATACCGTGCTTGCTGACTTCCGCACGATCACCGATGCACTGGTGCAGTCGAGTTCGCTGCTCAAGGAAGAGAGCATCGGCATCAAGAGCGAGATCGGTGCAGCGCTGGTCCAGTTGCAATTTCAGGACCGCGTCAGCCAGATCATGAATCACGTCAAGGGCAATATCGAGCAACTGCCGGCCTATCTCGACTTGCACCGGCAAGACATCACGCAAGCCGGCGCTTTGCAGCCACTCGATGCGCGCATCTTGCTCGACGAACTCAAACAGACCTACGTGATGGAAGACCAGCACGCGATCCATAGCGGCGCGAAGGTCGACCACCGTAGCAGCAACACCGACAACGACATCACTTTTTTTTAGGAAATACCATGGCAAAGACCATCATGATCGTCGATGACTCCGCATCGATGCGGCAAGTCGTGGGTATCGCTCTCAAGGGTGCCGGCTACGACATCCTCGAGGGACGCGACGGCAGGGACGCACTCGCGAAACTGACCGGACAAAAAATCCACCTGATCATCAGCGATGTCAACATGCCCAATATGGATGGCATCGCCTTCGTCAGCGCAGTCAAACTATTGCCGGCCTATCGCTTCACGCCGGTCATCATGCTGACCACCGAGACCGACATCGACAAGAAAAATGCCAGCCGCGCTGCCGGCGCGAAGGCATGGGTTGTCAAGCCGTTCAAGCCGGAGCAATTGCTCGATGCAGTCCAAAAACTCTGCCTGCCATGACACCTCGCCTATTGCGACTCGATGGCGAGTTGACGATTTACCGCGCCGACGAAATCAAGTCGCTACTGCTGTCGGCACTGGCTGAGCCGGGCGACCTCGAACTGGATCTGTCCGGCGTCAGCGAGATCGATACGGCAGGTTTGCAATTGCTGATGCTGGCCAAAAAAACGGCACTGGCTGGACCCCACGCACTGCATCTTGTTGCGCACAGTGCCGCCGTCGCGGACGTCTTCGAACTGCTCGACCTGGCAGGATATTTTGGCGATCCATTGGTCTTGCCTCACGCACCGCAATCAGCTACGACCGGACAACCATCATGAATCTTGACGAGGCACTGCAAACGTTTTTTTCCGAATGCCGCGAACTGTTGATCGAGATGGAAGACTCGCTGCTGGTGGTCACGCAGGTCGAGCCCAAGGATGAATTGGTCAATGCGATTTTTCGCGCCGCACATACGATCAAGGGCTCGTCCGGCCTGTTCGGGCTGGATCACATCGTGGCCTTCACCCATGTCGTCGAAAGCGTGCTGGACCGCGTACGTGACGGCAAGCTGCCAATCACCGAAGCGCTGGTGAGCTTGCTGCTGGGCTGCTGTGACCAGATCGGACGACTGGTCGAAGCGGTCGCGGCAGGCCATGATGGCATCGACGAGGCATTGCAAGCGCAAGGCACGCCGCTGATCGCGCAATTATCAGCCTATCTCGGCAGTCCAGAGCCAAAGGTCTTGCCGGCGAGTGTGGCTACCAACGCGACCGCGGCCGGCATCAATCCGGTCGAACGCATTCCGTATGCGGGAGTCGATGCCGATCACTGGCACATCTCGATTCGCTTTGGCGCCGACGTATTACGCAACGGCATGGATCCGCTCTCGTTTTTGCGCTACATGGAAACCATGGGCAGCATCGTCGGAATCGCCACGCTGGCCGATACCATGCCGGATGCCGCCACCATGAATCCGGAAAGCTGCTACCTCGGTTTTGAAATCGCCTTCCGCACCGATGCCGACAAGGCTGCCATCGAAAGTGTTTTCGAGTTCGTGCACGACGATTGCGAACTGCACATCCTGCCGCCGCACAGTCTCATTACCGATTACGTCGGCCTGCTCAATGCGTCGCCCGAACAACCGGCGATGCTGGGCGAACTGCTGGTACGTTGCGGCACGCTGACCGCGCGGGAACTGGACCTTGCTCTCGCGAGCCAGAGCAAGAATCCGGACACGCCCATCGGCGTCATCCTGATTGAACAATTGCTGGTACAACCGGCGGTCGTAGATGCTGCACTGACCCGCCAGCAGCAAGTGCGCGACACCGGTACGCAAGAAAATCGCTCGATCCGGGTCGATGCCGACAAGCTTGACCAGCTCATTAATCTGGTTGGAGAACTGATCATCGCCGGTGCAGGCGTCAATCTGATTGCGCGCCGCGCACAAAATAGCGAGTTACAGGAAAGCAGCTCGAAACTGTCGAGTCTGGTGCAGGAAGTGCGCGACAGCGCGCTGCAACTGCGCATGGTCAAAATCGGCGCGACCTTCAACCGTTTCCAGCGCGTCGTATACGACGTCTCGCGCGAAATCGGCAAGGACATCGCCCTTGAGATCCACGGTGAGGACACCGAACTCGACAAGACCGTGGTCGAAAAAATCGGCGATCCGCTGCTGCATCTGGTGCGCAATGCCATCGACCACGGCATTGAATCGGCCGCAGTACGACTGGCCAACGGCAAGCCAGCGCGCGGCCGTGTCACGCTCGATGCGTGCCATGATTCCGGCGCGATCGTCATCACCGTCAGCGACGACGGCGGCGGACTCAAGCGCGACCGCATTCTGGCCAAGGCCATCGAACGCGGACTAGTCGATGCCGGTCGCGATCTCAGTGACGGCGAAATTTACGACCTGATTTTCGAACCCGGTTTCTCGACCGCTGCCGAAGTGACCAACCTGTCCGGTCGCGGGGTCGGCATGGATGTCGTCAAGCGCAACATCACCGCGCTGCGCGGCAGCGTCAGCGTCACCAGCGCCGAAGGTGTCGGCACCACCGTCACGGTGCGTCTGCCACTGACACTGGCCATCATCGATGGCTTCATGGTCGAGATTGGCAAATCGGTGTTTGCGATCCCGCTCGACATGATCGAGGAATGCATCGAATACAGCGCCGAGCCCGGTCACGATTACACCGACCTGCGCGGCAGTGTGTTGCCGTTCATTCGGCTGCGCGATTTGTTCGATGTCGGCGGCGTGCCAGCCCGACGCGAAAACATCGTCGTTCTCAAACATGCCGGACAACGTGCCGGCCTGGTGGTCGACACCCTGCTCGGCGAATTCCAGACCGTCATCAAACCACTTGGCCAGTTGTTCAGCCAGGTCGATTGCATCAGTGGTTCGACCATTCTTGGCAGCGGCGATGTCGCGCTGATCCTCGATGTACCCGCACTCGTCAGACAAGCCAGTCTCACCCGTAGTCATCCGATCCCCGGATAATTTTTTAAACCCACCACGCCGTTGCTCACCTCACCCACAGGACCCATCATGTTTTCCAATATCAAAATCGGCGTACGACTGCTAGTCGGCTTCATCCTTGTCGCTGCCATCAGCATCGTGGTGGGCGGGATCGGCATCAACAGCGCCAGCAAAATCAACGAGCTTGCCGATGCGATGTATCAGCAGGACCTGATGGGTGTCTCGCTCATCAAGGAAGCCAACATCAACCTGGTCTACATTGGACGTGCACGGGCCAACTACCTGCTGTCGACCACCCAGGAAGATCGGGCCATCAACCTCGCATCGATCACCAAGAGCAGCGCTGCCGTCAAGGATCTGGTGACCAAGGCCAAGCCGTTGTTCACGACTGCCAAGGGGAAGGAAGCCGTTGCCACCTTCGACAAGAACTGGGAAGGCTACCAGCGCGATCTGCAGCAAGTTCTCACGCTGGCCGGTGCCGAGCCGTTGCAGCAACAACGTAATGAAGCATTGACCAACGCGCTCATTCTGGCCCGCACCAACGCCGACAAGATCGATGACTTGATGACAGAACTGACGGTCATCAAGGAAAGCCGCGCCAAGGACGCCTCAGCCGAAACGACCGCACTCTACGAAAACAGTCGCGCTTTGATGATGATCGCAATTGCTATTGGCGTACTGCTCGGCATCGCGCTTGGCGTCCTCATCAGCCGCAGCGTGACGATTCCATTGAACAAAGCCCGCGATGCCGCCAACCGGTTGGCCGAAGGCGATCTGACGGTACGCATCGAATCGACTGCGACCGATGAGACTGGCCAGATGCTGCGCTCCATGCAGGCCATGATTACCAAGCTGTCGCAGGTCGTCTCCGATGTCAACAGCGGTGCGCAGGCACTGGCCAGCGCGTCCGAAGAAGTCAGCGCCACCTCGCTGTCGCTCTCGCAAGCCTCCAGCGAACAAGCGGCCAGCGTGGAAGAAACCAGCGCCTCGATCGAGGAAATGTCGTCGTCGATTGCGCAAAATACCGAGAACGCCAAAGTCACCGATGGCATGGCCAGCAAGGCAGCGCGTGAAGCGGCCGAAGGCGGTGTATCGGTCAACGCCACCGTCGCGGCCATGAAGCAAATCGCCCGCAAGATCGGCATCATTGATGACATCGCGTACCAGACCAATTTACTGGCTTTGAACGCCGCCATCGAAGCAGCCCGTGCCGGCGAACACGGCAAGGGATTTGCGGTCGTTGCGGCCGAAGTACGCAAGCTGGCAGAACGCAGCCAGATCGCGGCACAAGAGATTGGTGAAGTCGCCAGCAGCAGCGTCGAACTGGCCGAAAAAGCCGGCAAACTGCTCGACGAAATGGTGCCTAGCATCCGTAAAACTTCAGACCTCGTGCAAGAAATTGCCGCGGCCTCGAGCGAGCAATCGTCCGGCGTCAGCCAGATCAATGCCGCTGTCATGCAGTTAAGCCAGACCACCCAGCAAAACGCCTCCAGCTCGGAAGAGTTGGCTGCGACGGCCGAAGAAATGAGCAGCCAGGCCGAGCAACTGCAAGCCACGATGTCATTCTTCAAGCTCGACGGCACTGCCCGCGGCACCGTACAACCAGCACAGGCGCGCATTTATGGCGGCAGTAGCAAGGGCGGCGGCAGAGGCGGCAACACGACTACGAACCCCGTACTGGCCAGAGCCAGCGTCGGTGAACTCGACGAATCCCAATTTACCCGTTTTTGAAAGTAGGCACCATGAACGCACTTGTACAGGCCGACAACAAGGCACTGGTCATCGCGAAAAATACGCCAGTAGCCAGCGGACCCAAGCAGTATCTGACCTTTCTGCTCGGTGGTGAAATGTTTGCCATCGGCATCCTCGGCATCAAGGAAATCATTGAATACGACGGCCTGACGCGCGTCCCGATGATGCCCGAATGCATACTCGGCGTGATCAACCTGCGCGGTGCAGTGGTGCCGGTGATGGATCTGGCGGCGCGCTTCGGCAAGCCGCCAACGGTCATCACCAAACGCACCTGCACCGTCATCGTCGAGGTCGAGGCCGCCGATGGCGAACGTCAGGACCAGACCCACGACATGGGTCTGGTAGTCGATGCCGTCAATGCGGTACTCGACATTCCGGATGCCGACATCGAACCGGCGCCAGCCTTCGGGGCGCGCATCCGGACCGACTTCATCGCGGGTATGGGCAAGGTCAACGGCAAGTTCGTCATCCTGCTCAACATCAGCCGCGTACTGTCGATCCAGGAACTTGGCGCACTGGCACAACTGAGCGAGTCGCCGCCGGCGCTGGCAACTTAAGCGACGATGAGCCCACCCCTCATTACCGACCAGGAGTTTGGTCAATTCCAGCGCTTCATTTTTGATGCGGCCGGCATCACGTTGTCCTCGTCAAAAAAAGCGCTGGTCAGCGGTCGTCTGGCCAAGCGACTGGCGTACTACAAGCTCGATAGTTACAGCGCTTATTTTCAGCTACTCGGCAGTCGTCAAAAACCGGAAGAAGTACAGACCGCGATCGACCTGCTGACGACCAACGAAACGTATTTTTTTCGCGAACCGGCGCACTTCGATTTTCTGCGTGCGCGGGCGCTGGAAGCGGTCGGCCGGGGTCAGCCGTTCCGGGTCTGGAGTGCCGCCAGCTCGACCGGCGAAGAGGCCTACAGCATCGCGATGGTCCTGGCCGACAGCCTCGGCAGCACGCCGTGGGAAGTGTTCGGCTCCGATATCAGCAGCAGCGTGCTGATCGGCGCGCGCAGCGGCCACTATTCGATGCAGCGCACCGACAATATTCCATCAGCCTACTTGTCACGGTTCTGCCTCAAGGGCAGCGGTACGCATCAAGGCACCCTGCTAATCGACCGTACGCTGCGCAGCAAGGTACGTTTTTCGCAGGTCAACCTCAACGATACGCTGCCGGAAATAGGTCTGTTCGACGTCATTTTCTTGCGCAATGTGATGATCTATTTCAGCGACGACACCAAGCGAGACGTCGTGGCACGGGTGCTATTGAAACTCAAACCGGGCGGTCATTTTTGCATTGGCCATTCGGAAAGCCTCAACGACATCACGACAGCCGTAGAGACGCTGTCACCGTCCATTTACCGAAAATCATAATTCGCAATTTTTTACTGCATTCCTGCATTCCTGTATTCCTGCATCAGAAAGATAAAATTAATGAAAAACATCAATATCGGTTATCGTCTTGGCGGTGCAATTGCCATCGTTGTCCTCATTTTGTTGAGCGTCATCGGTGTGGGTTCCTGGAACCTGACGCGCTATACCGAAGCCAATGCGCTGGATAACCATACCCAGCAAGTTCTGCGTCACATGAACGTGGCGATGGCGGCGATGATCGATATCGAAACTGGGCAACGCGGCTTTCTGGTCGCGGCAACAAACGAGTATCTCGGAACGATCACATCAGGAAAAAAACAGTTTGAGAAAAGTTTTAATGACGTAAAAAATCTGACTACTGATAACGTACTTTTGCAGGATCAGTTGTTGCAATTGAAAAGCCACTACGATAAATGGTCGAAAGAAGCCGTTGATCCCAGTATCACCACGCGACGCACGATCGGTGACGACCTGACGCGCTACGCGGAAGTCGTCGCCATTGTCTCTCACGGAAAGACGGAGATGGACATCATGCGCAAGCTGGTTGACGACATCCGGACCGTCCAGCAAACCTTGCTCGAGGCCACGCCGCATAGAGATGCACGCACTGAGTGCATCGACCCAGCGCATATTGCTGATCGGTGGCTTGGTCGGCTTGATACTGGCCAGTCTTTTCGGCGTCTCGCTTGCTCGCAGCATTACCGGCCCTGCCCGCAAAGTGGTCGATGCAGCCGATAAGATGAGTGCCGGCGATCTCGACTTCCAGCTCGACATCCACAGCAAAGACGAAATGGGCGTCATGGCAACGTCGGTGCGATCAATGCAGAGTGCGGTGCAGGCAATGATCGCCGACACCGAATTACTGACCCGCGCCGCTACGGAAGGCCGCCTTGAAGTACGCGCCGATGCAACGCGCCATGCTGGCGCGTACAACCGCCTGATCGCCGGCATCAACGACGTGATGGAAGGTGTCAGCGTCCCGGTTCAGGAATTACGTGACGTCATGGGTGCCATGGAAAACGGCGACCTGACGCAACCGATGCGCAAACAATATCAAGGCACCTGGGATGAATTGAAGTCGGCTTCGAACAACATGTTGATCAAGCTTGCGCAAGTCGTCGCCGATGTCAACAGCGGTGCCCAGTCACTGGCAAGCGCCTCCGAACAGGTCAGCGCCACGTCGCTATCGCTATCCCAAGCCTCCAGCGAGCAAGCGGCCAGCGTCGAGGAAACCAGCGCCTCGATCGAGCAAATGTCGTCATCAATTGCCCAGAATACCGAGAACGCCAAAGTCACCGATGGCATGGCCAGCAAGGCCGCACAGGAAGCCGCCGAAGGTGGCGTGTCGGTCAATGCAACGGTCGCTGCCATGAAGCAGATTGCCCGCAAGATCAGCATCATCGATGACATTGCTTACCAAACCAATTTACTGGCCTTGAATGCCGCCATCGAAGCGGCGCGCGCCGGCGAACACGGCAAGGGTTTTGCTGTCGTCGCTGCGGAAGTGCGCAAGCTGGCCGAACGCAGCCAGATCGCGGCGCAAGAGATCGGCGAACTTGCTGGTAGCAGCGTCGAACTGGCGGAACAAGCGGGCAAGCTGCTCGACGAAATGGTGCCTAATATTCGCAAGACCTCCGACCTGGTGCAGGAAATTTCTGCCGCATCCACCGAGCAATCCTCAGGTGTTACTCAGATCAATAGTGCCGTCATCCAGTTGAGCCAGATCACGCAGCAGAATGCATCGAGTTCCGAGGAGCTCGCCGCGACCGCCGAAGAAATGAGTGGCCAGGCCGAGCAACTACAAACGACGATGGCGTTCTTCAAGCTTGAAGGAAGTGCCAGGAACAGCGCGCCATCCTCGACATCGACACGGTCGTCGGGTCGTACGATGTTGATCAAGGACGGTGGCAGCAAGCCGACCATCGTCCGTAGCGAGCGTCAACACAGCGCTCTGGACGAATCCCAGTTCACCCGATTTTGAGCGAACCCTTGCACGGGATACAACCGGAGGTCTCTGAGGATCTTCGATGAAGCGCATCAAGGTCATGCTGATCGATGCGTCGGCAGTGGTACGCCAGGTGCTGACCGTCGTGCTGGGTGTCGATCCGCAGATTGAGGTTATCAGCGCGGTGGCCAATCCGCTGCTGGCAGCGGTACGCATGAAGACACAGTGGCCCGACGTGATCGTGCTCGACATCGACATGCCGGGTACCGATGGCCTGACTTTTTTGCGCCGGATCATGCGCGAGCGACCGACGCCGATTGTGGTCTGCTCGACACTGATTGGCGCCGGTGACCACAGCGCGATCGAAGCGCTGGCCGCCGGCGCAGTAGCCTTCATCGCCAAGCCCGCGCTGGGTGTCAAACAATTCCTCGACGACCATGCGAGTGAGTTGCTCATCGCCGTCAAGGCGGCGGCGAAAGCCAACATCAAGCAACTGATCGTGGTTGAAAAATTCAGCGCCGATGCCATCCTGCCGCCGGCAGTTAGCTACGGCGCCCTGATCCAAACCACCCAGCGCATCGTCGCGCTGGGTACCTCGACCGGCGGCACGCAGGCACTCGAAAAAGTGCTGGTGACCTTGCCGCGCGTCTCGCCCGGCATCGTCATCGTGCAGCATATGCCGGAAAAATTCACTGCCGAATTCGCCGCTCGCCTAAACACACTCTGCCAGATTGAAGTACGCGAGGCGCAACATAAAGATCGCGTCGTACAAGGTCTGGCATTGATCGCGCCGGGCGGCAAGCACATGCTGCTGCGCCGCGTCGGTAATCAGTATTTTGTCGATGTCATCGACGGCCCGCTGGTCAATCGGCACCGGCCATCGGTCGATGTATTATTCCGCTCGGTAGCCAGAAGTGCCGGTGCCAACGCGCTCGGCGTGATCATGACCGGCATGGGCGACGATGGCGCGCACGGCTTGCTGGAAATGCGTCAGGCCGGCGCGCGCACGTTGGCCCAAGATGAAGAAAGCTGTGTCGTCTACGGCATGCCCAAAGAGGCCGTCAAGCTCGATGCAGTCGACAAGATTGTGCCGCTAGGGGCAATCGGACGCGAGATTTTGCAGCAGTTATAAAAACGCCGGTGCGTCAGTCGCCTGCCACCGTCATGCTCTCGATGAGTACCGATCCGGTTTGCTTGGTACCGCGCAAATAGGTATCCGCGCCGATCGCGACGATCTGCTTGAACATCGTTTGCATGTTGCCGGCGATGGTGATTTCTTCGACCGGATACTGGATCACGCCACCTTCGACCCAGAAGCCGGATGCCCCGCGCGAATAATCACCGGTGACATAGTTGGTGCCCTCGCCCATCAGTTCCGTTACCAGCAAACCGGTCCCCAGTTTTTTAAGCATGGCCTTGAAGTCGTCGGTTGGCCTGGTCAGGCTCGACGACATGCTCAGATTATGCGAACCACCGGCATTACCGGTACTCGGCATACCCAATTTGCGCGCCGAGTAGGTCGACAAAAAATAGCCTTGCACGACACCATCGACCACCACATCGCGTGCCACTGTGCGGCAACCTTCGTCATCGAACGGTGCCGAACCGACCGCACCGACGACGTAAGGATCTTCGGCAATGCGGATGTGCTCGGACAGCGCTTGCTTGCCGAGCGAGTCGAGCAGAAAAGTCGATTTGCGATACAGCGCACCACCCGAGACCGCCTGTACAAAGGTGCCTAGCAGACCGACCGCCAGCGGCGCTTCGAACAGCACCGCACACTTGCGCGTCGACAGTTTGCGCGCACGCAGCCGGGCCAGCGCCCGTTCTGCGGCATACCGACCGATGGCCTCAGGACTAGCCAGTCGTTGCGGATCGCGCTGCGACGAATACCAGTCATCACGCTGCATGCCATTACCGCGACCGGCGATCGGCGAGACCGACAGCGTGTGCCGCGAAAACGCATAACCGCCCATGAAATCGCGCGTATTCGCCATCACGAATTGCGAGTGCTGTGCGTAGACGCCAGCGCCCTCACTGTTGGTGACACGTGGATCAACCGCAAACGCTGCTGCCTCGCAGCGCTGTGCCAGTGCGACCGCCTGAGCGGCGTCGATATCCCAGTGGTAGTAGAGCTGCAAGTCGGGTGGATTTTTTTCGTACTGATCGGGATCGGGCAGACCGGCACAGTCGTCTTCGGCAGTGAAGCGGGCAATGTTCCAGGCGGCTTCGACGGTGGCTTTCAATGCCTGCTGCGAAAAGTCGGAGGTATCGGCATTGCCGCTGCGCAGATGGCCTTCGCTGCCGAGATACACCGTTACCGAGACGCCTTTGTCTTTATTCTTTTCGATGGTTTCGACGCTGCCCTTGCGTACCATGACCGACAGTCCCTGACCTTCATTGACCTCGACGCAGGCGTCGGATACACCGCGTTGTCGGGCGTAGCGCAATACATCTTGGGCCAGCTGCTGCATTTGTTCCTGGGTATGACTGAAAACGGGTGCGCTCATGGATGGATTTCGGGGGATGGGCGGTAAAGCGGTTATCATAGCAGTCGTTTACAGAATGGCTTTGCGCCTTACCACTTCATCATGCCTAATCCCAATCGCGGCAACTGCGGCTTCCAATCG
>JBLHLW010000026.1:0-50101 GCA_047621345.1 Minisyncoccia bacterium | reverse complement strand
CTACTTTAAATTTTTCACCAGCAACAACTTTGTATTGCTTGCCACCGGTTTTTATGACCGCGTACATATGAAACCTCATCAATTATTAAGGGACTTTTTCTCGTTGAACTCGCTGCACGAAACGCAAAATGCTACACGCGGATTCGGGAAAACCGCAAATCATACATGATGTTTCGGGCCGGGTCAAAATTGAATCCACCAAACGCACATGGACACACCGGCTACGACGTCCCACAGAGTGCCACGGATGCCAACAGCATGTCATCGTATAATCAAGCCCATTTCCGATACTTATCAGGCCTACCTTGTCCGCAGCCCAAGCTTCCGCAACACGCCCTTCCTCCACGCAGGCTATTGCTAGCGACATGGAGGCGGTCAATCTGGTAATTCGTCAGCAACTTCACTCCGATGTCGCTTTGGTCAACCAGATCGCAGAATACATCATCAGCGCCGGCGGAAAACGTATCCGGCCGGTATTGGTGCTGTTAATGGCACGCGCTTTTGGCTACAGCGGAACAAGCCACCATGATCTGGCAGCGGTCGTCGAGTTCATCCACACGGCGACCTTGCTACACGACGACGTGGTCGATGAGTCGTCACTACGGCGCGGACGCCAGACAGCCAATGCCTTGTTTGGTAATGCCGCATCGGTGCTGGTCGGTGATTTCGTTTATTCGCGCGCTTTCCAGATGATGGTGACCGTCGACGACATGCGGGTCATGCGCATCCTGTCGGACGCCACCAATGTCATCGCCGAAGGCGAAGTCCTGCAACTGCTGAACATGCACGATCCCGATGTCACCGAAGCACGTTATTTGCAAGTAATCCGATCAAAAACGGCAAAATTGTTCGAAGCCGCAGCGCAACTCGGCGCGCTCATTGCCGGCGCCTCGGAGCCAGATATCGAAGCTGCTGCAGAATATGGCCGCTCGCTCGGCACCGCGTTCCAACTCATCGATGACGTCCTCGACTATTCCGGCAAGGCGGACGATATCGGCAAGAACGTCGGCGATGACCTGCGCGAAGGCAAGCCGACGCTGCCGTTAATTCATCTGATGCACAACGGCAGCGCCGAGCAACGCGCGCTCGTCAGAAGCTGCATCGAACAAGGTGACGAGCAGCATTTCGACGCCATCCTCGCAGCCATCAGCAGCTCGGGTGCGCTCGATTACACCCGCAGCGAAGCAGAAAAAGCAGCGGCTCGCGCCAGTCAGGCAATTGCAGGCCTGTCCGATAGCCAGTACAAAACTTCACTGCTAGACTTGTGTACGTTTGCGGTAGACCGCAACCATTGAGTCCAAGCCGTTTCACGCAGCGCGAGGTGGTCTACCCTACTGGCCATGATCGGGCGTCTGTTACTGACTTCACCCGGCCATCTTCTTCATGATGTTCATTTCTTTGCGGTGACCCTTTGGATACCGTCCCATTCTGGGCGCAACTACTTGTGCTCGCCTGCCTGATCGTACTTTCCGCTTTTTTTGCCATGGCTGAAACCGCCCTGATGTCGGCCAATCGTCATCGTCTGCGCCATCTGGCCAAGCGTGGCAGCTTTGCCGCGACGACGACGCTCTGGCTGCTGGATCGCACTGACCAAGTTTTGTCACTCGTACTCATCGCCAATACGCTGATCAATGCGCTGGCGACGGCACTCGTCACCACGATCGCCATTGCCAGCTTCGGCCACGAAGAAGGCGTCATCGCCATCACTACCGGCGCGGTGGCGTTTCTACTGATCGTTTTCGCAGAAATCGCCCCAAAAATCATAGGCGCCACGTTCCCGGAGAGAATTGCCTTGCCGGCGGCACTCATACTCAAGCCGTTAATGGCAGTCAGCAAACCGGTAATCTGGTTCGTCAACTTGTTCGTCACTGCGCTGCTGCGCTTGTTGCGCATTCGCCGGGGCACCAAGCGCGACCACAAATTGTCGCCCGAGGAGTTACGCTCCATGGTGCTTGAAGGCGGCAATTTCATCCCGAAAAAACACCAAAGCATTCTGCTCAACTTGTTCGACCTCGAGCACATGTCGGTCGAAGACGTCATGACGCCTCGCGCCCAGATCGAGTCACTCAATCTTGCGCATAGCATCGACGAAATCAAGAGACAACTGACCACTTGCTACCACAACAAGCTCCCGGTGCATGATGGCGAAATCAACCGAATCATCGGCATCCTGCATGTGCGCAAAGCCATCGGCCTCCTCAATGAAAGTGAGGAACTGAGCACCGATCATTTCCGCGCACTGCTGACGCAACCGTACTTCATTCCCGAGGACACCGACGTACTGATGCAACTGCAGTACTTTCAGGAAAACCATGAACGACTTGCCATCATCGTCGACGAATACGGCGAAGTGCAGGGCTTGGTCACTCTGGAAGACATCATCGAGGAAATGATTGGAGAATTCACCACATCAACGCCGGCGGCAGCGCGTGCCGACAATGTCAGTTGGAGCGAGAACGGTAGCTGCCTGCTCGAAGGTTCCACCACGCTGCGCGACATTAATAAGCAACTCAAATTACAGTTCGCGCTCGATGGCCCCAAAACGATCAACGGGTTACTGCTGGAGTATCTGCAGGATATTCCCGAGGCCAGTGTCTGCCTGAAAATCAATGACTGCGTGATAGAAATCGTTCAAGTAAAAAACCAGTCCATCAAGGTCGTCAAGTTGATCCGCCCCCCGCCAGTTACGCACAGCACGGGCCGAAGTGGATAACTGTCGCGACACACCCACGATCAATCCCAGCCAAAATGGGCAATACCTTTACAATCAAGGTGCCGGTAGGCATCATCGACTATCAAGATCGCTAATGACTGCCGACGAACCACATCACACCGTATTCCGATCCAACATTGAATTGAAGAACATATGGCCGTAGTGTTGTCCAACCCGGGTTCCAACACAATCATTTCAGGATTGGCGCGCGCGTTGCTCCAGGCCGGTCGTCTATCGGCATTGCAAGCTGACACGCTTAGCAAGCAAGCCAGCGCTGACAAAACCCAATTCATTGATACGCTGATCGCCTCTGGCATCATCGATGCAAAGTCACTCGCCAACTTTTGCTCAGAAACGTTCGGCTATCCGTTGCTCGACTTTTCTGTCTTCAACATGGCGCTGCGCCCGGAAGGTGTGATCGACAACAAGCTCATGCAAAGCCAGCGCGTCATTGCACTGGCTAAACGCGGCAATAAAATTTCCATCGCAATCTCGGACCCGACCAATACTGCGGTCCTCGACCAGATCAAATTCCAAACAGAGCTGACTGTCGAACTGGTCATTGTGGAACACACCGGCCTGCTCCGACTGATCGAACTGTTCGGGCAAAGCAGCGAAGAAAGTCTCAATACCCTGACCGGTGACGGACTCGAGATCGACTTCGCCATCGAAGAAACAGTCGCTCAAAGCGATCCCGGTGCAGCCGACATCGACGATGCACCGATCGTCAAGTTCCTGCAAAAAATGCTAATCGACGCCATTAATCTGGGCGCGTCCGACTTGCATTTTGAACCGTTTGAGAAATTTTATCGAATCCGTTTCCGTGTCGACGGCGTGCTGCGTGAAATCGCGCAACCGCCGTTGGCCATCAAGGAAAAACTCGCTTCACGGATCAAGGTCATTTCGAAGCTGGATATTTCCGAGAAACGGGTGCCGCAAGACGGTCGCATGAAGCTGGTGCTAAGCAAGACACGATCGATCGACTTTCGTGTCAGCACTCTGCCAACCCTGTTTGGTGAAAAAATCGTTATGCGTATCCTCGACGGGTCGCAGGCGCAAATGGGCATTGAGGCACTCGGCTACGATCCCGATCAAAAAGAAACCTTGATGAAGGCGATCCAGCGACCCTACGGCATGGTGCTGGTCACCGGTCCGACCGGTTCAGGCAAGACCGTCTCGCTCTACACCTGCCTGAACATTCTGAACCAGCCCGGCATCAACATCGCTACTGCCGAGGACCCCGCCGAGATCAACCTGCCCGGCGTCAATCAGGTCAACATCAATGACCGGGCCGGGCTGACATTCCCGGTAGCGCTGAAGGCATTCCTGCGCCAGGATCCAGACATCATTATGGTGGGCGAAATCCGTGATCTCGAAACCGCCGACATTGCGATCAAGGCAGCCCAAACTGGTCACATGGTTTTTTCAACCCTGCATACCAACGATGCGCCATCGACACTGACGAGACTGATGAATATGGGCGTAGCGCCGTTCAATATCGCCTCCTCGGTGATCCTGATCACCGCACAGCGACTGACACGTCGACTTTGTACCTGCAAAATTCCAGTCGATATCCCGAACGATGTGCTGCTCGAGGCTGGTTTTCATGCCGATGACCTCGACGGCAGCTGGAAACCCAACAAGGCTGTCGGTTGCGAGCGTTGCAGTGGTAGCGGCTACAAGGGCCGACTCGGCATTTACCAAATCATGCCAATTACGGAAGACATCGAGCGCGTCATCCTGAGTCATGGCACCGCCCTCGAAATCGAAGCCCAGGCCAAGCTCGATGGTGTGCGCACCCTACGCCAGTCCGGCCTGATCAAAGTAAAGCAAGGATTAACCAGTCTCGAGGAAATCCTCGGCTGTACCAATGAGTAATCAAGAATAACCAGGAGCAATCATGGCAACGGCAGCCCGAAAAACAGTTGGTTCACTGGCCATCAAGGAATCTATTTACGCGTGGGAAGGCAAAGATAAATCGGGCAAGATTGTCCGCGGCGAAATGCGCGCCAACGGCGAAGCCATCGTCAACGCCACGCTGCGTCGCCAAGGCATCATGTCGACCAAGGTCAAGAAAAAGACCTTCCGCAGCGGTAAAAAAATTACGGACAAGGACATCAGTCTGTTCACTCGGCAGCTGGCAACAATGATGAAGGCCGGCGTACCGCTGCTGCAATCGTTCGATATTGTCGCCAAGGGCCATGCTAATCCGTCGATGTCGAAATTGATCATGGAGATCCGTGGCGATGTCGAAACCGGTACCAGCCTGAACCAAGCTTTCCGCAAATTCCCACTGTATTTCGACCCCCTATTCTGCAACCTCGTCGGTGCCGGCGAACAGGCCGGGATTCTCGAGGACTTGCTGACCCGACTGGCGATCTACAAGGAAAAAACCATCGCTATCAAGGGCAAGATCAAGTCGGCGCTGTTCTACCCGATCTCTATCTTGGTCGTCGCCTTTGTTGTCACCGCAGTCATCATGATTTTCGTCGTGCCCGCCTTCAAGGAGGTGTTCAAAAGCTTCGGCGCAGATCTGCCCGCGCCAACGCTGGTCGTGATGGCAATTTCGGACTTCTTCGTGACTTACTGGTATCTGATCTTCGGCTTCATTTTTGGAAGCCTTTACCTGTTTTTTCAGGCCTGGCGGCGGTCGCTCAAGGTCCAGCAGATCATGGACCGGGCGCTGTTGCAGGCACCGATTTTCGGCGCCGTCATCCGCAAGGCAACGATTGCACGCTGGACTCGAACGCTTGCTACGATGTTTGCCGCTGGCGTGCCACTGGTCGAGTCGCTCGACTCGGTCGGCGGCGCTGCCGGAAATGCCGTCTATCTCGACGCAACAAAAAGAATTCAGACCGAAGTCAGTACCGGCACCAGCCTCACTGTGGCAATGCAAAACGCCAACGTCTTCCCGAACATGGTCACGCAAATGGTCTCCATCGGCGAAGAGTCAGGTTCACTCGACAACATGCTGGGTAAAGTCGCAGATTTCTATGAAAACGAAGTCGACGATGCTGTTGCCGCCATTTCCAGCCTGATGGAACCGTTGATCATGGTAGTGCTCGGCGTACTCATTGGCGGTCTGGTGATCGCGATGTATTTGCCGATATTTAAGTTGGGAGCCGTGGTTTGATGCGAGATTACGCATTGCTGGTGACCGTCCTCTCGACACCCGGCAATGCGCTGGGTGCGGCCCTCGCAGGCATCCTCGGCTTGCTGATCGGGAGTTTTCTCAATGTTGTCATTCATCGGGTTCCGAAGATGATGCAGCGAGAATCCGATAACTATGTTGCCAGCGAAAGCGGGTTGCCGTTACCACACACGGATCGCTACAACCTGATGCTGCCGCGCTCCGCCTGCCCAAGCTGCAGTCACGCCATCAGCGGCATCGAGAATATTCCGGTCATCAGCTATCTGGCACTAGGTGGCAAATGCAAGCAGTGCAAGACAACCATTTCGGCGCGCTACCCGATCGTCGAATTGTTTACAGCCCTGGTGTCGGCTGCGCTGATCTGGCATTTCGGCGCAGGATTGACTGGTGCGGCCGCGCTAGTCTTTGCCTGGCTGCTCATCGCGATGAGCGGCATTGATGCCGATACGCAGTTGCTGCCCGATGACCTGACCTATCCCTTATTGTGGCTCGGCTTATTACTGAACGTGCAGGCCACCTTCGTGCCGCTGGGGGATGCGGTGATCGGCGCTGCAGCCGGCTATCTGTGTCTATGGTCGATCTACTGGCTTTTCAAACTGCTGACCGGCAAAGAAGGCATGGGCTATGGCGACTTCAAATTGCTTGCCGCGCTAGGTGCATGGCTAGGCTGGCAAATGCTGCCGCTGATTATCCTGCTGTCATCACTGGTGGGCGCCGTAGTCGGCATCAGCTTGATCCTGTTCGGCAAGCGCGAACGCGATAATCCGATTCCATTCGGTCCATATTTGGCTGCTGCAGGATTGCTGGCACTGGTGGCGGGCAATGCCCTCACGCGCATGTACACGCAGTGGCTGGCATGATGGCGGCAAGCACCAGCGATTTTTCAGTCGGCCTGACCGGCGGCATCGGCAGCGGCAAGAGTACCGTCGCTGACCTGTTTGCAGAACGTGGCGCAACATTGATTGATGCCGATCTGATTGCACACAAACTAACCGAACCAGGCGGCGCCGCCCTGCCGGCTATCGCCAGCGCGTTCGGCGCACAAGTCCTGCAACCGGACGGTGCGATGGACCGCACGAAAATGCGTGACCAGGTTTTCAGTAATCCGGTCGCGAAAAAGAAACTCGAAGCCATCCTGCATCCCTTGATCAGAGAAGAAGTGGCGCGCGCAGCTGCGCAGGCAACCGGCCTGTACAAGCTGTTCGTGGTGCCTCTGCTGGTCGAGTCAGGCCACTGGCGCGACCGGGTTAGCCGCATCTTGGTCGTCGATTGCCCGGAAGAACTGCAAATTGCACGTGTAATTCACCGCAACGGACTCCCTGAGCAGCAGGTTCGTGCCATCATGTCGGCTCAGACCAGCCGCGCTCAACGCAATGCAGCCGCTGACGATCTGATCTGCAACGATCGCGACACTGCCGCATTGATACCGCAGGTCGAGCGCCTGCATGCCCTGTACTGCGCGCTGGCTGCGCAGCCGTGACGTCATCAACGTCTGGCTGCGTTTGTAATTTCACGCCGCATCGTTCAGAATCATGCCAGTATCGGTTGCCGAACTTTTTAGGGATGCCATTTTGATTGTTTACGAATACCCTTTCAACGAGCGTATTCGCACGTTGCTGCGGCTCGAGGACCTGTACGAGAAATTTGCTTTTTTTCTGCAACAGGAGCATCCGCTGCAACATCACGTCGCCCTCTCGACAATCTTCGAGATGCTGGAGGTGGCCGGTCGTGCCGATCTGAAATCAGACCTGCTGCAGGAACTCGAACGACAAAAGCAGACGTTGATGGGATTCCGCTCCAATCCGAATGTACAACTCGAACGCCTTGATGCGGTACTTGCAGAAGTCGACCAGATCAGCGCCGCATTGATTGCCGCCCAGGGTAAAACTGGCCAGAACGTACGTGACAATGAATGGCTAATGAGTATTCGCGGACGCACCATCATTCCCGGTGGCGCCTGCGAATTCGATTTACCCTCGTATTACGCATGGCAGCAAGGTCCGGCCCGAAAACGTTTTGATGATATCGCCTCCTGGTTTGCACCGATGGCACCACTGTTTGGCGCCATCAACCTGGTACTACGACTGTTGCGCGAGTCCGGGCGCTCGGCACCAGTGGTGGCGCACGCGGGCAGTTACCAGCAAATGCTGCAAGGAAAGGTCTACCAGATGCTGCGGCTGGCCATCGATGCGCCCCTTGGCGCGATACCGGAAATCTCCGCCAACAAGTACATGCTGTGGGTACGCTTCACATCCCAGGATGGCGACATGAAACCCAAACCCAGCGAAGCAGATGTTCCGTTCGAGCTGACCCTCTGCAGTTTTTAACATCCTCTTTTTAAAGCGAACACCAACACATGGCAACAGTAGTCGATTGCCCGACCTGCGGCACCAAAGTGGTATGGTCGGAAGCCAGCAAGTACCGCCCGTTTTGCTCCGAACGCTGCAAGCAGATTGATCTCGGCGCATGGGCCGAAGAAAAATACACCATCCCGGGTAGCCCGCCGCTGGACGATCCGGACGCCGATCCCGACGAGACACCTCAACGCTGACGCAGACCATTGAAGTAACAGCTTGCGCGCGCTGATGCTACGGCACCAGGTGCCACCTCGCAGCGCGAAATCGCCTTTCCGCATCAAGCCGTATTGACTGCCGCGAAACGTAGCTGATCGAGCCATGCGATCAACGGGATCGTTGCCGGCAACAATGGCTCGAGATCGACTGTCCCCTGCCAGGCGAAGGCCTGCCCTTCCAGACTTTGCGGCGCGCCGTGCCAATCCCGACTGATGTAAAAATGCAGCCGAACATGCGCATGTGGATAGACATGCTCGACACCACACCATGGCTGCGCACTGCGCACCTCGATACCTAGTTCTTCAACAAATTCGCGCTGCAAGGCGGCAAAAATCGATTCTCCCGGCTCTACTTTTCCTCCAGGGAATTCCCAGTACCCGGCGTACGGCTTGCCGTGGGGACGCTGCCCCAGCAAGACATCGCCGTTAGGCTGCATCAGAATACCGACAGCGACATCGATCGGCTTGGCGGCAGTCACGCCATCAGCCATGCTGCTTGCCCGCATAGTCACGCGCAAATTGCCACGCCACCCGACCCGAGCGAGACCCGCGCTGCAACGCCCAGCGCAAGGCATCACCACGAGCCGCAACAACCTGTTCCTGCGTGCAACCGAAATGGGCTAACCAGTGTCCTGCAATGGCCAGATAGTCATCCTGCTTGAATGGATAGAACGATACCCACAGGCCAAAACGCTCGGACAACGAAATTTTTTCTTCAACGGTTTCGCCCGGATGCAAATCTCCAGACTCATCATTTCTGTACGTGGCGTTGTCGGCCATCCGCTCCGGCATCAGGTGGCGCCGGTTCGAGGTAGCGTAGATCAGCACGTTATCCGATTGCGCGGCAATACTGCCATCGAGCGCGACCTTCAGCGCCTTGTAGCCATGCTCGCCTTCCTCGAACGACAGGTCATCACAAAAAATAATGAAGCGTTCCGGCCGGCCGGCAATCAGGTCGACGATGTCAGCCAGATCGGCCAGGTCTTCCTTGTCGACTTCGATCAAGCGCAAGCCCTGCCCGGCGAACTGGTTCAGGCAGGCCTTGATCAGCGATGATTTTCCGGTCCCGCGTGCGCCGGTCAGCAGCACGTTATTGGCAGGCCGGCCACGCACAAATTGATGCGTGTTCAGTTCGATTTGTTCTTTTTGTGGGGCGATGTTCTGCAGATCGGACAAGGTAATCGCAGCGACTTGCCGCACCGCCTGCAGGCTGCCAACGCCACCACGCTTGCGCCAGCGGAATGCGGTACCGGCATGCCAGTCGATCGCGGCGGGACTTTGTGGCAAGACGGCCTCGAGGCGAGTCAGCAGTTGTTCAGCACGTTGCAGGAATTGGTCTAGCTGGGTCATGGGTCAGGTGTCTCTTATGAACGGGTATTAAGAACGGTAGTCGGCGTTAATCGTCACGTACTCATGTGACAAATCACAGGTCCAGATGGTGGCCGCAGCATCGCCACGGCCAAGTTTGACGCGCACCGTGATTTCGCTTTGTTTCATCACGCGCTGGCCATCGGCCTCCTTGTAGGCCGGATTGCGACCACCATTACGCGCCACCAGCACATCGTCGAGATACAGGTCGAGCTTGCTGACATCAAGATCATCAACGCCGGCGTAGCCGATCGCCGCAAGGATGCGACCGAGATTCGGATCGGAAGCAAAAAAGGCCGTCTTGACCAGCGGTGAATGGCCGATCGAATAGGCGATCTTGCGACATTCCTCGATGCTGACGCCCTCTTCCACCGTGATGGTGATGAACTTGGTCGCACCTTCGCCATCACGCACGATCATTTGCGCCAGCTCGCGCGATAGTTTGGTCACGGCTTCAGCCAACAGGGCGTATTCGGGCGAATCGATGTCCGTGATCTGCAGCTTTGCAGCGCCGGTGGTGATCAGCATGAACGAATCATTGGTCGACGTATCCCCATCGATCGTGATGCAGTTGAAGGAGTGATCAGCCGCCTGCTTGACCATGTGCTCCAGCACGTTTTGTGAAACGCCGGCATCGGTGGCGAGAAAGCCCAGCATGGTGGCCATGTTCGGCTTGATCATGCCGGCCCCCTTGCTAATGCCGGTCAGGGTAATGGTTTCACCGTTGATGACGACGGTTGCCGAACCCGCCTTCGGCTGGGTGTCGGTCGTCATGATGGTTTCAGCGGCGTTGTACCAGTTATCCGCCTGCCGATTACTCAGCGCTTGCGGCAGGCCCGCGTTGACGCGTGCCACCGGCAGCGGCTCAAGAATCACACCG
This sequence comes from Minisyncoccia bacterium, assembly GCA_047621345.1. Lineage (GTDB taxonomy): Bacteria > Pseudomonadota > Gammaproteobacteria > Burkholderiales > Burkholderiaceae_D > Actimicrobium. Next base: position 39,417 of record JBLHLW010000026.1, on the reverse strand, counting down.
GTCGAAAACGGCAGGATTTGCGCGGCGTCGCACGCCAGCAAACCGGCGAGCGCATCGCAGACCGCGTTGGCGTCAGCGAGACCGCTTTCACCGGTTCCTGCATTGGCATTGCCCGTATTAATGACCAGCGCACGAATCGGCAAGCCGGCCATGTGCAAACCTTCCAGATGCGCCTTGCAGACCTGCACCGGGGCCGCGCAAAAGCGGTTGAGGGTGAATACCCCGGCAACCGTGGCCGTCGGCGCCAGCGTCATGACCAGCACATCCTTGCGGTTGGGTTTGCGCACGCCAGCTTCGGCGTGGCCGAGTTCGATGCCAGCAACAGGTTTCAGGTTGGCGGCGATAGGGAGAGGAGAATTAACGGCCATGGTGTCGGAGCAATCTGTGGTGTTGATCAAAGAAACGAATAAAAAAAGACGGCCTATTGTAGGCGAGTGAATTTGCAGGCGTAAAAAAAGGCAGGAAATCCTGCCTCTTCTTTATTCCGGGTACAGGTCAGGACAACTTGCCATGGCACTGCTTGTATTTCTTGCCGCTACCGCACGGGCACGGATCGTTACGACCGACTTTCATCGCATTGACCAGCGGCTCGTCTGTCTCGCTAGCCGGCTTGGCCGTCGGCGCGAGCAACTCGGAGGGGTCCAGATCCGGGTTGAAATCAGCGTGCTGGAAGTTTACATTGGCCAACCTGGATTGCGCCAACTGCTCTTCGGCCGCGTCGATTTCTTCGCGTGACTGAATCCGTACCGTCATCACGGTCTTGACGACGTCGTTCTTGATCAACTCAAGCATCTGGCCGAACAGTTCGAATGCCTCGCGCTTGTATTCCTGCTTCGGATTTTTTTGTGCATAACCACGCAGATGGATACCCTGACGCAAGTGGTCCAGTGCCGCGAGATGCTCGCGCCAGTGGGTGTCGACGCTACCGAGCATGACACTGCGTTCGAAGCCGGAAAAGGACTCCTTGCCAACGATGGCAATTTTGCTGTCGTACGACGCATCGGCGGCCTGCAGTACTTTTTCAAGTAACTCTTCGTCGGTCATGCTGTCGTTGGCGGCCAATTGCTCGACCAGTGGCACCTCAAGCGTCCATTCGGCGGCCAGCGCAGTTTGCAGTGCCGGCACGTTCCACTGTTCTTCGACCGACTCGGCAGGAACATGCTCGCGGAACAGGTCGTTGAAAACACCATGGCGCAACGACGCAATCAGCGGCGTCACGTCCTGAGATTCGAGCAATTCGTTACGCTGGGTGTAGATCACCTTGCGCTGGTCGTTGGCGACATCGTCGTATTCAAGCAGCTGTTTACGGATGTCGAAATTGCGCGCCTCGACCTTGCGCTGCGCGGATTCGATCGAGCGCGACACGATACCGGCTTCGATCGGTTCACCTTCCGGCATTTTGAGGCGGTCCATGATTGAACGCACCCGGTCACCGGCGAAAATACGCAGCAGCGCATCGTCCAGCGACAGGTAAAAACGCGACGAACCTGGATCGCCCTGACGTGCCGAACGACCACGCAACTGGTTGTCAACGCGACGCGATTCATGCCGTTCGGTACCGATGATATGCAGACCGCCAGCCTTGACGACGTGATCATGCAACGATTGCCATTCGTCATGCAGTTTCTGGATACGGGTCTGCTTGTCGGCATCACCGAGCGTTTCGTCGACTTCGACATGTTGCGACTGCTTTTCAACGCTGCCACCCAGCACAATGTCGGTACCGCGACCGGCCATGTTGGTGGCGATCGTGATGGCTTTCGGGCTGCCTGCCTGAGCAATAATTTCGGCTTCGCGAGCATGCTGCTTGGCGTTAAGCACGTTGTGCGGCAAACCAGCCGTATCAAGGATGCCGGATAGCAGCTCGGAGTTTTCGATCGAGGTGGTTCCCACCAAAACCGGTTGGCCGCGCTCGTAACAATCCTTGATGTCGACCAACATGGCCCTGTATTTCTCATCGTTGGTCTTGTAGACCTGATCTTGCCGGTCCTTGCGCTGATTCGGCCGGTTCTGCGGAATCACCACTGTCTCGAGGCCGTAGATTTCCTGGAACTCGTAGGCTTCGGTATCGGCCGTACCGGTCATGCCGGCGAGCTTGCCGTACATGCGGAAGTAGTTTTGAAACGTGATCGACGCCAACGTCTGGTTCTCGTTCTGGATCTTGACGTTCTCTTTCGATTCGACGGCCTGATGCAAGCCGTCGGACCAGCGCCGGCCAGTCATCAGGCGACCGGTGAATTCATCAACGATGATGACTTCATTGTCCTGCACCACGTAATGCTGATCCTTGTAGTACAAGGTGTGCGCGCGCAAGGCGGCGTACAGATGATGGATCAGCGTGATATTGGCCGAGTCGTACAGCGACGCACCTTCCGGTAGCAAGCCCATACGGGTCAGTATCTGTTCGGCTTTTTCGTGACCGGCTTCGGTCAGCAACACCTGATGCGCTTTTTCGTCCTTGGTGTAGTCACCAGGGACGCTGACATTGCCTTTGCCGTCCGGCGTTTCGTCCCCGACCTGCAAGGTCAGCAGTGGCGGAACTTCATTAATCTTGTGATACAGCTCGGTATGATTTTCTGCCTGACCGGAAATAATCAGCGGCGTGCGGGCTTCGTCGATCAGGATCGAGTCGACTTCATCGACGATCGCAAAGTTGAGGCTACGCTGGACCCGGTCTGCCGCGTCGAACACCATGTTGTCGCGCAGGTAGTCGAAACCGAATTCATTGTTGGTGCCGTAGGTGATATCGGCGGCATAGGCGAGCTGCTTGTCGTCATGGTCCATCTGCGACAAATTGACGCCACTTGACAGACCCAGCCATGCATAGAGACGCCCCATCCATTCGGCATCGCGCTGCGCCAAATAATCATTGACCGTCACCACGTGCACGCCCTTGCCAGCCAATGCATTGAGGTAAGCCGGCAGAGTTGCCATCAGCGTCTTGCCCTCGCCGGTACCCATCTCGGCGATTTTGCCGTAATGGAGCACCATGCCGCCGACCAACTGCACATCGAAGTGGCGCATTTTCAGCACCCGCCGACTAGCTTCACGGCACACCGCGAATGCCTCGGGCAAAAGTGCATCAATCGATTCGCCTTTCGCTATCCGTTCACGGAATGCCGGCGTCTTGGCCTGCAGTTCCGCGTCGGACAGCTTCTCGATGACGGGTTCCATCGCGTTGATCTCGCGTACCGTTTTTTGATATTGCTTGAGCAGGCGCTGGTTGCGGCTACCGAAAATCTGGGTCAGTAATGACATGCTTGGATTCTAAAATAAGCGCCGTTAGTACCCCTGGCAGACAGCATGCTGTGTGCGACAGGAACGGACATTAGCGAAAAGGATCTTGAGTTTATCATGCGATATCGCGAACGTTGGGGTTACCGGCGGGGAAACAATGGCTGAGTGATAACGATGCGCTATTTTCGCGTCAGTTGTGACCCTGGCGCCTGACCCGAGCCGGCGATCAGGAACTTGTGCGGGTCTTGCTGGACTCCCTTGACCAACACCTCGAAATGCAAATGGGCGCCCGTCGAACGCCCAGTGGTACCGATATCCGCCACATGCTGGCCCCGTTGCACGATGTCACCGACCTTCATCAGCAGACGCGACGCATGGGCGTAGCGGGTCACGATGGCGTTGCCATGATCGATCTCCAGCATATTGCCAAACTGCGGATGGAATTCGGCTGCAATGACTACACCGCCAGCGGCGGCGATGATGGGCGTGCCAATCGACGCGGGAAAATCGATCCCTTCGTGGAACGTGCTGCGACCTGTAAATGGATCAATGCGCCAGCCAAAACCGGAGGCGTTGTACGACACATTGACAGGCTGTATTGTGGGCAGCAATTTGCTGCGTATCTTGTCAAACATTAGCGTGGTCTCGACCGCGTTCATGTAATCAGAACGATGTTCGATATCGACGACCAGCGCACCGAGCGCTTGCTGGAACTGGCTGACGCCCAATGGCGGCGCAATACGCGATGTCGACGGCGCAGCGCCGCCGCGACCCGGCAATTCCTTGAAATTAAATTCTTCGGGCTTCACGCCGGACAGCCCCTGTACCCGCTCGCCGAGCGCATCGAGACGCATCAACTGGGCTTGCATTTCACCGAGCTTCACTGCCATGGCGGCGATATTCTCACGCATGTAACGGTCATTGCGTGCCGCCTCGCCCTGGTTACCTGCATCCAGCAGGCGCTGCACCCAAGGCAAATGGATGCCGGCCACGTGCGTCAGCGTCATCCAGGTCATTACCGCCGCACTTCCAAACACCAGCGCCAGCAGCAGAAAAGCCGACAGCACCCCATGGCGCAACGTCAACGTCAGCGATCGCGCTTGGGTAAAGCGCGGGTGCAGCAAAATAATTTGCATCTCGACTCCGTTGATACCTACACTGATTCGTTGAAATAGGCCGGATGGACCCGGGGGAACAGTCCGCACTGCGCATTCCAGACGGGTACTAGCAGAACCAATTATGGTAAGGTTACGCGATGACGCGCCCCTCCACTTTCGTGCCTGCCAAATCCCCTCTCCGGAAAAAACCGACCTCGCGCGGCATTACTGATTTTCTGCACAGCCATGACAAGATGGCCGCGTTGCTGCCATCGATTACCCGCATGATGACCTTGCAGACAGACTGTGCGGCGGCCTTGCCGGCGATGTTCGTTGCGTGTGCTGTCCTGCAATTCGAATCGGGGCAACTGGTGTTGTCGACACCGAACGCAGCACTGGCGTCGAGGCTCAAGCAACAACTACCAAAACTGCAGGAAGCGTTGCTTCAACGTGGCTGGCAAGTTAATGCAATTCGACTAAAAGTGCAAGTTGGCCGCCCGCGCGACAACCTGCCACCGATAAAGCAATTAAGGTTACCCGACCCGGCTGTGTCGGCCCTCACGCAACTTGAAACCACACTGGAAAATACACCGCGCAATGCCACGCTGCTGGCGGCCATTCATGCACTGGCCAATCGACCACGCTCATGATCGGGACAGCTCAATAAACATCATTGCCAACGATCACCAGTACGGCGCGTCGATCTCTTCATGCGGCGCAAAATTATCCGAATTTAATGACAAAACACGATGCGCTTCTGTGGCGATCTATCTCCCCCGGTTATACTTTGTTCCATCAGTGACTTGAGTAGATCAATCATGTTTGTCGTAACCAACACGGGCAATGGCAAAGCAGCAGCAACAAAAATTGTCGCAACCAATCATTAACCCCGGGCATCCGTCGCAGCATCTCCGGCACGCACGACTTGTCGTTTGAAAGAACTTTCAGTGCCACAAAAAAAATCTGCTGACGCGCTGGCGCGCGCGCTTCTCGCATGGATGTTTTTCCTCTATCCCATCTCGCTTGCGCTCAACAAAACAATGAACGACGCGCTCTCGCTGGCACTATTTGTGTTTTCTTGCGGCTATCTGCTATTGCGCCCGGCGGCACTGAAAGCAGCGTGTGCGCGCAGTCGCTGGCTCTGGGTGCTGGCACTCTGCCTGCCCTTGTTGCTCGCCGTGACACAGCATTTTTTTCTGACTCGACCGCTGCATCTGCGCGACATGGACGAGGTCTCGCGCTTTGTTGCCTGTATCCCGGTGTACTTTGCGGTCCTGATACTGCGTCCCTCCATCCGTCCTTTTCTCTGGGGTTGCCTGCTATTTTTACTCGTCACCGTGCCACTCATGTTCTGGCACTTGCACGTACTCGGGCTATCGCGTGGCGTGCTGCCCAATGGTTTTCTGGGCATTATTCCGCACACCTCGCTAGCACTGATCCTTGGCACGCTCGCCCTGACACTACTCGTACAACCAGATGGCTCGCTGCGGCGGCGCTGGCTGGCCGTCCCGATGATCATCTGCACGCTCGGCGTGCCTCTGCTAACGCAAACCCGCAGCGGACTGCTGCTGGCATTGTGTCTGGGGACACTGGTCTGGCTGCTGCTTCCGAACAAGCGCATCAAGGTATTGCTATACGGAGCGGCAGCCGCGCTGGTATTCATCGGTGTGGTGGTGTCGAACAGCGCGCTGTGGTCACGCTCGGACCAGACGCTCGCTGAAATCGAACATTACGTTTCCGAGGACAATGTGGCCATGACATCCACCACGACCCGCATCGAGTTATGGCGGTTTGCTGGCAAGATGTTCGCCGCCCATCCACTGATCGGGATAGGCAATCACCGGTTTCAGGCGGAACTGGTGACCTACCAGGCGGCAGGTGAAACGCCGTCCGATCTGGCCATGTACACCCATCCGCACAATGAATTTCTGAAGTCGGCCGCCGAGGGGGGAATCATCGGCGTGCTGGCATTGCTGTTGCTGTATTTTGTGCCTCTGGATGCCGCCAGGCGGCGCTACTTCCGCGCACCTTCAGCGGCTAATCCGGCACTACCGATCATTGTCGTCTCGACTGGATTTTTCATCGCTGGGCTGGTCGACGTGGTGCTGATCTGGCGTCCGACCATCATGTTCTACGGACTGGTTATTAGTTTGCTGCTGGCCCACATGGACAGCGCTGAAAAGCCGGTCGCGGGATGATACGCATCAACTGCATTTCCTTGGCGGACCAGCCTGAGCGACGTACTTACATGCGCCAGCAGTTCGAGCACTACGCGTTGCCTTACCGCTTTTTTGATGCAATACGGGTTGCATCGCCCGATGCACAGGATAGTAATTGGCCGGCCATCTATGACCGCAAACAACGACTCGCGTACAGTGGTGTCGACTTGCGGCCAGGCGAAATGGGCTGCTATTTGAGCCACCGCGCCGTGTGGACCGAATTCCTCGCCAGCGACGACGAGCAGTGCTTGATTCTCGAAGATGATGTCGGTTTGTCGCCGGACTTTACCCGCGTAGTGGAAGCGCTCTGTGCGGCACAGGCCGATTGGGAGCTTGTGCGTCTTTTTGCGATGTTCAAAAAACCCTCATTTCCGGCCCGGCCGTTGATCAGACCGTATGTGCTGGTCGATTATCTGGTCCAGCCAAATGGTACTCAAGGGTACCTGCTGAACCGCGTCGCCGCCCAACGCCTGTTACACCATACCGCCACCATGTCGGTCGCCATCGATACCGCACTCGACCGCGACTGGGAACATGGCGTGTCAATCCGGGGCATCGAACCGTATGTGCTATCGCACGACGAGCTGTTTGAGACGACGCTAGGGACGGTCAACAGCCAACCGCTATCGCCTGTGCGCAAATTGCTGCGCGAAGTCCATCGCGTCAGCACCAGCCTGCGCAAGCAGGTCTGGCTATTCAGAAAAAAACGGCGTCTGCAGGCTAGCTCTGGCGACTAGTTTCGGCTCCACTCCTGCGTTGCTTGACGCACGTACGTGAGCGGGGCATGTTCAATGGCATCGAAGCTGACGATTTCGTAGGCATCCGGCTCGGCCAGCAACGCACGCAGCAACTGGTTGTTGAGCCCATGACCGGATTTGTGCGCCACATAGCTGGCCAGCAGAGGGTGCCCAACCAGATACAAGTCGCCGATGGCATCGAGGATCTTGTGACGCACGAATTCATTGTCGTAGCGCAGGCCATCGGTGTTGAGGATGCGGTACTCATCCATCACGATCGCATTTTCGAGCGAGCCGCCGCGTGCCAAGCCCATTCCGCGCAGCATTTCGACGTCCTGCATGAAGCCGAATGTGCGGGCCCGCGACACCTCCTTCACATACGACTCAATCTCGAAATCGACCTCGGCGGTCTGGCCGGTACCATCGACAGCCGGGTGATTGAACTCAATGAAAAACTTCAGCTTGAAACCGTTCATCGGTTCAAGCCGAGCCCACTTGCGCGCCGCACCTTCGCCTTCGGAGACTTCAATGCTACGCAAGACGCGGATAAATTTGCGCGCTACGTTCTGCTCCTGCAAGCCGGCTTGCTGCAGCAGGTAGACGAAGGACGAGGCAGAGCCATCCATGATCGGGATTTCTTCGGCAGTCACCTCAACGATCAGATTGTCGATGCCAAGGCCGGCACACGCCGACATCAGATGCTCGACGGTCGATACCTTGACACCGTGATTGTCCAGTGTCGATGCCATGCGGGTATCGCCGACCCCCAGCGCACTGGCTGGCAGTTCTACCGGTGGATCGAGATCAACGCGGCGAAAGGTGATACCGCTATCGGGTGGCGCCGGGCGCAGTGTCAGCGCGACCTTGGTGCCCGAATGCAAGCCGACGCCGACGCTCTTGACCAGTTGTTTGACAGTACGTTGTTTGAGCATGGCGTATAAAAACGAATGCACGCAGAGCAAGTCCGTGCGTGCGGCCGGAACCAACAAAAATGGCGCATCGCTGCGCCATTTTTTTACCATCGTACGATGGATCAGCCGAGCTGGCCGACCAATGTTTCTGCATTCGAGACTTCAAACTTGCCCGCTTGTTCCACATTGAGCTGCTTGACTACGCCATCATCGATCAACATCGAATAACGCTGCGAGCGCGTGCCCATACCGAACTTGCTGAAATCGGCGTCGAGGCCGAGCGACTTGCAGAAATCAGCGTTACCGTCCGCCAGCATGCGGATAATACCAGTCGCCTTTTGTTCGCGGCCCCAGGCACCCATGACGAACGCGTCATTGACCGCCACGCACCAGATCTCGTCGACGCCCTTGGCCTTGAGGTCAGCCGCGTGCTTCAGGTAGCTTGGAACATGCTGTGCCGAACAGGTTGGCGTATAAGCACCAGGCAATCCGAACACGGCAATTTTCTTGCCTTTGGTCAGGTCTGACAGCGTGAAGGTGTTCGGGCCGAGCGTGCAACCGGCGGATTCGACTTCGATGAATTCTGCCAGTTTGCCTTCAGGCAGGTGGTCGCCGATCTTGATGGTCATAGTGATCCTTTCGTGTTGGGGTTGACATTGGATAGTACACAATTAAATCGCGTTTGATTATGCCCGGTTCATCATGGGCATGCAGGCTACCCGTTGGGTGGGCACGGTCTTGTCGTGCCCACGCGCGTAACCAAAATTCGTATGCTGGAACGCACGCGTGGGCACGATAACCCTGTGCCCACCCTACCAGAACCTCAGGCATTCGGGTGGGCACGGCCGTATCGTGCCCACCCACCCGGAACCTCAGTCCGCTTGTTTGCGCAAGAACGCGGGAATGTCGTACGTTTCCATGCCATTTTTTTCCAGCGCCCGGACTGTTTCCGAAGCCGACTCGCGACGCCAGACTGCCGGCGCCTTGAGGCCTTCGAACGAAGCCGATGACTTTCCGTTGCCATTGCCCATTGCCGACACACCGGCGATACCCGAATTGATGGCGGCATGACCGATCATCGATTCGTTATTGGTACCGGTACGCAGCATCGGCGTCGGAACCAGTTGCACATTTTTGCGTGCACGGCCCAGACCGGTCGCCACGACGGTAACGCGGATGTCGTCGCCCATCGAATCGTCGTAAGCGATCCCTTGCGCGATCGAGGCATCGGCCGCTGCAAAAGCACGCACGGTCGCCATGACTTCCTTGATTTCCTTGCCCTTGAGGCTACGGCTGGCCGTGACGTTGACCAACACGCCGCGCGCGCCAGACAGGTCGATGCCGTCGAGCAGTGGTGATGCCACGGCTTGCTCTGCCGCGATCCGTGCACGGTCAACACCCGAGGCGGTGGCAGTACCCATCATCGCCTTGCCCTGCTCGCCCATGATGGTCTTGACGTCATTGAAGTCGACGTTGATATGACCCGGCACATTGATGATCTCGGCAATTCCGGCCACGGCATTGTTGAGCACATCGTCGGCATGCTGCAGCCACTCGATCATGCTGTCGTCTTCGTAAATTTCTTCGAGCTTTTCATTGAGGATGATGATCAGCGAATCAACATGCTGGGACAGCGCCTCGAGACCTTCGTCGGCGATGTCCATGCACTTCTGACCTTCGTACGAAAACGGCTTGGACACGACAGCCACGGTCAGCGCGCCTTGCTCTTTGGCGATCTGCGCGATGATCGGTGCGGCACCGGTACCGGTACCGCCGCCCATGCCGGCAGCGATGAAGACCATGTGCGCGCCGCGCAAGGCGTCTTCAATCCGACCACGGGATTCTTCCGCCAGCTGACGACCGACAGCCGGCTTCATGCCTGCGCCCAGACCGGTTTCACCGATCTGGATAATGTTGTGGGCCTTGGAGTTTTTCAGGGCCTGCGCGTCGGTATTCGCCGCAATGAACTCGACGCCGGAGACGCCCTTGTTAATCATGTGCTGCACCGCATTGCCACCAGCACCACCGATGCCGACAACCTTGATCACGGTACCCAGTGAAGCATTTTCAAGCAGTTCGATTTCCATGATATTTCCTTAGAGGGTGGGCAGTTGTCAGTTGCTAGGCATCACGTACCGTGTGACGACTAGCGACTGCAAACTGCGTGGTAATTAAAATTCAAAAATTTAAAAGTGAGACTTATCAACAAACAGCTTTTTCACTGCACATTCAACGGCCAAATCGGCTTCGCGCAACGGACGTCGCATCCCAATTGCGCCCTCAAAAATTCCCCAAAAACCATTCTTTCATGCGATGCCACACTGCCGTCACCGAACCGTCCTGACGGGTGACGACATTGCCCCGCAAATACTGTTTTTTTGCTTCCAGCAGCAAACCCAGCACCGTCGCATAACGCGGGCTGCGCACGACGTCGGCCAATTGCCCGCTGTATTCCGGTGTCCCCAGTCGCGCTGGCTTCAGGAAAATATCTTCGGCCAGTTCGACCATGCCCGGCATCATGGCCGAGCCGCCGGTCAGCACGATGCCCGACGACAGGACTTCTTCGTAGCCGGATTCACGCACTACCTGATGGACCAGCGCAAACAATTCTTCGATGCGCGGTTCAATCACGGCAGCCAGCGCCTGGCGCGACAGATTTCGCGGACCGCGGTCACCCAGTCCTGGCACTTCGAGCGTCTCGCCCGGATCAGCCAGCACCTGCTTGGCCACGCCGTAGCGCAACTTGATTTCTTCTGCTTCCGACGTCGGCGTGCGCAAGGCCATCGCGATATCGTTGGTGATCTGGTCACCGGCGATCGGGATGACGGCGGTATGGCGGATCGCACCTTCGGTGAAAATCGCCACGTCGGTGGTCCCACCGCCGATGTCAATGAGCACCACGCCCAGCTCTTTTTCGTCCGGCGTCAGCACCGCGTCGGCGGAAGCCATCGGCTGCAAAATCAGATCCGATACTTCCAGCCCGCAACGGCGCACGCACTTGACAATGTTCTGTACCGCCGACACCGCACCGGTGACAATATGCACTTTCACTTCGAGGCGAATACCGCTCATGCCGATCGGTTCGCGCACGTCTTCCTGGTTATCGACGATGAATTCCTGCGGCACCGTGTGCAGCAATTGCTGGTCGGTCGGGATATTGACCGCCTTGGCCGTCTCGATGACACGGGCCACATCGGCAGCAGTGACTTCCTTGTCCTTGATGGCGACCATGCCGCTTGAATTGAAGCTGCGGATATGACTGCCGGCGATCCCGGCATAGACATTGCGGATTTTGCAGTCGGCCATCAGCTCGGCTTCCTCGAGCGCACGCTGGATCGACTCGACGGTCGCTTCAATATTGACGACGACGCCCTTCTTCAAGCCTTTCGATTCGTGCTGACCCAGACCGATGACTTCATGACGGCCGTTTGGCATCACTTCAGCCACCACGGCCACCACTTTCGAGGTGCCGATATCAAGTCCCACGATCAGATTTTTTGCGTCTTTTGTCATGTTGTTCTGCTTGCCGTGATGGTGATGTGCGTAATGCCGTTGTGAGTAAAAGAATTCATTTTTTGCGCGCTGCGCCGCCCTTGAGAGCACCGACCACCAGCCCGCTGGCTTTGAGCGCCATGCCATTCGGATAGCGCAAGTCAACGCTGTCGATACGGTCCTGCAGCCGCGCCACCAGTTGGGGATAAATACCAATCAACCGCGCCACCCGCTCCTGCAGGGTCGTCTTGTTATGTTCGCGCCCGAGTTCGACCGTCATGCCGTTATTGAGTTTGATCGACCAGGCATAACGGCGCGACAGTGTCAGACTTTCCGGTGCGAGGTTGACGGCGGCAAACCAGCGCTGCAGATCGGCAAAGCGCGCCACGACTTCTTTTTCGCTACCGTCGGGACCGCTGAATTCATGCAGAGGTCCGTTCTCTTCGGCCTCGGCCAGATTGGCGGTGAAAACTTCTCCGACTACCGACAGCAAACGACCTTCATCACCCCAGGTGCCCAGCGGCTCATGTTCTTCGAGAGTGACAATCAGCCGGTTTGGCCATTCACGCCGCACACTCGCCTTGCGCACCCAGGGCACCGCTTCGAAGGCTTGCCGCACTGTATTGAGGTTGGCGGTAAAAAAATTACCCCGAATGCGCGGGAAGGCGGTGGCCTTGATCGTCAGCGCATTGACGTGCAGCAGTTGCACATCGGCGATGCCATCGACGCGGATCACTTTGAGCGTAAACATCGGCCGTTGCGCAATCCACCAGACGCCGGAGGCGAGCAATACCAGCAGCAGCGCGCCGAGCAGCGTGTTCGCAGTTGCGTTGAGCAGTTTGATGTCTTGCCACATGATCGAGTCAGTTCGGGTTAAGGAATCGCGTTATACAGCCGGGCCGTCGACAAGATCTCGACGCACAAATCTTCATAACTGATGCCTGCTGCCTTGGCGGCCATCGGCACGAGCGAATGTCCGGTCATGCCGGGTGAGGTGTTGACTTCAAGCAGGAACGGCGCGTTGTCGCTGGCGCGCAGCATGATGTCAACCCGGCCCCAACCGGTGCAACCCACCGCATTGAATGCGCGTACTGCGATGTCCTGCAAATTGACGGTATCGTCATCGGACAGCGGCGCAGGACACAGATAGACCGTCTCGTCACTGAAGTATTTATGCTCGTAATCGTAGTTACCACCCGGCGCACGGATCTCGACGATGGGCAGCGCACGCGCGCCATGGCCAGCGCCAAGTACCGGGATCGTAATTTCGCGTCCACTGATGAATTCTTCGGCCAGCACCACACTGTCGTACTTTGCGCACAGCGCAAAACCGGCGTGCATGTCGGCATCGGCAACCACCTTGGCGATGCCGATGGTCGAGCCTTCGTGCGGGGCCTTCAACATGAGTGGCAGACCGAGTTCCTGCGGTACTTCGTCGAGTACGTCGCTCGGGGTCTGGGCATCGAGCACCAGAAAACGCGGGGTCGGCAAATCGTGACTCAGCCAGAGCCGCTTGGTCATGACCTTGTCCATGGCAATCGCCGACGCCATGACGCCGGAACCGGTGTAAGGGATGCCGAGCAACTCGAGTGCTCCTTGCAGCGTACCGTCTTCACCGAAGCGGCCATGCAAGGCAATGAAGACACTGTCAAATTGTTCGGCCGCCAGTTCGGCCAGCGAACGCTCGGCCGGATCGAACGGATGCGCATCGATGCCTTTGCTGCGCAACGCGGCGAGCACGCCCTGCCCTGACATCAGCGACACGTCACGCTCGGCCGAGTGACCGCCGAGCAGGACGCCGACCTTGCCGAATTGTGCGTTGAGAGTGGTCAGTGTCATGCGGCTTCCTGAGTTGAAAATTGTGCCAGTCTGGCGGGTACGCCACTAATCGACCCGGCGCCCATCGTGATGACGACGTCGCCGTCGCGCAGGATGGTCATGATGGTCTCCGGCATGTCGGCAATCGCTTCGACAAACACCGGTTCGACCTTGCCGGCAACGCGCAAGGCGTGTGCCAGCGCCCGTCCATCGGCGGCCACGATCGGTTGTTCGCCGGCCGCATAGACCTCGGCCAGCACCAGCACATCGGTACTCGAGAGCACCTTGACGAAGTCTTCGAACAGGTCGCGCGTGCGCGTGTAGCGATGTGGCTGGAAAGCCAATACCAACCGGCGACCGGGATATGCGCCGCGTGCTGCCGACAGCGTGGCAGCGGTCTCGACCGGATGATGGCCGTAGTCATCGACCAACGCGAAGGTGCCACCCGGTCTGCCATCCCGACCGGCGAAGGCGATTTCACCGTAGCGCGTGAAGCGACGGCCAACGCCATGGAATTCAGCTAGTGCTTTCTGGGTATCGCTGTCGGCCACGCTCAGTTCACGCGCGATGGCAATGGCCGCGCAAGCATTCTGGACGTTATGCATACCGGGTTGATTCAGGCAGATCGGCAGCGCCGGATAGCCTTCCTGGATCACCGTGAATTCCATCACGCCACCGACGGCACGGGCGTCAATGGCGCGCACGTCGGCATCTTCGTGGAAGCCGTACGTCATGATCGGCTTGGCAATGCGCGGCATGATTTCACGAACATGCGCATCGTCGAGGCACAGCACCGCAATGCCGTAGAACGGCAGGCGTAGCGTGAAGTCGACAAAGGCTTGCTTGAGCTTGTTGAAATCATGCTCGTAGGTTTCCATGTGATCGGCATCGATGTTGGTGATGACCTCGATGACCGGTGACAGGTTCAGGAACGACGCATCGGATTCATCGGCCTCGGCCACGATGAAGTCACCGGCACCGAGCTTGGCATTGGCACCGGCGCTAGTGAGGCGACCGCCAATGACGAAGGTCGGATCCAGTCCGCCTTGCGCCAGCACGCTGGCAACCAAGCTGGTCGTGGTGGTCTTGCCGTGCGTGCCGGCGATGGCGATGCCACGCTTGAGGCGCATCAGTTCGGCGAGCATCAGGGCGCGCGGCACGATCGGAATATGGCGTTCGCGCCCGGCGATGACTTCGGGATTGTCGTCCTTGACCGCGGTCGAGGTGACGATGGCATCTGCCGTACTGATGTTGGCGGCGTCGTGGCCGAGCATGACGTTCGCGCCGAGGTCGGCCAGTCGGCGGGTCGCGGCATTGGTGCCGATATCGGAGCCGGAAATCACGTAACCAAGATTGAGCAGCACTTCGGCAATGCCGCTCATGCCGCTACCACCGATACCGACGAAATGAATGTGTTTGACTTTATGTTTCATGATTTTGCTAGTCCTTCGAGGACGGCGGCAATCGCGTCGTTGGCGTCGCGCCGTCCGTTGTCATGGGCTGCCTGCGCCATCGTCGCGCATTGTTCGCGGGTGATGGTGCCGAGCAGCCCGGCTAATTGGGCAGGATGCATGTCGGCTTGCGGCAGATGAATCGCCGCTTGCTGATTGGCCATCCAGCGCGCGTTGTCGCGCTGATGCGTGGTGGTCGAGGCCAGCAACGGCACCAGCACGCTGGCAACACCGGCTGCGGTCAGTTCCGACAGCGTGATCGCGCCGGCGCGACAAATCACCAGATCGGCAGTGGCGTAACGACGTGGCATGTCGTCGATGAAGGCGACCACGTCGGCCTCGACGCCGGCGTTGGCATACGCCGCCGTCAGCGCCGTGATGTGCTGCTTGCCGGATTGATGCGTGATGCGCGGACGCTGCTCGACAGGGATCAGCGCTAGCGCAGCCGGCAGGCAGTCATTGAGTGTTTTGGCACCGAGGCTGCCGCCGATCACCAGTAGTTGCAGCGTTCCGCTGCGTCCGGCATAGCGGACCGCTGGTAACGGCAATTGCAGGATTTCAGCGCGCACCGGATTACCGGTCACGGTAGCCTTGCCGGCAGCGCGACCGAAGTCAGCCGGAAAACCGAACAACACGCGACTGGCCAGCGGCACCAGCGTCTTGTTCGACAACAGCAGCGCCGCGTCGGCATTGAGCAGCACGAGCGGTACGCCGCGCAAGCGCGCCATCGCGCCACCGGGCACCGTCACATAACCGCCCATGCCGAGCACGACATCGGGCTGGCGCCGCGCCAGAATGCCAAAGCAAGTGGAGAAGCTGACAACCAGTTTTACCGCGCCGCGCAGCGTGTGCTGCCAGCCCTTGCCGCGCAAACCACTGAAGGCGATACGATCCATCTCGATACCATGGGCGGGCACCAGCTCACCTTCCATGCCGTGCTCCGTGCCGAGCCAGCTGACCTGCCAGCCGCGCGCGCGCATGGTGTCGGCAATCGCCAGACCGGGGAAAATATGACCACCTGTTCCAGCGGCCATGATGAGCAGTTTTTTCATGGCCGGCCTCCGCGCATGCGCAGGCGATTTTCGTAATCGATACGCAGCAGGATGGCCAGGCCGACGCAATTAATGAGCACGCCGGAGCCGCCGTAACTCATCAGCGGCAGCGTCAATCCCTTGGTCGGCAACAGACCGAGGTTGACGCCCATGTTGACGAATGTTTGCACGCCTATCCAGATGCCGATGCCCTTGGCAGTCAGACCGGCGAAGGTCAGGTCGATGGCAATGGCCTGACGGCCGATTTCGAACGAGCGTTTGATGATCCAGTAGAACATCACCACGACCGCCAGCACGCCGACAAACCCGAGTTCCTCACCGATGACGGCGAGCAAGAAGTCAGTGTGCGCTTCGGGCAGGTAATGCAGTTTTTCGACGCTGCCACCGAGGCCAACGCCGAACAGTTCACCGCGGCCGAACGCGATCAGCGAATGCGATAACTGGTAGGCCTTGCCGAGCGCGTTTTCTTCGGCCCACGGATTGAGGTAGGCAAAAATCCGTTCGCGTCGCCACGGCGACAACATGATGACCATGCTGAAGGTCGCTACCAGCGTGACGCCGATGCCGCCAAACCAGACGCCGTTGATGCCACCCAAAAACAGGATGCCCATCGCGATGCAGACAATCACACCGAAGGCACCCAGGTCGGGCTCCAGCAGCAACAGCAATCCAACCATCCCCACTGCACCGGCCATTGGCAAGAAGCCTTTGGTCAGCTTGTGCATGAATTGCTGCTTGCGCACCGTGTAGTCAGCGGCGTACAGCACGACGAACAACTTCATTAGCTCGGACGGTTGAATATTAAACACCTTGAACGACAACCAGCGACGCGCACCATTGACACCCTTGCCGATACCCGGAATGAGCACCAGCAACAACAGGATCAGGGTGAAGACAAACAAGTACGGTGCGAGCTTTTGCCAATCCTCGATCTTGACGCGGAAGGTCAGCAAACCAGCGATGAGCGAGATGACAATGAAGATCGCCTGACGAATCAGAAAATGCGCGTTCGAGTACTGCGCATACTTGCGCGAGTCGGGCAGCGAGATCGATGCGGAATACACCATCACCAGGCCTAACAGCATCAACAGCACCACCACCCAGACCAGCGTTTGGTCGTAGGAGGCCATCGTCGAGCGCTGCGACAGCGTCTTGCCGGTCTTGGCGGGATCGAAGCTCGGCGCGGCGAATTTCATAGCATCACCTCGCCGCGCGACAGGGCCAGCTCACGCACGGCATCGATAAAGACTTCGGCGCGATGGGCGTAATTGCGAAACATGTCAAAACTGGCACAGGCGGGCGAGAGCAGCACCGCATCACCGGACTGCGCCAGAGCGGCGGCCCGTTCGACAGCGTCATCGAGCGAGCTGCAATCAATCAGCTCGACCGCTCCGACCTGCCCGGCCAGCGCCAGTCGAATCGCCTCGGCATCCTTGCCGATGAGCAGGACGGCGCGCGCATGCTTGGCTATCGGCGCTGCCAGTGGCGTGAAATCCTGCCCTTTGCCTTCGCCGCCGGCGATCAGGATCAGCTTGCCTTGCTGTTGCAGTCCGAGGCCAGTCAGCGCGGCAACCGTGGCACCGACATTGGTCCCCTTGCTGTCATCAAAATACGTGACGCCGCTCAGCGTGGTGACCAGTTCGACCCGATGTGGCTCGCCGTGATAGTCGCGCAAACCATGCAACAGGGGCGCCAATGGCAGGCCAATCGCACGGCACAAGGCCAGCGCGGCCAGCGCATTGAGTGCATTGTGCTGGCCACGAATTTTCAGGGCATCGACTGGCATCAGGCGCAGGCTGTTCACCGCGCGCACTTCGACCGGACCGCGTTTGGACGGTTTCTTTTCCGCTTCGGCTTCGTTCGCCACGGCCAGCCATTGCATGCCGTTTTCCGTGAGCAGTCCGAAACAATCGGGCGTCAGGGCTTCATCGCTGCCGAAGGTAATTGCATTCGTTGGCGCGCTGACAGAGGTCAGTTGCAGGACAGCGGCGTCATCGCGGTTGAGCACGCGGATTGTCGCGCTGCCAAAAATACGTGCCTTGTCGGCCACGTAAGCATCCATGTCGCCATGCCAGTCGAGATGATCTTGCGAAATGTTCAGCACGGTCGCGGCATCGGCTTGCAAGCTGTAAGTGGTGTGCAACTGAAAACTCGACAGTTCGAGTACCCATACTTGCGGCAAGCTGTCGCCATCGAGGCACTGGCGCAACACGTCGAGCGCCGACGGGCTGATGTTGCCGGCGACCTGCACCGTCAGGCCGGCGCGTTCGCACAGCAATCCTGCCAGGCTGGTGACAGTGGTCTTGCCATTGGTCCCGGTGATGGCGATCAGTTTTGGCGTGTAAGCACGCTCGTCACGCAAGTGCACGAGGGCTTGCGCAAACAGTTCGATCTCGCCCCACAGCGGGATCGCCAGTTCGGCCGCTGCCACGGTAATTTCAGCCAGTTCACGCCGGGGTGACAGGCCAGGACTGACGGCAACAAAATCCATCTGATGAAGCAGACCTGCTGTGAATTCACCGGCGCGGAAATCGGCTTCCGGCAGTGCCGACCGTAACGCCGCCAACCGTTCCGGGGCATCGCGGGTATCGGCCACGCGCAGTTGCGCGCCGCAGCGCGCCAGCCACAATGCCATTGCCAGTCCCGACTCACCGAGCCCGAGCACCAGTACCTGTTTGCCTGCGTAATTCATCGTTGCGGCCACATGCCTTTCATGATCAGCGTAATTTCAGGGTCGACAGGCCGAACAGCACCAGCATCATCGTGATGATCCAGAAACGGATCACGACCTGTGTTTCTTTCCAGCCTTTTTGTTCGAAATGGTGATGCAGCGGCGCCATCAGCAAGACTCGCCTGCCGACGCCGAATCTTTTTTTTGTGTATTTGAAATACACCACCTGCACCATGACTGAGACGGTTTCGGCGACGAAGATGCCGCCCATGATGAAGAGCACAATTTCCTGCCGCACGATAACGGCGATCGTGCCCAGCGCCGCACCGAGCGCTAAGGCACCAACGTCGCCCATGAATACTTGCGCCGGATGCGCATTGAACCAGAGGAAAGCCAATCCGGCGCCCGCCATCGCGCCGCAGAAAATTAACAACTCGCCAGCACCGGGGATGTGCGGAATAAACAAGTATCTGGAATACGAGGCACTCCCGGTCAGGTAAGCAAATATCCCCAGTGCCGTACCAACCATGACGGTCGGCATGATCGCCAATCCGTCCAGACCATCGGTTAGATTGACGGCATTGCTGGTACCGACGATGACGAAATAGGTCAACGCGATGAAACCCCATACGCCCAGCGGATAGCTGATGGTTTTAAAGAACGGAACGATCAAATCGGCCTTCGGCGGCAAATCCATGCTGAAACCGGACTGCACCCACGCCACGAACAGATCCCAAAACTGGTCCGTACCCGGCGCAGCCACTGAAAACGCCAAATACAGTGCCGCGACGACCCCGATTAGCGATTGCCAGAGATATTTTTCCCGCGAAGGCATGCCTTGCGGGTCCTTGTAGACCACCTTGCGATAATCATCGAACCAACCGATCGCGCCGAAACCCAGCGTCACGAACAGCACCGGCCAGATGAACCGGTTGTTCCAGTCGGACCAGAGCAGCGTCGAGATACTGATCGAAATCAGGATCAGCACCCCGCCCATGGTCGGTGTGCCGTTCTTGATCAGATGGGTCTGCGGACCATCATGACGCACCGCCTGGCCAACTTTGAGGCGGGCCAGCATGCGGATGACGGCGGGCCCGGCGATCAGGCCGATGGCCAGCGCCGTCATCGTCGCAAACGCAGCGCGAAACGTGATGAAGTTAAAGACCCGCAGGGGGCCAATATATTCCTGAAAATATTGGGCGAGCCAAAGCAGCATGTCAGTGTGTTTCCTGTGCAGGTTGACCAATCAGGTGGTGGACTACGCGTTCCATGTGCATGAACCGCGAGCCCTTCACCAGAATGGTTGAGTCGGGAGTAGCAATTGTGTCCAGGGCCTGCTGCAAGGCCGCGATATCGCTGAAATGTTTGGCATGCGCGCCGAACGCGCTGCCACTGTGTTGCGCCAGCACACCCATCGTCAGCAAGTGCTGTACGCCACGACCACGCGCGTAGGCACCTACTTCTTCGTGGTATTTGCGGCCGTCGTTGCCGACTTCGCCCATGTCGCCCAGCACCAGTACGCGCGGCGAGGGTGCCTGTGCCAGAACGTCGATGGCGGCGCGGACTGAATCCGGATTGGCGTTGTAACTGTCGTCGATGACTTGCGCACCATTGACGGCCTGCTTGCGCTGGAGGCGCCCGCTCACCGGAGCAAAAGCAGCCAGGCCGCGAATGATGGCTTCGGTGCCAATGCCGATACCCAGTGCACACGTGATTGCTGCCAGCGCGTTGCGCACATTGTGCTGTCCGGCTGCGTCGAGCATGACCGTGAATGTCCGCTCACCGGCGCGTACTTGCAGTTCGCTGCCGAAGCCGACGGCTTTCCAGGTGCACGTCACATCGGCATCGCCACTGAGTCCGAAAGTCATCACCTTGCGCTGACCGATGGCACCGGCAAGTCCGCGCCAGAGCGCTGCATACGGATCATCGGCTGGGAAGACAGCGATACCGTTGGCGGGTAACGCGCTGATGACTGCGCCGTTTTCTTTCGCGACCGCTTCGACGCTGACCATGAATTCCTGATGTTCGCGCTGGGCATTGTTGACCAAGCCGAGCGTTGGCTGGGCGATCACCGACAACTGGGCGATCTCGCCGGGATGATTCATGCCGAGCTCGATGACAGCGGCACGGCAACCGGCATGCAGGCGCAACAAGGTCAGTGGTACGCCGATATCGTTATTGAAGTTGCCGCGCGTGGCCAGAAAGTGATTGGCACCGAGTGCGGTACCGAGAATCGCCGCCAGCATTTCCTTGACCGTGGTCTTGCCATTGCTGCCAGTGACGCCGATGACGGGCAACGAAAACTGCCGACGCCAGTGGCGTGCGATGGCACCCAGTGCGACACGGGTATCCGGTACGATCAGCGCGGGGATGGTCAGGTCTCTCGGAACGCGCTCGACTACCGCGGCGGCTACACCACGTGCCGCTAGTGTGCCCATGAATTTATGCGCGTCGAAGTTCTCGCCACGCAAGGCAATGAACAGGCTGCCCGCCGTGGCGGTGCGGCTATCGGTCGAAATGCCTTCGAAACTGGCATCTCCATTGGCGCGGGAACCGGCCAGCCAGGGCTGCAAATCGGCTAGGGTAGATTTCATGTTCGGTTTCCCTTGTGCGTCGCTCGCGTGGCCAACGCCAGTGCGGCATGGTCGGCATCAAGAAAGGGCAATTTCTTGCCACGAATTTCCTGACAATTTTCATGGCCTTTGCCAGCCACCAGAATCACGTCGGCATTGGCGGCATGGCGCACGGCCCAAAGGATCGCGGCGGCGCGGTCTTCGATGCCCAGCGGGATGGCCTGACTATCCGCGCGCGACTCGGCACCCACAAGAATTTGCGCGATGATGTCTGCCGGGGCTTCGCTGCGCGGGTTGTCGCTGGTGACGATGACCTCGTCGGCGGCCAGTGCGGCCAGTCCCATCTGTGGCCGTTTACCGGGATCGCGGTCGCCGCCGCAGCCAAACACGCACCAGAGCTTGCCATGCCGCAATTGGGCGACTTGCCGCAGCGCGGCCAGAGTTTTTTCCATGGCATCTGGGGTGTGCGCATAATCGATCACCACCAGCGGTGCATCCTGACCACCGAATTGCTGCATGCGACCGGGTACGGCTGTTAAAGCTTCGACGGCATCGACGATCGCTCGCAGCGGGTGGCCTTGTCCTAGCAACACACCGATGATGCCGAGCACATTACTGACATTGAACCGCCCCACCAGTCGGGTACGCACCAGCATCGTGGTATCTGGCGACCTCAACTGGAAACTGGTGCCAACGTGACTGCTGCGGATGTCGCTGGCACGCAGGACGGTGATGCCGGTGTCGGCCGGCGCTGTCTCAATGGGTACTTCCGTGACTAGCGTGTAACCGGTCAGTGCCACGTGCGGCGCAGTGCGCTGCAGGTGCGCCAACAAGCGCAGACCCATCGCATCATCGAGGTTCAGTACCGCATGCTGCAGGCCGGACTGGTCGAACAGCGCGGTCTTGGCGGCTTCGTACGTCGCCATGTCGCCGTGATAATCGAGATGATCGCGGGTGAAATTGGTGAACAGTGCCGTCTGGACTGGCAAGCCGTTGAGCCGCCCCTGATCGAGCCCGATCGACGATGCTTCGATCGCCAGCGCCGTTGCGCCCGCACCGCGTAGATCACGCAGACGACGCTGCAGCAAGACCGCGTCAGGCGTGGTGTATCCGGTCTCCGCCAACTGATCGACACTGCCACGACGGAACAATCCGGTCCCCAATGTCCCGATCACCGCGCAAGGGCCGGTCAGACGCGAGAGTGCGGCAGCCAGCCACTGGCTGCAGGAGGTCTTGCCATTCGTGCCGGTCACGGCGACCGTGAACAGACTGGCTGCATCCTGGCCGTACCATAGCCCGGCAACAAGTCCGGCGCAGGCCTTCAGGTTGACCACTGCAAGCAACGGAAAATCAGCAGGTCCTTGCCATGCAAGGCCCTCGGCTTCGCAGACAACGGCGATAGCGCCGCGCTCGACCGCGTCATCGATGAAACGGCGGCCATCGGCTGCATCACCCGGATAGGCAAGGAACACGTCACCGGCACGAATGCTGCGCGAATCGGATGACAATTCGGCCGCAGGAGCATGCGCGCGTAGCCAGTCAACGATCTGCTCGGGCGTGATGCTCACAGGCTCTCCTGAACCGGATTATCGGGAATCACAATACGGGTAACCGTCGAATCCGGCACGACATTCATGGCTCGCAACGCGTTTGCCGTAATGGCCGCAAATACCGGTGCGGCGACTACGCCGCCGTAATGGCCATAAGCAGTCGGCTCATCGACCATCACGGCAACGATGATGCGCGGGTTCGAGACGGGCGCAAAGCCGACAAAGGAGGCCACGTATTTATTGACATAACGACCACCGACGACTTTGAGCGCGGTGCCGGTCTTTCCACCGACCCGGTAGCCGGGCACCTGCGCCTGCGGAGCGGTACCGTCGGGGCTAACCACCGATTCCAGCATCGAGCGCATCTCTAGCGCCGTTTTTTTGGAGATCACTTGCTGACCGACTGGCGGTTGCGAGACCTTGGTGATCGACAACGGAATCAAGTCGCCATTGCGGGCGAAAATCATGTAGGACCTGGCTAACTGGATCAGTGACACCGTAATGCCATGGCCGTAGCTCATCGTTGCCTGCTCAATCGGACGCCAGTTTTTGAACGAGCGCACGCGGCCAGCAACCGCACCAGGAAAAGCCACCTTGGGTTGCTGACCAAAGCCGACCGTGGTGAACATTTCCCACATATCCTGCGGTGTCATTTGCAGCGCGATCTTGACGGTACCGATGTTCGATGATTTCTGGATAATCTGACTGACCGTTAGCAATCCATGCGCATGGGCGTCGCCAATGGTGGCTGTACCGATCGTCATTTTTCCGGGTGCCGTCTGGAAGACGGTCTCGGGCGTGATGCGATTGGTGTCAAGCGACAGCGCTACCGTGAACGGCTTGAGCGTCGAGCCGGGCTCGAACGTATCCGTGAGCACACGGTTGCGTAACTGCGCACCAGTCAGTACCGAACGGTCATTGGGGTTGTACGTAGGAAGATTGACCAACGCCAGTATTTCGCCGGTCTTGGCATCCAGCACGATCGCGCCCCCCGCCTTGGCTTTGGATTTTTCAACCACTTCCTTGAGATGGGTGTAGACGATGTACTGAATCTTGCTGTCAAGCGACAGAACCAGATCTTTACCATCATGCGGCTCACGGATCGAGCCGATGTCTTCAACGATGCGACCAAGGCGATCTTTGATGACCCGTCGGCTACCGAGCGTCCCTGCCAAGGTTTTTTGCGACGACAACTCCATGCCATCCTGACCGGCATCCTCGACATTGGTAAAGCCAACCACGTGCGCCATCACCTCGCCTTCAGGGTAGAAGCGCTTGTACTCCTTGCGCGTTTCGATACCCGTGATGTCGAGTTCGGCGATCTTGTCGGTCGTTTCTTTTTCTACCTGGCGCTTCAGGTAGACAAAATTGCGATCCGAATCGAGCTTGCGATTGAGTTCACTCTCGGTCATGTCGAGTAACTTCGCAAGCTGCTGCAGCTTGCCTTTCGGGGCTTTTTGCACATCATCCGGAATCGCCCAGATCGCCTTGACCGGCACCGATGAGGCCAGCACATTGCCATTGCGATCAGTGATCTTGCCGCGCGTGGCAGGCAGTTCGAGCGTGCGGGCATAACGTGACTCGCCCTGTTTTTGCAAGAATTCAGTCGATATCCCCTGCAGCCAGAGCGCCCGGACAGCCAGCGCGACGAAGGCGGAAAACAAGACGAACAGCACAAAGCGCGAACGCCACACCGACAGCTTGACGGCGAGTACCGGGCTGGCTGAAAACGGCACGCCCTTGGCGGCAGCAACCCTGGCTCCGGCGGCACTGTTGCGTGATGGTGGACGGGTCATTTGGCGTCCGTCGTCAGGTACTGAATGCGCGCCGGCGTCAGCGGCACCATATTCAGGTCGCGCCGGGCGTTGGCTTCGATACGCACATGCTTGCCCAGCGTGGACTGGTCCAACTGTAATTGCGCCCATTCAATATCGAGCTGACGCGCCATTGACTGGGCGTGTTCGAGCTCGATAAACAACCGCCGTGCCTGATATTGCGCATTGACCAGCAACAGCGCACACAGCACTAACAGGATCGTCAAGACCAGATTGAAGCGCCCGGTCATTGTGACCCCGCCATCGGCAGGCGTTGGGCAACACGCATGACCGCCGAACGCGAACGCGGGTTACCGGCAACCTCTTCAGCCGAAGGCTTGGCCTTCGAAATCAGGATCATTTCTGGCTGCGGCAGATCGACCGCGCGGATCGGCAGGCGCCGGTCAGGCTGCTCAACATGGGCCTTTGAGGCCATGAAGCGCTTGACGATTCGGTCTTCCAGCGAGTGAAAACTGATCACTACCAACCGACCATGCGGCGCCAGGCGCGCATAGGCTTGCTGCAACCCTATCTCGAGTTCTTCAAGCTCCTGATTGATGTAAATCCGGATAGCCTGAAAGGTGCGAGTAGCCGGGTCCTTGCCTTTCTCGCGGGTTTTGACGGTGCGTGCCACGATCTGGGCAAGCTGTCGTGTGCTTGAAATTGGTTCGACTGCCCGGCTAGCAGCAATCGCCTTTGCAATCTGAAAAGCAAACCGTTCTTCCCCATAATTACGTATCACTTTCTCAATGTTTTGTTCTGTTTCGGTGGCGAGCCATTCGGCGGCAGAGACGCCTCGGGTGGTATCCATGCGCATATCGAGCGGGCCGTCTGCACGAAAGCTGAAACCGCGCGCCGCGTCATCAACTTGCGGTGACGAAATACCAAGGTCCAGCAGGACACCGTCGACTTGCCCGATGCCACGGGCCGTCAGGGCAACGTCGAGCGTCGCAAAGCTGTCATGCACGATGTCAAAACGAGGATCGTTGATCTCGCTGGCGGACGAAATGGCCTGCGGGTCCTTATCAAAAGCGACAAGACGGCCGCCCTCGCCCAAAACAGACAGGATGCGGCGACTGTGGCCGCCACGGCCAAACGTACCGTCAAGGTAAATGCCGTCGCTGCGCGCATCGTGCAGTGCAAGCGCATCAACTGCTTCTTCCAGCAAGACAGTACGGTGCAGGAATTCAGGAGCCACGGAGAGAGTATTCACTGGGCTCAGAATGAAAAATTACTTAATACATCGGGCATGCCGGTGGCGATTGCCGCAGCTTCGCTCTCGGCTAGTTTGGCTGCATCCCAGATTTCGAAGTGACTGCCCATTCCCAGCAGCATGACATCACGGGACAAGCCGACTGCGGCACGCAATTCAGGCGCAATCAGGATGCGACCAGTGGAATCCATCTCGACGTCGGACGCATTGCCTAGAAATATACGCTGCCATGCACGGGCGGACATCGGCCAAGCGGCGATCTGCTCGCGATGCGACTCCCACACAGGACGGGGGAAGAACAACAGGCAGCCATGGGGATGCTTTGTCAGCGTGATCTGCCCCTCGCACTGCAATGCCAGCGCGTCACGATGCCTGGCCGGAATGGACATCCGCCCTTTCGCATCGAGATTTAGTGCTGAAGCCCCTTGAAACACCCTGCATTCCCCTTGGATTGTGATTTCAGTGACATTAATTGCAAAAAAGAAAATGAGAGAATCTTGATTTCACCCCACAAAAATGCACTTTTTTACACAGCTACCCACTTTAGAGGATGCTGAATTTTCGGTCAAGTAATTAAGAATTAGAAAAACACTGTTTTTTCCAATGAAGTCAACGACTTAGCGAGTTTGCTTGATGCAACACTCAAACAGTTAAGTCTTCAAAATGAAGGACTTATGAGTGATATTGAAAGTAGCGCCTGAGCTGTTTCGCTTAAATTTCGATAATAAAGGTTACAAAAGATAATTCAGAAGCAGGCAAGGACAACAGATCGGGCTCAAAGGCCCAATCGATTCGTTGGAGAGCTTGAAGGGAGGAGCAAAGGATTGATACCTCCCAAAAAACGCCCGCTACACACAAGGCAAAAGGGCAAGACCAACAGGCCAACTATTCCATTATCAGCAACAGTGACTTGCGTTTAATCGGCTTTTTTGCGGATACAGCAACGTATAAACTCTGTTCCATCGATGAGCACACAGCACCGCTGGATGCATCTCACCGAGGTGCAAAAGCCGAATCGGAAACTGATTCGGAGGCACCAGGTAACTATTCATCAACTTAATCACCTATTAACTACTCTGGAGAAACACCATGAATGCAAAAAAATTGATCGCCGCAGTTGCCATGTTTGCCGCCGCAGGTTCCGTCTTCGCCGCCAACATCATGCCTTTCCCGGAAATGGATAATTTCCAGTCGACACGCACCCGCGCCGATGTCCGTGCCGAAGTACTTCGCGACCGCGACCAGATTACTTACGCACAAAGTGACATTGGAGTTTTCGAACAACCAGTCACCACCAGCACGCGCAGCCGCCTTGCCGTGCGCAAGGAAGCGATCGAATCCGTACGTAATCACAAGTCGACGAATATCGACTACATTGGTGGTTAATTAACGTTACGGTAACGTTCATCGACAAAGGGGACGGCCCACGCGGGCCGTCCCCTTTTTTCATGCCACCAAGCAGGCGAATCAAGACGAGCAACAGCCCCACCCGGCCTAATGAAACAGATCGACGCGGATCGGCAGGGCCACATTGATGACGTAATCAGGCGTATTGCGCGTCAGGCCGATGCCGGCCGAAACCGACAGCAGGGTGTTCTTGCCGATGAGCGAGGTCGCACCCAGCGTGAGAACACCCGCGCTCTGGTCGCTGCCCGCCACGCTGACGCCATTGATCCGGGTTGTTCTTGAAAACATCTGATCGAAGCCAACGCTCAGTGACGACTCCGGACTGGTCGCCAGCAGCGCCCCCAGTGACAAGCCAATTTGCGCACCGGGCCGGATTGCACCTTTTTTGAAGATGGACTCGTAGGCCAGATTGACGGTCCATACCATGGGGTCCTGACGCTTGAGCATGGTCAGTTCGCTCCGAATTTTTCTGAAGCCATCACCGACGTGAATGGTGTCGCTAGCCTCTTTTCCGTTTCCGGCATTCCAGCCGACACGCCCGATCAGGTCTGGCCGCCAACCTTGTTCCCGCAGCAGTGTTTTAGCTAATCCGAGCGTCAAATCACCGACACTCGCGCTGGCGGCGCGGGTCGCGCGCGCGCTGCTGAAATCAACCGGCTCGATCAGCGATTGCCGGATAACACGGTAAGGCAGCGAGACGTCGAGTTGCGCATCAAAGGGCAGACCAAAACGCGCCGCCACGCTGGTACTAACATCATGCCGGCGCAATACGGTGGTGCCGATTCCTAACTGGCCGTCCTGCGCGACTAGCGTCGCACTCTGCTGATGGCTGCTCGCATAACTTGCACCGAACTGCAGCTCGGCCTGGCCGACTGGCAGCAGTAATGCGCCAGTCTGGGTGAGTGTCCGTTCCAGCGCGCGCTCGGCGGCCAGCGTATCGACTGCAAACATGCCACTAGCGTTGGTGACCTCGGTGGATTGTCGCGGCGTGGCCGGCGGCAGTTGATCAGCTTCGAGCTGACGGATTTTTTCCTGCAGTGCCTCAATCTGCTGGTCGCGTTGCCAGAGCTGTTCCCGCAGTGCCGCCTGCTCGTCGGCGTGTGCAGCGGTGCTGCCAGCAAGCAGCGCACACAACGCGACAGACCAACAGTGCGTCCGGCTCATCGGATTAGCTCTGGCGGCAGGGCCAACAGATTATCGGCCGCCTGCTGGCCATCACGGCGTCGAATCAAAAACCCGATACGGCCCAATTGCGGAAAGTCGATCCAGGCCCGCAGAAATTCATCGACCGGCATGCTGCGATTGCCCCAGGCGGGATCGGCCAATACGGCTCGGTGATCGACATTGCCGCGAAAAATCACGAAATGGTTATACCCGTGCAAGTTCACCGGCACCATCAGTGGCGCGTAATGCGTCAAATCGTCCAGACCAAGGTTGCCAAAGCCCAGCCCGTCATAGCCGCGCGACTGCGCATAGCGTTTCAGGTCGAGCAACGAAAATCCTTCGCGCCGCCGAATCAGACCGGGGTCATCGATGTACTCGCTACGCCGCATCAAGCCGGTCGCGACTTCCCGTTCGGTGACCTGTTCGCCGTGCTGAAAGCGCAGCAGCGTCGCCAGTGCCGCTGCGCCGCAGCTGAGATCGTATTTTTGAACAATGACATGCTGCTGACGCATTTCCAGTAGCGACGTCACTACGCGCGGCGCGGCAACCGCGACCGACTGCAGGCACAGTAGCGTGCAAGCCAGCCGTCGCCATGGAGGGAGCAAGGTTGTCATCGATGCGGCCTAGCGCATTTTCAAACCTTTGCCATACAGCAGCGTGACGTTAATCCGTCTGTCCTGATAGGCGTCATTGAAAGCGAACCGGTCGGTTTCATGAAACAGCGTCGAATTAAAGATCACGCAGCGATTTTCGCGGTACGGCACGCGAATCGATTTCGCGCCGGACTCGCTGAGAAAGCGCCGTATCTGCTTTTCATCGCCGTTATATTTTTGGAAGCTCCAGTCACGTGGCGCTTCGACATCCCAGATCACCAGTCCACCGCGCTCAGGATCCAGACAGGCTTGTTCGCGGGTGATCCAGAAATTGACATTTACTGCGGCAAAATCGGCGTGCACGTTGATACCCTTCATCGTACTGTCGTACTTGAA
The DNA here is from genome assembly GCA_047621345.1 of Minisyncoccia bacterium. Lineage (GTDB taxonomy): Bacteria > Pseudomonadota > Gammaproteobacteria > Burkholderiales > Burkholderiaceae_D > Actimicrobium. The sequence continues at coordinate 10,022 of JBLHLW010000026.1, read as the reverse complement.
GGCCCATGCCTGCTCCAGCAAATGCCGGCCAAAAATGGCGGGGAACGTGATTCGTAATTCTTCTGCTATGCGCAAGATGAGCGGCGACGCAAAACCATCCTTGAGTGTCGCGCCGAGATAACCGTTCGGGTATTCCTTCTTCCACACGGTGGCTTCATGGCAGAAATTGCGAATGGCTTCCAGCGTTGGCGGCGACAGGAAATCGTCCACCCAGACCACCTCGGGTCGAGACTCCAGATAGGCGCGTTCCAACGCGACGATATCGAGATGCGGATTCAGGCACGGACCATTGAGCGCGACGGCGGCCGGCAAGTGCACCAACCGGTTATAGGACGGCGCAATACGGTTCAGCGCGTCAGCGTCGATCGGCAAGTTCGGTGTACTGTCTGCGGCCGATGACCGGTTACTCGATAGCGCGTCGAGCGCATCGGCATAGCCCGAAAACTCCGCAGCCAGCAAGCCGCGCTCGCGCAGCAAGGCCAGTTGTTCACGGTCATGTTTGATCCGGTAGAAAGGAACCGTCAGGCGTTCGTCGAGCCGACGGCCGTGATTTTGGTTCAGGTCGGCGGCCTTGCCCAGCAGCGCCAGCGCATCGTCGAAGCGTTGCTGATGAATACGCACCATCGCGAAATTGGAATACACGTCGGCATCGTCAGGATTGAGCCTGACCGCCTGTTCGAAACACTGGGCAGCCTGTTCGTCATCGCCCTGTTCATGCAGCGCAATGCTCAGATTGGCAAACGCATGCGGATGCAACGGGTTCAGCGCCGCAGCCCGGCGGAATGCGGTAATCGCCTTATCGTGCAACGTTTTTTCGAGCAGCACGACACCCAAATTGGACCATGCATCAGCACAATCCGGAGACAGGTCAATGGCACGCTGGTAAGCCGTGATGGCGTCGTCGGTTTGCCCCAACTCCTGCAATGCCACGCCCATGCTCAGATAGTTGTCGCTGGTTTCCATACCAAGACTGATCGCAGCGCGACACGCAGCGGCAGCGTCGCCGGGGCGGCCCAGCGTCATCATCACCCGACCCAGATCAGCATGCGCCTCGGCATAATCCGGTTTGAGAATGGTGGCAACCCGCAGCGCGCTGGCGGCATCATCGCTGCGGCCCAGTTGACTGAAGCAGACACCGAGGTTGGCATGCGCTTCGGCATAATTCGGACGCAAGGCAAGTGCGTGCCGAAACGCCTCGATCGCTTCGTCGAGCCGCCCCTGCAGACGCAGGATCACGCCCAGATTGGCATGCGCCTCGGTGAAGCGCGGCTTGAGCCGGAGCGCATTGTGCAACGCGTCGATAGCTTCGGCGGAGTGGCCACGTTCGTGCTGCAGTACGCCCAGATTGGACCAGGTCTGCGCATCATCGGGAGCCAATTCAATCGCCTGACGGAGGGCGCCAATGGCATCGTCGCACTGCCCCAGCGACTGCAGCGCAATGCCCAGCATGACATACGCTTGCGGCCATTCCGGCTGCAGCGCAATGGCCTGCGCGTAAGCTGCCACTGCACCATTGAGGTTGCCAACCTGCTGCAATGCCATCGCCAGTTCGACTTGTGCCTGCGCATCATCGCAGTCGAGCCCGGGTTCCATTAATGGCAACGCACGGAAGGAGGCAACAAAGTCGGTGGCGGCCGCTGGTACGGCATTGTTGGAGCGCAGGGGATGTTCTGCAAGAGACGTGTTCATGTTCATGGTGGCACCTTTCAAATCGAATCGGTCTGCGTCAAAGTGATGGCCAGTGTGGCCGCTGGGCGCTTGAGGCGACGGCTTGTGCTGCGGGCTTGCCGGCCAGTTGCCAGAACAAGCATAGGCAACGGGAGCGTGGAAATCTGTGCGTAAACACACTCGATGAGCACACTCGATGAGCACACGCGATGAGCACACGCGATTGATAATGGCGACGCTGCGCTTACCAGCCGCGTACCGCGTGCACCATTCGGCGCAAGCGTTCGATGTCCAGAATGACGATGCTGTGTTCTTCCCGGCGGATCACCTTGTCACGCACCAGTTCATTTAATTCACGCGTGACGGCTTCGCGGTGCGTGCTGATCATGTTGGCCAGATCGATGTGGGTTGGCGCTGGCGTGATGATGGCTTGATTGGCGCCCACCGCCTGACTTTTGGCGAGCTGCAACAACGCGGCATGAATCCGGTTGCGCACCGCCAGCGTGCTGAAATCAAACACCCGCTCGGTGAGCCGGCGCACTTGGCCGCTCAGTCGGCGCAGGGTCGCCATGGCAATCGGGTGGTTGGTCTGGATCAGGTCAAGAAATGCGGCTGCCGGCATGACCGCGAGCAGCGTATCGGTTCTTGCTACACCAGTAGCAGAGCGGCGCTGGCCATCAATGGCCGCCAGTTCGCCGAACATGTCGCCCGCACTCAACTCACCCAGAATGACCTCATGACCGGACTTGGCATAGTGGGTCAGCCTGATCGTGCCCTCGATAATAAAAAAAATGCTGTCGCCGCCATCCTGGTAATGCAATACGACTTCGCCCGCAGTGGCTCTGCGCCACTGACAACGGCGTCCGATGTCGTCCAGATCGGCCGGTTGCAAGGCGCGAAATTCGGTAATCACGGCCAATAACGAATTAGCCGGCCCGGCACGCTTCGTTTTTGTCAGCATGGCAACTCCTGCTCTGATCGTCCTTCAGGGACAGGATTCCATCCACAATTTGCGCGCACTGCCGCCCACAAACACCACGCAAAACGGGTTGCGCTTGCCGGCCACGATTGTGAACGGCGTAATGTCAAACAGGTCCATGGTCAGTTTTTCTCGCGACGGATCGATAATGCGAAAGCTGCTCTTGGGCTCTTCCGGCACGAACGGCACGACGTTGCCGTTGACATCGACAACCAGCAGATAGGCGACATTCTTGACACCGAGCCGGTCGGTGATTTTTTTGCTGAATGTTTTTGGTAGTTGCAGCGGTTCGGGCTCCATCTTGGCGACCGGGGCCTCAATGTCTCCCGCCGAGGCCAGTGTGCTGACCAGCGCAAGACAAAGTGCCGCGACCATCCCGCGCCGCGTGGAAGGAAAAGTCAGGGTGCGTGTCGCAATCATGAACGGACTCCATCGGTGGTTAAAAATGCATGAGGCGGTGCGTGGTTTAGAAGGCGGCGGTGAGCTCGATGAAGACGCTTCGGGCGGGAATAAATGGTGGACTTTGTTGCGCCGGAGTGCGGAAATTCGCATCCTGATAACGGAATTTCCGGTCCAGCAGATTCCTTCCTTCCAGCGTGATCGTGCCCATCCGCGCCGGCAGGCGTATGCCAAACGCCGCATTGAGCAGCGCGAAGCAATCCGTGTTGCTCTCGACGAGCTCGCCATTGGTGGCGTCAACACGCTGGCGCACGGCAGTGGCGCTGATCCGGGCGAATACTCCGTTTGGTTGAAAGTAGCGCACATCAACGCTTGCGGTATTGGTCCGGATCAAACTGGGGCCGAACAGCAACGCAGATTGCCGGTCGAAGCGTTCGGCCAACGCTTCGCCAGCCACCGTCCAGCGCGGCGCGATTTGCCAGCCCAGCGACAGGCGCAGCGCTTTTTCGCGTTGTGTCTCGGTGTCGGTCAGCATGTTGTCGGCCAGAACCGGCAAGGCCAGCCGCCGGCGTGAGGCTTCCAGTTGCAGCTTCAGGCCCGGCGCGGCTTTCAGATCCAGCGCCATGGCGTCGCGCCGGGCCCGGCTGCCGTTGCCCTCGTCGAAAAATTGATTGAAGCCGCTGACTTCGGTCGGCTCGATGGTTTGCTGCACATACAGCGCGGGCTTGACGGTCTGGAAGCTGGCCGCGCGCAGCATCAGGCGCGGATTGATTTGCCATTGCAGGCCGAGTTTTGGATTCCATTTTTGCTGCCTGAAATCGGCTTCAGCATAGTCGTCGAGACTCGCGCCAACGGTCGCGATCACGTCCTCGGACAAGCGCACGCGTCCATAGCCGTACGCATTCCAGCGGCTGCGTGTGAACTGGTTCGGCGCTCCAAATAACTTTTCGTGTACGTCAAAACGGTAGGTGCCGGCACCCGCCACCAGATTGACGCGAGGCAAACGCAACTGCTGCTGCACTTCGAATTGATCACCCTGATCCCTCGAGTTCAGGCTGGCCAGACCGTCGATATCGAAATACTGGCGCTCGTCGGCACGGGTATGGATCAACGAGACCAATGTGTCGGCATAGTTTGAACCGGCCCAGTGGAGGCCGAGACGGGCAATCGACTGATCCAGCGACCGCCGGTAAAACTCGGCATAGCGTCCCGGCACATTATCGAGCGAAATATCGCCGTGCTCGGTCACCCGGTGGCTGAGCTCGGCTTGCAGGTTCAGGCGCGGCGACAACGCAAATTGAACGAATGCATCGCCGACGGCGTGGCGTATCGCGTTATTGACGCGAAAGCCTTGCGTGTCGAAATGAAAGCCACCGACGCTCCATGAAAATCGGTCCTCAACACCGGACAGTACTGCTTCGCCAGCAACCGTGGCTTGTGTGCCTGCTACGGCCGAGACCGCCAGTTGTGTGGCATTACGTTCGAAGAGCGGATTGAATTCATTGAAGGCGGACACCACCGGCCCGTTCAACCCCGGCGTGTTGATGTTCGAAAAAGCCAGTTTGGGTTGCACCGGATTGATATTCAGCGGCTGCAGTAACTGGGCTTGCAAGCGCTCGCTGACACTGGCGATTTCATGGCGCTCCAGCCGCGCATACGCATCCGCAAGAAAATGGTGGCCGGAATAATTGGACGCATCCGCTGCCAGCGACTGGGTCGCTTCGCTGACCGCGAAACGCGCGAAGGCCAGATCATCGTAGATCTTGGCGATGCCGGCCAGGCGACTGGCACGGTCCGAGTCGAGCAGCAATTGTGAGCGATACACGGCGCGGTTCTGATTGAGTGCGATCGATTGCTCAAGATCAGCAAGGGCTTCGACCGGCCGGTTTTCACTTTGTTTGCGTATCGCGTCGTAGAACCATGGAGTCGGATCATTCGGATCCAGCGTCTTTGCCAGTTGCAGTTGCGTGGCTGCCAGTGCATCGCGCTTTTCCTCAAAATAGGCTTTGCCAAGATAGCTGCGAATGAGTGCATCAAGCGGGTCGAGGCTGGCGGCGATGGCGATATCGGCGCGCCCGGCGCCGAGCTCGCCTTTGCGGATTTTCGCCAGACCCAGGCCCAGACGCGGCAGCGGATCGGCTTGATCGAGCGCGATGGCGCGTTCAAAGGCGACCATGGCAGGTCCGGTTTGCATCTGCGTCAACTGGGCGAAACCCAACACGGTGTGGGTCTTGGCAACTTGCGGATCGAGACCGACAGCCGTGCTTGCTGCCTGTCGTGCAGCGTCCAGATTGCCGTTTGCCATCTCCAGTTCGGCCACGCGGGCCCACGCCACGGCATCCTCGGGCGCGACACGCGTGGCAATGCGGGCGCTACTGCGGGCGTCGTCGATCCTGAAACGGGCTTGCTCGACATAGCTTTGCGCCAGCCAGGAGGCGGCCGACGGTGCATGGTTGGCTGTTGCCCGGTGCGCGAAATCCAGTGCCGTCTGCGTGTCGTTATGGACTAGCGCGATGATGGCTTTCAAGGCGTTGGCGCGGCTGTCTGACGAATCCACAGAGAGCACTTGGTCAAGCTCGCGTGCGGCCTCCTCGTGGCGGCCGACGTTGAGCAACTGGCCGGCACGCGCTATCCGCCCGTCGCTGTCGACCGACTGGTATGTGCTGTCAGTCGATTGCAGCCCGGTCCGGCGCGCGAGCACAGCCGGGTAATACAGCGCCCATTGCACCGCGCCAGCCGGTCGAATCATGACGGTTTTTTCCGGTGCCCGGCCCGTTGCGGCGATGCCAGCGTCACCGTCAGCGAGTACGATCCGCCCATACGGATTATCGAGCGCGACCCGGCCTTCGATGACGGCGAATGTCGCGGCGGCCGTATCGACGCCGATGGCAAACTCGGTGCCCTCGATGTTGGCATTGACGAAGGGGGTCTTGATGCTGAAAGGTTGCGGCGTTCGGGTGATGACGTGAATCGCGCCGAGCAGCAGGTCGATCAATGGACGCGGACGGTCGTCCAGCGCGCTAATCATGACGGTAGTTTTCTGGTTCAGGCGCAGCGTCGTTTCATTCGGTAGCAGCAACGCAGCCCGGCTGGAAAGGCCAACGCGAACCTTATCCTGCGGACATAACACCGTGCCGGTACTGGCCGCCTGCCACCCGGTGGGTTCCGAGTGCCACAACTCGACCGTACCCTGCAACGAAACCAGTCGGGCAACGGGCGGCGCACACCTGTCGACAGCGCGCGCAGCATGAGCGGACAGAGCCCAGACAATGAGCGCCGGCATCACCCATCGCAGGCGACGGAGCAACAGATTGGCGCCAACAAACAATCCGATGCGCAAGAAACGTCGCGACTGGGTATCGATGGGCTCCGTCACGCGCTCCCTTTCAGCGTTTCGCGTTCGATGTCATGACGCCGTGTTTTTTTCTTCATCACTACATGGAAATTTTTAAGGTTGGACTTGGGTGATCGCCACTGTGCGGCATGCAAGGCGCTATTTATCGTCAATCCGCATCACAGCATTCCACGGCTGCGTCGGTGCCTCAGTGATATTTCGCACACATTGGTGTAAATAAAATCGTGACGGGCCATCTTTTGGCATGATCTCCAGAATTCTGGAAAAATCCGCCACAGCCTCCTGCCAGCGCTGCTGACAGAACGCATCGAGCGCCCCGGCGAAGGCGTCGCACAACCAGCGATCTTGCGACGCCTGCGTGTCGCAGCGGGCGCGGAGTTCGCACACCGTGACCGGGACAGATTTACCTGACAGCAAAAATGTACCCAGCGGGCGCAGCACAAACTCGTCGAGCCCCTCGATCACCGCCGCTGAAGCCAGCACCGAAGTGCCCAACTGCCGGTTCAGACTCTCGATGCGGGACGCAGTATTGACGGTGTCACCGACGGCACGATATTCGTAATGCTGGCCAGCACCAACGTTACCCAGTGTCAATGGTCCGACATCGAGGCCGATACGGGTTGGTAACACCGGGCTGGCCGAGTCGGACTGAATGCTGTGCTGGATATCCAGTGCCGCATGGCAGGCATTGGCGCGCAGGCATCGATCGGCATCGTAACCGGTCCAGATTGCCAGCATGGCATCGCCCTTGACATCGGAGACGATGCCACCACGCGCGGCGACCGGCGCAAACAGGGTGGCGTAATACCGGTTCATGAACGCCGTTAGCGCGACCGGTTCCATGGTCTCGGCCAGACTGGTGTAGCTGGCGGCATCGGTGGCCAGACAGACGCCGTAACAAAACTCACTGGCAGCGTCGATTGCGCGCGCCTCGCCGGCCAGTTGTTCGACCATCGACGGCGGAATAAAATGACTGAAGGCGTGTTGCATGCGATCACGCTGGACACTTGCGGACAGATAGCGCAGCACGGCAGCGCTCAACAAGACCAGCGGTAGTTGAAACAGCAGCGGAGTGACAAGTGGCAACCAGAGTTGGTAACGCAGAAACAGCCATCCCGCAGCGGTCAGATAACCTCCACATCCAAGCACGAGCGCCATGGCGATGTGCGACACACGCCAGCGTCGCGCCACCAGCGCCAGGACCCCGCCCCAACCAAATAGTACGACCAGCCGCGACGCCGGATCCAGCGGACGCAACGCGCTGTCATCAAGCAGATTGGCGAATGCGGTTGCGCCGATTTCAACGCCACTAAGCTGCAATCCATCAGCACCTGAAAACACCGTGTGGTAATCGTCGCGAATACGATCCTGATCGTTGACCGCAGCCGCCGAATAGCCAACAAATACCGCCTTGCCGCGCACTGCACCGGGCGGCAGCCCATGTAATACGCGGTCATACGCAATCGTGGTGATGGTGCGTGCCGGACCATAAAAATTGAGGTAGTTGGCGTCCGAACCGGCGTACAGCGCAATGAGTGCGCGTAACCTGCTGGCGGTGTCGGCATCGATGGACCTGTCACGCGCCAGGTCTTGCCGTAACTGGCGGGCCAAATGAGGGTGCGTGTGAAGATGTCGGCGCAATTGCAGCGTCACGCTATCGAGACTGCCACTGCGCCGGAGCGCCGCCGCGTCGGCTGGCAAAGTCGCCGCAAAGGTCGGGTCGCGCTGCCGCAAGCGCTGCATGAACTGGGCATGGACTGCCAACGCATGCACCTGCAGCGCCAAGGACGGCAAGGTCGCAATGGCGCCGTCACCTGCCTTGAACAACCAGGCCGCATTGACCCGTTCATCGCGTGGCAGTGGCAACGCTGCACTACCCAACGCCGCTTGCGCCAGTAGCGCAATCGGCAAGATTGCCCGCTCCACCCTGGCTGTGCCAACGCTGCTGCCATCGGTGTTGGCGACAACCAACTGCTCCTGCACCAACGATTCCACCAGAACCACATTGCCTGCCGCACGCATTGCGGCGGCTAGGGCGAGGTCCTGCGACGGCGTCGCGGCGGCGCGGTCAAACAACAGGTCGAAAATAATGGTCGAGGCGCCCGCCTGCGCCAGTTGGGTGATCAACTGCGCATGCACGTCACGCGGCCACTGCGCCGGCTTGGCCGGCAACCCCAGTCGGCTCGCCGATTCGCCATCGATCGCTACGATGACCACGCCGGCCGGGGCACGAACGGCACCGCGCCAATCGAACAACCACGCCAGAGCGTGCGTCTGTTCCAGCGTCTGAATGGCGGGCAGCATTCCGAAGAACAGACCGGACAGCCCCATGGTCAGGGCAAACAGGATTTCCTTGGGCTGGATTGGCATGGCGCGATGCTTGTGCGGGCTAAGTGACGCGCATTCCGCGCGCAAGTTGGCAATAGACGTGGAAGTGATTGTACTTGTCTGATCAAGCGCGAAGGAATCGGACTGTGCAGGCGGAAAATCAAGCGACAACGGCTGCCAGTCAGTTCGGCAGCCGTTGCGATGTCGCTTGCTTACTTGCGCATGACAACGCCACCCAGTGTTGTTGCACCTAGCGTGGTTGCGCCGAGGGTGGTGGCACCGAGGGTAGTAGCACCTAGCGTGGTCGCGCCGAGAGTGGTAGCACCTAACGTAGTAGCTTTGACTGTGGTGGCAGCAAAGGTGGTGGCGCCCAGTGTAGTTGCTCTGACCGTCGTAGCGGCAAAAGTGGTTGCGCCAAAAGTGCCAATACTGCCGGCACTCACGTGGTCGAGTTTCACATCGTTCAGCATCACCGGTGCGGCTTGTGCCGTCGAAGCGAGTGCACCAAGTATTAAGGTTGGGATCAAAATGGATTTCATGTCGATTACTCCTTGAGTGTTGAAAAAAGCACGTTGTGTGGGCATGACGCACAGGTCATCAGGTACCCACAGGACGTAGTATTGTTTTTTCAACAGCATCAGGTCTGTGGCAATCCGCACAAGATTTGACATCACTGAGCAGGGCCTAACAAGGCATGAGCGAGCAGTATCCGCGGATTCTGACCGAAGCAGTCAGTGCGCCAGCGCTCAGACATGCAATGACGCTGCGCTCACCGTGGACACCCCGCGACGGGAGTGTACCCAGACAAAAAAGCCACTCAAGAGTGGCCATTTTTTGTTGTCGATCTCAGTGCAAGAACCGCTCTGTACCGAGCAAGCCTATCAAACCTATCAGGATCAGATAGATGGCGACGATATAGTTCAGCAGTTTTGGCATAACAAGGATCAGGATCCCGGCAATCAGTGAGACCAGTGGGGCAAGCGCAAGGTTGATGTTCATTGTTAACTCTTTCCGGGAATGAGTATTCAGGCAATGTCCCGAAGATACGTGAAGCGGGGCTGCGCAACTGTACGGCAGCGTACATAACCGAAAATTACCGACATCAAAAACCATTGCGTGGCAACAGGATGACATTCCCTGACCATCCATGTGGCCAGCAAAAAAAGTGAAGCAAGCCGATAGGCCGGATTCTGTTACGACTCCCGGGCAAGCCCGTTCGTTATGACAGCCATTCCTCTAGGCCGTGAATTACTCCACGGCTCAAGCTTTCTACCCGCACGCTCCGCGAGTCAC
>JBLHLW010000025.1:0-52169 GCA_047621345.1 Minisyncoccia bacterium | reverse complement strand
TGGCTCCTGTGATGAACTCCTAACGTGATCATGCCACGTTAGGCATGACGACAGGCGACGGGGTGCAAGCTGGCGACGACCTCCTACCGGACAGTTGCCTGTTGCGCGATGGACCTGATCATCGCGCTGCGGCGCGCAAAACGTCGTCCTTTTATTGCACCTACCAACGTAAAACACGCGGTCCGATCATCGCCCCTAGACCGGTCGGAATCAACATGCCCAGCACGTACCAGAATGCGACGAACGGTGCTGCAATTTCCGGGCAATGCAGGCAATAGACGAGTGCTGCGATCGCTCCGGACGTAAAGCCGGCGGCGGCACCGGCCAGGCGCAACCGGGTGGGTGCCAGATCACGCATGACCTTGAGGATGGCGGCAAAGATGGGCAAGGAGAGCCCAGCGATAATGAACGCACAGGACCGCCAGGTATCGCCCCAGAAGAGCTGGGCGCGCTGGTCCGGTGCTGCCTCCATCAGTGCTAGTACCGCCATCACGAACATGATGAGCAGGGGTATGGCGATCAATGCTGGCAACAGCGCGAGACGCGCGCCGGGCAATGACAAGTGCTTGCTCGCGATTTTTCCGGTCAGAACCAACGCTGCGACAAAGACGACTTTCAGCACGAATACCGGCTGCCCGATGACCTCCAGCAGATCCTGGCGGATACCCAGCAACGCCATCATCAGCAAGGTGCTGACCACCACAGCTCCCCCTATGAGCAGCGTGTTGTGCCACACCGGCGGCGGCGGGGCATTCACCTCCGGTCCTGCTGCCAGCAGGTTGATCAGTTCGTCGGTTCTCATGATGCCTCTCGTAATTTCGATGCCAATGTTTTCAAACCGCGATGCACGGCGACCTTGACCGATGCTTCCGATATGTCCAGCGCAGCAGCAGTTTCACGCACCGACCAGCCATCGAGCTTGGTATGCCTGATCGCGGCCTGCTGCTGTGCCGGCAACAACGCCAGCAATATCGTCAGGTCGCGCTGCGCCTCGTGCGCCTCTTCGTCAGCGCTCGAAAAAAGTTCATGTTCATCGCCCATCGGGTCGTTGCGCATCTCACGGCGCGCGTGCCGCCGCAACCAGTCGATCAGCTTGTATTTCGTAATCGCAACCATCCACGACGTCAGCGGCACGCTGGTGTCATAGGTCAGGCGCTGGTTATGGATCGCCAGCAGCGACTCCTGCACCAGATCTTCGACCTCGTCGGGCCAACGGCTCAGGCGATGACGCAAAAATGCGCGCAGGTGCGTCGAGGTCGCGTGCAAAAAATCGCGGTAAGACGCGGCATCACCAGCCATGCCTTGCAGTAGTAGCGCATGCAAGCGCGACTCCGTCGTGCGCAGACCATCCGCCTTTTGTATTCGCTCCATAGGCGCCTTAGGTAACAAAATTCATCACAATATTTGAAAATAAATCGACCTGCACACAAATTTCTTAACCACTGTAACCAATGCCGTCGTGGCGGCGAACTAGCTTGTACACCCTCCTTGGAACGGGATAACACCATGAACCCCATCACCCTGACTGTCTTGGCTTGCACATGCTGCGTGACATTGCCGTCGTATGCCGGCAATGCCTGCAGCGTCAAAAGTGGCGTTGCGACCGCCGCGCTGGTCGAACTGTATACCAGCGAAGGCTGTTCAAGCTGTCCTCCGGCCGATCTGCAATTGCGCCAGTTACACCAGGTGCTCGATGCCGATGCGGTAGTGGTGCCACTGGCGCTGCATGTCAGTTATTGGGATCGAATCGGCTGGAAAGACGTTTTTGCGCAAACCCGCTTTGACGCTCGCCAAGCCGCGCTGCTGTCCTTCCGTAAAAATCAGGTCGCCTACACTCCGCAGTTTTTCGTCAATGGTGAAGAACTACGTGGATGGCGTAACGATCTTCCGGCGACAGTGCGACACATCAACGCCAGAGTTGCACCACTGACCATCACGCTGACATCGGCACCGATCGCTACAGCGCGCGTGGCACTCGAAGCCAATGCCGTCGCGTCTGATCCGCATCTCAGTGGCGCACTCTACCTGGCCGTCAGCGAAAGCGCACTGGTGTCACACGTGACCCGTGGCGAAAACAGTGGCGCGACGCTCAGGCATGACAACACGGCGCGCCTGTGGTTCGGACCGATTCCGCTTGAAAAAGGACGTGCGCAGTTGCGCCAGCAAATCACGCTGCCGGAGGGCTGGAATCGGCAGAACCTGCAAGCGGTTGCCTTTGTACAGGAGCAAGGCAACGTTCTGCAGGCAGTCAGCACGGCGCAGTGCACGCCAGCGCTGGGGCTGTCATGAAGACCACCATGCGATCCAGTGCGACGGGCAAACCCGACCTCATTCATCCGTTGTGGTTACGCGCGACGCACTGGCTCAATGCTGGCGCGGTGGTGTTGATGATCGCCAGCGGCTTGCGCATCTATAACGCCTCCCCCTTCTTCGGCTTCAATTTCCCGGCGCAACTGACGCTGGGTGGCTGGCTGGGCGGAGCGCTGCAATGGCATTTTGCGGCGATGTGGCTGCTGGCGGTCAACGGCATTGTCTATCTTGCGATCAACCTGTTCTCCGGGCGTTTGCGACGTCAGTTTTTTCCATTGTCGCCACGCCAGTTTCTGCGCGAGTTGGGGGCCGCACTCAAAGGCAAGCTGGTCCATGTCGATCCACGTCACTACAACACGGTGCAACGTGTCGCGTATCTGTTCGTGATGCTCGACATCATCCTGATCGTGCTGTCCGGTCTGGTGCTGTGGAAGTCGGTCCAGTTCGGGCTGCTGCGCGAACTGCTGGGCGGTTACGAATCGGCGCGGCGGGTCCATTTTTTTGCGATGTCAGCGCTGACCGGATTTATCGCCGTGCATCTGGTGATGGTCGCCCTGGTGCCGCGCACATTGCTGGCCATGTTGCGCGGCCGCTAATCAATAACAAAGACCAGAGCCCGGAGAATGCCATGCCCAAAATAAAATCCATCGTGATCAATACCGACGGTGCCGCAATGCTGGCCGATGCCATCCGTCAGGTCAGCGCGCCCTCGCGTCGCGCATTTTTGCAGCGCAGTTTAAGCCTCGGCGGGCTGGCGCTACTGACCGGTTGTTCGACCAGCGAAGCAAGCAGCATCGATACCGCGTTAGCCGGCATGTCGCGCTTCAATGACAAAGTACAAGGCTTGTTGTTCGACCCGACCAAGCTGGCACCAACCTATCCCGAGTCGATGATCACACGGCCGTTTCCGTTCAATGCGTTTTACCGTGAAGACGAAATCACGCAAGTCGATGGCGAGACCTGGCGGCTCGAATTGAGTGGCCTGATCGCCGACCGCCAGCCCTGGTCGTTGACGCGCTTGCGCGGCTTGCCGCAAACCGATCAGGTCACGCGTCATATCTGCGTCGAAGGCTGGAGCGCGATTGGCAAGTGGGGCGGCGTACCGTTCTCCACCTTTCTAAGGCGCGTCGGCGCCGATCTCACGGCAAAGTATGTCGGGTTCAAATGCAGCGACGACTATTTCACCAGCATCGACATGGCGACGGCATTGCATCCGCAAACCCTGATGGCCTTGACCTACGACGGCCAGCAACTGCCGCCGCGTTACGGGTTTCCGATGAAGCTGCGCATGCCAACCAAGCTGGGCTACAAAAATCCCAAACACATTCAGGCGATTTTTGTCACCAACACGTATCCCGGCGGCTATTGGGAAAATCAGGGGTACAACTGGTTCGGGGGCAGCTGAGAATCGACCGTACGGGAGTCGCTTCAAGCAGGAACAGCTGCAAGCTGTTTTTGCACCGCATGAACACGCACCGACCACAGCACACCGGCGATCAGCAAGACGATGGCAGCACTCTCCAGTAATCGCGGCAAGCGTTGTTGATAAATGAAGCCGTACAGCAAAGCAAACAAGGTCTCGAACAGAATCAGTTGTCCGGACAATGTCATCGGCACGCTGCGACTGGCGACATTCCACAATTGGTTGCCGATCACCGACGCACCCAGCGCGAGCAGGCTGTTGGCAATCCAGAACAGCGTCCAGTCACGTCCGCTGAGTACGCCGGCGGCACCGGTCACGTCTTCATGCCAGATAGCGAACGCCGCTACACCGATCAGCACGGCCATCATGCCGCTGGAGATACCGTACAACGCCGACCATTCGGCATTACTGAAATGCGGGTTGCGCCGCAGGTAGCGCGCGTTGTCGATGGCGTACCAGGTCCAGCACAGTAGCGCTCCCGTGGCCGCCAGCACACCGAGCAGCGTGCGTGCGATATCGGCACCGGAGGCGCTGGTGTGACTGAACAGGTCAATGTTGATGCAAGCGATACCGGCAGCGACCACCAGCAATGGCAGCGCCAATCGCCGCAATGGTACAGCGCCCTGATCCTTGTGCCCGATCAGCGTGACCGAAATCGGCAGCAGGCCGATGATGAGCGACGTGGGCGCCACCCCGGCCAGCTTCACCCCTAGCGCGAGCAGCATGTAATAGAGGAGATTGCCGGTCAACGCCTGACGCAGCAGCGCAGAGTAATCGCTGCGCTCAAGCCGACGCAGCATGCCGCGCAGGCGCGGCAACAGCAGCGCGATAGCGATGACGCCATACGCGGTATAGCGGCCAACCGCCAATTCCAGCGGCGAAAATGCCGACAGGATTTCCGGCACGATGAACACCATGCCCCACATCGCTCCGGCCAACAAGCCACACAAGACGCCATTCCACATAATCAGTCTTCATTCCGGACAGGGACCGCAGTGTCGCACACGCCGGAGGGTGGGCACGGCTGTTTGTGCCCATGCGCGCACACCGGTAATGCCTGTCAATTCCGACCATTCGGTCGTGCGCTCGCGTGGGCACGATGACCCTGTGCCCACCCTACAGGCCGTTGCAGCCGGCGCTCCGGAATCAGGCCTGTAAAATACCGCAATAAATCGAACAGTACCGTCGGGTATTCAATCCTTCGAGGCCTGTTGCCTTATTCATTTGAAACGGAATCTCATGTCATACCAAAAACAACTCCGGCTAGACTGGCTGTCGAACATTCGCGGCGATGTCCTCGCCGGTGTGGTCGTCGCCCTGGCGCTCATCCCCGAGGCCATTGCCTTTTCCATCATCGCCGGAGTCGATCCCAAGGTCGGCCTGTACGCGTCATTTTGCATAGCGGTGGTGATTGCCTTTGTCGGTGGTCGTCCCGGCATGATTTCGGCGGCCACCGGCGCGATGGCGCTGGTGATGGTGAGTCTGGTCAAGGACCATGGATTGCAATATTTGTTAGCCGCTACGTTGCTGACCGGCGTGCTGCAAATCGTCGCCGGCGCCCTGCGCCTCGGAACGCTGATGCGCTTTGTGTCGCGCTCGGTCGTGACCGGCTTTGTCAACGCACTGGCGATACTGATTTTCATGGCGCAATTGCCTGAACTGATGAACGTCACCTGGGTCGTTTATGCAATGGTCGCCGGCGGACTGGGCCTGATTTATTTATTCCCGTACCTCACCAAAGCGATCCCGTCACCACTGGTCTGCATCGTCGTGCTGACCGCGCTGTCGCTGTGGCTGGGGCTCGATATTCGCACCGTCAAGGACATGGGACAACTGCCTGACAGCCTGCCACTATTCCTGTTCCCCGACGTGCCACTAACGCTGGAAACGCTGACCATTATTTTTCCGTATGCGCTGACACTGGCCATCGTCGGCCTGCTCGAATCGATGATGACGGCGACCATCATTGATGATCTGACCGACACGCCCAGTAACAAGAGTCGCGAATGCGCCGGTCAAGGCGTGGCCAATATTGCTTCCGGTCTGCTCGGTGGCATGGCCGGTTGCGCGATGATCGGTCAATCGGTGATCAATATCAAATCCGGCGGACGTGGCCGGCTCTCGACCCTCACTGCCGGTGTGGTTTTGCTGATCATGGTGGTGTTCATGGGACCGTGGGTCGGGATGATTCCGATGGCGGCGCTGGTGGCCGTGATGATCATGGTGTCGATCGGCACGTTTAGCTGGGACTCGCTGCGCAACCTGCCAAAAAATCCGCTCAGTTCCAGCGTCGTGATGGTGGCAACCGTGGTGGTGGTGGTGGCGACCCATGACCTCGCCAAAGGCGTCTTTGTCGGCGTGCTGCTCAGTGCGCTGTTCTTTGCGACCAAGGTGGGACGTTTGCTGAATACGACCTCACTGATGTCCGGCGATGGCCGCACCCGGGAATACACCGTCATTGGCCAAGTGTTCTTTGCCTCATCCGAAAAATTCAATGCCGCCTTTGACTTCAAGGAAGCCATCGAACACGTCCGCATCGACGTCAGCAAAGCGCACTTCTGGGACATCACCGCCGTCGGCGCACTCGACAAGGTGGTCATCAAGTTCCGTCGACAAGGCACCGCGGTCGAACTCGTCGGCATGAATGAAGCCAGCGCGACGATCGTCGATCAATTTGGCGTGCACGACAAACCAGACGCGCTCGAACAATCCCTCACCCACTAAGACCAAGGAGCACTCCCATGAACAACAAAGTCGTGGCATGCATCGATCAATCCAGCTATGGCACCACCGTCACTGATTACGCCGCTTGGGCGGCCCAACGGCTCGATGCGCCGCTCGAATTTGCGCATGTACTGAGCCACGTAGCGGAGCCGGCCCGGAAAAACGACCTGAGCGGCAATATCGGACTGGGCTCGCGCGAAGACTTGCTCGTCCAACTCGCGTCACTCGACGAGCAGCGCAGCAAAGTCGCGCAGGAAGGCGGCCGCCTTCTGCTCGACGGCGCCAGGCAACGCGCACGCGACGCCGGCGTCAGCACACCGGCGGGTCATCAATGGCACGGCGAACTGGTCGACACACTGCTCGACCTCGAACCCGATGTCAGGCTGTTCGTGCTCGGTCAGCGCGGCGAAGCGGCAGACCAGGCCGCGCGTCATCTGGGCAGCAATCTGGAGCGCGTCGTACGTGCGCTGCACCGTCCGATTCTGGTGGTGCCGTCTGTCTTTGCGTCACCCAGCAAGATCATGATCGCCTTCGACGCTAGTGAGACCGCCGAGAAAGGCATCGCGCTACTGGCCACCAGTCCGTTATTTCGAGGACTACCATGCCATGTCGTCATGGTTGGCACCGACTCGGTCAGCCATCGCGATGCACTCGACAAAGCCCGCCGGAAGCTGGCTGACAATGGTCTGGTGGTCACGGTTGCCCTGCTCGAAGGTGAAGCCGACCATGTCCTCCCCGACTATGTCCGCGCCAATGCCATTGACCTGCTGGTCATGGGCGCCTATGGCCATTCACGCATGCGGCAATTGATCGTCGGCAGCACCACCACCACCCTGCTACGCACAACCCGGATACCTATCCTGCTGTTGCGATAGACGACAGTACGCCGGGGCAGATCCAGCACCTAGCCAACCAGCGGCAGCCACCGGAGGGTCGACGGCCGGTCAAATCCGGGCGCTCGGCAATGCGCTCGCGTGGGCACGATGAACCCGTGCCCACCCTACCTGCCGAATGCAATCATCCGTAGGGTGGGCACGGATCTTTGTGCCCACGCGCGCGCACCAGCAGTGCCGGTCAAATCCGGGCGCTCGGCAATGCGCTCGCGTGGGCACGATGAGCCCGTGCCCACCCTACCTGCCATCTAACGCGGCGGACTTGTCGTCTTCCTTGCGATACGCCATCCGGTACAACAATGGCAGCACCAGCAACGTCAGCGCGGTCGAGGACAGGATGCCGCCAATGACGACAGTGGCCAATGGTCGCTGCACCTCGGCACCAGTACCGATGGCAATGGCCATCGGCACAAATCCCAGCGACGCCACCAGCGCCGTCATCAGCACCGGCCGCAAGCGCGTCAGTGCACCTTCTTCGATGGCCTGATCAAGCGGCATGCCCTGCTCGCGCAACGACCGGATGAACGCAATCATCACCAGTCCGTTCAACACCGCCACGCCGGACAACGCGATGAAACCAATACCCGCCGAAATCGACAACGGAATGCCGCGCAGCCACAGCGCGACGATGCCGCCGGTCAGCGCGAACGGCACGCCAGTGAAGACCAGCAAGCCATCCTTGAGGTTGTTGAACATCGCAAACAGCAACATGAAGACCAGCAGCAGCGCCACCGGTACGACGATCTGCAGTCGCTTGGTGGCCGATTGCAATTGCTCGAACGTGCCGCCCCATGTTGTCCAGTAACCGCTCGGAATCTTGACCTGCTGGCGGATCTGCTGCTCGGCATCGGCGACAAACGAGCCCATATCGCGACCACGCACATTGGCAGTCACGACCACGCGTCGCTTGCCGTTTTCGCGGCTGATCTGGTTCGGACCCGGTGCCATGTCGATGCTGGCAACGTCGCCCAAAGTCAGATAGGACGGCTGACCACCAGCCCCGCCGGCTGGCAGACGAATCGGCAAGCGCAGGATGGCGGTCGTGTCGGCCCGTAGTACTTCCGGCAGACGCACGATGATGTCGAAGCGACGGTCGCCCTGAAACAGCGTGCCCGCTTCGGCACCACCGATCGCAGTGCTGATGACTTGCTGGACATCACCGACATTCAACCCCAGCCGGGCAGTTTTTTCCCGGTCGATCTGGATCGTCAGCATTGGTAATCCGGTGGTTTGTTCGACCTTGACATCGGCGGCTCCCGGGACGCCCTCCAGCACCGCCGAAATTTCCTGCGCGGTCTGATTCATGACGTCCATGTCATCACCAAATACCTTCACGGCGACATCGCTGCGCACGCCGGAAATCAACTCATTGAAGCGCATCTGAATCGGCTGCGTGAATTCATAATTATTCCCCGGCACCTTGGCGACGGCGGCCTGCATTGCCATCACCAGATCGGCTTTGCTGCGGGTCGGATCGGGCCACGCCGATCGCGGTTTGAGCATGACGAAGTTGTCAGCCACATTAGGCGGCATCGGATCGGTCGCAATTTCGGCCGTGCCGATCTTGGCAAAGATTTTGTCGACCTCCGGAAACTGCTTGATCGTGCGTTCCAGTTCTTCTTGCATCGCGATGGCTTGCGTCAGGCTGGTGCCGGGAATACGCAAGGCATGCAGCGCGATATCGCCTTCATCAAGACTGGGGACGAATTCGCTACCCATGCGTGTGGCCAGCAATCCGCTCAGTACGATGACGACACTGGCAATCGTCAACACCAGCGGTTTGTTCGCCATCGCGCTCCGCAGCATCGGTGCATACGCGCTTCGGGCAGCGGTCATCAAGCGGTTTTCTTTCTCGCTGACCTTGTTGCCGATGAATAGCGCAACGGCTGCCGGGATGAACGTGATCGACAGGATCATCGCGCCGATCAGCGCCGCGACAACGGTGAACGCCATCGGATGGAACATCTTTCCTTCGACGCCAGTGAGCGCAAAAATCGGCAAGTAGACCACCATGATGATCAGCTGCCCGTACAGCAACGGCCGGCGTGCTTCGCGGGCGGCGGCGAACACTTCATGGAAGCGCTCGGTGCGGGTCAGCGGCCGCCCGGCCTTGGTTTGCGCATGGGCCAGACGGCGCACGCAATTCTCGACGATGACTACCGCGCCATCGATGATGATGCCGAAGTCGAGCGCACCCAGACTCATCAGATTGGCGCTGACCGCGTTGGTGACCATGCCGGTAAAAGTGAACAGCATTGCCAGTGGAATCACCATCGCCGTGATCAGTGCGGCACGCAAATTACCGAGGAACAGGAACAGCACGGCGATCACCAGCAGCGCGCCTTCGATCAGATTCTTCCTGACGGTATTGATCGCCTTGTCGACCAGTGTGGTCCGGTCATAGACCGTGTTGGCGAACACGCCGTCAGGCAAGCTGAGATTGATCTCGTCAAGCTTGCTGGCCACCGCGCGCGAGACGGTACGGCTGTTTTCGCCGATCAGCATGAAGACCGTGCCGAGCACGACTTCGCGACCGTTCTCGGTCGCTGCACCAGTGCGTAGTTCCTTGCCGAGCGCGACATCGGCGACATCACGGATGCGGATCGGGATGCCCTGCCGATTGCCGACAAGGATGTTGCCGATGTCGGCAATCGAGCTTACTTGTCCGGGTGCGCGTACCAGAAACTGTTCGCCGCGCCGCTCGATATAACCGGCACCGACATTGCTGTTGTTGCTTTCCAGCGCGGTGACAATGTCCTGCAGTGCGAAGCCATGCGCGATCAGCCGGTCCGGGTCAGCCGAAACATGAAACTCTTTCGCGTATCCACCGATGGTGTTGATCTCGGCGACACCGGGCACATTGCGCAACTGCGGCTTGATGATCCAGTCCTGAATCTCGCGCAAGTCAGTCGGCGTGTACGGCGTGCCATCGGCTTTCACTGCGCCGTCGCGGGTCTCGACCGTCCACATGACGATCTCTCCGAGGCCGGTCGAAATCGGTCCCAGACTCGGCGCCAATCCGGACGGCAATTGTTCTCTGGCTTGTTGCAGGCGCTCGTTGACGAGCTGGCGCGCAAAGAAAATATCCGTACCCTCCTTGAAGATGACGGTCACTTGCGACAACCCGTAGCGCGATAGCGAACGGGTCTGATCCAGTTGCGGCAAACCGGCCATCACGGTTTCGATCGGATAGGTGATGCGCTGCTCGGTTTCCAGCGGCGAATAGCCGGGTGCCGACGTATTGACTTGCACTTGCACGTTGGTGATATCAGGAACCGCATCAATCGGCAATTGCTGATAACTGAACACGCCAAGGGCGGCCATGCCGAACGTGAGCAGCATGACCATCCAGCGCTGGGCGATGGAAAAGTGGATGATTTTTTCAAACATGGTGCGCGCTTTCGAAGGGAGGCTGCGTGGCAGAGGGTTGATCAGTGCGCATGGCTGGCACCCGATTTGCCGAGGTCGGCCTTGATCAGGAAGCTGTTGCGGGCAGCGATCTGCTCGCCGGCACGCAAGCCATCGAGCACCTCGGTGAACACGCCATCACTGCGTCCCAGCGTCAGCGGTCGCGCTGCGAAACTGTCGCCCTCTCGTCCAAACACCGTCGGTACCTCATTGATGGTCTGGATCGCCTCCACCGGCACCGCAATGGCCACGTCGACCGATCCCGACACCAGATTGACCGTCACAGGCAAGCCCGGACGCCACACTCCTTTCGGGTTCGGCAAGACAATGCGCGCGGTCGCCGTGCGGGTTTGTGTACCCACCAGCGCGCCGACATACGACAACGTGCCGGTCGCGTCATGGTCGAAGGCAATCGCCTTGACGGTTGCTTGCTGGCCGGTGCTGACGGCATTGAGGTTTTTCGCCGGCACGGCGATATCGGCCCAGACGGTCGACAAATCGGCGACGATGAAAATCGTTGTGTCGTCTTTGAGCGAGGCACCGATGGCGATGCGCTTGTCGGTCACGGTACCGTCGATCGGGGAGCGGATCTCGTACCGTGTCAGGTTGCCGCCGGTGCTCGCGGTCACGCCGAGCGAGGAGAGTTTTTGGCGTGTACTTTGGGCGGCGATTTCGGCTTCCTGCAATGCATTGCGGGCTTGCAGATAGTCCTGCTCCGCCGAGATTTTTTCTTCCCACAAGGTTTTCTCGCGCGCGAAAGTCGTGCGTGCCAGCGCCAGCCGCTGTTGCGCTGCGATCGATTCAGTGCGCTGGTCTGCCAGCGCATGACTAAAAATTACGGCCAGTATCTGACCTTTGCGGACCTGATCGCCGGCGTTCGCAGCGACCGATTCGACGAGGCCGCTCAGACGCGGCACGATGTGCACCATGCGGTCTTCATTGACGTGAATTTCACCGATCAATTGCAGCGTGCTATTGAGTCGCACCGGTCCCGCCGTGCCCAGCGCGACGCCGTTCTGTTTCATTTGCTGGTCGCTCATTGTCACGCGGGCTTCGTCATGGCCTGATTCTTCCTGCGCCTTGTCGTCATCGTGACCACCGGCTTCAGCGTGACTGTCCGTGTCGTGGTTGTCGTGGGCCTCGGCGCTCACGGCGCTGCTGTTGAGACCCAGAATCAGGAAAGCCAGCAGTGCGCCAATGGCAAGAACCATCAGGATGGCGATGCCTTGTTTTTTGTTGAGATTGACTGTCATGGTGATTCCTAAGGCTGGCTAATGAGGGACACATCGGACGCGTTGGCGACATCGCTGCCAACCAGGCGTTCGATGTCGGCGGCCGCCCGATGGGCGCTGGCCAGTGTCTGCAATGTCTGGGATTTGGCGTGCAATAACGTGCGCTGCGCATCGAGCACATCGAGAAAACTGAATTTGCCGAAAGCAAAGCCGGTGGTCGCCGCGTCGTAGGCGCTTTGGGCTCCCGGTACGATTTGCTGCTGCAACAGTTGGGCTTGCTGACGGGCGGTATCGAGTTGTTCGTGGGCCTGCGCGAGTTCGCTGGCGCTGTCGATTTCGCTCGCTGTCAATGCATCGCGGGCCTTGTCGGTGCGCCGCAGCGATTCAAGCAAATTGCCCTGATTGCGATCGAACAGCGGCAGCGGAATCGACACGCCAAAAATGGCTTGATTGCGACCCAGCTGTTCGTCACGTTTGGCACCGATGCTCACCGTCAGATCCGGCACCTGACGTGCACGTTCGACTTGCGTCAGTGCCTGACGGCGCCGCACTTCCAGACGAGAACGGGCGAGGCCGGGCGATTGCTGCAAGCGTTGCAGTAACACGTCGAGTGACGGCAGCGGCGGCAAGACCGCGAGTGCACCGTCGACCCGCTCGAAACGCGCCCGCGACTTTCCCCACGTAGCGGCAAGGCGTTGGCGTGTCATCGACAGCGCACTCGCGGCTTGCGCGAGTTCGATGTGGACACTGGCTTGCGCCACGCGCGCCCTGGTTTCATCGACCGGCGAGGCCTTGCCGGCGACTACCCGTTTGGCGGCAACGCTGGTGGCGCGCTGGGCCAGTTCGACCGAGGCCAGCGCCAGCTGATGCCGTTCCTGCGCAGTCAGTACGTCATAAAAAGCCGTCATCACCGTGGCGCGCAAAGCGGACCGTGCGATAGCCAGATCGGCCACTGCCGCATCACGATTGCGCTCTGCCGCCGTCATGCGCGCCAGGCGCTTACCGCCGAGTTCGATCGGCTGATTCAGTTGCAGGGTCGTGGTACGGGTGGCCTGCCGGGTATCTTCCAGGCTGGCTGACAATTCAGGATTGGGTCGCGTAGCGGCCTGTTGCACGGCACCCGCCATGGCTTCAATTTCGCGAGAGGCAACGGCGATGTCGGGATTGGCGCTGGCAGCGAGTGCCAGCGCAGCGGTCAGCGTGAGGGGCCCGCTAGGTTCGGCCAAAGAGATGGCTGTGCCGGATCGCTCCTCGTTGAAGAAGGACGTTTGGGCCCAGACAGGGACGTGCACAGACACCGCCAAGACAAGCGGCAAGAACAGTTTTTGCATCGAATTCTCCAAGTGAAACAAACAGGGGAATCCGGCAAGACGCGCTAGGGTCTACCTAAGAACAGAGAGCAGAAAAGAAAAGCGGAAGCGACCTGCCGGATCAGACGGCAGGTGCCCATTTGGGACGCTCGGGGCGTTCGGGACGAACAGAAGAGAGCAGATCGGTATTGCCACGCGCATAGTCGGGCGCAAGCGCATTGACCGGCATCGTATCAGGAGGGATATGGGGAACGCCGACATGGCCTAGCTGGCACACGCCGCAATCAGCATCGGCGGCGAGCAATGACGTCGATGCCGACTTGTCTTCGTTGCTCGCTTCGTGGTCGTGCTCGTGGTGACCAATATGCTTTACAGACACGCTGCTTTCATGCACGCAGTACACCGCTGCTACAGCCCAAGTCATTTGGAGTGGCAGCATAGTCAGCAGGAAAATAAGCAGGAGGCGCGTCATGGGACGGGATTGTACAGCACACCGGAATGCGGGCTTTCGACCGAGCAAGGTTGCTATCAGGCCGCTGCGAAACGACAGTGAGCACACCCTTTCACGACCTGTTTTCCAGAATCACCATGCGTTCATTTTTTGGTTATCGGCATTCCATGATTGGTACTAGCACGAGCAAACTGGCGAAAAACTGTCTGTTGCATGCGCGGTCTGGTTGATTTGCTCGGCCACTCTGGTTAGCCTGTTTTGGGCAAATCACAGTTGGAGAATCGCATGGGTGAACAAATGGAAACAGGCGCATCACTGGCAGAACTGACGATGGAAAACCGGATCGCGACTTTGCTTGACGAGGTAATACGATGAGTAACTTTGTCCCGGCGGTGCCTGACTACAACGCAGTGCATTTAGAAATCGTTTCACTGCTTGATGCGGCACGTCGCACTGTTGCGCGAAGCGTCAATACAGTGATGACGGCAACCTACTGGGAAATTGGGCGGCGGATCGTCGAGTCGAACCAGGGCGGTCAGGACCGGGCGGCCTACGGTGAAGGACTGATCGAGCGATTGGCCATTGATCTCACGGCCCGCTTTGGACGCGGTTTTAGCAGGCAGAACCTGCAGCAGATGCGGTCTTTTTATCTGGGCTGGCCGCAGGATGCAATTCGCCAGACAGTGTCTGGCAAATCTGTCAGCTTGCAAAATTTCTCTTCACAACTTCCACTGCCGTGGTCTGCCTACGTCCGACACTATCATCGGCAAGGATCCGCAAGGTTTTTTCGTTGAGTCCAACGTCATTTAAAACTACAATACTGTAACTACAAAGGAGTGCGCGATTGTTTTCCTGGGACGAGACCAAGAATGCGACCAATCAAAACAAGCACGGTGTCAGCTTTGAAACTGCGCAGCATGTATTTGACGATTCATTGCACCTTACCCGGCAGGATCGTGTCGAACACGGCGAGCAACGGTGGCAGACCATCGGATTGGTAGGTGGGGTGATATTGCTTTTAGTGGCACACACCTGGCACGACACCGATGATGGGACGGAACACATTCGCCTGATTTCAGCACGCCGGGCAACCAAACTGGAACGGAAAATCTATGAGCAAGGATTCTGAAACACTGCGCAAGGAACTGGCAGCACTTGCAGCCAAACCGGAAAGCGAGATCGATTTTTCTGACCTTCCACCAACGACAGAGCAGGACTGGCACGACGCGGTGCGCGGGCAGTTTTATCGTCCGTTGAAACAGCAGTTGACGGTGCGTATCGATGTCGATGTTCTGGAATGGCTCAAGAGTGAAGGCAAAGGGTATCAAGGCCGCCTCAACGCGATCTTGCGCACGGCCATGCTCGCCAAAGTACGACATCGGTGACGTGTCGTTGACGATCAGTAAGATCGATCGCAAAAAAGTCGCCAATCTAAGGGCCCGGTCTTGCCGGCAACATTGGCGAATGAAAATCTGCGTGGCACTGATGGGTTTTCGCTGTCGCGACTGCGTTAAGCGCACTGGATGAATCCTGAAGAGAACGCCCCCATCGCGTTGATCCTTTCAATTGCACTGCCGCTCCAGCCATTTGACGATGCCTGCCAGCGTACGAAAATCGACGACCGAGCGGCATTCGATGGCCGGATGTCTTGCCCGCAGCATGCGTGACAGTGCGCCGCCAGGGCCGAGTTCCAGCGCGACCGTGATGCCGGCTTCGGCAACGGCGTCCATGCAGTGATCCCAACGAATTGTCTCGGCGATCTGGCGCGACAGCAGTGACACCGCAGACTCTTTATTGGACACCGGGACTGCAGAAATACCCGCTAGTACCGGCATCTTGAAAGGCGCGAACTGGCACTGCTGCAGCGCTTCGCTAAACGGTGCCACCGCGTCCCGCATCAGGCGGGTATGCGAGGCCACTTCGACCTGAATCGGCGTCAGTTGCGCGCCCAGTTGTTGCAAGCCGGTTTCGGCGGCGCGCAGGTCGTCGCTCAAGCCGCCAACGATCAGACTGTCATCGCCATTCTGGATCGCGATTGCCAACCGGTGCTGTTCCAGCAAGGCGTGCACTGCCGGAGCAGTCAGACCGGAAACAGCCAGCAGCGATTGCCGGGCAGACGGATCGGTACAGGCATCCATCGCACGCGCACGTAGTGCCGCCAGCCCGATCAACGTATCGGCCGGCAGTGCGCCGGCGATACCGTAGGCGCTGAGCTCGCCGATGCTGTAGCCCGCCACCAGCGTTGGCGCAGGGATGCTCGATTTGATGGCCTCCCATACGGCCAGCGCAGACGCAACGATCAGAGGTTGCGCGATCCGGTTGGCATACAGCAAGGCCGGATCACTCAGTGCGGTCGAGAGCGATACGCCGCAAGCGGCTGCCAGCGGCCATTGCGCGAGCAGACTTGCGACGCGGGCATCCGAATTGGCCAGATCGAATAGTTGGGGATGTTGCGCGCCCTGACCGGGACACAAGATGGCGAGACGTTGCCTCATTGCTGGCTTTCCGATGGACGGCGCTCAGACAGCGGCCAAGGTGATGTCACCGCATGTACCAGACACGTTGCCGCCAGCAGATCGGCTGCGCCACCGGGCGACAGGCGTAGCCGGACCAATGTCTGATGACAGGCCAGCGCATGGTCTTTCCAGTGCGGATAGGCACTGCCGCCACGTGCCAGAAAATCCAGCGCCAACTGCTTGACCGTCGCGGCGCCTGCCATCCCGCCACGGTGGACGACATTGGTATCGCTGATGTGCGCCATCAACGAAAAAAAAGCATCGACCTGTGCGCAGTGGAGACTGCGTCCTGCTGCCAGCGTGCGCTGCAGTGCCGGCAATGCCACCTCGAATACCGATGGCAGACCGAGCGCAGCCTCTTCTCTGGCACCGCTGGCCGCATGTTGCGTCGCCGCCTGTATGCCGTGCGACGGCGGGCTGCTCGGATGCGTGACGACAACGTGAGTGTGAGCGGCCAGCGCCTCGCCCCACTGCGCACGCAAGGTGACGCGGATCGTCTCGGCCGACAGCGCGACATGGCGCGCACGGCAAGCACCGATCGCTGCGCACAACATGCCGACGCAGAAGATCGCGCCGCGATGGGTATTGATGCCGCCGGTGGCTTGGAGCATGCGCGCTTCGGCGGCGACACCCAACTGCTGCAGTGTGCTGAATGACGCAGCGGCCATGCCGGCATCCGTAATGCGAATGAAGTAGTGGCGTAACGCAAAGAGACTACGGTGAAAAGTCGCGGCAGTCATATCGTCATGACTGCCGTTGTCGACCAGCGAGACCAGACCCGGCTTCGGGTACAGGGCCAGTTCAGCATACAAACTACGCACTGCGTACAGGGCTATCTGTGCACTAAAAGACGCTGGCAACGGCGAACAAGCCGGATTGACAAGCAGATTTTTCGACACTACCGAGATCGATTCAGGCATGCAATGTGCTCCGTCCTGTCACTCTGAAAATGACGCCAGCAGCGCCGTCATCGTGGATAAATGTACGCTGCCGACATCTTTCACCAGCACGCGCGACCCGTTTCCGCTGGCCAGTACCCACTCCTTCCAGGCAACTGCCTGCCCCGACGGAAACAGGATTTCGCCATCCAGTGGCAAGGCTTGTGCATGCCGCTGCAGCAACGCGATACCAAGCTCCAGCTGCGCGCGTGTTGTCGGTGAAAACAGCAGGTCGATATCGGAAGTGCCGGTGACATACGCTTCGGCCGTCAACGTTTGCAGTGCCAGCGAACCATAGACGCCAAACGCCACGTTATTACGGACGACATCGTCTGCCAGCAATTGCAGTGCCGTGCGCCAGCGCGTCGGCGCGCGAACAAGCACGGCATCGACACCCAGCGGCTTGCGCACACAGCGCACTTCAGCGACCGGCACGCACAACGCAATGCGCGACTTGTGTCCACTCTCCGCGTCGGGCGGCAACGCGATGCCAATACTGACTTCATCGCCTGCCATGTCGACATCAGCGCGCCGCACGATGGCCGGCCAGTCGGCTTGTTGCCAGCGTGCCAGCGCGATCTGTCCGGCCGGCCCCAGCTTGTCGCCCAACCTGTCACGGCAACCTTGCCAACCTTGCGCAGTAAGCCAGATCAGGTCATGCCGGGCGAACATGCGTCCCCGACAGCACCTCCTGCACGACCACGTGCGACAGCTTGCGCCCGCCGCGTGAAAGGCCAAGTGCAGCGCGCTGGTCAATGGTGTTCGGGTCCAGCAACGCATCGGCCAGTTGGGTCGCCAGATCGCCTTCCCAGATCGCTTCGATGCCGCCCATGCGCCAGTAATTGTCCGGGCCCGGCGCAAAAACCGGATTGTCCTTGGCCAGTTCGGTCAAGCGCTCCAGCGGGACCTTGGTGATGCGCGCCATCGCAGGCAATCCCATCACCCGGATCGTTGATTCCGGTAACGCGTAACAGGCATCGGCCATCATGCCGCTGGTGATGAAGCCACCCGACAACGCCTGATCGTAGACCAGGGCAATCACCTTGTGACCGCTGCAACGCGCCAGCTCGATGCATTTACCGAGGTGGGCCATGTAGCTGTTAATGCCGAGCATTTCATCGCGATGTCGCAAGCGTTGGCCCTGCGTATCGACCAGCAGCAAGATCGCGCGCTGCGGGTGCTCGCGCACGACGTTGAGGACGGCTTGGGCTTGGGCCAGCGCGATCTCGACGCCGATAGGCGCATGGTTGGTGGTACCAATCACGGCGATGGTGTGACCGTCCACTTCTGCGCTGCCAGACAGGAAATGATCGGTCTCGCTGATCGTATGACCGGCAGGAAATAAATCTTCCGCGAGTTGTTTCCATTCCATTATTTGACTCCCTGTTGCGCGACGACACTGTGCTCGACCAGCGTGGTGAATTCCGTCGCTTCCAGCATCGGTACGATTTCAGGATTGACGATGCCGAGACCGCGCCAGATTTCCATTGGCTCCGATTGCGTGCCAAAATCCTGCAGCCGCGCCGCCAGCATGGTCTGCTCGGTTTCCAACGCAGCGAGCGTCAACACTGCACTACCCTGAAGGCACGTGTGTAGCGCCTCGGTGGCTGCTTGCCGGAATGCCTCGATGTCATCGGTCACAAGGGCCTGGCAATCGCCCAGCAAATAGCGATGCTTGCCACCAGTGGTACGCCATACCAAGGCGCGGTCGCGCGAGTCGAATTCCTCGACACCGCTGGCCGTTTCGATCACTTCCGGTCCCGACATCGCCAGCCGTCCCTCTTCGGACATCACGATGAAATTAGCGCAGCGCGCGACAATGCCCATGCCACCGAAACAGCCGTTGGAACCACCGACAAGCACAATCACCGGGATGCCTTGCGCGCGCGTTTGCAGAACGGCACGCATCACTTCAGAGACCGCAATCAGGCCGGCATTGGCTTCGTGCAAACGCACGCCGCCGGTTTCCAGCAGCAAGATCACGGCATCCACCCGCTCGACTACGGCGCGCTGCAACAAGCCAACCAGTTTGGCGCCATGCACTTCACCGACCGCGCCGCCCATGAAGCCGCCCTCCTGCGCGGCAGCAAATACACGCTGACCGTTCAGCAAGCCCTGCCCGATCACGACGCCATCGTCGAACGCGACCGGAGCATCAAGCTGCGCCAGATGCGGGCTGACAATGCGCTGCGACGGCGGCAAAAATTCCTCGAACGACCGCTGATCCAGCAGACGCTGGATGCGCTCGCGCGCGGTGGCTTCCAGATAGCTGCTCATCGGCTTTGCTCCAGCAAGGCTTCGACCGCCTGATCCAGTCGCAGGCTCACCACTGCTGGTGTGGCGCCCATGTCGTTGATCGAGATACGGGTATCGGCTAATTGCCAGCGTTGCTGGAAATCGGCGATGACGGCTTCCCAGATCGCGCCAAAACCACGCGCAGCAGTGCTGATTTCGACCGTACAAGCGCCGCCTTGCTCGGCAGGTTCGATCAGCACTTCCAGATTACCGGAGCCGACCACGCCGACCAGTTCAGGCCGGGCCGGAATACGGCGCTGGCCATGTTCAAAACGATATGTCAGGGTTTCCATGATTACCTCATCATTCACCAGTTTCTGAAACGCTTGGGCGGGTTGTACAAGCCGCCGGATGCACGCACCAGATCCTTCATTGTCTTGGCTGCGAGCAAATCTCTGGTCGCCAGTCGCTTGTCGATACCGAGGTCTTCCGCGCGCTGGATGATGCCGCGATCGCGTAAATTCTCAACCATGCGGTGGTCGCGTGCCATGCCAACCGGGGTGTAACCGGCTACTCCACGAATCGCCTGCTCGCGCTCTTCGTCAGTGCGGCACAACAGCAAATTGGCGATGCCTTCCTCGGTCAGGATGTGGGTGACATCGTCGCCGTAGATCATCACTGGCGGAATAGCCATGCCAGCCTGCTCGCCCAGTTCCCAGGCGTCGAGCCGGTCGACAAACGCCGGTTGCATATGCTCGCGGAAGGTTTCGACGATCTGCACCACCAGCTTCTGGCCGCGCGGAATCGTACTCTTGCCGGCACGTGCCTGCTGCCCGGCTTTGAGCCAGCCGGGACTGGCATGACGCCGGCCGCGCGCATCGGCACCCATGTTAGGCGCGCCACCGAAACCGGAGATGCGACCCAGCGTGGCGGTCGACGAGTTGCCCTGCAAATCAATCTGCAAGGTGGAGCCGATGAACATGTCGCACGCGTAGTGGCCTGCAGCCTGGCACAGCGCGCGGTTGCTGCGCATCGCGCCGTCTGGACCTGTAAAGAAGACGTCCGGGCGCGCCCGGATGTACTCTTCCATGCCCATCTCGGAACCAAACGAATAGACCGATTCGACAAAGCCGGCTTCAATCGCAGGGATCAGCGCCGGATGCGGATTGAGTGCCCAGTGCTGGCAAATTTTGCCTTTCAGACCCAGCGATTCGGCATAGGTTGGCAACAGCAGTTCGATCGCGGCGGTGTCAAAACCAATGCCGTGATTCAAGCGCTGAACGCCGTATTCAGCGTAGATGCCCTTGATCGCCATCATCGCCATGAGCACCTGGATTTCAGAAATCTGCGCCGGGTCACGAGTAAAAAGCGGCTCGATGTAATACGGGGTTGGTGCCGGCACCACGAAGTCAACCCAGTCGGCCGGGATGTCGATGCGCGGCAGCACGTCAACGATTTCATTGACCTGCGCAATGACGATGCCGTTCTTGAAGGCAGTAGCTTCGACGATAGCCGGCGTGTCTTCAGTATTGGGTCCGGTGTAGAGGTTGCCGTGACGGTCGGCTGCTTCAGCAGCGATCAGAGAGACGCGCGGTGTCAGGTCTACAAAATAACGACCGTACAGTTCCAGATAGGTATGAATCGCGCCGACCTCGATCTGACCCGACTGCATCAATCGGGCCAGACGTACCGCCTGCGGACCCGAAAAAGAGAAATCGAGCTTGGAGGCGATCCCTTTCTCGAAGATATCCAGGTGCTCGGGCAGTGCCAGTACCGACTGCAAAATATGCAGATCATGTAGCACCGCCGGATCAGCCTGCAACAAAGAACGTGCCAGAAAATCGGCCTGCTTCTGGTTGTTACCCTCCATGCAAACACGGTCGCCCGGTTCGATGACCGCCTCCAGCAAGGCGGTCATTTTTAACGGGTCGGCAATCCGGCCTGTCACGAGCAAGCCCCGATCGAGGCGCTTGCGGCGGCTCACCGCCAAGGTGTTCCACTGCTTCATGGTTATCCCAAAAAGTTTGGCAAGAACATCACTATTTGCGGAAACACGGACAACAACGCGATATCGGCAATCATGATGTAAATAAACGGCAGGACACCCTTGGCGATGTCTCTCGGACTGATATCCGGTGCAATGCCATTGATCACAAACAGATTCAAACCGACTGGCGGGGTAATCAATCCCAGTTCCATATTGATGGTCAGGATGATGCCGAACCAGATCGGGTCAAAACCATTGGAGATGATGCCGGGCATGATCACTGGCGTGACCATCAGAATGATTGCTACCGGTGGCAAGAAGCAACCGAGGACCAGCAACAGCACATTGACCCAGAACAAGTAGGCCCATTTCGACATCTCGATCGCAGTCAGCCATTCGGCAGCGCTTTGCGTAATACGCAAATAGCTCATCACATAGGTGAACAGGAAGGCCATCGCAATGATCATCATGATCATGCAAGATTCTTTGGCCGTACCTAGAAAGATGGTCCTGACGTCAACCCAGCGGTAGCATTTATACAGCGCGACAACCAGGAACAAGGCACCGAAGGCACCGACACCAGCGATTTCAGAAGGCGTTCCGAGTCCGCCGTACATCGCAAACATGATGACGCAGATCAGCACAATAAACGGCAACAGGCGCGGCAAGACTTCCAGCCGCTCACGCCAACTGAAATGCTCGGCCACAACTACGGGTGGTGCAATACCGGTCTCGGCAGCCTGTTCAGCAACTGCCAGCGACGCAATCTTTACATCCTTTTTGACCCGATAGACGACATACACCGAGAAGAAAAAAGCCAGCAACAAACCCGGAATAACGCCAGCCAGAAACAGCTTGCCGATCGATTGCTCGGTTATCAGGCCGTAAATAATCAGCGTGATCGAGGGTGGAATCAAGATGCCAAGCGTACCGCCGGCCGCAATCAAACCGCTGGCAAGTGCTGGCGAGTAACCACGCTTGCGCATCTCCGGAATACCCATGCCGCCAATTGCAGCACACGTGGCCGGACTGGAACCGCACAGTGCAGCAAATACGGTGCAGCCAATAATGTTGGCAACGCCAAGCGACCCCGGCAACTTGTACATCCAGCGATAGGCGGACTCGTACAAATCCACTGCGGCCCGGGTCTTGCCGATGGCGGCTCCCATGAAGATAAATAACGGAATAGTCAGTAAAGTGAAATTATCCAATTCACCAAACAGTGTTTCTGCAACGATTTCAAGGTTCATGTGCGGCATAAACACATACATGAAGCCGAGCGCGGTGGCGCCCAGTGCAAAAGCGATCGGCATGCCTGAAAACAGCATGATTAACGTCGCGCCGGCGTACAGCAATCCGATTTCTAGCGGCCCCATTTCACGCTCCTGTCAAATTCTGATGTTGATGCTTGGCGGCGGGCGTTGTGATGCCCTCCACAATTTGCAGGACCATCTGCAGTGCGAGTGTCGTCATGCCAAAGGCCATTAAGGAATACGGAATCCACAGTGCAGGACCCCAGGTGGAATCCGTGCGCCAGCCTTGGTCGTAGGCGTTGTACGTGAACTCCCATGAATTATTGGCAATGAACGCAACGACAACTAGCGACAAAAAATCACCGATCAGATGACGAATGCGATTCCACCGTGGTGGCATCACTTCATCCATGACCTCAATGCCGACATGGCCGCGCTCGGATTGCGTATAAGCAGCAGCCAGAAAGGTCGCGCCGATCAGTAAAAATACGCACAGCTCGATAACCCAGTCATTGGACACAAAAAAGAAATAACGAGTAATGACGGCGTACACCAGAATCAGCGTGGCAGCGAAAATCAGAAAGGCCGAAAAAATGGCCATCCAGCGATTGAAAAGGCGGATGCCATTTCCGATTGATTTGGCAAATGAATTCATTTGGATATTCTTGTCAGAATTACCTGTGCGCCAAAGTCAATGGCACATGCGAGCGCACCCCGTCCGGGACAGACGGACTGAGTGGCATCACAGGTAAAGGTTAAGAAGAAAACTGAACAGACTTATTTGACGGACAGCGCCATATCAAGCAAATTCTGGCCGTTTTTAGTGTTCTCAGCGAAGTCTTTCCAGGCAGTTTTCTTAGCCAGTTCACGCCATTTGGCAAAGCTGGCATCGTCCATGTCATCCGCTTTGGCACCGGCTTTGGTGAATACTTCGGCCAGACGGACGTCGTCTTTCTTGGATTCTTCAATCGCAAATTGCTCCAAGCTGGCGCCGACTTCCATGACGATTTTCTGCTGGGCAGGTGTCAGGCCGTTAAACGTGCTGTTTGCCATGAGCAGCGGCTCGAACATGAACCAGAAGGTATTTTTACGTGGGGTTGTGACGAACTTGGAGACTTCGTAAAGACGGAAACCCAGCAGCGACGCACTGGACGTCACGGCACCATCCAGCACGCCGGTCTGCATTGCGTTGTAGACATCCGAGGAAGGCATGTTGGTGATGGAGCTGCCGGCTGCTTTGAGCATCAAATCCAGCGATTTTCCAGCGCCGCGCATTTTCAACCCTGCGGCATCCTCAGGATTAATCACTGCTTTATCTTTGGAAACGGTGCCGCCCGCCTGCCAGATCCAGGTCAGAATCTTGACGCCTTTGCCATCAACGATGCGGGTCAGTTCTTTGCCGATGGGTGCCGTTTTCCAGCGCAATCCTTGCTCGTAGCTTGTCACCAGCGCCGGCATCAGGCCAAGATTGACTTCAGGAATTTTTCCGCCTTCATAGGCCAAGGGCAGTAGCGTCATATCAAGTGCGCCGGTCTGCATCGCCGAGAATTGGCCTTTAGGCTTCATCAGCGAAGAGGATGGGAAAATTTGAAATTTCAATTCGCCATTGGTGCGCTTTTCGACGTCCTCCGCAAATTTGACGATCAAGCGATGCCGAAAGTCGGCTTCAGGGCCTTCGCCAGCGGTGAACTGGTGAGAAATCTTGATTACCTTGGCCGCTGCCGAAGCAGTGGTAACAACACCCAGCGATCCTAGTGCAAATGCGCCGCTCAGCATCATTGTTAAGGTGCATTTCAAAAATGGCTTCTTCATTGTGTATGTCTCCTAAATATGTATTGGATATCACCTTGATGACACTCGGGATACGTTTCTGAAGGCTTCTTGTCGGCCTTCTTGTGTACAAGAATGCCACTAATAAATACATGGCATGCACCTAGTTTGACTTTATAATCGAAAAATGTACACAAATTAATCGCAAAACTATTCCCCATGAAAAATCGATCTGCGACATTACGAGAAGCAATAGAAGAAATGATTGCAATCGGTCGATTTTTGCCGGGGCAACATTTGGATGAAACCGAACTGGCTACGCAATTCGGTGTTTCACGCACCCCGATCCGGGAAGCGCTCAACCAACTCATGTCGATGGGCATCATCGTCATGCGCCCGCGGCGCGGTGCAGTGGTTGCTGACATTGGCCCGCAACAATTGATCGAGATGTTTGAGGTGATGGCGGAAATTGAAGCCATGTGCGGTCGATTAGCGGCACGCCGCATGACGACGACTGAGCACAGCGCGTTGCTGGCTGCGCACCAGGCGTGCAAAGAAGCGCGCGACGGGGCCGATCCGGACGAGTATTTCTTCCGCAATGAAGCGTTTCACGAGCAAGTTTATGCCGGCAGTCGCAATGCGTTTTTGGCGGAACAGGCCAGATCACTGCATCGCCGATTGCGGCCTTATCGCCGATTGCAATTACGCGTGCGCTACCGCACCACGGCCTCGTACGATGAACACGAACACATCGTGCAGGCCATCATTGCAGGCAACAGCGACTTGACAGTCGAATTGCTGCGGCAACACATCACGGTCCAGGGTGAGCGCTTTGCTGATTTGATTGCAGCACTGCCAAAGCTGTCGGATAAAAATACGACGTGAGCTGACACCCAGCGCACATAGACTCAGATCGAACGTTAATTCTGTAGCACACACTCCTTGTTGTGCAACACTTCCCAGGAGTAATCCATGCAAAAGCTCTACCGAATCGGTCAAATCGTACCCAGCTCGAACACGACCATGGAGACCGAAATACCCGCGATGCTGATGGCAAGACAAGCCATATTGCCCGAGCGTTTCACTTTCCATTCCAGTCGCATGAGAATGAAAAACGTGGTCAAGGAAGAGCTTGCGGCCATGGATGGTGAATCTGATCGCTGCGCGTTGGAATTGAGCGATGCCCGTGTCGACGTGCTTGGTTATGCCTGCCTGGTGGCCATCATGGCCATGGGGCATGGCTATCATCGGAAGTCCGAAGCGCGCCTCAAAGCGCATACCGCCGCCAATGGTGCGGATGCGCCTGTCGTGACCAGTGCCGGTGCACTGATTGACGCCTTGAAGGTGATCGGTGCAAAACGCATCGTCGTCGTCGCGCCTTACATGAAGCCATTGACTGAACTGGTCGTCGACTACATCCGCAACGAAGGGTTTGAGGTAGTTGATTACCGCGCACTGGAAATTCCGGACAACCTCGAGGTCGGCCGTCATGACCCTGCCCTGCTGCCCGCCATCGTCGCGCAGATGGATACGAGCAACGTGGATGCCATCGTGCTTTCTGCCTGCGTCCAGATGCCGTCCCTGTCGGCCATCGCGAAGGTCGAGGCACTGACTGGCAAGCCCGTCATCACCGCCGCTGTCGCCACCACCTATGCGATGCTCAAGCAACTGAACTTGGAAACCAGAGTGCCAGGTGCCGGCGCGCTGCTGTCAGGCGCCTACTAGCCAGTTGTCGGGGCTTAGTCGCCCCAACTTGGCAAACCAAAAGAGGCGTACAGCTTGGCTGCACGCCTCTTTTGTTATCTATTTACAAAAAACATTCGTACGGGTTCGTCGATGCGCATTAAAGCTTGGTGACAAAGGTGCGCGCCTGATAAAGCGCGAGCCCGCTAAGAATAACGATGACGACAACAGCGAGAATATCTGCTCCCGGAAAGCCCCAGAATTCGGACATGGAATCTCCTTGTTAAATTGAATGGATGGCGCCCTTTTTGCTGCAGGGCGATGGTGGTCGACTCAGGCCAATTCAGTATCGAGCATGCGCTGTCGACCAAAGTCATTGAGACGGAACTTGAAAAGTATCCGGCCAACGCCAAAGTAACCGTCGTCGTCAATTTTCTCTTCGACACTTTCAATGATGCCGCTGGAGAACAAGTCGGTCAGCGTCACCCGCGTATTACCGCGCCAGTACGCGCCCTCAAGACCATACTCGGCCATGATGAGATCGGTGACCTGCCAGTCCCAGATGCCCTCGTCTTTCCGCTCATTGACTAGCTGGAGAATGCGGCCCTTCATATGCAGTTTTTTCATGGTTTGATCTCCGGTAATCAGGAATGGGTCGATGCGGCATCGGTGGTTTTAGCCTTGTTTTTCGATACGGCGCGCACTACCTCCAGCACTTCATCACTTTCCGTGTACATCACGAATCCGCCAAGCACAAAGAGTAGCAAGCCAGCAAGGAAATTCCACGCGGGAATTGTGAAGGTAAAAATGCCCAGAAAAATCACCGCAAACAGACCATACAGCGCGGCAATCGCCTGCCCTCGCCCCACACCGATCAAGGGGAAGGACTTGTACCAAGAGACATAACAAAACGCAAAAGTGACGCCGGCCAGTGTCAGCCAACCCATCGCGGCCCAGTTAAATGTCGCCATGACTAGTTCCACAACCGGCTGGTCGGTGAACAAATAGATACCAGGCAAAATCAACGCAACCCAATAAATAACTTCGGCAGTAAATCGCACCGTAATACCGACATCCGGATCCGCCACATCGAGCCCGCGACCTGCGATGGCGCCCTCGATACCCCAGCCGAGTGCCGCCATGGCGCCACCCAAATAACCGAGCCAACCGCTTTCGCCGGTACCGGTAAATTCAGCAATGATGCCAGGTGCATAAACAGTGATGCCCCCGGCAAGAATGATAAAAATACCGATGGCAGCGCGTTTGGTAATTTTTTCCTGATACCACAACCGGGCAAGCGTTGCGCCGATGATCGGATACATCAGTGCGGAAATAGCAGCAAAAGCACCGCCGATATATCCCATCGCCAGATAGGATCCGAAGATCGCCACCGGACCGCCAAAGATGGCACCGATGAAAAACCATTTGGAAATATTACGCATCTGCCGGATCGTGCGCCCGTATTCGCCCCACTTGCCCAGGACGCCCGTCCAGACGAACAGGAAGAACAGCACGGCTACCGCATTGAACGTGGTCAGCACGGCGGCCGCCAGCAGAAACTCGGCGTTGGTGTCGTAGCTCAAATCGACATAGGGTGCTTCGAACCAAACGGCTGAACCCGGTACATACCAGGCGCCCCACAGAACAGCACACCACAGTGCCCACATGAAGCCCCAGCGAATGCTGCTGGAGGTAAAGCGCGCGCGGGCCTGGCTCAGGCTCGGAGACATCATGCTGCGCTACGTGCGTCTTGCGGCACGGCGTTGAGAAATGTCTCCAGTGAATCATCCAGCGCATCCATCCACGGCGTATGGTGAACCGGTGCCAAGGTGCCGGTCAGCGTAGAGCGATAGCTCTTGTTACGGTAACCAAGGATATCTGCCTCCTTGTGGAGCTCCCACTCCTTGAAAATGTCGGCCACACCGATCACGTCAAACGGCGGGTAATCGGTCGGCTGCACCAGATCCAAAATATAGGCAGCTTGAAAGTCGATGGCCTCAAGCGGATCGGCGACCAGTACTTCGCGAGCAACCCAGTCACGACTGTCAGCTGCCATGGCGTCGGTAGCGGGCAAGGCGATACGGCCAAGCATGACATCGCGGGCATACCAGGCTTGCGCATCAAACATGTTGAACGTGTAGTACTGGTCCTGCATGCCAAGGAAAATCAGCTTCGGATTGGCCAGCGAGAAAATGCCCTTGAACAAACCCTCCGGATACAGCCGGTTATGGGTATTGAGCTTCAGATCGTCCGACAGGAAAGGGAAGTGATGCTGATAGCCGGTGCACAAGATGATCGCATCAACTTCCTTGCTGCTGCCATCCTTGAAGTGCGCGGTCTTGCCGTCAAGCTTGGTCAGCAGCGGTACTTCGGCAAAGGATTCCGGCCAGTCAAAGCCCATTGGCTTCGTGCGATAGCTGAAGGTGACCGACTTGGCGCCGTATTTGTGACATTGCGTACCGATATCTTCGGCGGAGTAACTGCTGCCGATCATCAACAGATTTTTGCCTTCGAATTCGCAGGCATCCCGGAAATCATGGGCATGCAGAACTCGGCCTGGAAACTGCTCCAGCCCCTCGAAATAGGGTGTGTTGGGAGTCGAAAAATGACCAGTTGCGACGATGACGTGATCGAACTCTTCGGTGCTTAGTTCGTCTTTCTCGAGGTCACGCACGGTCACGGAAAAGGTCGAGGTTTCTTCGTTGTAGACCACCAGATGCACTGCTGTATTGAAGCGGATGTACTGACGCACATCGCTTTTTTCTACTCGACCCATGATGTAATCATGCAGCACGGCACGCGGGGGATAAGACGGAATCGGCCGGCCAAAATGCTCCTCGAAACTGTAATCGGCAAACTCAAGACACTCCTTAGGACCATTCGACCACAAATAGCGATACATGCTGCCATGAACAGGTTCGCCGTAGGCATCGAGCCCGGTGCGCCAGGTGTAATTCCATAGACCGCCCCAGTTACTTTGTTTTTCGTAGCAGACAATCTCGGGAATATCGGCACCGGCTTGGCGAGCGGATTGAAACGCGCGTAATTGGGCAAGACCGCTTGGGCCAGCTCCTAAAATAGCAACTTTTAATTTCATACTATGTCCTTTTCTTAGCGATATCTGGCCGTGGATGACATGCGCGACAGTGAGCGATCTGCGATGAAAATCGCGAACGAAATGTCGCGGCCAAGGGCGATACCCCGATCCCTTGACATCAAAGTCCCACAGTGGCGTGCGCCGGGTGAAAATGCATCCCAGACGCAAATAAAGAAGCATCGCTTGCCAGTGACTGGCAAGTGGCTACGGATGTACCGCCGATCAGTTTGGCAAGTACAACAACATGTCGCCGGGACACCAGAAAGGCGACCCCGGGATAAACGGAAAGAGTGAAGATTCTTTCTTTTTTCTTGTCGTTAAGCAATGATTATAGCACGTTCAGTGCAATTAACCGATTTTATGACTAGCCGTTCTCTTTTCAACCAAATCCAGGCATCACACTGACTACGTTTAGGTCAACGAAAAATAGCAGTAATCGACCGATTTCAGTCCCTCAATAAATGCGCTGCC
Organism: Minisyncoccia bacterium; assembly: GCA_047621345.1. Lineage (GTDB taxonomy): Bacteria > Pseudomonadota > Gammaproteobacteria > Burkholderiales > Burkholderiaceae_D > Actimicrobium. The sequence continues at coordinate 22,468 of JBLHLW010000025.1, read as the reverse complement.
GCATGCAGCAATCCCGTTCCTGTGCCCTACCGCAACGGGTATCGCGCCATTCAAGCTATTTCGTCAGCAGTCCGCCTGAAGGAAGCTTGCGCTCATTTTCCACAGCGATAGTCATGTCCCTAAACCGATGAAATGAGATGGGTTTAACGCATCGCAAGCCAATTTTTATTGGCTTGATTGATAGTGCCTTCTCATCCAACAACCCATCAGGAGTACATCGTGCCATCGCCCTTTTCGCTCTGCCCAGTTACAGCTTCGCCCTTCCGGTTACGCCAACGTATGCTGGCGTGCTGCATCTGGCTGGCGATAGCAATACCGGCGAGCGCGGCGCCATTCGCCTATTTTTCGGATACCGGAAAAAACAATTTCACGGTCGTCGATATGGCCAACTACAGTACGGTTATCACGACACCTCTGGGTACCGACCGCTCTGCGCCCATCGACACGGTAGTCAACAACGCCACCGGGAAAATTTTTATCGGTACAACGTCAGGTGTCGTCATCATCGACGCAGCGACTAACGCCATCACGGGTGAAGTCCTCATTAGCGAATCCGGCTCCGCGCCATCAGTTACAACGACCGGCGTCATCGCGCTGGCCGTATCACCCGACGGCAAGCGCGTATTCGCTCTGTCAAAAGGGGGCTCCATCACGGTCCTCGATCCGATAAAAAAGACGATACTCGGCAGTATTGCAGTGGACCCTTCGTCCAACAAAATGGCCGTGAGTCTTAATGGCGAAAACTTGTACGTCAGCAGCACCGGCTTCGGCGCCGACCGGTCTACAGTGCTTGGTGTGGCGGGCGTGACCGTCATTGACACCATGGAAAACAGTACCGAGCGTGTGATCAACATCGGGAACTATTTCCCTCTCCAGCTTGCCATCCACCCCACCGACGGCCGAATAATTGTCACCGGCGATTACCTTTATCCGTCAACGGAGTACGGCTATCTGATACTTGATCCGGATAATTTTTCCGTGAGAAAGGTTGCGCTGGCACCAGAAAATGTTCAGAGACCGAACCTCCTTAGCGTAACGTTTAATGAAAACGGTAGCCGTGTTTATATGTCGGGAACTGGCGCTTTTACGCGGGCACCTTTGCTGGAAATTGACACCGAAACGGGGCAAGTCTTACGTGTTTTGACCACCGGTGACCTTGGCAGTGCGGTCAATACAACCCAAAAACTCACCAGCAGCTTTGCTAGCGGCAAATTCGTTCTGGTTGCCTTCCTGAGAGGGTATTTCACCAAGTATCCGTTCTGGCCGGCTACCCGCGTGGCATTCATCGACGTGCAAAACAATCTCATTTTGAAAGAATTGGTGTACTCGCAATCGCCGGGCATCATTGACTACCAAATTGCGGGAGATATTTTTGAGCCGACCATCCATCCCAACCTGACGACAACCAGTACAACTCTGCAAGGGTCCGCCAATCCGCCGTTGCGGCGCTCTGTCCCACTCCGCTTTTACGCGACGGTCACGGGCGACATGCCAACTGGAAAAGTCGTATTTAAGTTTGTAGCTTACAAGCAAAACGACAAGTTAATAGAGAAGGTCCGGGTACCACTCAAAGGCAGTATGGCGACGCTTTTTCTGCCCGCTTGTGGCGGCAGATGGGACAATCGCGCGCTGCGTGACATTATTTGTACTACTTCATTCAGCGCCACTGCCATCTACCGCGGCGATACAAAAAACAGCAGTAGCCGCTCAGCCGTGTTAGACGAAACATACTGACTGTTTTTGGGGTGCAACGGTAGACCAGAGCCAATGCATTCGGCACGCCGTCATGCGGAGCAATTCTATCAACCGCCGAAGCAGCGACCTCGGGATACGTTCACAATCTGCTTCGGGGCGCCGATTAACCAAGAGAAAAATCATGAGTATTGACATTCGAACACCCAGCCTGAGTACGAAATTACCCGATGTGGGCACAACGATATTTACCGTCATGTCGGCGCTGGCAGCAGAAAAAGGCGCAGTCAATCTGGGCCAAGGTTTTCCGGATTTTGACTGCGATCCGCGACTGGTCGCCGCAGTCACTGGTGCCATGAAGGACGGCTTGAACCAATACCCGCCAATGCCCGGTGTTCCGGCACTGCGCGACGCCGTTGCCGCCAAGTTATCCGGCCTGTACGGGCGCAGCTATGACCCCAGCAGCGAAATCACCATCACCGCAGGAGCAACTCAGGCGATCCTGACCATCATCCTTGCCGTGCTCCATCCCGGCGACGAAATGATTGTGCTCGAACCCTGCTTCGACAGCTATGTGCCTAACATTGTGCTGGCAGGCGGCACAGCGGTGCTAGTCCCGTTGACACCCGGATCCTTTCGCCCTGACTTCGAAAAAATCGAGGCCGCCATCACAACGAAGACCCGCGGCATCATCATCAATTCCCCGCACAACCCGAGCGGTACGGTCTGGACTGACGCCGACATGCTCAGACTGCAGGACATGCTAGCGCCGACGGACGTGCTCGTTATCAGCGATGAGGTCTACGAGCACATGGTGTATGACGGTGCGCAACACCAAAGCATCGCGCGCTTTCCCGGTCTGGCAGCCCGTTCGTTCGTCGTCTCCAGTTTTGGCAAAACCTACCACGTAACCGGCTGGAAAATTGGCTACGTGGCGGCACCCGCTGCGTTGAGCGCCGAATTTCGCAAGGTGCACCAGTTCAATGTGTTCACCGTCAACACACCAATGCAATACGGCATCGCCGCCTACATGGCCGATCCCGCGCCCTACATGTCCTTGCCGGCGTTTTATCAGCGCAAGCGCGATCTGTTCCGGGAAGGATTGCAGCGCACCAGGTTCAAACTGCTGCCCAGCGAAGGTACGTATTTCCAATGCGTCGACATCTCGGCGGCCAGTGACTTGAGCGAGACCGCGTTCTGCACATGGCTCACTACCGAGATCGGCGTCGCGGCCATTCCGCTGTCGGCGTTTTATGCCGACGGCTTTGACCAGCGCGTCGTGCGATTCTGCTTTGCTAAAAAAGACGAGACATTGCGCATCGCGCTGGAGAGGTTGGCCAAACTGTAGCGATAAACGACTCGGTCGAGGTGAACGGCCTGAGTTCCACTTTTCTGCAAGAAGAATCGAAATACCCGGCAAGAGCACAATTTTCCTGTGGTACGACGGTGGCGCGGTGGGCGCCGTGCATCGCGTACCGGACGACTAGAACGGGATGTCATTGACATCCTTCAGGCCGCACTGTTCAGCGACTACTGCATTAAAACAGCGCGAACAAAGCGAACGAAGATCCGCGTCGGCGTCCGCCACGACAAATGCCGTCCCAGCGGTGGCACGTGAGTGAAGTCTCGATAACAGGACATCCTGCTGCCGTTAAGCGGATACCGATCGACGCAGCAATACTTTTATTAATGCAACCTTTTGCGCCAGCGCATGTCCTAAGTCGAGGCATTGACTGATGACCAGAAGATCGGAATGTTGACGGATCACCTTTTGGCGACACGACGTCAGTGCAGGTGCTGGCTTATTCATTACGCCAACGGCGTGATCAAGTGTGGAAAGAGCCATGTTGGTCTTGGCGCATTCATGGCGCCCTAGTCGGCCAGCGCACACATTACCCCCGCGACAATCGATTGATCTGAGATATCCGGTCGCCCCCCTGTAGCCTCGCTCCACTTGCGAGGATCTATCCGTATTGATGCAAATGCAAAGCCGGTATGACCACGCCCGTGATTCCGGGCGCGGTCTCGGCAAACGACCATGAATGGATAACACGTTGAAACGATTTCTGATACTGAGCCTGGCCCTGATTTGCGCCGCTGCCCTCGGCGTCGGTGGCTATCTCAATCTAACGCTTGGGCACTTGCCCGATAACGCGCAATTACAAGGAGCGCCGCAATACCGCGACGGACAGTTCCAAAACGAGGTGGCCTCGCCACCGCGATCTGGCGGTTTCGGATTTATTCTGGCGGTGATTCGGGGGCGTTTCGAGCCAATGGACAGGCCCACGCCGTCTGTACCACTGCCCTCGGTGAAGACCGATCTGGCGGCGCTAGATCCCGGGCAGGATATTGTGGTCTGGCTCGGACACTCGTCATTCTTCGTACAGATCGGTGGCAAGCGGATATTGATCGACCCCGTCTTCAGTGCCTATGCAGCACCCTTGCCGGGCATTGCATCCGCCTTCGACGGCACGAGTCCTTACAAAGCGGAGGACATGCCAGAAATTGATCTCATCCTGATCACACACGATCACTACGACCATCTTGACTATGCCAGCATGAAAGGCCTCAAACCGAAGACGCGCATGGTGATTACGGGGTTGGGCAACGGCGCCCATTTGCGACATTGGGGATATCCGCCAGAAAAAATTCGTGAAGTGAACTGGCATGACAGCCTGGATCTTGGCGACGGTTTGCAGGTGCATGCTCTGCCTGCGCAGCATTACTCGGGCCGTTTCATGCAGCGCAACCAAAGCTTGTGGGTGAGCTTCGCGCTTGAGACCGCAGAGCGGCGCCTGTATTTCAGCGGAGATACTGGTTTCGGCCCGCACTTTGCGCAAATTGCGAAGCGTTTTGATCGGTTCGATTTTGTCTCGCTTGATGCTGGGCAGTACAACCCGAGGTGGGCCGATATCCACATGACGCCGGAAGAAGCATCCCGTGCGGCGGACATACTGAACGCAGACACTCTTTTGACGGGACATGCCGGCCGTTTTAGCTTGGCACGCCATGCGTGGGATGAGCCGTTTGAACGCGCAGTAGCAGCAAGTAAAGGCAAGAGCTACCGGCTATTGACGCCCCTGATTGGCGAACCGGTACGTCTGCACGATCCAGATCAGACCTTCACGCTTTGGTGGAAAGGTCTCGAGTAGAAGTCACTTTTTAAGGGCCAGCATGGCCTCGCTCGACCAGCTGGCACAGCCGACTGAAACGTCGTGAATCAATATTGATCGTGCTGCGTGACAATCTGCTCGCACTCCATTATTCATTTGCGACTTTCACGCAAATCACCCGATTATCCGAGTTTCGATTACACCGCCAGTGACTCGTAAAAATGTACCCGATTACGTCCAGCTTCCTTGGACTGATACATGGCAGTGTCAGCTTGCTTGATGATCTCTTCATGGCTGGCTTTATGCCCGAGAAACAAGGCAACGCCGATGCTCACCGTGCAGCGATGTTCGACCGTCTTTGCCGAACTGCTATTTTGCATGATCATCAACCTGTAGGGTTCCGCCAGAGCGCTGCTGATTTTTTCTGCGATAACCCCTGCTTGCAGGATGGATGTCGCCAGATTGATGTTCAGCGGACTGATCATCACAACGAACTCATCGCCGCCGAAGCGCCCCACGTCATCCATCTCGCGCACGCACTTTTTGAGGCGATGTGCCACTTCGATCAATAGTAGGTCGCCAAAATCATGACCATGGGTATCATTTAACGGCTTGAAATGATCCATATCCAGGAACATCATGGCACCGTACATGCCCGTTCTCTGACTTGCTGCCATGCTTTGCATCAATCGGTCGATAAACAATTGACGGTTCGGCAATCCGGTCAGCTTGTCGTGCAAGGCCAGACGCAATTGCTCCTCGGCGTGCTTGTGGCCGGTGATGTCGCGCGCTGCGACAAACACGCCTTCCAGTCTACGGTCGCGGTCATAGTAAGTACTTGCGTTATACGACACCACGGTTTCTTTACCCTCTCTGGAACGTGCTGTCAGTTCGAAGTCGGTGACTTTATTCTCCTTGAGCACCAGATTGATGCCGATCTCCGCACGAGAGGGATCGGTGAAAAATAACTTGAACGGGGCACCGATCAGCTCGTCGCGTGTGCATCCGGTCAACACCTCCATCTGCTTGTTGAGGTCGGTGATGATGCCATAAGGGTTGATCGCGACCAGCGCATCGAGGCTCGATTCAATGAGCGAGCGTGTATAAAACTGTAGAACGGCCAGGCGCTGGGCAATCCGGGTACGCTCGTTTTCGATCTGGTTGCGCGCCGTGTTGTCGGTGCCGATCAGTAAGTAGCCGATGATCGCCCCCCGGTCGTCACGCAGCGCCGTGACCGACAAAATAGCGGGGAATCGGCTGCCGTCTTTGCGAACATACGTCAGCGCGTAGATGTCTTCGATGCCGCGCGACGCCTTGAATACCAGCGCCTCGAAGCCCGGGGTGATCGGGGTGTTCAGCTCAACGCTCAGGGCAGCTGCACGCAGCACCACTTCCTGCGGATCGGAAATGTCAGCGGGCGTGATCTTGTTGACCACTTCGGCAGCGGTATAGCCCAGCATGCGCTGGGCGCCGACATTAAAAATTTGGATCACGCCGTTGGCGTCGGTCGCAATGCTGGAAAAATTGGCGCTGTTATAAATCGCGTTCTGTAATGCACCAGCCTTGACCAATGCCAGTTCAGCTTGCTTGCGCGCGGTGTTGTCGGTGCCGATCAGCAAGTAGCCAATGATCGTATCCTGCTCGTCGCGCAATGCCGTGACCGACACAATGGCGGGGAATCGACTACCGTCCTTGCGAATGTACGTCAGCGCGTAAATATCTTCGATATCACGCGACGCCTTAAACACCAGTGCTTCAAAGCCCGGGGTAATCGGGGTGTCGAGCTCGATGCTAAGTTCCGCTGCGCGCTGCAACACTTCTTGTGGATCGGAAATGTCAGCCGGCGTGATCTTGTTCACCACTTCAGCCGCCGGGTAGCCGAGCATGCGCTCGGCACCAACGTTGAAAATTTGGATCACGCCCTTGGCGTCCGTCGCAATACTGGAAAAATTGGCGCTGTTGAAAATTGCTGCTTGCAAGGCCCCTGTGTTGAGCAATGTTTGGCGATGCTGGTATTGGACGACGTTGACAAAGTCACCGTGCTTTTCCCCATCGACCGAACTACCATCAAAATTAACACTGGACATACAGGCTCTTTCTTCAACACACGCGTGCCAACATCAGACTGAAACGCCAATCAGCAGCGTGAATATTGCAAATCATCGCTAACCAGCAATCGGTAATGCATTGCTACGAGAACTATTACCGCCGCAAAAAATCATTTTAGAGAACAGGTTGAGCGGGTTTCATTCTGGATGTCTTCCATATAATTAAGTCCAATTGTGCTTAGACCAGACCGACCAAGATAGCAGCAAAAACTGTGCATACTTTTGTCTCAGATCATAAGTAGGTGATCACTGTCAGCCAGGATTTTCTTCAACGGCCGATTAGGTCAAGTGCATCCCGCTGCCCCCTCGTGCGCCGGGCTATGGCGCGGTGGAATCTGAGGGTAGCGAGCGGCGCGGGGGGGACCCCTTTGCTCCACCCACCCTCTCACTGAACACCCACGTCCTGATGACAACCTCCACACCATCAACGTGTCGACGCTGTTATGAACGTGGCAAACCGAGTGATCTCCACAGAAAGTCATAACTAATTTCACTTCGCCCCTGTTGCGCGGCAATTGTTTTCTCGCTGACTTCGTAGCTGCGTAACAAGCCTTTGACCCGTTCCAGCCCAGCGGCGCTCTGGATTGCCTGGAGGGGTGTTTTATTGCCGAGTGCGGGAATGGGCTCATTGGCCCAATTGGCATAGGTGCGGTGGACAATTTCTTCCATCGCCTTGGCCAACTCCCGGGGATCGATTTCGGACAAGTTCACGACCTTGGTCCGGCCGGCACCAGACTTTTTACTTTGACGCAGGATGCTTTCAGGACGGACTTTTTTGCGCGTCAAAAATACCACCGCCCCGGCAGTCAATCCTTCGAACCAAGCGCGTCCATGGTCCGCATGGGTTTGTGTCTTGTAAAAAATCTCGATCTGATTTTCTTTTTTACCGACGTTGATGCTGGCCAGTGGCCTTCTCTGTCCGTCGGTGCAGTCGATGAAACGCGACCACCCGTTGTGCCGATTGCCCTCCACATCAGTGCAGCCGTGCAGCACACGCGCCAACATCTCCCACTCCAGCACGCGATAATGGTCCGTGATCGGCAGGATGGGCTCACCAGAATGCTGGTCGATCATCGTGGGTAGGGGTGGTGGCGCCACATACTGCTGCAACCAGGCTACGATCAATACCAAACCTTGCTCTTGCGCCAACTCGGGAAGGTGGCCAAATTCCTCACTGGTGGCACACAAGCGGGCCAACACCTCAGGTCCATGGAGCGTCGAGAACGGGTAGATCGCCCCAGAAAGTTCAAAGTGATCTCCCACGCGCATTACACGGCAACCCAGGTACGTACCTGGCGCAAGTCCCCGGCTACCTGAACGCTCCTGCAACCGCATCGGCGCAGCATCACCGTCTAAGGCGTCGCACAGCGTCATTCCCACTCCCGGTTCGACATCAGTGACGATGTACAGGCGCAAGGGGCGCTGGCCCAATTGCTGCAACCAGTCACGCTGACCGGCGGTCCAGGCTGGGCCGGAGGGGCCCGTCAGGTAATCGGGGATCCGCCGGTTGCTGCCTCGGGCCTGTATTTCGCCTTCGGCCAGCAGCCATTCGGTCAGGTTGATATGGATAGCGCTCAATGTCTCATTGCTAAGTTGGTCAAGCTTCTCGATGTCTGCCGGACTCAGCACTTCATCGCGCAGACGCTGAAAAGAGACCTGCCAGCCCTTACGGTGGCGATCAGCAAGCCACGCCAATGCTTTTTCGACAGCACCTGCCTGGGAAGTGCTGTCGTCAACCGGTGGCTCGGGCATGCGCTGTGAACTCTCTTCGCGCTGACAGCAGTGTTTGTATTTTTTGCCACTTCCACAGGGGCAATGATCATTTGGTGCGGACATAGTGAGCGTGTTTCTTTCAATAGTGGAGTGGTCAATTGGTCCGCCATTGTTTCGCAATGTGGACGAAACAGGGTAAATCGCTGGTCGGGTAGCAGAATGCGCTGGAACAACGTTCAGCCAATCTACATGTCGTCGAACTGTAGCTTCGCTCCCAACGAGCCTGAATGCAGATCGACACGTTACCTGATGCAGGTCGCTACAGATAGGCCCCCGATGAAGGAACAGCGTGTTTCGCTTTCCCTCGCTGCCACTGGCATCGAACAAAACAGCGGTAGAAGGTTTGTGGAAACTAAAAACGCACTATAAAAGTTGTATATCAAATATTATGTGGCATGAGATTTGCTAGATGAATGAGGTTTATTTTCTACTGCATCAGAAGGGATCTACTTACCTTGACTATGGAAATCAACTATTCAACAGCCACCGTCGATGTGGATCACCGCTTTGAATATTGGAGCGATGTCGTCTGCAGTCACTTTATTCCCGCGTCAAGCCGCGTATCAAACCGGGAGAACTTCAGTGCGCGCTTTTCAGTACGCGCACTTGGCAGTCTAACAATCGCCGAAATGTCCTCACCCCAGCACAGCTGGGAGCGCACGCCGCACCATTTGCGGACAGGCCCTAATGATGATTTCATGCTTAGTCTCATGCTCGCAGGTCGTGGTTTTTTGTCGCAATCGGGCCGCGACACCATGCAGCGACCTGGAGATATCACACTGTACGACGCGGCGCGACCTTTTACGTATGACCTCGAACCGCAGTCGGTGCTACTGCTGCGTGTACCCAGAAAACAGCTACTGTTTCGCGTACCGGATGCAGAAAAATTGACCGCCGTGCGGCTTGATAAGGTGCCTTCGATATCGACTCTGCTCGCCAATACGATGCGTGAGGCGGCGGTCATTGACATTGCCGGACACAAGGGCGTGCAGCTTCCGTTGGCAGCGTCGTTGCTCGACTTGCTGGCCGTTGTGTTGCGCATGCAGGGTGGCGCTGGAACGGCCGTGCTGTCGTCGCGCGAGGAGTTGTACCGGTTATCAATTGACTTCATCAACACGCATCTGGACGATTGCGAACTCGATGTCGAACGCATCGCCGCCGCGCAGCATGTGTCAGCACGCACCATCACGCGTGTATTTGCCGAGCAAGGCACCACCCCGATGCACTGGTTGTGGCAACGACGCCTTGAAGCCAGTCACTGCGCACTGGTTGAAGGTCGCGTGCAACAGGTCACACAGGCGGCGTTTCAGAATGGGTTCAGTGATCTTTCCCATTTTTGCCGGGTATTCAAAAAGGCGTATGGCACAACGCCACACACGCTGCTGCGTATCAGGTGACTGCGCGCACTGGACGCGACGGAATTGGCTGACGTTGCGTCGAAGAGCATCCCGGTCAGCTGTTGACCCAACACCACCAGCAATCCACCGCATTAACCTGACGGCTAGCTTCAGAGAAATTTCAACTTTGGCGGTATCAGCACATTCGGTGGCGAGTTGAGACAAGCGGTAGAGACAGTCGACGCGTAGATTACATCTATTGACACCGCCTGACCTTTCGCTCAACCCTCCACTTTGATTGCCCACGCCATGACACAAAAAGATCTGCACTATCTGGAATTGCTGGAAATTGGAAAACTCATTCAATCGAAAGAACTGTCGTCCGTCGAAGCTACGCAGGCACAGCTCGATCGCATCGGCAAACTGAATGGGACCCTTAAAAGCTATAAAACAGTCATGGCTGACAGCGCACTGGTTGACGCCAAGAAGGCAGATACCGAAATTGCTGCCGGCAAAAAGCGCGGTCTGCTGCATGGTGTCCCCATCGCGGTCAAGGATTTGTGTTGGACCAAAGGTGTCAAAACGGCTGCCGGCATGGCCGTCTACGAAAATTTCGTGCCCACGGTCGATGGCACGGTCGTCAAGAAACTCCGTGAGGCCGGCGCGATCATTCTTGGCAAGCTGCAGATGACCGAGAGTGCTTACGCAGACCACCACCCTTCTGTCTCACCACCAATTAATCCATGGAATGCGGCGCACTGGACCGGTGTGTCGTCGAGTGGATCGGGCGTGGCGACAGCAGCGGGGCTTTGCTACGGTTCCCTCGGCACCGACACGGGGGGCTCGATCCGCTTCCCGTCGGCCGCCAACGGTCTCACCGGACTAAAGCCAACGTGGGGGCGCGTCAGTCGCTACGGTGCCTTCGAGTTAGCCGCCACGCTGGACCACATCGGCCCGATGACGCGGAGCGCGGCCGATGCGGCAGCCATGCTCGGCGTGATCGCCGGTGCGGATAGTAACGACCCGACGGCCAGCCTGCGCCCCGTACCCAACTATGTGGCCGAAATGATGCAAGGCATTAAGGGGTTGCGTGTGGGCATTGACTCTCGCTGGAGCAGCGACGGCGTCGATGAGCCGACCAAGCAGGTACTGGCCGCTGCCATTGCAGCCGTGAAATCGCTTGGTGGTGAAATACGCGAAGTCACGGTTCCTGATCCAGCGCATGCCATCGAAGATTGGTTTCCGCTGTGCGGCATAGAGGCGGCAGTCGTGCACGAGAAAACCTATGCGGAGCGCAAGGCCGACTATGGCCCGGGCCTGGCCGGTCTCATCGAGCTGGGTCTTACGCAGACGGGGACGGATTATCAGAAGATCATCCTGAGAAGACTCGACTTTGCCGGCCGCGTGAAGGCAATGTTCGAGGACATCGACCTGCTGCTGATCCCCGCCACGGGCATTGCCTCTCCCACCGTGGATCGCATGTCAAAGATGGGTACCGACGCTGAATTGATCTCGGCAGTTCTGCGCTACACCTGCCCATTCGACATGAGCGGCAGCCCGACCATCACGTTGCCCGGTGGCTTTACCGAAGGTGGCATGCCGGTCGCTTTTCAGTTCGTCGCGCGGCACTTTGAAGAGAGTTTGCTGTTCCGTGCTGGCTGCGCATTCCAACAGATGACCGATTGGCATCGCCAGCATCCTAGTCTTTGATTTCATTTCTCCGTCACATCCCAGTTGTTCATTTCACCTCGACTTCATAACCCAGGAAGCACGCCATCATGAAATTACGCAATATGTTTGTTTCAGTCGCTGTCATGTTGACCGCGGTGGGCAGTTCATCCGCTGCACTGGCTGCCAACCCACTAAAGATTGGCTTGATGGAAGACGTCTCGGGTGACCTGGCCTTTATGGGCCTGCCCAAGCTGCACGGGTCGCAACTTGCGGTCGAGGAGATCAACAAGGCCGGAGGTGTAATGGGTCGCTCGCTGGAACTGATTCACCTCGACCCACAGGGCGACAACGCGCGCTATCAGGTATTTGCGCGGCGCTTGCTCAACAGGGACAAGGTTGACGTGCTGATTGGCGGCATCACCTCGGCGGCGCGGGAAGCGATTCGACCTATCGTCGATCGGACGCAGACCCCTTACTTCTATACCAACCAGTACGAAGGTGGTGTGTGCGATGCCAACATGATCAGCATGGGTGCCGTACCCGAGCAGCAGTTCTCCACGCTCATCCCCTACATGGTCGAGACATTCGGCAAGAAAGTCTATGTAGTGGCCGCCAATTACAATTTTGGCCAGATATCTGCCGAATGGAACCGGTCAATCCTGAAGGACGTGGGTGGCACGGTTGTCGGTGAGGAGTTCATCCCATTGGGCGTATCGCAGTTTGCACAGACGATTCAGAACATCCAAAAAGCCAAGCCCGATTGGCTGCTGATGCTCAACGTGGGCGCTGCTCAGGACTCCTTTTTCGAGCAGGCGACGGCAGCCAAGCTGAACCTGCCAATGGGCTCGTCTGTAAAAGTGATGCTTGGCTACGAGCACAAGCGTTTTGCGCCCCCCGCTCTGAACCAGATGAATGTGACGGCCAACTGGTTCGAGGAAATTGACACCGCGCCGGCGAACGACTTCAAGCAGCGCTGGCGCGCCAAATTTCCGGATGAGCCGTACATCAATGACGCCGGTTATAACGCGTACTCTGCGATTTATATGTACAAAATGCTGGTTGAGACAGCCAAGTCAACCAAGTTGGCGGACCTGCGCAAGGTGATTGCCACCGGTAAGGCGTGCATTGACGCCGCCGAGGGGCAGGTTTGCATCGATCCCAAGAGTCAGCACACCTCACACCAGATGCGCCTGATTGCCGTCGACGACAAGCATAAGGTCAACGTGCTCAAGAACTATGGCGTGATCCAGCCCTACTGGCTTGGGCAAGCCGGTTGCGACCTGACAAAGAAGAACGACAAAAAGCAATATACGCCATCAGACTTTCCTAATAAATCCTAAAAGAGGGTGCACCAGGTGTTTGCCGAAATCTTCTCCTACGTCTATCAGTTTGCCGACGTCTTCGCTTTTCTGATTCTGGCGGCAGCGGGCCTGGCCATCATTTTCGGCATGATGGGTGTCATCAACATGGCGCATGGCGAATTCATCATGTGCGGCGCCTACGTGACTGTTTCGCTGGTGCATGCAGGCCTGCCGCTGCCCATTGCACAGGCTTGCGGCACGTTGGCCGCAGGTGCCATCGGCGTGCTGGTCGAATGGAGCCTGGTGCGCAAGCTTTATAAACGTCCACTGGATTCGCTACTGGCCACATGGGGCCTGAGCCTTATGGTCACGCAGGGGATGTTGATCATCTTCGGATCGTCACTCGCTGGTATCGGTACGCCAGAGGGCAGTTTCTCGATCGGCATCTACACCTATTCGATCTACCGCATGGTGTTGTTCGGTTGTGCTGTGGCTGTGCTGGCTTTCATCTACATCATCTTTATGAAGACCCGCTTTGGCGTGCATGCACGGGCCACCATGCAGAACGCATCGATTGCGCAGGCAACCGGCGTAAAAGTCGGCAACGTCTACGCGTTGAGCTTCGGCATTGGCGCGGCTCTTGCCGGCTTCTGTGGCGCGATGTATGCACCGACCATGACGCTGATTCCGACAATGGGAGCCACATTTCTCATTGAAAGTTTTGTCACCGTGGTGGTCGGTGGCGCCAATATCCTGCTCGGCACTGCACCAGCGGGTGTCCTGCTGGCCGTCGTTCGAACCGGACTCAACGGATGGGGCGGGCAGATTGTCGGACAGATCGGCATGCTTCTCGCAGTGATCGTTGTCATTCGAATCCTCCCCGAAGGTCTGTCGGGCTGGTTCGCCCGCAGGACTCGATGAATTGCACCTGACCGAAAAATCTCTTATGTTCACACTGATCAATGGCCCGCAGACACTCGGTACTAGCCGATTCTTTTGGATAAGTTTTATGGCGGTGCTGACCGTCATGCTTATCTACCCCCTGTTTGCTGATGCCTACAGCGTCGGCAACATGGCCTATTTGCTGCTCTGGGTCTTTATGGCCATGGGACTGTGCCTTGTGTGGGGCTATGGCGGCATGCTGTCATTCGGCCAGACCCTTTTCTTCGGTATTGGCGGCTATGCCTACGGCGTTTTGGCGATCAACCTTGGTGGTGAGGCCGGCACAACGATTCTTGCCTTGCTGATCGCGTTGCTGGCCGCCGGAGCGGTGGCCGCAGTGCTCGGCTACTTCATGATCTGGGGCCAGATCGGCGGCGTGTTTTTTGGCATCGTGACGTTGTCGGCAGCGCTGGTTCTTGCCTTTTTTCTTGGTCAAACGGCCGGACCTGAATGGCACATCGGATCGGCGCGACTGAATGGCTTCAACGGCATGAGCGGGATGGCGTCGCTCAATATTCCCTGGGCCGGCGACGATCCGCTTATTTTCGAAGGCTTACCGTTGTATTACTTGATCGTCAGCCTGTTATTGGTGGTGTATCTGGGCTTACGCATTTTTCTCAACTCACGCTTCGGCAACGTCATCGTAGCGATTCGGGAAGACCCGCAGCGCGCCGAACTGCTGGGCTACGACGTACGCAAATACCAGCTTGCAACGTTCGTTATTGGCTCGATGCTCGCCGGGTTGAGCGGTGTCCTTTATACCTCGTGGGGCCAGTTCATCACGCCTGCCAGTATTGGTCTTCCCGCCGCAGCCATGCCGATTGTCTGGGTAGCGTTTTCGGGACGAGGCGACATCACGGCGACGCTGGTCGGCACTTTTCTGGTGCTATGGGTGTTTCAGATCCTCACGGTCTACAGCCAGCAAGCCGCGCTGCTATTGATGGGAGCCATGTTGCTGTGCACCGTCATGGTCGCGCCTCAGGGTTTTGTGATCGGCGTGGTGCAATTGGTCAAGCGAGTCATTGCTTTTCGCTTCAAGCAAGGTACCGAAGTGGTTCAAGAGAGGAAAGCATGAGTGCGCTATTGCAGGCAACGGGACTGTCGAAAAAATTTGGCGGTCATGCGGCGGTGTCAGAGGTTGATCTGACGGTGAAGAAAGGGGAAATCCATTGTCTGATCGGCCCCAATGGCGCCGGCAAGAGCACCCTCTTCAAGTTGGTCGTTGGTATGCACAAACCTACGTCTGGCCATATTCGATTCATGGACAAGGACGTCACCCACGAGCGACCGTACCAGCGCGTCAAGCAAGGTATGAGCATCAAGATGCAGGCGCCGAGCGTATTCAAAGAGCTGCCAGTGCGGCAGAACATTCACATCGCGTTGCAACACCATGTGCGCGGTGCTGATCTGGCGCGCGAGGAAGACCGCTTGCTTGAACTACTCGACTTGACGGACGACGCGAAAAAGCTGGCCGGCGTGTTAGCACACGGACAGCAGCAATGGCTTGAAATTGGCATGGCGATCGCCCTCAAGCCGCGGCTCCTGTTGATGGACGAACCGACAGCCGGCCTCTCACCAGAAGAAACCTTCAAGACGGGAGCGCTGATCCAGCGGCTCAACGCCGACGGCATGACGGTGTTGGTGGTCGAGCACGATATGGCATTCATTCGCCAGATCGCCCAACGCGTCACGGTACTGCATTTTGGTAAGGTGTTTGCCGAGGGTTCAATCACAGAAATCATCTCGGATCCCCGCGTGGCCGAAATCTACCTTGGTAAAACCCATGAGCACTGACATCGTTCTTGAAGTACAGGGCCTGCGGGCCGCTTATGGCGAAACGCCGATTCTACAAGGCGTCGATCTCACTGTCGGAAAAGGCGAGATCGTTGCATTAATCGGGCGCAATGGTGTGGGCAAATCGACAACGATGCGCTGCCTGATTGGTCTTTTGCGGACGCGAGGCGGCAGTATTCACCTGCTAGGGCACGACATCACGTCCTTATCGAGCGATGCCCGTGCCCGACGTGGCATTGGCTACGTGCCACAGGGACGCGAGGTGTTCGCTCGCATGACGGTAGCCGAAAATTTGCTGGTTGGTGAACTGGTTGGTGGCCGAGATAGCAAGAAGCAGCCCGATCTGGTGTACCAATACTTTCCGCGACTGGCCGAGCGCCGGAATCAACTTGCGGGCACCATGTCTGGAGGCGAACAACAGCAACTGGCTATTGGCCGTGCGCTGGTTGGAAATCCTGCGCTGATGCTGCTCGACGAGCCCTCGGAAGGCATCCAGCCATCAATCGTGCAATTAATCTGCGATGTGCTGAGAACGATCCGCAAAGATCTTGGAACGACCATTCTGTTCGTTGAGCAGAACCTGGACACCATTCTCGATGTGGGTGAACGAGCCTACGTGATGGAGAAGGGGCGCATCGTCAGCAATATCGACGGAGATCAGATGAATGCGGCAACCGTGCGCAGCCATTTGATGATCTGACTCAAGAAGACAAGGACATGGATTGGCTTTCGCAATCGACCATACAGACACGCGGTCCGGCCCTCGCCGGGCCAGGAACGTGGCGTCTTTACTGGGCAACAGGTGCTCGATGAGATCGGGGAAAACACGGAATCGGAAAATAGCACGCTAAGGTCTGCGCGCCGGATTAATGGGTGAATAGATTCACTAGCTCCTGAGCATGAAAGACATCGCCGACAAGCTGTTCAATACCCTGACCGCATACTGCACGGAAGAGGCCGAAAACTCGATGCTGACACCGTCGGTCAACCGCATGATGGCTTGAGACGAGAATGATTTTCCCGAACCCGATTCGCCGACGATGGCCAGCGTTTCGCCGGCATCGATATGAAACGACAGATTGCGCACCGCCGCTACCGTCCGTTCGGACGTGGTGAAATCGACGCTCATGCGCTCAGCTGTCAACACCCGGCGTACTGCTTGGTCACCCATCTGAACGCCTCCTGTTGCGTGCCGCGTCGCTGGACAATTCGTTGGATAATTCGTAGATGAATTCATCGATAAATCACTGTCACAGGCAGATCACCGACTTTGGCGAAACCGCTATACATGCCCTCGGTATTGAACGGCAATGTCACGTTGCCCAGTGCGTCGATGGCAATCAATCCGCCATAGCCGTGATATCGCGGCAGCAAATCCATCACCACTTGTCGGGTGGCGTCCCGCGGATCCACTTTAAAAAACTGACGTCCGGCTTGCGTGGGACCACCGGGCCCCGCCACCGAAAACACCGTGCGACAAAACGGTTCCGGTGCAAGCGCCATCATGCCGTCCAGATAGGCGCTGGCACCGAAGCCGACGACATAAATCCGCTCAGCATTAAATATCGTGCTGACCGACCGATCGCACTGTATAGATATTAGCGCCCGTTTGGTCGCCTCCAGATTCTGAATATCGGCAGTCAATGCCGCAGCGATGATTTGCGAACTGGTGGACGGATGCGGGCATTGAGGGTGCCGACAGAATTCAGGAAATAGCACGATAAGACATTCCGCAAACAAAGCTATTAAGCATGCATTGGAACCGCAACAGCTTTGTGCAGCGGGTCAGGTCGGGCGCCTTGCTGACCTGAATGCCGGCGTCGTGCAAGCGCTGATGCTGCCAATACAGCGGTAGATGAAAGGCCAGTTTGTCGACCATCATGCCGGCGATGACGCTGATGTCGGCCTGACTGCCTTCGAAAACACCGACCGGTGCCGGTGGGCAGAACAGGGCCAATGCCCACCGGCTGTCAAAGGACAGGCGCCTGCCAGCCGGTTCACCATATAGCTCCAACGGGGTAGCACCAACGCAGTTGGATGACCGCTTACAGATATTGGCCGACTATTCTTTGCCATTACGGGGAAGTCAAATCCAAACCAAGCATCCTGGCGAAGACAAAGGTGACGAGCAACAGGCCCACGAGCAATAGCACGAAGAGTGCGGCCACCTTGCCGCCCGTACGCAGCACCGCGCGCTTATCCGTCTCCTTCTTCCCTTGATCGTAATGCCACTTGATGGCAAAAAACATCCCCGTGCCGAGCACGAGAACCTTGAACGTCACTAAGACTATAGGGATCCATTCCATCATGTTGAGTATTTCCAGACTATTACTTGACACTATCTACCGTGAGGGGCACCACCTTAAAACGCTGCTTCAGTAGCTTCATTTTTTGTTCAAACCGGTAGGCGCGTCGATGTCCTCGGCGCAGTGCACCTAGAACAGCCCGGGCTGGCGTGTTCCGACAATGTGATGTCCTGCCTTGCCACGCCCAGTGCGCTGTCGGATACCCGCTGCGATCTGTGCGTCAGCGACCCGAGAACGCGCCAAGCGTGCGGCTTCCAGATGGTCAACTAGCGGTGCCGGATAATCTTTACCGATCGTGATGCCGCAGGCAGTTTGTACGGCGAGCGGCATGGTCCAGGGTTCAAAAATGTACGCATCAGGCACAGCCTGCATCGCCGGAATCCATCGCCGCACGAAGATGCCCTCGGGATCGAGTTCTTGCGCCTGCTTGACCGGATTGTAGGCCAGCATACTGCTAGCGTCAGCCGTGCCCGCATGAATCTGCATCTGGTTGTAGTGGATGGCCGGTTCGTAGTCGACAAATTCCCGCGCAAGAAACAGGGCAGGTTCACGCCAGTGCAGCCACAATTCATTGACCGCAAAGGAGAGCACCATCCCGCGCATGCGCATGTTGATCCAGCCCGTGTGATGCAGCATTTTCATCGTTGCATCCACCATCGGGTAACCGGTTTCGCCGTCTTTCCAGTGCGCAAATCGGACCGAATCGAATTCTTCTTCCCGCAGCCCGGTCATTCCGGGATGAATGTTGTCGAATTCCAGCCGGGGCATCGATTCCATGTTTTGGAAATATCCCGCACGCCAGCTCAGACGGTCGGCAAAAAACCGCAGTGCATGAATCAAGCGTTCTTGTCGGTACTTGTTGGAAGCCATCTCCGGCGAACCCACGCGCCGATTCATTGCCAGAACGATTTCACGCATCGTGATCACTCCATGGGCCAGAAACGGGCTGAGCCGGGAGCAACCACCCTCTGCAGTTAAGGGGCTGGAAATCGACTGCGGATAACGGATGATCTTGGTTTTAATAAATTCGGTCAGAAGGCGTATCGCTTCGGCGCGCCCTCCTTTGATGCGACCGGGCTTGTCGTGACCGGCGGCCTGAAGCGGCGTGACAGGCGCGGCCAGCAGCGGCTCCAACCTCGACGGGACGATGTTGCGCGGCGCCCTGACCGGCTCGCTGCTTGAATACGCTTCGAGCTCGGCGAGCCAGTCTCGCAACTTGCGCGTAGCCAGTCCGCGGAGTACACCATTCTGTGGATATTGACGCCACCGAACCCCACGTTGTCGGCACCATGCGGCAACTAGCTTGTCACGTTGATACGAGGCCCAGTTTCCTGTTTCTTCATGGCTCCACAGGTTGGCAAATGGCTGCTGTTGCCAGATTTGCTCAAGCAATGCGGGAGCCGAGCCTGTCAGCTCGACGAGCTCGGCACCACGCTCCTGTAACGCTGCATGCAGACTATCAAGGCATTCCCGTATGAAAGCGCCATGAGACGCAGAGAAATCCGGTGCAAGAATGATCTCCGGCTCATGCATGAAAAGCGCTAGGACTGGGCCGGCAGCCGCAGCCTCCGTCAATGGTGCATGGTCTCGAATACGCAGGTCGTGCTTGAACCAAACGATTTCCACTACCTCGTTCCTTTATCGTTTTCAGAAGGATCACCGGCCTACAGGCCTGTGGGTGCCGTTGGTGCGGAAGAGGCCAGTGCTGTTGCATGAACGCCAGCGCATCGACTCGAATAACCCAACCAAGCGCCTCTCCGAGCAGACGCCATGGAAAGCGTTGGGCGGCACGCACATACGGGTCGCCGCGCAGGGTCGGGACAGAAAGAATTAGTTTTTTCGGGCCGCCGAGCAAAAGCAATGCAGCAATGGCAATTCCACCAATGCCTGCAAATCAAACGAGCCGTGCCAGCAGCCAGCCTGTCGCGACAATATGGCCTAACGTTACTAACACCGACAAGCCATGCAGCCACTTAAAGCGCTGCCGACTGCCTGTGTCCGTAGCGCGATTTATTGCAGGCATCAACAATTGCCGCACGGGAATAGTGGACAGCGCAATACCAGCCATCACTATCGCAGCAGTGACGTCATGAGACCACCAGGCCAGAGCTGCCACGACTGCAGTGGCGATCACAAAAATGTAGAACCACGGAAAAGCGCGCCGCAGCGTTGCGCCTGCGGTTTGCGATGGCAACACCGAGAAGAGCAAAGCGGCAAATCCGAATGAATAGAGCGTCATTCCACCAAACAAAAGAGCGGTAGCCAACACTGCGAGCGAATGCGTCATACCGGAATACCTTGTCATCGAAAAGATTAATGGGCGCTTGATGCGCAACGACAGCGACAAGCCACCAGAAAATTACTTGTCACTCGGCTAGCTGGTGAAAATTCCAAGTGGCGATGATAACCCCTAGTAACAAGTGCGCGCTTGAGGACGCTACGATGCAATCGACGGCATCGAAAATCACCATCAGCAAGAACCCATTGACCGCGCACTGCCGGGCTTTGTCACCCAGTTCAAGAAAGAGAACTACACTCCTATCCCGGTTCTTGCAACAAATCAGCGCCCCGCAAATTCGCCATCGCTTTTGGACGGTGGCACTTTTATATGCCGTCCCGGCTAGATCAAATAACTTTTGAAAACGGAACACACGGATGAAAAATCAAGCTTTTGTTGAACTTTGCGATCTGGAAGTCGACACGGACATCGGTACTTACGGCCCCCATGACACCAGGCCCGACAAACACTTGCTCAACCTGACCTTGCAGATCGGTTCGCAATACATCCTGATTGCTGAAGACGGTATGGCGTACGTATTCGATTACGACCCGTTGATCGCAGAAATTCACCGTCTTGCTGGCGACTGCCACTACGAGACCCAAGAGCGGCTCATCACCCGGATTGTCAAGGCGTGTGCCGCTTGCGCAGAGGTTGAAGCTGTCGAGATCTATTTGCGCAAATTCCCGGTACATAACGGATCAGGCTCGCTGGGCGTGAGGCTGTCGGTAGATGCCATTACGCTGGCCGGGATGCGATAAATGCGTAAAAGGCGATGGGGCACGCTGTATTTTTTGAAGACGGCAGTTCAGCGTCAGCGCGTCTTGTGACTTCAACTTCGATTGTCTTTTCATCAGATATTCTCAGGATTAATGCAGTGACCGGGCGCATCAAAAAAATAAGAAATTTGGCTCTTTTGGATACCTTTGTCGCAAAAAACAAAGTCGAGGAGGTGTGTACGTTGTGCGGACGACCGATCCCAAGCCACCAAAAGGACGCACATCACCTCATCCCCAAATCGCACGGCGGATCGCTGACGGTTAACCTTCATCGCATATGCCACCGCCAGATTCACGCCCTTTTTACCGAAACAGAACTGGCGCGACAATTTTCAACCATTGAGCAGTTAAAGCAACAAGATGAAATGCGCCACTTTCTGAAGTGGGTGAAAACCAAGCCCAACGCTTTTTTTGAAAAGAGCCGAAAAAGCGCGCGACTGCGCAGTCAATAAAGCCTCAACCATGAGGCAATATTAACGAATTATTTTCTCCACAATTTGGGGCCACGCCGAAAATTGCGACGGACTAACGCGGACAGCAACAGGCTTGGTTACCCCTTTTGAATTCTGCCAGGTTGCTTAGCTCCCAATCAGTCGCAGGCTGATAGCCGCATTTACATCCCTGGAAAACCTTGCTGCGCAGCCTCGCGGGTATTGACCGGCACCTTACCACTCTGGCGAGCTGACTTCGGGGCTGGCTGTGCGCGCAGCGCATCGGCCGGATAGGGCACGAAGAACGCCGGCGCGTCCTGACACCCGCTGTCAAGCCAGGCATCAATCCGCTCAGGGGGTAGCAGGATCACCATCCGCTTCTCGTCTCCCTGCTTGTGAAAACGTCGTAAGCGCTCCATAAACTACAGGCTATTCAAACCCCAACAACGGTGGTCAACTGCGTGTCATGGAAATTCCAAGGCAACAGCGCCTCCACTTCATCGACCGTCGTGGCCGCCGGCAGCTCCCGCAACACCCGACGCAGCCACAAGTACGGCTCCACCCCGTTCGCTTTCGCCGTCTGCAGCAGCGAGTAGATGACGGCACTGGCGTGTGCACCGGCCGGGGTGTCAGAGAACAACCATGCTTTGCGGCCAACGACAAACGGCCGGATGGCGTTCTCGCAGCGGTTGTTATCAATCGGCAGATCGCCGCGTTCGGTGTAGCGTGTCAGGCGGTCCCAGTATTTCTGCAAATACGCCAACGCCGTACCCAGCGCACTCTTGGGCGTTACGCCCGGCAGCGTCTGGTCAAGCCAGGCACGCAACCTCGCCAGCGCCGGCAGGCTGTGTTGCTGGCGCGCCAGCAGGCGCGCCGCTTCAGTGGAGTCCTTGTGCTCGCGCTCGATGCCATAGAGCTTGCCGATCAACGCAACGGCGTCATC
>JBLHLW010000024.1:0-52282 GCA_047621345.1 Minisyncoccia bacterium | reverse complement strand
TCACGATTCTGGCGGCGCTACCGCTGTCGATCGGCGGTGCGTTTGTGGCGCTGCTGATCACCGGCCGCGCTTTGTCGATGCCGTCGATGATCGGCCTGATCATGCTGATGGGAATCGTCACGAAGAATTCAATCCTGCTAGTCGATTACGCCATCATCGCGCGCCAGGCCGGCATGGATCGCTTTGATGCGTTGGTTGATGCCTGCCACAAACGCAGTCGGCCCATCATCATGACAACGATTGCGATGGGTGCCGGGATGATGCCGCTGGCGTTGGGCTGGGGTGCCGATCCAAGCTTCCGGTCACCGATGGCGATTGCGGTCATCGGCGGGTTAATCACGTCGACCTTGCTCAGTCTACTGGTGGTGCCGGCGGTGTTTACGTATATCGATGACCTGGAGAAGTTGCCGGCATGGGTACGACGCAAGTGGCGCAGGCGGTCCGTCGCGGGCTCGGAGCGTATGCCTGAGGGAAAGTAGTTGTGGCGATGGCGTCCAGTGCATGTGGTGCAATGCCCTTCGGTTATTGCACCCTACCATCGTTGGGTGGGCACAGGGTTATCGTGCCCACGCGAGCAGACCGCCGAACGGCCGGATTTGGCGAAGATTGTCGAGGCGCGCGCGAGGGTACAAGATACCGTGCCCACGCTCCGGGACGTGGCAACGGCGAGTAATTTTTACTTGATCAGGCGCAGCACAAACGGATACCGGTAGCCGGTCCCTTTGGATGCGGCCACCGCACCGAGGATGCAGAAGACGATGTTGACAACATAGAGCAGCGGAAACGCCAGCAAACCGATCAGCACCAGCGACAATACGCCGCAGATCACGTAACCGATCATCACAGTGATCTGGAAATTGAGCGCTTCTGCGGACTCTTGCGCGATATACGCCGAGCCGTCTTTTTTGAGTAGCCAGATCAGCAGCGCACCAATAAACCCGGTAAAAATTCCCAGCAGGTGAGCCAGCATCGCGAAGTTGCAATCGTCTTTTTCTGGTGCGCTTTGTGTGATCTCGGTCATCGGTTTTCCTTAAAAAGATAGGCGTGCCGAAACGATAACATGGCATCAGGATCCTGCTTAAAAAATAAGCAGAAACTCCTGATGTATCCCAATCAAGCGCTCGCTTTTTTCACTGCCGGCTTGCGCACAGCCGGCTTCTTGGCAGCGACCTTTTTCGGTGCCGCCTTTTTTGCTGCCGGCTTGGCCGCCAACTTCACGACTTTGGTGCTCTCTGCCGCATCGTCGTCGACAATGGCTGCTTTGCCTTTGGCCGGGGCCTTGGCTTTGCGCTCTTCAAATTCGAAACTCACTTTGCCATCCTTGCCCTTGGCCAGAAAAGCCTTGAACGGTCGACGCGTACGTTGCGACACAAAGCCTGGCAGCAGGTCGGTCTTGCCATCGTTAAGCAATTTGACCATCTGCTCCGGTAAGATTTCTTGCTGCAGGATGATGCGGCCGCTGCGGAAATCACACTCCTTTGGCTTGGCTACACTCTTTTCGCAGACATAGGCCAGGCCTAATTCGAAGACACCATTAGTGCATTTCGGGCAAGGTCCGAGCGCAGTCTGGCCGGTGAAATCGACGCCTTCGCCGTTCTCGCCTTCTTCGTCATTCTGACCAAAATCGAATTCAAGCTTGCAGTTTTTGATCTCTTCGTCGCGTGAAATTTTCAGGATGGCAGCGAAGGGACGGCCCATCTTGGAGCGGAATCCCTGCAGCGGTCCGATGGTGCGGTTGGTCAATAATTCTTCAACCTCAGGAATCTCGAACTGGCGGCTACCCGGCGTCTTGCTCATCGAGAACTCGCACTTGGTACAGGCAAAACGACGGTAATTTTCCTTGACCACGGCACCGCAATTCGGGCACGGCGTTTTCAGTGTCGTGTAGTCGCCGGGAATCGTGACATTGTCGTATTCCTTGGCGCGCTTGACGATGATCTGGGTCATTTGCGCGATCTCGCGCATGAACTCTTCGCGGCTGATTTTGCCGCGTTCCATTTGCGACAGCTTGTATTCCCATTCACCGGTCAGTTCCGGCGCAGTCAGTTCGTTCACGCCAAGGCCGCGCAACAGCGTCATCAGCTGGAATGCCTTGGCCGTCGGAATCATTTCCCGGCCTTCGCGCAACAGATAGCGTTCGTTGATCAAGCCCTCAATCGTGGCGGCACGGGTCGCTGGCGTGCCGAGCCCTTTGCCGGCCATCGCATCACGCAATTCTTCGTCGTCGATCAGCTTGCCAGCACCTTCCATCGCCGACAACAAGGTAGCTTCCGTGTAACGCGCTGGCGGCTTGGTGACGAGGCCGTTGGCGGTGATGGCATCGGTCTGGACTTTTTCGCCCTTGGCTACGGCCACCAAGGTGCCATCGCCATCGGCGGCCTTCGGATCAACCACATCCTTGCCGTACACGGCCAGCCAGCCCGGATTGACCATGACCTTGCCTTCGGTCTTGAACTGGTGACCGGAGACTTCGGTAAAGCGCGTTGTCACCTGAAATTCAGCGGCTGGGAAAAAGATTGCGAGAAAGCGGCGCGTCACGAGGTCGTAGAGCTTTTGCTCCGGCTCGGACAGGTTCTTTGGCGCTTGTGTGGTCGGGATGATCGCGAAGTGATCGCTGATCTTGGTGTTATCGAAGATGCGCTTGTTCGGCTTGACCCAGTTACCGTTGAGTATCTGCGCGGCGAACTGGTAGTAATTGTTGTTCTCGGCAACCGTCTCCAGCGTTTCCTTGACGGTGCTGATGTAGTCTTCCGGCAAATGGCGCGAATCGGTCCGCGGATAGGTCAGTACCTTGTGTTTTTCGTACAGCGCCTGCGCCAGTCCGAGCGTGTTCTTGGCCGAAAAGCCGAAGCGGGCATTGGCTTCGCGCTGCAAGCTGGTCAGATCGAACAGGCCGGGGGCCATCGACGTTGTTGGCTTCGATTCTTCGGTGACGTTGCCCTGCTTGGTGCGGCAAGCCGCGACGATGGATTCGGCCGCAGCTTTACTCCAGAGGCGCTCGGCGCGCTTTTCCGGGTCCGTGTCGTCCTTCTTGAATTTGGTATCTAGCCAGCGGCCTTCGTAGACCCCGGCAGCACACACGAAATCGGCGCGCACTTCCCAAAAATCCCGTGCAATGAACTTCTTGATTTTTTCTTCGCGCAGCACGACGATCGATAGCGTCGGCGTCTGAACCCGACCGACGGTGGTCAGATAGAAGCCACCTTCCTTCGAGTTGAAGGCGGTCATCGCGCGGGTGCCGTTGATACCAATCAACCAGTCCGCTTCACTACGGCAACGCGCCGCATCCGCCAGCGGCAGCATTTCGGCATCATCACGCAAGTTGGTGAATGCTTCGCGGATCGCACCGGGCGTCATCGATTGCAGCCAGAGCCGCTTGATCGGTTGCTTGGCCTTGGCATTTTGGGCAATCAGCCGGAAAATCAGCTCCCCTTCACGCCCGGCATCGCAGGCGTTGATCAACGCGGTGACGTCCTTGCGCTTTATCAATCGATTGAGCACCTTCAGGCGCGCTTCGGTCTTGGCAATCGGATTGAGGGCGAAGTACGGGGGAATCATCGGCAGATGGGCAAAACTCCATTTGCCGCGCTTGATGTCGAATTCTTCAGGTACCGCGATTTCGAGTAGATGACCGACCGCGGACGACAGCACGTATTCGTCGGATTCAAAATACTCATCGTGCTTGGTGAAGCCACCGAGCGTCTTCGCGATGTCGTTCGCGACAGAGGGCTTCTCGGCAATGATGAGGGTTTTAGTCATGGAATCTGGTCTCGAAAAAAGGGCGGTTGCCACGTGGCGGTTAGCATCGTTGTTCGCATCATACAGCCCACGCCGGCAATCTTGACGGCAACAGGTTATAGATCAGGGGCAACCGGAAAATGATAATAAGCGGGTTCTTGCGAAAGCCGCAACAAGGGTTCGTGCCAACTGGCGATTGGGACGACGGCGGCGCAACACGTCGACGGCTAATGTAATTGCCTCGGCTCAGGCTCGTCGTCGTCAAGGAAAAGTTCATCGAACATCAAGCCGTCCGGCTCCTTGCCTTGACTCCACAGTACCATCAGCACGATGACCTTCAGCTTGTCGAGCGAAATCAGGCTGTCGCTCACGGCAAGCGCCCGTTCAATAACGATCTCACGCTGAACTGGATTAAGCAGCTTGGCCGCTTCGAGAAACTGGATAAACCCCACTGCCGCAGTACCCAGCGCGTCCATTTCTTGCTGCACGTAAATGCGCGTACCAAATGAAAATGCTGCTTGTTGCGGGTATTGTCCGGCTAATGTCGTCGTGGTTTGCGCGAGATCCGTCAGCCAGTCAAGAGCACTGGTGATTTCATCATCGTCAAAACCGATTGCCGACAGTTTCTTGACCAGTGCAGCCGGTGGTGGGCAGGCATCCGGACGATAGTAGGTTTCGTAGAGGTAGACAAGGACGTCGAACATGAATGTACTGTAGCGGTAAGATCGCGCTCGCACAAGGGTCGTGCAGCGTTTGCGAAAAGGTATTTCGGAAGCACGTCGCGCCATGGACAACGCAGGCGCTCATACCCGGGGTTGACGAATTTTACCCGACTCGTCGGTAATTCCCGCCAGGCAGCACTTCAAGGCACCCCAGCAGTTCCAACTCCAGTAATTGCGCGCTCAGCACAGCGACATCCAGACCGGTTCGCGCCACCAGCGTATCGCTGTCGACAGGATCAAAACCGAGTGTGTCCAATAGCGCTGCTAATGCAGGTGGCAATGCGGGTAGCAGTGCAGGCAACCCTGCGGTACTCGACGCCGGTGCTTGGGTAAAAGGAACGATTTCTTCGAGAACATCCTGCGCTGATTCGACCAGCTTGGCGCCCTGCTTGATCAACCAATGGCAGCCCTTCGACAATGGTGCATGAATCGAGCCGGGGATCGCAAAGACGTCGCGCCCCTGCTCGGCAGCTACCCGGGCCGTAATTAGCGATCCCGACCGCGCCGCCGCCTCGATCACCAGCACGGCGCGTGACAAACCACTGATTAACCGGTTGCGGCGCGGAAAATTGGCGGCAAGAGCTCCGGTACCAAGTGCGTATTCGCTAACAAGGCAACCGTCGTCAGCAATACGTGTTGCCAGCGCGCGATTGCGTGCCGGGTAAATGATGTCGATACCGGTACCAATGACCGCAATGGTCGAGCCTGCATGACGCAGCGCTCCGGTATGCGCCGCCGCATCGATACCCATCGCAAGACCCGAGACAACAACGAATCCGGCCTGGCTGAGCGAACCGGCAAACTGCTCGGCATTGAGCAAACCTTGCGCAGTGGCATTACGACTACCGACGACGGCGATTGCTAGCTTGTGCATTAGCGCTACGCGCCCTTTGACATAGAGCACAATCGGTGGATCGGCAATGTCCAGCAAAGCCTGCGGATACCTCGGGTCAGCCAAGGTCAGGAAATGATGACCGTTATGCTGCAGCCAGCGCAGTGTCTGGTCGATCAAGTGCCGAGTCCGGAGCGGCACCGGCGCAGTCAGGGCGCTGGCTAGCGGCTTACCAACTACGGCACTCAAGGCGGCATAACTCGCCGCAAAAATATTCTCCGGTAAGCCGAATTGCACCAGCAAGTGTCTTGCCGTGACGTTGCCGATACCGGGTGTTTGCTCAAGCCGAATCCACGATGCAACTTCTAGTGGATCGATCGCATATTCAGCAGTAGATGACAGAGGATTACTCCGGTGATTTGGCCACGTCCCCGATCTGTACCGAATCACTGACCTGCATGACTAACGCGTACGAGATATTTTTAAAGACACGGAATACAAACAAGGTGCCATAGTCCGTGTCAGGTAACTTGATCTTCTCCTTCTTGCCTTCGGTCTTGTCGATGATGAAGGCGCCGGAGCGGCTTAACTGCAACACAGTGCCGACGTCGATACCGTCTTTCTGGCCGCGATTAATGGTGACGATCTGATTTTGGCCTGCGTGCGTGACACCGCCATAAATCGAAACGATACGCGCTGCGACAGACTGTTCTGGTGGATGCGGGACATAGTTCAGGATGGCGACAGGCGGCACCGGCAAGAGGCGGTCACCAACTCCCATTTCTTCCTTGGCAGCAGTCACGTTAAATACATGCGCGCTACTTCCCCCGCTTTTGTCTGCCTGTACAAGTTTGATCGTGCCGAGATAGGCTGCCTCGTAACCGATGATTTTTCCGGTTTCAGGATCTTTCAACGGTAGGCCTGGGCGAAAAACCTGGAAAGACGTGTCCTCTTTGAGGTCGCCGCGGACATACGCCTTATCGTTTTTACCAAGGAAGACATGACCTTCTTGCGTGGCCACGATGCGCGGGGTTCCCTCCAATTCATTTTCTTCGATGATCAGCGGTTGTGACAGAAAAGGTTCGATGACATTCGACGGGATCGCCGGAATCGCCGTTTGACCCAACTCTTCGCTGCGGATTCGTGGCGATAATTTATCTGTCCTCACATCCCCCCCGGTTGGCTTGCCTAATCGCAAGCGGCCATTGATACGATCGAAATACACGATCTGTCCTGGGTAGATCCAGTGCGGGTTACGTATCTCTTCGCGGTTCATGTCCCATACGCGCGGCCAACACCAAGGATGCTGCAGGAATTTACCGGAAATATCCCAGAGCGTATCGCCGCGCACTACCAGATGACTGTCGGGCGCATTGGCCAGGAATTCGCAGCGTGTCGGTGCCGCCTGGACGCTTGTCGCCACAAGAGAAAGTGAGGCTGCGGCAAAAACGAAGCAGACGACTGCTGTGCTAAACTTTTTCATGGTTGATCCGGTGAGATAGGCGCGTGACATTAACAACGTGTCCCGCTACAAAAAGCCTACCTTTAAAATGTAGGTAAAAAACTTGCCAAATTGAATCAAAGTCTGCCCACAAATCCTTGAACTAGCAAGTTAAAACACGTTCATCACTGAGCGCATTGTTGCGCAAAAGCCGTATGCCATTACTAAATATATTGCGTTACCCCGACCCACGCCTGCACAAGGTTGCCCGCCCCGTAACGGTGTTCGATGCACGGCTAAAACAACTTGTCGCCGACATGGCAGAAACCATGTACGACGCGCCGGGTGTTGGCCTGGCCGCGTCGCAGGTGGACGTCCATGAACAATTGATTATCGTCGACACATCAGAAAACCAGTTGGAATTGCGCGTGCTGATCAATCCGGAAATTACCTGGGCCAGCACGGAGATGCAAATTTACGACGAAGGCTGCCTGTCCGTTCCTGGTGTGTATGACGGTGTCGAGCGGCATGCCCACATTAAAGTCCGGGCACTGGACGTTGATGGCAACACGTTCGAGACTACCGCAGAAGGACTGCTGGCCGTCTGCATCCAGCATGAGATGGACCAT
The DNA here is from genome assembly GCA_047621345.1 of Minisyncoccia bacterium. Taxonomy (GTDB): domain Bacteria; phylum Pseudomonadota; class Gammaproteobacteria; order Burkholderiales; family Burkholderiaceae_D; genus Actimicrobium. Next base: position 44,920 of record JBLHLW010000024.1, on the reverse strand, counting down.
CTGAAAGGTAAGGTATTCGTCGAATATCTGTCGCCGCTCAAACGCAATCGGATCAAAGCGAAGATGCTGAAAGAAGAACGCGAACTCAATCGCGACAAAAAACGGCACAGCGATCGCTGATCACCGCGCCCCATCAGAAAAAATTACACGCCATGAAAATCATCTTTGCCGGCACGCCGGAATTCGCCGCCGTCGCGCTGGCAGCCATCCACGCTGCCGGCTTTGAGGTTCCACTGGTGCTCACGCAGCCCGACCGACCCGCCGGACGCGGCATGCAATTGCACGCCTCCGCCGTCAAGCAGTTTGCACTAGCCCATGGCATCGCGATAGCGCAACCCGTGTCGCTGCGCCTGGATGGAAAATATCCCGACGTCGCCAGCGAGGCCGATGCCTTGTTGCGCGCCACGCCGCATGACGTGATGGTCGTCGCCGCTTACGGCTTGATACTACCGCCGTCGGTATTGGCAATCCCTCCATTGGGTTGCCTCAATATCCACGCTTCGCTGTTGCCGCGCTGGCGTGGCGCGGCACCCATCCATCGCGCCATCGAAGCGGGCGACAAGGAATCGGGCATCACCATCATGCAAATGGATAAAGGCCTCGACACCGGACCGATGCTGCTCGTCGAACGGTTGGCAATCACCACGGATGACACCACCGGTAGCCTGCACGACCGCCTTGCCACACTTGGTGGACACTGCATTGTCGAGGCATTGCGCCAACTGAGGCAGGGCCCAATGGTCGCTACCGTGCAACCGGAAAGTGGCACCTGTTATGCCGCCAAAATCAGCAAGGAAGAAGCCGCACTGGATTTTGCACTGCCCGCCGAACACTTGGCGCGCAAGATACGCGCATTCCATCCCGCACCCGGCGCCAGCGCCCTCATCGGTGAAGTGGCCATCAAGATCTGGCGCGCCGACGTCGTGGCCCGCTCGGACCGGGCCGTCCCCGGCGAAATCATTGCCGCCGACGCCGCGTCCGGACTGATCATTGCCTGCGGTCGTGACGCATTGCGACTGACGGAGCTTCAGAAGCCAGGCGGAAAACGCTTGCCCGCATCGGAATTCCTCAAAGGTTTTCCGATCTTGGCAGGCACTTGCGCCACGGTCCTTCCTGCAAGCGGACACAAAAGCTGACAGATAAACCTTCACAACGCGCACTGGTATTCATCAATTCGATATCTGATATGTGTAATGACAATTGGCGTGACATGGTGAGCCGCTCCTATACTCGCCCTGTCTCCTCCATGTCTTTTATTTCTGATATGGATTTAAGCCCGCCTCTTTTGCGGGCTTTTTTTTGTCCTATGTCGATGAAAGTAGCGAACTGCCGCTTTGACGTATAATTTTCCAGCGCCGATTTGATCCACAAAGTCAAACCCAGCTTGCGGGCGCCAAGCCGATGCACCCCCTTGCATAGGCTCAAATAAATACCGCTAAAGCGGCCCAAAAGAAACCCGGCTCCGCTTTGCAAGCCGGGTTTTGCATTTCCAGACACCTTTTTCATCGAGCACACCATGAAACGCGACGCCTTCTCCGCCACCGAAACAATTTTGCGCGACCTGCTGTCACGCCGCATCCTGATCCTTGATGGCGCAATGGGTACGATGATCCAGCAATACAAGCTGAGCGAAGAGGATTACCGCGGACCGCGCTTCGCCGATTTCACCGGGCCAGGTCGGGAGCTCTTCGTCAAAGGCAATAACGAATTGTTGTCGCTAACCCAGCCGCAGATCGTCAGCGAAATTCACGAGCAATACCTCGATGCTGGCGCCGACCTGATCGAAACCAATACCTTCGGTGCGACCACCGTCGCGCAAGACGACTATCACATGGCGCATCTGGCCTATGAAATGAACGTTACCTCGGCACGCCTGGCCCGGGCTGCCTGCGACAAGTACTCGACCCCGGACAAGCCGCGCTTCGTCGCCGGCACCCTCGGCCCGACCCCGAAAACAGCCTCGATTTCACCAGACGTCAATGACCCTGCTGCCCGCAACGTGACCTTCGACCAACTTGTCGCTGCCTATCTCGACCAGACCCGCGCGCTGGTCGAGGGCGGCTCAGACATCCTGTTGGTCGAAACTATTTTCGACACGCTCAATTGCAAGGCAGCACTGTTCGCCATCGATACCTTTTTTGAGGAATCCGGCCTGCGCTTGCCGATCATGATTTCGGGTACCGTCACCGATGCGTCGGGACGTATCCTGTCCGGCCAGACCGTGCCGGCGTTCTGGAATTCGGTGCGCCACGCACGACCACTGACGATCGGCCTGAACTGCGCACTCGGTGCCGCGCTGATGCGTCCTTATGCTGAAGAGTTGTCGAAGATCGCCGACACCTTCGTCTGCATTTATCCGAATGCCGGCCTGCCCAATCCGATGAGCGACACCGGCTTCGATGAAACGCCGGACGTCACTTCAGCGCTGCTGAAAGACTTTGCCGAGAGTGGCTTCGTCAACATCGCCGGCGGCTGCTGCGGTACCACGCCGGACCATATCCGTGCGATTGCACAAACCGTCGCCAGCATCGCACCGCGCCAGATCCCTGCCATACCGCAAGTGATGCGCCTGTCGGGGCTTGAGCCGTTCATCATTGATGATGACTCGCTGTTCGTGAACGTTGGCGAGCGTACCAACGTGACCGGCTCGAAAGCTTTTTCGCGCCTGATCCTCAACGAGCAGTACGACGAAGCCATCGCCGTGGCGCGCCAGCAAGTCGAGAACGGTGCGCAAATCATCGACATCAACATGGATGAAGCGATGCTCGATTCGCTCGCGGCGATGACGCGCTTTTTGCATCTGGTGGCGTCCGAGCCGGACATTGCGCGAGTACCGATCATGATCGATTCGTCGAAGTGGTCGGTCATCGAAGCAGGACTGAAATGCGTGCAGGGCAAGTCGATCGTGAACTCGATTTCAATGAAGGAAGGCGAGGATGAGTTCCTGCGCCAGGCTCGTCTGTGCCGCAGCTATGGTGCGGCCGTGATCGTCATGGCCTTCGATGAAAAAGGCCAGGCGGATACCTTCACGCGCAAGACTGAAATCTGCCAGCGCGCCTACAACCTGTTGGTCTCAAAAGTCGGCTTTCCACCCGAAGACATCATCTTCGACCCGAACGTTTTCGCAATCGCCACCGGCATCGAAGAACACAACAATTACGCGGTCGATTTCATTGATGCGACACGCTGGATCCGCAAAAATCTGCCGCACGCCAAGATCAGCGGCGGGGTTTCGAATGTCAGTTTCAGCTTCCGCGGCAATGACCCTGCACGCGAGGCAATCCATACGGTATTTTTGTATCACGCCATCCAGGCCGGCATGACGATGGGCATCGTCAACGCCGGCATGATGGGTGTCTACAGCGAACTCTCGCCAGAGCTGCGCGAACGCGTCGAAGACGTCGTGCTGAACCGCCGCGACGATGCAACCGAACGCATGATCGAGATCGCCGGCACGCTCAAAGCCGGTGAAAAAAAAGAAGAACAGAACCTCGAATGGCGCGAGGGTCCGGTGCAAAAACGGCTGGCCCACGCGATGGTGCACGGCATCACGCAATGGATCGTCGACGACACCGAAGAAGCGCGCCAGCTCATGCTGGCCAATGGCGGCCGCCCGATTCAGGTGATCGAAGGCCCGCTGATGGATGGCATGAATATCGTTGGTGATCTGTTCGGTCAGGGCAAGATGTTTCTGCCGCAGGTGGTCAAGTCGGCCCGCGTGATGAAACAGGCTGTGGCACACCTGATTCCATTCATCGAAATCGAAAAGCAGCTGGAAGAAAAAAAGACCGGTATTGCCGCCAAAGCCAAGGGCAAGATCGTCATTGCCACCGTCAAGGGTGACGTGCATGACATCGGCAAAAACATTGTCTCGGTGGTCCTGCAATGCAATAACTTCGAAGTCGTCAACATGGGCGTGATGGTGCCGTGCTCGGAAATTCTGGCGCGTGCCAAAGCCGAAAATGCCGACATCATCGGCCTGTCAGGATTGATCACGCCGTCGCTAGAAGAGATGGCCTACGTGGCCAAAGAGATGCAGCGCGATCCGTATTTCCGGATGATGAAAATTCCGCTGCTGATCGGCGGCGCGACCACTTCGCGCGCCCATACCGCCGTGAAGATCGCGCATAACTACGAAGGTCCGGTGGTCTATGTGGCGGATGCATCACGCTCGGTATCAGTGGCGCAATCGCTGCTGACGCCAGAGCAGCGCGACCAGTACATCGCCGACATCGCCACCGATTACGAACGTATTCGCGAGCAGCACGCCAATCGTAAGGTGGTGCCGATGCTGTCTATCGGACAGGCGCGCGCCAACAAGATGGTGGTGCCGTTCACCGGCGGGGATGCCCCGGTCAAACCGAAGTTCATTGGTCGGCGCGAGTTCAGGAATGTCGATCTTGCGACACTCGCCAAATATATCGATTGGGGTCCGTTCTTCCAGACCTGGGATCTGGCCGGTCCGTTTCCGGCAATCCTGACCGACGAGGTCGTGGGCGAGACGGCCAGCAAGGTCTACGAAGAAGGCCTGGCGCTGCTCAAGAAAGTCATTGATGGACGCTGGCTCACTGCCAACGGTGTGGTCGCGCTGATGCCGGCCAACAGCATCAACGACGACGACATCGAAATTTATACCGACGAGACCCGCACCGAAGTCGCCTTCACTTACTACGGCATTCGCCAGCAAACCGTCAAGCCGGTCATCGATGGCGTCGCGCGGCCGAATCAGTGTCTGGCCGATTTCATCGCACCGAAATCTTCCGGCATTGCCGACTACATAGGCCTGTTCGCAGTGACCACCGGCATCGGCATCGAGAAGTACGAAAAGCGTTTTGAAGATGCGCACGACGACTATTCATCGATCATGCTCAAGTCGCTAGCCGACCGTCTGGCCGAAGCTTTTGCAGAACAAATGCATGAACGCGTGCGGACCGATTTGTGGGGCACGGTGCCCGACGAGGAGCTCGACAGCACCGCGCTGATCAAGGAACAGTACCTCGGCATCCGACCCGCGCCAGGCTATCCCGCCTGCCCGGAACACACGGTCAAGCAGGAGATGTTCACGCTATTGCAGTGTGCCGATATCGGCATGCAGGTGACCGAATCGCATGCGATGTTTCCGGGCGCATCGGTGGCTGGTTTCTATTTCGGCCATCGGCAATCGAAGTACTTCAGCGTCGGCAAGATTGGCGAGGACCAGGTCAAGGACATGGTCTCCCGGCGTGGTGCCAGTCGCGACGATGTCGAGCGTTGGTTGGCACCGAACTTGTCCTGACGGGTTGCACTGACCGGCGTTAAACCGGTTCGCCGTCGACGAACACTTTCAGTTCGCCGGCGGCAAAACGGGTCCAGTGTTCGTTGGTTGTCAGCGGCGCCGTAACGATGATGGCTACGCGGTCATTAGGTGTCGTGACCTGCGAAAAATCGACGCTGATATCGTTGTCCGATAGCTGCGCCTGTGCGAACGGGTATTGACGAACGAGGTAATGCAGGTGCGTCGAGCAATGCGCAAATAACGCCGAGCCGTTCGACAGCATCATGTTGAAGGTACCGTGTGCGGCGATCTCGCGGGTGAGCTCGTCGAGTGCAACGCGCAGTTCGGCAAGCACCGGCAACTGCTCGCCGAAGCGGCGCTGCAATTGCTGCAGCACGTAGCAAAAAGCCAGTTCGCTATCGGTACTACCGACCGGCCGGAATGCGCCATCGAGCAGCGGTGCGAATTCTTTCAAGTCGCCATTGTGAGCAAAAACCCAGTAGCGCCCCCACATTTCCCGTACGAATGGATGGCAGTTTTCCAGCGTGATGCTGCCCTGCGTCGCCTTGCGGATGTGCGCGATCACGTTGGTCGATTTAATCGGATAACGCTTGATCAGGTCGGCAATCGGGGACGCCACCGCGGCCTGATAATCGACAAAATGGCGCACTCCGCGTCCCTCGAAAAAAGCAATCCCCCAGCCATCGTTGTGCTCGTCGGTACCACCGCCACGGGTGGCGAAACCCGTGAAGCTGAAGACGATGTCAGTCGGGACGTTGCAGTTCATTGCGAGGAGTTGGCACATGGCGTGGAGCGGTCAATGCAGGGAGCGCAACGGTATCACGACGGCCACCGCCACACTTCAGCAAGCTAAATCTACGCCGCCATATGCCGCGCCTGCCGTTGCGGCACACTCTTTTCAGCAACCGGTTCGACCTTTGCACGCGCGCCGCTACGCGGCAAATTCACCTTGCCGGCATAGTCGCTGGCGACCAGCGCCTTGGCGGCATCCGCGTCCATGCCGCGCTCGGCCAGCCACTGCCCGACCAGTACCGCGAGACGCTCCAGCGCGATCCGGTGGGTTGCGTCGGTGCGGGCAAACAGCCAGTCCGACAGCAGCATGAAATTGTCGAAGGGCGACTCGGCCAGCAGCATCGGCAAGCTATTGGCGAAGCGGCCCGAGTTGGCGATCATGTCCCAGAAGCGGGCGAAGCGGACCAGCCGCTGCATGTCGGCAAAGCTGATGCGGTCGGTGGCGAGGATGGTGTAGGGCGGCGCCGGATCGAAGATCAGACCGTACTCGACAGTGTGACGAATGATCGGCGTACCACGCAGGCGCTTGAGGATGCCGAACTGGATTTCATGCGGTTGCAGCGCGACCAGCCGGTCGAAGCCGCGCGCGAAACTGGCGACGTCTTCGCCGGGTAATCCGGCGATCAGGTCGACGTGCAAATGCGCGTTCGAGTGCTCGCACAACCAGCGGATATTTTCAGCGGCCTTGGCGTTGTCCTGCTTGCGGCTGACCAGCGCCTGCACGTCGGGATTGAAACTCTGGATACCGATTTCAAACTGCAGCGTCCCCGGCGGGAATTGCATGATGCCGGCCTTGAGTGCATCGGGCAGGTGATCGGGGACGACTTCGAAGTGGGCGTAGACCGGGTCGTCCGGATGCGCGGCTAATTTATCGAGGAAGAACTGCATGATCTTCAGGCTGGACTTGATGTTCAGGTTGAAGGTGCGGTCGACAAACTTGAACAATCGGGCACCGCGCGCATGCAGCTTTTCCAGCTCGGCGATGAAGCCGTCGAGTGCGAATGGCCAGGCGGTCTTGTCGAGCGCCGACAAACAGAACTCGCACTTGAACGGACAACCGCGCGATGCTTCGACGTACAGCGTGCGGTGGGCGATGTCTTCGGCGCTGTACAAGTCATACGGCATCGGCAGTTCGGCCAGCGGCGCCTGTACGCCGGCATGCACTTTCATCAGCGGTTGCGGGCCGTTCAGGATCTGGCCGCACAACAGCGGGAAGGTCACGTCACCCCAGCCGGTGATCAGGTAATCGGCCAGTTGCACGATCTGCTGCTCGGCCGATTCGTACGACACTTCCGGGCCACCCAGAATAATTTTGACGTGCGGCGCAAGGCGTTTTAAGAGCGCCACGACACGGGTCGTTTCGTCGACATTCCAGATATAGACGCCAAAGCCGATGATGCGCGGATTCGACGCCAGCAGTTTTTCGACGATATCGGTGCTGCGCGTGCCGATGACAAATTCGCGCAATTCGGTCTGGGCTTGCAGCGCTCCCATGTTGGCCAGCAGGCAGCGCAGGCCGAGCGAGGCGTGGGCATAACGGGCGTTGAGGGTGGCGAGCAGAATGGTCATGGGGGGCTTTGGAAGGCTGGAGATCAGCCGCCATTTTACGCGGACTCGGTCGGTGTGCTGATGGTCGATGCGATCCCTGCGGTTATTGCAGCCGTGTTCTGGTTTTGATGTTGAGTAGGGTGGGCACGGCCTGTCGTGCCCACCCGCGCGCACCGACGATGTTCGCCAATACCGGTCGTACATTGGTGCATCCGCGTGGGCACGATGACCCCGTGCCCACCCTACGTGCCAAGCGTCAACCCGCCAGTTCCTTCTCTTGTAATGAGCGCCACATGACTTTTCCGGTCGCCGACTTTGGCAGGGCGCTGACAAACTCGATCAACTTGGGCACCTTATAAGCCGCCATCGTTTCGTGCGCCCAGTGCATGATGTCTTCGGCACTGGCGTCACTGCCCGGCTTGCGCACGACGACTGCCTTGACGGTTTCGCCGCGGTACGCATCGCGCGAGGCGATGATGCAGCACTCTTCGATGGCCGGATGCTTGTACATCATCGATTCGACTTCGGCTGGCCAGACCTTGTAGCCGCTGGCGTTGATCATGCGCTTGAGGCGATCGGTAAAAAAGAAAAAACCCTCGGCATCCTGATAGCCGAGGTCACCGGTACGCAGGAAGCGCTTGCCATCAAGCTCGATGAACGAGTCGGCGGTTTTTTGCGGATCGTTCCAGTAACCCTGCATGACTTGCGGGCCGTGGATGATAATTTCACCGACTTCGCCTTGCGGCATTTCGACCTGCGTGGTCGAATCGATGATGCGCGAATCAACGTTGAAAATCGGTATACCGAGGCATTGCTGCTTCATGCGCTGCGGCGGGTTGGTATGGGTCGAGGCCATGGTTTCGGACAGGCCGTAGCCTTCCATGAAATGCAGGCCGGTCAGATCGAGCAGCTTTTGCGCAATCGCTGCAGGCATCGCCGCACCGCCACCGGAGATACGGCGCAAGCCTGACAGGTCATATTCGGCCAGACGCGGATTCGACAGCAAATCGATCACCATGGTCGGAATGTTAGTCCACACCGTGACGCCGTAGCGGGTGATCAATTGCCCGGCGACATCGCGATCCCAGCGCGGCAGAATGACCAGCGTGCCACCGCCGACGATGACGGCATTCATGCTGATTTGCATGCCGGTGACATGGAAGAACGGCAGTACCGCCAGCGTGACCTGATCCGGCACCATTGCCGTCGCCCAGTGCGGCGCCCCGGCTGCCGTGAACATGACAGAAGCGTGGGTGTGCACGCAGCCCTTGGGCTTGCCGGTCGTACCGGAGGTGTAGGGCATGCAAGCCAAGTCATCTGGCCCCGCCAGATGCTCGCGCAAGGCACCGCACTGTGCCAGTGCTGCGTGCCACGCAATGACGCCGCTCGATTGTGGCACCTCACGGGCAGCGGTGATGATGTCCGGTACGGCCAGGTCGGTGTGTGCAGGAAGGTAATCGGAATACGTCGCCACGATCGCCGTGGTGAGTTTGGTGGTACCAACCAGCGGTGCGAGCCGCGCAAAAATATCCTGCGACGCCACTGCCACCTTGGCACCACTGTCGTCCACATAATGACGCAGTTCTTCGGTCATCAGCATCGGATTGACGGGCACCACCATCGCATCGGCGCGCAGAATCGCAAAATAGGCAATCACCCATTGCGGCGAGTTCTGCATGTCGAGCAAGACGCGGTCGCCACGCTGCACGCCACACGCGTTTTGCAGGTAACCCGCCAGCGCCAGCACGGCATCATGCAACTGGCGATACGTCAGGATTGCGTCGTAGTAAATGATCGCGGGTTTATCGGGATAACGTAAGGCACTGATTTGCAGGTTGACGTAGACGCTGGTGGCCGGCACGGTTAAATGGAAAGGCAAGCCGGCAGGCCAATGGGCGTAGTGAAGGGTATTCATGGGTTCGCCTTGTGTGATTTTTATAGGTCGAAAGATGCGGCTGTCTCGCTGGTGATTATAGGGGTATTTCAGGCAGGAAATCGTGCTGATCCGACAAGCCAGATGAACGAACTCGCACTGCCATGGGCGAAAGCGAGACCATTTTTAAATAACCACGGAAGTCGCCCGCGCCGGCAAGGGTCTCTACCGAATCACTTCAGGCAGGCCCGGCGAGATGTCAATAAATTACTTTGACGCACTGCACAATTAAATCTTGACTTCTATTTTAAGGTACGTAAAATGGGTTTTGTTGCGGCGCAACATGTGCTGTTTGGTTGCCACCGCTTACGAATCCGCCATCTACAACCACTCTAGGAGATTCACATGTTTTCATACCAAGAACAATTTTCCGCCGCGACCAAAGCTAGCTTCGAAGCCCAACTTGCCCTGATCACAACAATGACCAGCAAAGCATTTGAAGGTGTCGAGAAGTTGGTTGAACTGAATCTGACCGCCGTCAAAAGCACGTTGGAAGAAAACACAAACAACGCCAAGCAACTGATGGCAGCCAAAGATCCACAAGAATTCATGGCTCTGGCGACATCACAAGCCAAGCCAACCGCTGAAAAAGCACAGGCTTACAGCCGCCACGTTGCCAGCATTGCTTCCGAAGCCCAAGCCGAACTGACCCGCGCTGCTGAAGCACAGATCGCCGAAACCAGCCGTAAAGTATCCGCTCTGGTCGACGACGTGAGCAAGAACGCTCCAGCCGGTTCAGAGAACATGGTTGCAATGGTGAAATCGGTGATTAGCAATGCCAACGCCGGTTACGAGCAACTGACCAAGACCACCAAGCAAGCCGTGCAAACGATGGAAGCCAATGTCAACTCGGCAACCGAACAGTTCACGCAAGCTACTGAAAAAGCAACTCGCGCCAAGAAGTAATTCTTTGCTGCAGTAAAAAAACGGACCGCCCTGCGGTCCGTTTTTTATTGGGCGTGTGGTTTGTGTTCTGCCTTAACGAGATGACTGGCGCAAGGACTTTAACCTGAAGCGCGCCGGGTCCAGTGCATCCACCAAATCACTCTCCAGAGGCAGCGGCTCGCCATCGAGCTGCGCAGCCAGCAATTCCGCCGCCAGCGGCGCCCAGATCAATCCACGTGACGCGTAACCCAGCAAACCATGCAGCCCCGGCCAGCGCGGTACATCACGCAAGCGTTCCGCACTGCTGGCACCTGCTGTCACTGGCAGCGCCCCCACCATCGGCAAACGGTCCGACGCCACGCAACGAAACCCGACTCGACCCGCCAACGAAAACTTCGAAGCATCTGGCCACAGCCCAGGCAACATCGCCTGCACCCGCTGAATATTTTCATTCTGGCTGGACCAGCGCAAAACAGCATCGGCGTCCTGATCATAGGTCGCACCCGCACAGCGCACTCCCCGTACCGGCGGCGTCAGATATCCGTCGCGACAGACCACCAGCGATGGCGCAGAAAACGCTGGTGCGCTGACATGCGTGACCTGTCCGCGTACCGGGTGCAATGGCAGGTCCGCCAACTGCGAAAATCGGGTCGCGCCATTGCCGTTCGCAAAAATAACAGTGGGTGCCTGCGCTAACAACACACCATCGGTATCGCGTAATTGCCATACCTCGTCGACACGCTGCAAGCATGTTACTGCCTGCTCATAGCGCACCGTCACCTGTGCGCCGCATGCCGCCAGCAAGGCACGACAGACACCAGCCGGATGCGCCCAACCACCTTGTGAAAACAGCCAGCCACCATCCGGTGCCGCACTGCCCAGCAAGGCGCCGGCATCCGCACTATCGAGCCAGCGGGCATAGCTGGACGGATAATTCCAACGCAATGCAATGCGCCTCTGCACTTCCGCGTGATCGGCGTCGCGTGCCAGTTGCAGCACGCCACAGCGTTCGCCCTCGAACAGCGAATGCGCCATTCCGGACCAGCGCCGCAATGCAAACAAATACGCCGCCCGACTCAGTCGTGAAGCGACATTGTCATCTTGCGATAAGACCGGCATCACGATACCGGCCAGGTTACCGGAGGCTTCCTGCGCGGGGCCGGCGTGACGCTCCAGCAGCGTCACGCGCCAACCGCGCGCCGCCAAGCGCTCGCAAATCGCCGCACCCGCGAGGCCCGCGCCGAGCACAACGGCATGGCGCTCAGTGATGAGCGCCACCTTGCCAGCGAGACGACGCGGCTGATAGGTCGCCTGAAGCGGTGACGCGAACACAAATCCAGCCTGCTCCAGTGCTGCGACAGGACACGCTACCGACAAGCGCAGCGACGACTGCGGTGCTGCCAGTCGCGCCAGTCTGCGTGCCATTGAACTCGCAGCCAACGGATCAATCTGGAATTGCACGACTTGTGCCACACATTGCGACAGGCATGTCGCGAGCGAGCCGATCATCAGTGTCAGGCTAATACGCCCTCCCTCGAACAGCAGCCGATGAAAACCTGCGACATGAACGGGCCATGCGGCGCGCAGGGCGAGTGCCTGTTCAGCGAGTTCCGGCCAGTCGGCGTGACGGTCCAGCAGCTCTTGCTGACTGACTGGTTGCGCCAGAAATGCCAGGTAATGCAACGGCCGAGTCGCGCCCTGCCACTGGCGCAGGAATGCACCACCGACATCAAAGCAGGTATCGAGCACGACGTGACAGTCATTGGAAGGTGCGCAGGTTTTAGCCATGGCGACAGGATATAGGTTGTTTGACGGGGATCCCAAAACCGTCGCGCAGGCACCGCTAGAGCTGGAATTGGCCAACGTGTTCGAGCCGCGCGCGTGGGCACAACAGACCGTGCCCACCCTACTAATTTTCCGCCCGGCAAATTAGCGCTGGCAACACTTGTACAAATAGCAGTTCGGCGCATGGTCGTTGACCACACCAATTCCCTGCAGATACGCGTACACGATGGTCGAGCCGACAAACTTGAAGCCGCGCTTGAGCAAGTCTTTGGAGATCTGGTCCGATAGCGCGGTCTTTGTTGGCACAGCGGCAGTCCTGCCCTGCACTGATACACCGCCGACGAAACCCCATAAGTAAGCATCGAGTCCGCCGACGTCGTCACACAGACGCAGGTAGGCGCGGGCATTGGTAATCGTTGCGGCGACTTTCAGGCGATTGCGCACGATACCCGGATCCGTCAGCAACTGCGCCACCTTGTCCGCATCGTAAAGGGCAATTTTGTGCGCATCCCAGTCGTCGAAGGCAAGCCGATAAGTAGCGCGCTTGTTGAGGATGGTCGACCAGCTCAGCCCGGCTTGCGCGCCTTCGAGATTAAGCATTTCGAACAAGCGCCGTTCATCGTGGCACGGCACACCCCACTCGTAGTCATGGTAGGCGACATACAGCGCATTGGTGGATGGCACCCAGGAACAGCGGGAAAGTGTCATCGTCACAGCCTCAATAAAAAAACCGATTCTACTTGCGATCACCTTGTGCGAACGATCACTTCTTATCTTTCCAAGCCCGTACTTTTCCTTTATCGTACCGAAGCCGATTTACGGCATCACGACTCAGGAACCGCTGCAATGACTCTCCGAATGCGGCTTTTTTTTCTGGTCATGGCAGGCATCATCCCGGTGCTGGCAACCCAAGCCTACAATCAGGCCATGCTGCGCCAGGATCGTCGCGTGGAAGCACAGCGGTCGGTGCTGCAGGAGGCCAAACTAGTCGCCGGCGAACTCGCGCAGATTGCCACCGGTATGCACAAGTTCCTGCTGGCCGTTGCCAACAGCGCGCAAGTCCGTCCCGATGCAATCGGCTGTAATGCGTATCTGGCCACCCTCAACGAACAATTCCCCGGCTCGCTGTCAATCGGCGTGTCGGATGCTGCGGGCAATGTGTACTGCTATGCCAAGCCATTTTTGCCTGGAACGCTCAACAATGCCGACCGGTTACATTTCAAACTGGCGCTCACAGGTGACCAGTTCTCTATCGGCACATTGATGGTCGGCAAGGAGACCGGCAAGAGCGCTATTGGTTTCGCCTACCCGTTACCGCATGACCAGCAAGGTCGACGCCAAGGTGTCGTGTTCGCCTCGCTCAGCGTGGACTGGCTGGGCGACCATCTGGCGCGCAATCCACTTTCACCGGGCCATACCCTGACGGTGGTCGATCAAACCGGGACGATTCTTGTGCGCCTGCCAGAGCGAGCGCTTACAGGTACCCGTGTGCCGGCGCAATGGCAGCGTATTTTTGATACCGCACAACCGGTGGCAATGGTCAGTAACGATCCCATCAGTCACGCCAACGGGTTTTTTGGCTTCATGCCCAATGCCACCTCTGCCAATGGTCTCGGCGTGATCGTCGGTATCGATGAAGCCGCAGCGATGAGAGCGGCCAATCAGGCTCTGGTACGCGCACTGACCGTGGCTGTCATTGGTATTCTGGCCGCTTTCTGCATCGCCTGGCTCATCGCCCATGTCGCCATTGAGCGACCGTTGCAATCACTGCTCGCCGCAGCCCAGCGCTGGAGTAGCGGCGACTACACGGCCCGCAGTTCGCTGCGCCGCTCTCCGGTCGAAATAGCGCGCCTGGCCGTCGCCTTCGACGCGATGGCCGCTTCGTTGCAATTGCGCGAAGCTGACCGTGCCATCAACGAGCAAGCGTTGCGCACCACGCGCGATGCCGCCTTGCTGGCCAATCGCTCGAAAACACAATTTCTGGCCGCCGCAAGCCATGACTTGCGCCAGCCTTTGCATGCCTTGTCGATGGCAGTGGCAGTGATGCAGGCACGCCATCCGGCCGATACCGACACGGCGCATGTCCAGCGCATGGCCCGCTCGGTGCGCAGCTTGTCGAATCTGCTCAATACGTTACTGGATGTCTCGCAGCTTGATGCCGGGTTGATACAAGCGAATCCAGGTACGGTCAGTCTGGCGGCACTGTTCGACGAAGTGCACGAAGAATTCAGCAGCGTCGCGATGCAAAAAACAATACGCTTGGAAGTAACCCCGTCGACGCTGGCGGTGCACAGCGACAGCCAGTTACTGGGTCGTATGATCAAAAACCTCATCTCGAACGCGATCAAATACACACCTGCCGGCGGCCACGTGCAATTGCATGCGCATGACGACGGCCAGCAAATCGTGATCACCGTAGCCGATACCGGAATCGGTATCGCTGCGAGCAAGCAGGAAATGGTGTTCACCGATTTCGTCCAGCTCGACAATCCTGAGCGCGATAGCAACAAGGGACTCGGGCTGGGTCTGGCAATCGTGCGACGCATGAGCGAGTTACTCGTGCATCCGGTTACGTTGCAATCACTACCCGGTATCGGCTCGCTCTTCACGGTGAGCGCGCCCTATCCGACGGACTTAGCCGGCAGCACAACGCCACCCAGCATCGAAGGACATTTTGCAGGCCATATCCTGCTGGTCGAAGATGATCCGCTAGTGGCCGAAGTCACCACGATCCTGCTGCGCCAGTGGGGCGCGCAGGTGACCTGTGTGCATTGCGGCGAAGCGGCCGTAGCGCTGCTGGAGGACCAAGCGCTGCGTTTTGATGCGGTCATCACCGATCACCGTCTGCCGAACATGTCGGGCACCGATGTCATCAAAATTGCACTGACCCGGTGGCCAACACTGCGCACCATCGTCATTAGCGGCGATGCGACAGCCGACATGCGCCGCGACGTCAAGACACTCGGTGCGACGCTGCTGCAAAAACCGGTCCTGCCAGAGGCGCTGGCAAGCGCGCTGCAAGCGTAATTAAGGCGAGACTTTCAGTCTGCGTTCGACTATGATCGGCGGCCCATTTCCGGTTGATGAAAGTAAGCTCATGGCCAATGCATGTGGTGTCGATTTTGGCACCTCCAATTCCACGGTCGGCGTAGTCCGGCCCGGACATGACGCGCTGCTGGCGCTCGAAGACGGCAAGCTGACGCTCCCCTCGGCGGTGTTTTTCAATGCCGAAGACGAACAGGTCAGCTACGGCCGCGCGGCACTGGCCAATTATCTGGCCGGTTACGAAGGCCGCCTGATGCGCTCGCTGAAGAGCCTGCTTGGCACCGGCCTGATCGATGGCCAGACCGAGGTGCTGGGACGTGCACTCCCGTTTCGTATGTTGCTTGGCCAATTCATTGGCGAACTCAAACGCCGCGCCGAAACGGCCAGCGGCCAGTCCTTCCAGCATGCGGTGATCGGACGTCCGGTCTTTTTCGTCGATGGTGACGAAAAGGCCGATCGACTGGCCGAGCAAACATTGAGCGACATCGCCGGCGCCGCCGGGTTTCGTCAGGTTGCCTTTCAGTTCGAGCCCATTGCTGCCGCTTTCGACTACGAGTCGCGCATCGATCGCGAAGAGGTGGTGCTGGTGGCCGATATCGGCGGCGGCACGTCGGACTTTTCGCTGATCCGCGTGTCACCGCAACGGGCCCGTCGCGTCGATCGCCGCAGCGATATTCTGGCCTCGGGCGGCGTCCATATCGGTGGCACCGACTTTGATAAATACCTGAGTCTGTCCTCGGTCATGCCGCTGCTCGGACTGGGCAGCCTGCTCAACAACGACAGCGAAGTACCCTCCAGCTATTACTTCAACCTGGCCACCTGGCACACCATCAATCTGGCCTATACGCAAAAAACCTGGCTGCAGCTCAAGGACATCTATCGCGATGCCCGCGACCGCCCCAAACTCGATCGTCTGCTCGATGTGATTCGTGAACGCAGCGGCCACTGGCTGGCGATACAAGTCGAAGAAGGCAAGATCGCGCTGTCACAAGCCGAGTCGGCAATCCTGAATCTGGACCGACTGGCGCCGCGCGAAGAATTAACCATCACCCGTGATGCATTCGATGCCTCGATCGTGCGCCTGCTGGGCACCGTCGAAAGCACGGTCGCGGACTTGCTGCGCGATGCCGGCGTCAACGCCAGCGACGTTGACACCGTGTTTTTCACAGGTGGCTCAAGCGGCGTCGGTTCGCTGCGTCAGCGCATCGCAAGGCTAGTACCCGATGCACGGGCGATTGAAGGCGATCTGTTTGGAAGCATCGGTGCCGGACTAGCGCTTGATGCACTACGCCGTTTCGGATAAATAGCTCAGGAACAAATCGCACGCGATCACATTGCTTCCTACTTGATTGTGTGCGATTTATTCCTTGAACCAGACGGCTTGCTGGCTTGTTGCCAGTAACTGGCCTTGTGCACCCCAGACATGCGCCACCTGATCGGAAAATCCCAGATTAAATATTTGTCCCTGCGCGACACCCAGCACCGGCGCGCTGCCCTGTTGCGCCAATGTCGCCGCATCGGTATGGAAATGGATATTGAGCGAGATAGTCCCGATCGGCACCATCTGCGCACGACGTGAAAACAGGCGCGGAAAAAAAGCGTCGCAGATCGCCGTCAACGAGGCGAAGTCCAGTGCTCTTGGTGGCTTGTCGTTAATCCATAACTGCGTCAGGCTGTCCGGGTTGTCACCGGTGCCATCAACGCCGCGCAAACCGCCCCGGGCAAAGCGCATGTCGTAACACTGCGGCCAACTCACTCCCATCATGCTGCCAACCAGCGGCAGCGACTCTGCCGCGGCCACCTCCGGCATGACGACTTCGGTCGCCGACCAGGTGGATCGACGCAACGCAAACACGGCGATGGCATTGATAACGCAATCGTCACCTTGAACAATCTCGACCGACCAGTGCTGAGTAGTACGGCTGCTGCGCATCATCCGGACGCGGACCTCGAATGCGCCGTCACGTACCGGGCCGGCAAAATTGACGGTCAGCGCCACCGGGTCACCCAGCCGCTCCGGCTGAATCAGCAAGGCCTGCAAGGCAGTCGCTGCGGTCACTCCGCCAAACGGTCCAATCATGTTGGCGTAGTCGGCACTGGTGTGACCGTGCCAGATGCCATTGGCCTGCGGCTGAAGGGCAATGGCACGGTCAAAATTATGCATCTCGGGCGAAAGCGAGTCGCGGTACGGCTGGGACATTGTTACTCCGTCATCAACTTTTATCAGGAAGTCAATAATAGACGAGCAATGCGCACAAGCAAGCTACTGATTCACCCTGATTGCAGCAGGAATTCGCTTATAGTTCCCGTACTAAAAAGTAAGCACACTATAAAAATGCCCGGAGATAGCAACGTGAAAATAGCAAATCTGCACATCGGTACCCGTTTGGCCGTCGGTTTTGGCGCTGGCCTGATCCTCATGCTCGCCATTGCTGCCGTAGGTCTGACTGGCCTCGGCTCACTCGACAGCGCCACCGAACGCCTTACCCGTGACCGGGTGCCAACAGTGCTACTGGGCTACCAGATTCAGGCAGCGGTTGATCGCGGCGACCAGGCCATGCGCAATACCCTGTTCCTGCTCGATCCAAGCAAGGTCAAGATCGAAGCGGGCATCGTCGCTACCGCCAACAAGCTCATCAGTGACAACGCAGGAAAGCTCGATGCGCTGCTGACCAGCCCGGAAGACAAAAAATTGCTCGCAACTCTGGGAGCAACACGCGAAAAATACCTGGCCGGTCAGGCCGAATTCATGAAGGCCATCGCCGAATACAAAAAAGAACAAGCTGCTGATTTTCTGATGAGCGATTTCCGGCAGCCACAGCAGGCCTACAGCACAGCGCTCAACGCGATCATCGAACAGCAACTACAACGGGTCGACGCATCCGGCCACGACTCCAGAAGTGCCTACCTGTCCGCCCGCAACCTGATGCTGGGACTGGCGGCCATCGCGCTAATGCTGACCCTGTTTATCAGCGTGACCATCACACGCAGCATCGTGCGGCCATTGCGCGCAGCCGTCACGATCGCCCGCCGGGTCGCCGATGGCGACCTGACCGCCGAGATCACGGTGCGCAGCACCGATGAGACCGGCGCACTGATGCAGTCACTAAAAACGATGAGCGACAGTCTGATCAGCACCATCACGCAGCTACGCCATGGCTCCGATACGATCGCTGTGGCGACGCGGGAAATTGCCTCCGGCAATGCCGACCTGTCTTCACGCACCGAATCGCAAGCCAGCTCGCTGGAACAGACCGCCTCCTCGATGGAGGAGCTGACCGCTACCGTCCGGCAAAATGCCGACAATGCGCGCCAAGCCAATCAGTTGGTGATTTCTGCCTCGGACTTTGCCATCAAGGGCGGCGGCGTGGTCAACCAGGTAGTGGCAACCATGTCGTCAATCAAGGAAAGCTCCAACAAGATCGTCGATATTATTGGCGTCATCGATAGCATCGCGTTCCAAACCAACATCCTGGCCCTCAACGCTGCCGTCGAAGCGGCACGTGCCGGCGAACAGGGACGGGGCTTTGCCGTCGTCGCGTCAGAAGTACGCAGTTTGGCGCAGCGCTCGGCCAGCGCCGCCAGAGAAATCAAGAGCCTGATCGCCGATACCGTCGGCAAGGTCGATACCGGCAGCAAGCTCGTTGACGATGCGGGCCAGACCATGCATCAAATCGTGAGCTCGGTTAAACATGTGGCCGACATCATGTCCGAAATTACCGCCGCCAGCCAGGAGCAGAGCGCCGGCATCACCGAAGTCAATCAGGCCATCGCACAGATGGACGAAATGACCCAGCAAAACTCGGCGCTGGTCGAACAGGCCGCAGCAGCAGCCGAAAGTCTGCAAGGTGAGGCGGTGGCGCTGACCCGCGCGGTGGCTATTTTCCGGTTATCAGAGACGCTGTCGCCGACCTTGCGTCTAAGCGCCTAGCAAAACGCGCTCGATTCGTCAAAGTTAATTGACTGTTGACTGCTAACGGAACTACCGGTGGTAGACTCAGCGAGTTAATGGTGAGTAATGTTGCGGTTATGATCGACTTAAGTAAAGCCGACAAACCACCGCTCATACGCATCAACGACGCGCTGACGCCACATTGCCCAAGATCTTGCTGATTGGGCTATTTGCCGGCATCGGTGCATAGCCAACCTAACAACAAGGTCATTCAGCATGTTCGATGCCCTGCAGCTTCCTTTCCCTGAAGCCATCATCAGCAACGCCACCGATGGCATCGTGATTTGTGACATGCGTCTGCCAGGTGCGCCGATTATTTATTCCAATCCGGCGTTTTCCAAAATGACCGGTTATACGCAAGAAGAAGTGCTGGGATGGAATTGTAATTTCCTGCAAAGAACTGACACCACACAAGCAAACAAGGCCCTGATTCGTGCAGCCATCAGCAAGCGTGAGCCCTTGCGTACGCTGATGCGTAACTATCGCCGCGATGGCACTCTGTTCTGGAATGAACTAGGGCTTTATCCGCTATGCGATGCGCAGGGCGGCGAACACTACTACGCCTCGACCCAGCGCGATGTCACTCAGGCTGTGCTCAATGAGGAAGCGCTGCGTCATGGTCGCGACGAACTTGAACAGCGCGTGCTGGAACGCACTGCCGAACTGGTTCATGCCAACGCGCTGCTGCATCAGGAAATCGCTGAACGGCGACGTGTCGAAAGTGCGCTCCTCGACATCCGTGCCATCCTGACAATCGCGCAAGGGATGGCCCATCTGGGCAGCTGGTCGTTCGACATCGCCAATAATGAAATGCACTGCTCCGATGAGATTTTCGCAATCTGCGGGGAGCCACCGCAATCCGTCATACCAACAATGGCGATGGCACATCACTACGTCCATCCCGACGACCGGAAGCAGTCAGAAGCCGAATTTGCGCGCTGCCTGCGCGAGCGCTGCGACTATAAATTCGAGAAGCGCATCCTGCGTCAGGACGGCACAGTGCGGCATATCCGCGCATGGAACAGGACCATGGTGGGCCCTTCGGGCCAACCGGTTCGGCTAATCGGCTCGTGGCTCGACATTACCGAGCATCGCGAAGCTGAACAAGTATTACGGCATACGCAGGAAAGTCTGCGCAAACTGGGCGCACACCAAGAACATATCAAGGAAAACGAACGCAAGCGCATTGCCCGCGAAATCCATGATGAACTAGGCACCTTATTGACCGGCATCAAAGCGTACCAAGCTGTTGCGATTGATCAGGTCAGCCGTCACGGCCATCCGCCTTTTGCCAGCCTCGCTGAGGCCAACCGTCTGGCTGACGAAGCCATCGGTACCGTCCGACGCGTCATCACCGACCTGCGTCCCAGCGTCCTCGACGAATTGGGGATCTGGAGTGCCATCGAGTGGATCGCCGAGCGCGTCACGTTGCGCGCAGGCCTGTTACTGAACCTGCAGATCGACGAACACATCATCAATAGTGATCTCGATGCGGAGCGCAGCATCGCGCTGTTTCGCATCGTTCAAGAAGCACTAACCAATGTGCAGCGCCATGCGCAGGCTTCGCATGTCAGCCTGCAAATTCTCCGCACTGACGGCGCTTTGCACATCAACATCAAGGATAACGGCATCGGCATGCGTACAGGGCAAGTAGACCAGCAAGAATCCTGGGGGTTGCAGGGTATGCGCGAGCGCATAGGACATTTTGGTGGCACGCTGCACATCTCCGGCAACCCCGCTGACGGCACCACGCTAACTGTCCTGATGCCCCTGCCAAGAGACGCGCATGTCATCTGAAACAATACGGGTAATTCTGGTCGACGATCATGCCGTCGTGCGCAGCGGCGTGCGCCTGATGCTGGGCACGACCTCCGATATCGTCGTCACCGGCGAAGCCGACTCGTGCCAGGCGGCCATGAAATTGGTTAGCGCACAAGCCTTCGATGTCGCGCTGGTTGACATCGCCCTGCCTGGCAGGAACGGACTGGAGTTGCTCAAGCAACTACGTCAGGAACAGCCAACGCTGGCCGTCCTGATGTTCAGCATGTATTCGGAAGAAGTCTATGCCGTGCGTGCGCTGCGTCAGGGCGCTGTCGGCTACCTGACGAAAGACAGTTCTGCAGCCGTCATTATCGAGGCGGTGCGCACGGCAGCAGCAGGGCGTAAATATGTCAGTCCAGCACTCGTCGAACGCCTCGCAGAACTACTGGGCGAAGGCGTGCGTTTTCCGCATGAGGCATTGTCAGACCGGGAACTCGAAGTCATGAAATTACTGGCTTCCGGCGACAGCCTGGTACAGATTGCCGCCACGCTGCACTTGAGTGCCAGTACGGTAACGACCTATCGGGCCAGAATTCTTGAAAAAACCGGACTCAAGGGTAATACCGCACTGTCGCGGTATGCGATCGAGCATGGCTTGATCACATAAAGCCGCGATGGTTAAAACCAAAAGTCAAGATCGCTTGTAGCGATTCCCCGACAAACCGATAGCATTTTCCCGTCAGAAACTGTCCCTGTTTTGTGGATTGTTGACTTGATGACACCTGCCCATACTGGCATTACTGTGTCAACAAAATCAATCTTAAAAATCACCCACATAACCCGGGAGCAGACCATGACAAACCTCAACAATGCAAAACATCTGGACGCCGTATTGAGCGCGACCGAATCCACTGCACCCCAGGAAAAATCTGCAACGCTGCCACCGGAAGGCACTAAAGCCAACACGGAACAATCCGGCGCTGCACGACGCTCCATGAACAAGATAATAGAAATGCAACAACACAAAGAACTCCATGAAGAGTTGCGCAAACTGCTAGGCCACCTGCATGCACAAACCATGCTCATCAGCGGTGAAGGCTTGGAAAATTTCTGCAATCACAATGACCAGATCAAGAGCGACTACCTGTGGGCGATGACCGATACCGCCGAACGCGCACTGAAATTACTCGACGACACTTACTGATCCCCCTTGTAGGACAGTGCAAAACCCGAAGATTTTCTGCTGATCCGGATTGCCCAGCTGTCCGAGGGGACGATAGGACACTGGCAGGTTGCATGATGGCGCGTTTCACGGCAAAGTTGCCCCTTGCCAGAAACCCCTTTAGCAACTCATGAAAATATCTCCTCCTGCACCGGTCAGGATGCGCCTGCGCGATGTAGGTGCTCTGATCAAGATCACGTTTACATCCTGGCTAGATGACTACGCACCCAGCATGGGTGCGGCCCTGGCCTACTACACGATGTTTTCGATTGCGCCATTGCTGCTCATCGTGATTTCGTTGGCAGGACTGGTCTTCGGCGCCGAGGCAGTGCGCGGTGAAATCGTCGCTCAGCTATCCGGGATGATGGGCGAGAACGGTGCCCGCGCCATCGAGAGCTTGCTGCAAAGCGTCAGCAAACCGGCCGACAACATTCCAGCAACGTTGCTGGGATTGGTTTTGCTCCTGATTGGCGCCACCACCGTGTTTGGTGAATTGCAAGATGCACTCAACCGTATCTGGCGCGTACCTCAACGCCGGGTCCGCAGTGGCTTGCTGCACCTGTTACGCACACGCCTGCTGTCTTTTGGAATGATTCTGGGTATCGGATTTTTACTGATGATTTCGCTAGTGCTCAGCGCAGCACTGGCGGCCCTAAGACGCTGGTGGGGCCCATTGTTTTCAGAATGGGAGGCCCTCGCAAGCATCGTCGACCTTGTCCTAAGCTTTGGCATGAGTACCACCGTCTTCGCCCTGATCTACAAACTGATACCACGCGTACAGATCGGTTGGCGTGACGTGCTCGTCGGTGCGCTGGTGACTGCGTTCCTGTTTACGCTGGGCAAACATCTGATCGGCTTGTACATCGGCACCAGTGGTGTGACATCGGCATTTGGTGCAGCCGGCTCTCTGGTCGTGGTGCTGGTTTGGGTGTATTACTCGGCGCAAATTTTTTTACTGGGCGCCGAATTTACCTGGGCCTATGCCCATGCCTGGGGCTCACTACGTGACACCCATCCGCTTGCGGCTCCCACGCAGAGCCCCGATCCCGTCAACCGGCTATGATGCGAGCCTTAATAATTAAATAAAACATGCATGCGTTCCTTTCCGGTCTTTGACCATGTCACTTCGCCTCGCCAGTTTCGCTCGGTCGATCTGTTCAAGATCGTCGCGGTACAACTGATCGTGCTACACCATCTGGCCTTCTATGGTCCGATGTCCGATCAGGTCGAACTGGTTGCGCCGACACTCATCGCCTGGCTGGATGATTACGCGCGTATTGCCGTTCAGGTCTTCCTTGTGACCGGCGGATTTCTGGCTGCACGCTCTCTATCTCCATTAGGAACGCCAGGCATTACCCACCCGTGGCGTACGATCGGGCGACGGTACCTGAAACTGGTGCCTCCCTTCCTCGTTGCAACCCTGCTAGCGGTAGCCGCGTCGGCACTAGCGAGTTTGTGGATGACCCATGCGTCGATCTCGGCACCACCAACCATCAGCCAATTGGCTGCCCATGCGTTGCTGCTACATGGCGTGCTCGGATATGCCTCGTTATCGGCCGGTGCCTGGTATGTCGCGATTGACTTCCAGCTCTACGCATTGATGACGCTATTGCTGTGGGTGTCAGGTACGCTGGCACCGCGCCGCGCCGCTCCCTGGATACTGCCGGGACTTGTGGTGCTGGTATCGGCCCTCTCGTTGCTGGTTGTCAACCGCGATGCTGCCTGGGATGATTGGGCGCCCTATTTTTTTGGCAGTTACGGGCTTGGTGCGATGGCATGGTGGGCACGCGACCTGCGGCGCTCTCCAGCCACAGCGAAGCTACTGCTGGGTGCCATCCTGCTGCCAGCCATCGTTGCCCTGACGATCGACTTTCGTAGTCGCATCGCGGTTGCCGTCGTGCTCGCCTGCGCCCTTGTGATCATTAACCGAAGCACCACAGGTAACGCCTGGAACCAGCACCGAAAACTGAAATGGATTGATCAACTGGGCAAGCTCTCCTATTCGATATTCCTGATTCATTTCCCGATTTGCCTGCTGGTCAATGCGTTGTTCAACCATTTCGTTCCAGCCGAACCACTCTGGCAGGGCCTGGGCATGCTAACCGCATGGATAGGCAGCTTACTGGCCGGTGCCTTATTTCATCAGTGGATTGAATTGCCTTTAGGACAACTATCGAGATTCATGCATCAACATGCTCACCCTGCGCCTGCTATCCGATAAATAACAAAGGCAACCTTTTTTAGTGCCTGGTGTCACACCTGAACATTCACATGAACAAGGAAGCACCATGCGCATTGATTTATACCAACGAGCTGAATTTAATGGCCACTTCTCCTACCTTGCGGTCCCGGAAGGAAAAATCATTCCGGACGAAGTTATCAACACTGAATGGAACGATGTTGCACGCGGTATGGAACTAGGCGAACAGCAGGCCAGTTCAACGTATGCGATCGATGACGCTGAGCAACAGATTGAAAAAAAAGGGTACGCGATTACCAGATTAAACACTCTGGCCTGACACGCTAGTCGAAACACCGCTGCGCCCGATTGATCTGGTAAGGTTCAATGATCCAGATTTCTTCGGGCCCCAGCACGATGCCTCCCTTTTCTCTCCGATTTTTCCTGTGCGCCGCAATGCTGTCGACGTGCTGGAACGCAATTGCACAAAGCGACCGTGAACAAGTCCAGATCGAACGACAGGTCGAGGCAGCACTGTACGTGCAGCGGCCATTGCTCGATCAAGCGCTGGCGACACTGGCACCTTCTGATCCCACGCGTATTGGGATGTATTTTCTGGGAGTGGCCGGCGACGGCAGGCAAGAAGTTTTCCGGCGTGAAGTGGAATTCGTACGCAAGCAATTCGATCGTGATTTTGGCACGCGTGGGAGGTCGCTCACGCTGATCAACAGCCGTACGACGGTCAGCACCCAGCCGATGGCAACCCGAACCAGCCTGCGCGCTGCGTTGCAAGCCATCGCCAGCCAAATGGACCGGCAAAAAGACATCCTGTTTCTGTTCCTTACCAGCCATGGCACGCCGACGCACGAACTGGTACTGGGCCAATTCGGCATGGACCTGCCCGCCTTGCCAGCACGCGAACTGGCACTGTTACTCAAGCAGCAACAAATCCGCTGGAAAGTGGTCGTGGTTTCGGCCTGCTATGCAGGAGGCTTCATTGCGCCCCTGGTAGACGAGCATACGCTGATCATTACGGCAGCACGGCAAGATCGCAGTTCATTTGGCTGCGCCGACGACAATGACTTCACCTATTTTGGCCGCGCTTTTTTTAAAGAATCGCTGCCAAAAAGTAGTTCATTCGATGAGGCTTTCAGACAATCCAGCAAACTGATTACCAAATGGGAATTACGTGATCGCAAAGCCGCACCGAAAGGTGAGTCCGTACCGCACTCCTATCCGCAAATATCGAATCCGGCACCGATTCTGGCTTACCTGGCAAGGTGGCGAGCGCAGTTACCGCAGTGAGCCAGACAGCTCAAGCTGCCAGCAAGACTGGAAAGCGTCTCGACAGCAGAGCGCGCTCTGGCACGGACGGCTCGGTGAAGAAATCGATTGCTTCACGCAGCTGTTCGCTTTGCTGGCGCAATGCAGAGGCATTTGCCACCGCTTCCTGAACCAGCTCCGCATTTTTCTGGGTAGCCGCATCAATCTCGGCCACCGCCTGATTGACCTGCTCAATACCCAGTTGCTGCTGGCGACTGGCGTCGGTAATCTGGCTAATCAGGTCGGCAACCTGCTGCGACGAAGCGACGATGTCAGCGATGGTTTGGCCAGCACTCATGACATTGCGGCTGCCGATGGTGGCACGTTCCGCCGATAGCTCGATAAGGTCCTTGATTTCCCTTGCTGCCGCTGCAGAACGCTGCGCCAAGGCCCGTACTTCGCTGGCAACCACCGCAAAACCGCGCCCATGCTCGCCGGCACGCGCGGCTTCGACCGCCGCATTGAGCGCCAAGATATTCGTCTGAAAAGCGATCCCATCAATGACCCCGATGATGTCGCCCATGCGCCCTGATCCGGCTACGATGCTTGTCATGGAGGCCATTAGTTGTTCGATTTCCTGTCCGCCACGAGAGGCATGTCCAGCGGCAGCCGATGCCAGTGTTCTGGCTTGCAAGGCACTGGACGCATTCTGTCTGACTGTAGCGGCTAATTGCTCGATCGAACTGGCTGCCTCCTGCAAGGCTCCGGCCTGTGACTCGGTGCGGTCCGACAAATGCGCGTTTTCCTGTGCCATCTGCTGCGCGGTGGAATCGATGGCGACAATGCCGCGGCGAACATCACCCACCGTGCCGGCCAGGCTGGCAGTCATCTGTTGCAATGACTGCAGCAAGGTACCGATTTCATCAGTGCGGCGGGTGTGGGTCTCGACGGTAAGATCACCGCTGGCCACGCGCGCGGCGATCGATACCGCATACCTGAGCGGTAGCACTAACGTACGGATCAGCAACCAGGCTGCCATCACGGCGATCAGAATGCCTACTGCACCTAATCCGTTGAGCAGCAATAGGCTGTTGCGGTATAACTGGTCGCTGTTGGCCGCCATCGCGCGGGCCTGTGTCTTTTGACTATCAAGTAGCTGGCGTATGCCTTGCAATAAAGCTTCTTGCGCTGGCGCCATCTTCGTATTCAGTTGCTGCTCGACGTCTAGCGTCCGGCCTACCGCTTTCAGTTTGAATACGTCGTCACGCGCCGCCAGATAACTGGCTTGAAGCTGGTCTATCGCGGCCAACTCGGCTTTTTCTTCAGTGGTCGTGGCAGAAATCTGCATGTGCGCTGAAAACGCCGAAATCTCTTTATCACCCACGATGACCTGACTGGAAAAAAATTCTGACAGTTCCAGGCTATCGCTTTTGGCAGACGCGTTAGCCCGCACACCGTTTAGGCTGGCAGCCCCCAGCCAGTCGGCTACCTGCAACTGATTGGCCAGCTTGCGATTGACCAGGTAGTCCGTCATCTGGTGGGCGGCCTGCAAGCGCCATAACGATACTGCGGTGATCGCTATCATCACGAGCAATACGATCAGGAAGGACAGGACTAGACGCGTTGCGATGTTGAGCTGGGATTTCTGCATGACGGGAAGTGGACATCTCTATTGCCTTTAGGAACCGTAGGTTATCCCCTCATCATGACAAAGTCGTGACGTCGACATCCATTTCTCGTCGCAAGGCCTGAACAGGCGGTTACCCGTTCACCGGGGCTCCTGCTGGCGTGCAATTTCATGGTGTTTCATCGTCAGATATTCGCTACGATCGACCTCATGCAATTGCAGTGGATAGTCGTCGGTAGCAGCAAACCAGCTCTGCAGTCGGGCATCAAGCTGATTGGCCGCCGGCGCATTGAGGTAAGTATCGATCGCCAGGTAATAACGCATCGTGTTGCGCTCGACCACGCCACGCATGCCGCCGATGTAGGCGGGTTGCCCGTCAGCCCGCTTGCCCTCGCGAGTGAACCCAACTTTGTCACTGCCGGCGGTCACCAGGTAGGCTTGCATCGCCACCTTGCTGGCAAAGCTCACTGTGTAGGAATACGTCAGGTGCAGGAAAGTCTTATTGCCAGGCACGGCCACCGCTTCCAGCATAATGCGGTAATGACTTGTGCCAAGCGGTCCTTCCTCGGCGTCGAGCCGGGTGTCAAAATAGGTCGATGTGTGCTCCCCCCTGCGATAGACAAAATCAACCTGGTAAGCCTGCTCTATAGTCTGCTCAGTTTTCTTGCCAATATTGACCTGAAGGATGGTTCCGGCGGCATCGCTGAGCGGATGGCAATATTTGGTATTGAGGTGCAGGATCAGCACGTCGCACCAGCGTGCTGGCCCGTCAAGCATGCCATTGACGCCGCCAAACGGATGATCGACCAGTGCATAGATATCACCTTTGAGGACACTGGATGTCTCGCTCGAATCAAGCACGACGGGCCGGTTGAACTGGTTGTTTGCCAGGCGCGGCACCAGTTCCGCATACTTGGCCAGCAAGGTGGCACCAGAAGTGGCGGATGCCGCATGACCGCTCATGGTCAACACACCGAGGGCGAACAAAACGCATGCTCGCTTTATTGCCTGTAATCCAATCATCTCTACCACCCTTCGTTTCAGTCATGGTCAGTGCTATTGAGACGAGTTAGTCGACCCGGCGCATCGAAGATACCTGGAGCGACAACTGTCCCAGATCAGCATAGCGGCCCGGTCCAAACACCACACAGCGTCCGCGAAACCCGGCGTCGGTGCACGCTTGCCATAAGCCTTCAGTAATGACGAACGAGGATATCTGGTCATTGAAACCTCCATTGCTGAAGTTGTTGAGATCCTGATTGAGCAGATATCGGTTGCCACCAAAATTAGGCGATGTGTATAGTTCGACACCGCCGCGCTGGGGTGGTCCGCCGGGCGCGCCCCGTTGTGCGATGCGTAGTGAGGTAATTGACCTGTACAGTCGGGGCTCGAGGCGACGGTATTCTCCCGGCCCGAGTACCCGACACTGACCACGAAAATCTCGATCGGTACATAACTCCCATACACCGCGCCGAATCACCATCGAAGCGGCAGCGTCATTAAATCCGGCATCGACGAGCGTACCGACATCGCCCTCCACCGGTAAGCTGCGTCCACGCATGTTCTCTTCAGAAAACAGCATCACACTGCCACTCTCATCCCGCCAGCCACGCTGTCTGTCCTCGCCGTAGCGACCATCCCGTCGCTCATCGCGCCACGCATTACCGTCATATTGCTGGCGACTGTCGATCTCGCGTACCGATGAAACTTGCTCATTGAGACGCGGATCGAGACGCCGGTAATCACCGCGTTCCAGTACGGAGCAAAAGCCGTTGAAATTGTCATCACTGCAGACTTCCCATCGGCCAGCGCGCACGACGATACTCGATGCACGATCATTGAAGCCAAACCGACTAAGACTGGCCTCGCTCTCACGCAAATCCAAGACGCGACCAGCAAAATCGGATCGATCGAACAGACTGATTTCACCTGCACGGGCCACCCCGGAGAACAGCATGGCAAGGCTCAGAAGTACGATGCAAGCCGATGGTTTGGTCATGATGCAGCCTCAAAAGAGAAAGGTTAGAAAACCGGATTTTCGGTAATCCGGTCGGACTGGGTCACAATAGGGTTAAACCCGCTACAAGGGCTAGGCTTTTACACATTGCATCAATACTCAAGCAATACTGCTGAGTTTGCAGACGACCAGGTACCCTGTCTGTACGCAAGCACACTTCCCGCGCCCTTGACGGCAAACTGGCCACCCCGGACAATGCGCCGCGCGCGCCCAGCGCGTACTATTAGTGCGATTCCTCTTCATCACCTTACGGAGTGCCTGCATGCTCAAGACCGGCCTTACTTACGGCTCCGATCAGTCCGGCCTGATCTGGGGCTATGTCTTCGAGCCTGACAAGGCCGCCGTGTCCATCAGCTCTACGCAGGCGGTCGAATGGCTGCACGCGATGCGCGCCCATGGATCCGACCAATTCATCTGGTTGCACTTTAACCTGAGCAATACCGCAAGCGAAAAATGGATTAACGAGCACACCGGTGTCGTCGATGAGTTCTATGAAGCGCTACATGAAGGGTCGCGCTCGACCCGCATCGAACTGGCTGAAAACACCTTGATCGCGGTGATCAACGATGTACTGCACAATTTTTCCTTCCAGCCTTCGGACACCTCGACCGTCTGGATCAGCCTGTCGGAACACATTGTCATCAGCGTCCGGCGCACCCCCCTGAAATCGATCGAGCGCTTGCGCGGTGCTGTCGAGGGCGGCGAACCGATCCGCTCGACGGTCGAACTATTGATCCATTTGTTGCGCGACCAGGCCGATGTACTGGTGAGCATCGTGCGCGATGCCGTCGCCAAGGTCGATGAAATCGAAGACAACCTGTTGGCTGGTCGGCTCAATCACCGGCGCGCCAAACTGGGTGCATTGCGACGGGTACTGGTGCGCTTGCAGCGTTTGCTGGCACCGGAACCGGCAGCGCTGTTTCGCTTGTTGCAGCGGCCGCCACGCTGGGTAGTAGATGAAGACCGGCAGGAGTTGCGACAATCCACCGAGGAATTTTCAGTCGTGCTCAGTGACCTGATGTCGGTACAGGAACGCATCAAGCTGCTGCAGGAAGAGATCGCCGCCAGCGTCAACGAGGGTAATAACCGCAGCCTGTTCGTGTTGACCATCGTCACGGTGCTGGCGTTGCCGATCAATATCATCACTGGCTTGCTCGGCATGAATGTCGGCGGCATACCGCTGTCGGGCCACGACCATGGCTTTTGGGTGGTCGTCGGTATCGTCGTTACGATTACACTGGTTGCCGGTTGGCTGGCGTTACGGGCTCAACGCGACCGCTAGGGAACTGAGCTATCAACCTGCGCCATCGGTGCTGACGGCAACTTGTTGGGACGTGCCGTGACTGCCTTGAACACCGGCGAAAATGCGGCCGCATGGCGTGGCGTGGAGCGGCACTTGACGGCATTGCGTTTCTCGCCCAACGGGATCGAATAACCCATCTTGAAGGCAACGGTGCTATCACCGCCATCGCGCAAGGTCTGGCGCGATAGTCCGACCTGCCAGCTCCCTTGGGTCATGTCGAGCTGGACTTCGTCAGTCCACGCGTTGCCGCGATAGCCCCCGCGTACCTGCAGGCAATCGTCGAGGTATTGCGTAAAACTGGCCTGCCGGACGGCGTTGTCTGAGCTGTTACCAGCACCATCGGCCATCGCATACTCGGTACTGTCCATGCCCCGACCAAAATCGAGCTTGGATCGCGACGAGGGTGCCAAGCTGAGATTGAGCATGTAACCCTGTTGCACACCAGTTGCCAATCGGCCAGTGCCGTCAGCGCGCACGATGGTTTGCTCAGCACCACGCTCGCGGGTGCCGGCCTGATAGACGCTGGCACCAAAATCCCGCAGCAAAGAGCCCGGTTCCCAGTACTTGCGTACATCCATCAGATAACTGCTTTGCGCGACGCTCTTGGCGTAATCGCCGAAAACAAATTGATAAGTATTGCTGCTACGCAACTGACCGACCGCCAGATGCAGGCGCAAATCGTTGACCGGATCATAGATGCCGTTGAGTACGACTTCGCTCTGGCGTGGTTGAACCTGCACATGCACGCCAGCTCCCAGGCCTTTACTGAGTACGGACCCATACGTCAGCTGCACAGCGGCATCGGTACCCGAAGGGCGACTTGCCAGTGCGCCCCAGCCCTGATCGGCATCGGCATAGCCGAGTGTGACACCGCCGGGGTTGGCATCGAAGCGGGTCACTTGAGATCCGCGCGGCAGAGGCAGGTCGGGCAAAGTTGCCGCGATATCACTTTGCGCCGCCCACGCGAGTCCCGGACCGAGCAAGATAATCAGTGACAGGGAATACACACGTAAAGACATTGGACAAGCAGGGCGTTTATTCAGGGATAGAACAAGGTAACACAGGCAGCGACCGTTGATGTGTGGCGCGCGCGCTGCGATAGCGCATCGGCCGCCGCATTGCGCCGTCGCGGTACCCAGCAAAAACGTACCTGACCCAGCTGTGCCAGCACGGCTAGGGCACGAGTCCGATAGCCGTTCAGGCTAGCGACGCAATGCACGCCAGTTACGTCATCGATGACTACCCGGCTGTCACCGTGGATCAGCAACGGGTCGGACCGTGCTGCCAACGCAGCCTCAAGCAAAATCAGCAAGGCCATGTATTCGGCCTGATTGCTGTCGCCGTGACCATCGGCCAAGCTGAACTCAGTCAAGCATCCCGCCGGGCTGCGCAACAGGGCACCGAGGCCGATGTTCCCCGGATTGGGCCAGGCCGATCCATCGAACCAACCGGTCCAACCCGCGCTAGACGGCATCTTGTCAGCTTGCTTGCGCTGCCAAGCCAGGGTCTGCTCCTGCTTGCGTGCGGCGTTGTGCGCTTTTGCGTCGGCCAGAGCCTGCAAGCGCGATGCGACCAGTTCCGTCAGACTCCGAGGCGCAGCCACAGCCTGCAACAACTGATTCAATGCTACTGACTCAGTCAGGCTGGCGCGGCGCGCCCGCCGGCGCGCCAGCACTCGCTCACTCCCATAGGCCACTGCGCACAACTGGTCCCAATCGAGCAGCGGCACTGCTGGCATGGCTAGGTACTTTTGAACTTACGCATCAATGCATCGAGTTGCGCCGTCGCTGCTGGTGCGGCCGCGTCAATCTCTTCGTCGTCGCCCTCAAACTCTGCCGCCAGATCTTTCCAGCCGCGGCTTTCGGCAAACGTGTTGAACTCTTCAGGCGCTTCAAGCACGATCAGTTTGTCATCCTGCAAAGCGACATCACCGACTAGCAAGTCCGGACCGACGTAACCGAGACTCTGCAAATGCAGCGTGATGTTGTGGATCAGGACGGTATCTTCGGGCAACGGATCATCGCCCATCTTGTGTTGCATATCGACGTAGACGTCGATCGTGCCGTAGCCCTCGTCAAAAATGCGGATCATGCTGATCGCGCGCGCATTGCCGGAAGAGTCCTTTGCAGAAAAAGGACCGCTGAGCTGGATATCGGTGTCATTGTTCATGACTCGCAGATTACACTAGGACGGCCTCATAAGTCATGTACACCGGCGGACGCTTGAACAAAAGCCTCATGTCCCCATGTAAATATTCAAACTATTGCGATTGCCCAATATGATTCCATTATCCATTCTGGACCTCTGCCCGATCGTCGAAGGCAGTACGGCCGCCGTGTCATTCCGTAATACGCTCAGTCTCGCGCAACATGCCGAGCGGCTGGGCTACCAGCGCTACTGGCTGGCCGAGCACCACGGCATGCCGGGTATTGCCAGTGCCGCGACGGCTGTCGTGATCGGCCATGTGGCGGCCGGTACCAGCACGATCCGGGTGGGCGCCGGCGGCATCATGCTGCCGAACCACTCGCCGCTAGTGATCGCCGAGCAGTTCGGCACGCTAGCAGCACTGTTCCCAAACCGCATCGATCTCGGACTAGGCCGCGCACCAGGCTCTGATCAGGCCAGTGCGCGTGCCTTGCGCCGCAATCTGGCGAGTGACTCCGACGAGTTCCCATCCGATGTGCTGGAACTGATGGATTACTTTGCGCCGTACAACGGTCGCGGCGTGCGTGCCGTGCCGGGTAATGATTCGACGGTACCGGTCTGGATACTCGGCAGTAGTACATTTGGCGCGCAACTGGCCGCCGAATTCGGATTGCCCTACGCGTTTGCGTCGCACTTCGCACCCGCCCAGATGATGCAGGCCATCGCGATCTACCGGGCTCGCTTCAAACCATCAGCAAGACTGGCAAAGCCGCATGTGATGCTTGGCTTCAACGTGTTTGCAGCCGATACCGATCAGGAAGGCGTCTTGCTAGCGAGCTCAATGCAACAGGCCTTTGTCAACCTGCGCACTGGTCGCCCTTCGCTGCTGCAACCGCCGGTACCAGGCTATCTTGACCAGCTAGCGCCGGATGCGCGCGCAATGCTCGATCACACACTGTCGTCGTCCGCCATCGGCAGTCCCGCGACCGTTGCCACTGCACTCGATGCCTTCATCGAGCGCACTGGTGCCGACGAGCTCATGATCACTTCGCAGATTTTCGATCACGACGCACGGCTGCGTTCGTACGAAATACTGGCCGAAATAAGCCAACCAGTAATGGCCTGATCGAACCGGTACATTCAAGGTCTGACCAGTAGCGTACTGGGCTGACCGGCCGGCTCGAACAGGGTCAACGTCGTCATCGCCCGCGTCATTGCGACATACAACAGGCGACGTTCCTCGCCGAGGCTAGCGGTGCGCGGGAACTGACCGCGCTCAAGATACGGAATCAATACTTGCGGCCACTCCTTGCCTTTCGCATATTGCACCGTGGTCAAATCCAGTTGGGCACGACCTCTCAGGTAATTGAGCTTCTTGCTCACGCTGGCCTGTCGGGTCGCCAGTTCGGCGAGGAAATCGACGGCGGACTGGTCCGGCCGATTGCCAGCGAAGCGAATAAACGCAGTGATCGATCGTACGGCCGAATCGGCGCGACCGCGGCTGACAAAAACCCGACTGGTGGCCGACACCAGATCAAGCTGACGGGCGGCGTAGGTAAGCAACTGGACCGCAGTGTCAGTCCGGGCCATTGCGCGCAAGGTCTCGACGACCTCGGCAAAACGGACTTTCCAGCGGCCAGTACTGGCGGAATCCACCGATGACACCCGGCACAGAATCCCCGAAAAAAAAGACTCCAGCGTCGATGGCTCGGCGGTGATCATGCGCAAGGCTTCTTTCCAGCGCCGTTCGTTTTTCAGTTCCGGTGACAGTCGTTCGTCGAACGCCAGCAGCGATGCAAAATCAACATCTGAATCAAACCGCGCCGATGCATATAAACCGAGGCTACGGACGAGTTTTTCGCAAGTCGGCTTGTCGCCGGCGAGGGTGGTGTAGCTCCCAGTGGCGATATGCAGCAGGCCGCGCAACATCAATATCTCGGGACGTACCAGATACGAGTCGAAACCCGAACACCGGTAAGGCATCTCCGCATCGATCAGCTGGTTTTCAATCTCGATACTTTGATCGGCATCGCGTACCACGACCGCGAAGTCGCTTAGCTTGACTGTCTTGCGCCCGCACGCCGCAGTAATTGTCGCGACGACGCTGGCGGCACAATCGTTATCCGGTCCGGCCTGATAGGACGTATGCGTGACCTTGGTACCCAGTCCCGGTTGCGATACGCAGTCGCGCCGCATCATCGCTGCCGCTAACGTCGATACCGCCGAACCAAAACGAAACGTGCGGGTAATCGCCTGCCGGGTCGCTCCGGGGAAAGCAAAATCAAATCCGTTCGATGACAGCGCCGGGTCCGCACCCCGCTCCGCATTGATGATCTGATCGCGGTCTCCCACCACCACTAGCCGCGCATGACGCGCCAATAATTGCACCAGTGCGAACTCGGCCGCGTTGACGTCATGCCATTCATCAACCACACAAATCCGAAAGCGCGGCAACACGTCAATCGCCTCCGGCTGACGCCGGAACAAACCGATCAGGTCGGTCGCGTGATCGAACGGACTTTGCCAAACGCACTCGCCGGTGTCGGCGCCGCGTTGCCGTTCAATTTCCTGACAGATGGCAATGATCTCCGGTGATTCGTCGAGCGACTCGGCGATTTCATCAGTCTCGCGGGCCTCGAATTCGAGCGTGACAAGACTCGCTTTCAGGCGCACCAACAGGCGGATAAAGTCCTCGACCCGTTCATTGCTATCAAAAGAAAAATCAAAATCGGTACGCACTCCGGCATCGGCATAACGCTGCCACACCGTCTCGGCTGCCGTCACGATATGCGGTCGTATCTGTTCGTTGTTATCGTAAAAAATGGGCGTATCGAGGTAGCTGGCACTGGCCATGTTGAGCACTTGCTGTCGAGCGAACTCTTCGATGGTCTGGACCACGATGCCCCGAGGCGTCCCCTCTTCCACGAATTTTTGCGTCAGTCGTTCCTTGGCTCCCTGTGAAAAACACAGTGCGATCGCCTGCGCCGGTGCGATCCCTTTTTCGCAAGCCCGCTTGAGCACGCAAGCCAGCACCGTGGTCTTGCCGGCACCAGCCACGGCTTCGATCATCGTGACCGGCTTGGTCGATTCGATGATCGCGATTTGTTCGGGGGTCGGGGAGACGGGCATGACAGTCCATTGCGGCGGAAATCAGTATGGTAGTCGAGCGCGTCGCGATTGACAAAATTACGGCATTTGAAGCCAGCGATCAGCTGCGAACGTCGCATACAACGGTGCAATGCCCTACGGTTATTGCACCGAATGACTACACCATCAGAACATCGGCCCGAATACCAGTTCAGGCAAAACCACTTCCCATTGCTCGCAACGCGCTAGCGCCTGATAGCCTGATTCTGACTCTTCGCGACGCCACACCAGAACTGCCGCCACACGAGCGCTCACGAAGCGCATGCCGGATGGTGGAGTGAACGCCTTCGACAACCGTCCTACCGTTCGCCCCGTCGCATCAGTCAACTCCCAACGATGTACGCCTCGCCTCAACGCGATCGGGTCGCCAGCAGAGAGCGCTGAAATCGCGCTATGCACTGAGTCCGCGGACGGATGGCGGCCAGCGAAACCGATATCGACTTCCTGCGCAGTGAGCGCCAAGTAACGGCGCGCCATCTCCGGCGCCGCTACCGGCAGAACGACGGGTTGGCGACGTAACAGGCCAGTCGATTCCGGTAACGCATCCACTAAGCCATGCCGCTTGCCAGAACGCGCCAACAACAACGTGTTTCTGGCGCGGGTCATGGCGACGTAGTACAAGCGGCGCGGCGCATCGGCGTCTTCATTGCGTCCACGCCTATCCCAGTGACCATCGAGAATAGCGACATGATCGAACTCCAGTCCCTTGGCGCGATGCGCCGTCAGTAGCAGCAATCCAGTCTGGCGGCGACGCATCTCGCGGCCCCATTCCGCCAGCCAATCGATGAGATGGCCAGCGGGCAGTTCGACGCCGGCGGTCTCCAGTCGATAATCGTCAATGGCTTCACGCAGCAAGTCCCACCCTGGGCCTGTTGGCCGGGCGCCGAGCCAACGATGGATGGCGCTCGTATCCACCAGCCCGGTGTCGCGGGCGCGCAGCCAGTCGAGCATCACACGGGTTTCGCGCAATCTCCAGAACGGAGCAATTTCTTCGTTGGCCAACTGGGCAGGGATGGCGTTGCGTTCACAGTAGCAGCGTACCGGATCCAAAAAATGCCACTCGCGGGCAATCACGGCGACCCGACTCCAGTCCCAGCAGGGATCCAGCGCGCAGAGGCGCTGCAACTCGGTCATCACGGCAATGGCTTGGTCGATCGGGTTGTCGCCCGCGGGCAGTAGTTGCACGCGCCCCTTGCTGATCGGGTCCAGCACGGCCCAGTCACCACCACCGCCAGACTTGCTGCGAGCACTGTCAATCGTCACCGGATTGTCGACTTTCATGCGTTCGCGGGCAGGTGCAATGAGCGCGTTGGCGGCGTCGATGATGTAGCGTGTAGAACGGTAATTGTCGAGCAGGAAAGCCGGCTTGGCAGCGTAATCCTGTTCGAAGCGGCGGATGAATTCAACCGATGCGCCGTCAAAGGCATAGATATTCTGGTCGTCATCACCGACCGCGAACAAACTGAGCCGGCCATCTTCTTCGGCGCGCGTACGACCGGCCAGCGCAGAGATCAGGTCGTATTGATCGGGACCAATATCCTGATACTCGTCGACCAGAATCCAGCGAAATGCGGCCAGCAACTGGTCACGCTGCAAATCGGCTTCATCTGCAGGCAAACCTTCGCCCTTGAGTAGCGCCACGGCCTCGCGCATGACCTCCCGGAAAGCATCCCCGTCGTGCATCGCCCGACCGCGAAAGCTGGCACCGACAAGGCGCATCGCAAAGGCATGGCAGGTCAGCACGACGACACCTCTGGCATCCTCACCGATCAACGCAGCAAGGCGACGCCGCACTTCGACGGCAGCATGGCGGTTGTAGGCCAGCGCCAGAATGGCGTGCGGGTTTTCACGCTTCACGCGGATCAGGTAAGCAATCCGGTGCACCAGCACGCGCGTCTTGCCAGAACCAGGTCCGGCCAGCACCAGCACATTGGTTTGCTCGCGCTCGTCGGTGACGATTTTTTGCTGGACTGGATTATTGAGCTCTTCGACGATGGTGCGCCATGAGGCTGGCGTGGTTTGACGCGCCAGCTCCTTCTCGCGCTCAGGTAACCAGCGTTGCAGAAATTCACCGCGCTCCAGGCTGAAATAATCCAGTGCCAATTGCACCGCATCAGCAATCACCTGCAAGCCGCGCTGCACGTACTCGGCCATCACGTGGATTTGCACGACCTGTTCGTCGTAGTGCAATTTCAAGGGCGCGAAATCGGCTTTGGCGAAACCGCGCTTGTCGGTCGCCAGCCGGATCGTCATCGCTGGCCGGAATACCGCCAAACCCTTGTTAAGCCGGATCACGTCCTGTTCGTGCAACCACATCAGCGCACGGTCGAGTAATTTGGCCGGTTCTTTCACGTCCATCTGCAGCGTCAGATCGCCTTCAATGGCGGCATGGAGTTTGCCCAGCGTTGTCACCGCCAGCAAGTCGGCGCCCCGCAATCCTGCCGGCAAACTTGCCAGTAAATGGGCGAGCAATACCGCTGCTGCAGTACGTCGTAGTGCAGCCGTTTTAGCCAGCGCCGACCACTCGCGCTGCAGGGTCAGATGCACCGACTCTGCATCCAGCCGACGCAGACGCAGGCTACCGATGCCACTGTCTTCGTTGCGCCCGTCACTAGCTAGGCCGCGTGCGATCCGTGCCAGTTTTTCCGGCAGCGCTGTGGTGTGGCCAGCGTCTTTCAGTGCCTGCGTCGCATGGCGTAAATGCAGGATGGTGCCGTCGCCTTTGCTGAGATCAGGGGCAGCTTGCCGTAGCAAATCGATGAGCCCTATTTCCAGCTCGACTGCCTCGGCAAGGCGCTTTAGTGAGGCGCGCTCGACACCGGTGTGGACAAATGCCGTCAACGCAGTATCGTTGCTGGCAATGCCCAGCGCCTCGAGGTCGTACAGCGCCGCGCGCACCTTGTCGGCCGATAGCCCGGAGACACCCATCAGTTCATCGGTCGAGATGCCCTCGTCGGCATCGGCCGAGATCAGCGCTTGTACCAACGCCAGCAACTGGCGCTGGTAGTCGACAAACAACGCCTTGCCCGCCAATTTCTGTTGCGCTTCATCGACCGAAGCGACCCGTAATGACGAGGGAAATACCTGCACGCGGTTTTCTTCACGGGTCAACAGCCCCGCTTCTTCCAGCCAGGCGATGCCGGTGCGTACTCGCGTGTCATCGGTGGCCGAATCACGCTGAAAACCGGCCTCATTGTCTTCGGCCAGTATTTCACCGGCGGTGGCGATGATTTCGCCATCCAGCCGCTTCTTGCGATTGAGGTTTTTCAGCGCTTTCAGAATCGACTGGATTTCGCGCTGGGTCAGCCGGGAGCGTGCCGACATGCCGAACTGGCGTTCGACGTCTTCGGGTGTGTACAAAAGGACGCAGCGCGCCGCAGCACGGTCACGACCAGCCCGTCCGGCTTCCTGCACGTAGTTTTCCAGCGAGCCAGGAATATCCGCGTGAATGACCAAGCGCACATCTGGTTTGTCGATACCCATGCCGAATGCGTTGGTAGCCACCATTACGGTGAGCTCGCCGGTGATGAATTGCTGTTGGGTGGTTTTCTTGATTTCGGGCGCCAGGCCGGCATGGAAGTGACCGGCACGTAGTCCTTTTTCGCGCAGGAATTGCGCCACTTCTTCGGTTTGCTTGCGCAGCGCGCAATAGACAATCGCACCACCGAGCTGCGGCGGTGCCAGATCGGTCATCACCAACTGGAAGATATCGGCAAACTTCGTCGCCGGCGTGGTGGGAACGACAACGAAATCGAGGTTGTTGCGCTTGGCGCCACCATTGAACACGGCGAGCTCGATGCCCACCTTGGCGCGGAAATAACTGACCATGTCATCGATCACATCCGGCTTCGCCGTTGCAGTCAGGCACAGCACTGGTGGCACGTTGCCCGTACCAGCTTTTTCGCGGATGAAACGTCCGACATAGCGGTAGTCTGGCCGGAAATCATGGCCCCATTTGAGATGCAATGCGCTTCATCCAATACCCATGCGCCGATCTCGCGTTGCGCCAGCACTGTGCGTAGCGAG
The DNA here is from genome assembly GCA_047621345.1 of Minisyncoccia bacterium. GTDB lineage: Bacteria > Pseudomonadota > Gammaproteobacteria > Burkholderiales > Burkholderiaceae_D > Actimicrobium. Next base: position 5,015 of record JBLHLW010000024.1, on the reverse strand, counting down.
CGGTTGCGTAACTGCTCTGGCGAGACGATCAGGATGCCAATATCGCCGAGCCGCACCCGGTCCAGCACATCGGCGCGCTCCGGCATCGACAGCATCCCGTTGATGGCAGCACAGCAGGCAATGCCACGCGTTTCAAGACCGGCGACCTGGTCTGCCATCAATGCCACCAGTGGCGAAATAACGATCGTCAATGCTCCGGTCTTGTCGTAGCGCGACAAGGCCGGCAGCTGATAGCACAGTGATTTACCAGTGCCGGTTGGGAGAATGGCCAACGCATGCCGACCCTGCATCGCGGCTTCAACGATGGATTGCTGCAGCGGACGGCCATCCTCACCGACCGGCTCGGGACGAAACCCGGGCAAGCCGAACCAGCGCTGCAATTCCTTGAGCGCATCGTGCTTCTCGGTGCACCAATCACAGCACGAATCAACGCAGCGGGTATCGCGCAATTGCCTGATCAATTCACCCGCAGCGGGGAATTGATGGCGCACCCACGGTGGCATGACGGAGTTGCCGCCAGCGACCGACAGCCACGACAGCGCATAAGCTAGCGCCCAGCCGTGTCGTGCGCTGTCGCTCAAAATAGTCCTGCCTTGCACACGGCAAGCCTGCCCGGACAAGCACCGCAGGATTGCTGCATGAGCGCTTTCTGACGACGGGCGTGCAGCGCGACGCAGGGTCATGAAGACCGCATTCAGACCCGATGTGACGCCTTCAGGTACGGTGAGCCAGTGCCACGCCGTCATCAGGTCAGGATTCTCGGACTGCTGCACCTGAAAGGCCTGCAACTGGTCATGAAATACCGTCAGTGCCAAGCGCGCATCGAGCTCCGGGTCATTGAGCGAACCACTTTGCAGTCGTCCATCCTGATAGTGCTTGATCAGGTGGTGATACGGATTGCGCGGAAAGGCCAACGGATTGAGGCGCAACGTATCGACCGCAGGCAACTGCAGCAGAGTGAGGGTCGGTCCGGCTGCGGCGAGGTGCGGCAGATCAAAGTCGATCAAGTTATGACCCAGCAGGAACGACGATTTCGCGGCGAAGTCATCGAGCTGGGCGAGCGCTTTGGTCAAATCGCCTTTGCCGAAGACAAACGCCTGCTGGGTGTCACCTTGGACGGCTGCAAAACTGTGAATGCGGCCGTCCTGAATGCCCACTTCGAGATCAATGGACAGGCAGCGGGGGGCCATGAGCACCGGAGCAAGATTTTCCGGGAGAGGCAATTTCATGAATGGTTCGTCATCGTCGCAATCAGTGTGCTCCAGAGGGTAGCCGAGGACAGCAACTGGCACCATGCGGCAATCGACCATCCTGCGCTGATGCGATTAAAAAAATCTGGCTCAGGCAGCAAATTCGATGCAATTGCGCCCTCGGCTCTTGGCGCGGTATAGCGCGGCATCCGCTTTCGCCAGCGCGGCCTCGACGTCCGACGAACTGGCGTCGAGCATCGCCAGTCCGATACTGGCCGTCATCGTAACCAGCACGCCTGCATTGCCGGCAATACGGCATTGCAGGATTGCCTGTCGCAACCGCTCGGCGGCCACCTGCGCGCCCTCTATACCGGTATCCGATAGCAAAATAGCGAACTCGTCACCGCCGAAGCGGCTCAGGAAATCAATGTCGCGCAACGCCCCCTGACACGCCCGGGCGCAAGCGAGGATGGCCTGGTCACCCGTCGCATGTCCGTAGGTGTCGTTGATTTGCTTAAAATGGTCAATATCGAGCATGAGTATCGCCAGCCCGGTGCCATGCCGCTGTGCATGCTTGAGTTCAACACCGAACCGAGACATGAAATGACGCCGGTTAGCGATGCCGGCCAACGTATCGGTATTGGCCATGTGCGAGAGCATTTGTTGGTGGCGTAACAGTGCCCAGTGCTTGCGCAACATCAGGACCGCCATCGTGCAGAACAACAGCAGCGCCACGATCTCTCCCAGCACGCGCTGTCGCCAACTGGCCTGCCAATCCATGTCCGCTTCCCCGACGATGACGATGAACGGCAGATCCTCGACCTTGCGGGAGCCATACAAGCGCTTGCGCCCGTCGATGGCCGAGCGCCCGCGATAGGACGCATAAGTCGCGTCTGAGGCGACGAATGCTGCGGTCTGCGGATCATCAAGCGTCTTTCCGAGCAGCTCCGGCCTTGCTGGCTTACGCGCCAGCAAACCAAGGCGCGTATCCGCGATCACGATCGCACCACTTGGCCCCAGCGCCATTTGCGCGATCCTGTCCGAAAAAAAATCGAGGTTTACCGCGACGCCGGCCGACCCGTGAAAACCGGGACCGACACCGGAAAAGCGCCGCACTTGCGTGACCGAAAGCCGTCCCGCCTTGTTGCGGTAGACGTGCGAAACAAAGGTCTCGCGATGCGGATTTTCCCGCAGCGACTTGCACCACTCCCGGTTGCTGGCATCGACCCCGATCCGCGCATTGGTATGCGTAACAATGCAATTTCGGTCGACCAGTCCAACCCCGGCCGCATTGGGTAATGTTTGTCGTTTGGCTTCGATCAGACGCGTAATGCGCGCTTGTCGTACTTGGTCGGTATCGGGATAGAGCAGTTCATCCGGCGACACCTGGCCGATGATGTCACGCAGCACGTAATCGGAATTCCCCATCGTTCCATGGATCCATTCGCTGAGCAGAAAGCTGGCATTGGCGACCCGCTTATGGGCTGACTTTTCTTCCTGCAGATAGGAAGTAACCAGATCAACCACAGCAACAATCGATAGCATCAGGCAAAAGCACAGGCACCAAAACAAGCTTTTGCGATATTCCGACATTGTTGGCCTCCATTGAACTCCAGCAAAACAAGCGGACCATGCCGAACCACGCGCCAAAACCCAATGGCACGGTCTAGTCTGGTAGTGTAGTAAGCAGCAGTTCATGCATCCGGTCCCCGCTCGGCGGCGTCGACTTGTTATATCTACAAACAAGATACCCGTTTTCTCCAGCATCGCTGCAAGCTTGGTGGCCGATCTTGCAATTAATCCATCACAAATCCATTGGAGACCCCATGTCGCTGCAACCTGAATTCGAATTATTTGCCTTCTGGCGCACTTCGGCCACGTATCGTGTGCGCGTTGCACTAAACCTGAAAGGGCTGATAGCCCATGAACGCATCATCAATCTCGATGCCGGCGAGCAGCGCAGCGCTGCATTCCTGGCCATTAATCCGATGGGCGCCATTCCGGCATTGGTCGAGCCTGGTCAAGCACCATTGACACAGTCACTGGCCATCCTCGAATTCCTCGACGAAATGCAGCCATCGCCAGCCTTGTTGCCAACCGGCTTACATGCGCGTGCACGAGTACGTTCATTGGCCGCAATGCTGGCCAGTGATACGCACCCGCTCATCACACCACGCATCAAAAAATATTTGACCGGCACCAGCCACTTCGATGACGCGGCCTGGCGCGCGTGGCAAATTCACTGGTTCACGACAGGCTTGCAGGCGCTGGAGCAACGTCTGACGTCAGATACCGATACAGGCATTTTCTGCCACGGCGATACGCCGACCATCGCCGACATCTGCCTGGCCAGCATTGTCGTGGTTGCGCGCGTCTTCAAGATCACGGTTGCCGATATTCCGACCGTCGACCGGATCATGGCCAGTTGCGAAGCACTTGATGCGTTTGCGCACGCCGATCCGCGGCACCAGGTTGGCGCACCGGCCTGACGCTTAAAAAGACTTAGAACCCCGCCAGCACGATCTTTCCGCGTGCGGTCCCGCTTTCAAGCAGCGCATGTGCCCGTCGCAGATTGGCGGCATTGATCGTGCCAAAGTGCTCGGTCAGTGTCGAACGCAGCACGCCGTCATCGATCAGTTGTGAAACACGCTCGAGCAGGCGATGCTGCTCGATCATGTCTGCGGTCTCGAACATCGAGCGGGTGAACATGAGTTCCCAGTGCAATGAAATGCTTTTTCCCTTGAGCAGCTTAACGTCCAATGCCTCGGGATCATCGATCAAAGCGAGTTTGCCTTGCGGGATCAGCGCCGCAACAATTTCTGGTAAATGCTGATCGGTATGCGTCAGGCTAGCGACGCAATCGACCTGCGTGACACCAATACGTTTTAATTCCTGCGACAGTGGCAGGCGATGGTCGATGACGTGATGGGCTCCGAGATCGCTGACCCACTGCCGGGTTTCGGGACGCGACGCGGTGCCTATGATGGTCCAGCTGGTCAGTTGGCGCGCCAATTGCAACATCATTGATCCGACGCCACCGGCAGCGCCAACGATGAGCAAGGTACCGCCTTGTACCGACTTGTCCTGCGCTATCTGCAAGCGGTCAAACAACACCTCCCAGGCCGTGATCGTCGTCAGCGGCAAAGCGGCGGCAGCGGCGAAATCGATGCTGGCCGGTGCGTGCCCCACGATGCGTTCGTCGACCAGATGGCGCTCGCTGTTGGTGCCGGGACGCAGCAGCGTACCGGCATACATCACCCGGTCTCCGGGCTTGAACATCGTCACCTGCGCACCCACTGCGCGCACGATGCCAGCGGCGTCCCAGCCCAGTACCTTGGCCTCGCCTGCCTCAGGCGCAACGCCCGTACGTATCTTGGTATCCACCGGATTGACTGAAATCGCGTGCACATCGACCAGCAAATCGCGTCCACTGGCGATTGGTTCGGGAAGGTCCAAGTCGATCAGTGCGTCGGGATGGTCGATCGGATGGGAGTGGTGGTAGCCAACTGCTTTCATGATGGGAGCTTTTTCAAAACGGAGTTGTGAGTCGAAGCCCAGCGCGATCGGGTCGATGGTGCCCCCCGGATCTGTTGACTGGGTGGAGTCCGGGCAATCATCAACTCGGGGGCGCTAGCACTGTGAGGAGAAATTAAAAAAGCTGCAAAAGCAGCCTCTTCAGAACGTGCCTATTTCCCGCTGCCGGAAAATAGTAAAAATTTATCAAATGTCGATATTACCTGCCTGAAGAGCATTCGCCTCGATGAACGCCCGGCGCGGTTCGACATCGTCGCCCATCAGGGTCGTGAAAATTTGATCGGCGGCTAT
>JBLHLW010000023.1:0-54460 GCA_047621345.1 Minisyncoccia bacterium | reverse complement strand
ATTTCAGTGGCACGGCGCAATCGGCAGAAGTTGGCGGTCCTGTTCATCGATCTCGATAATTTCAAGAACATCAATGACAGCTTGGGCCACGATGTCGGTGACATCCTGTTGCGGCAGGCCACCGAACGCCTGCAGCATAGCGTGCGGGATTCCGATACGCTGGCAAGACTAGGCGGCGACGAGTTCGTCGCGGTGCTCGACAATGTCACTGCGGTCGATATCAATCTGGTGGCCGGGCGGATTGTCGACACCATCGGTGCATCATTCCAGATCAACGGCAATAACCTGTTTGTGTCGGCCAGTATCGGGATCAGCATTTTTCCGGATGACGGCGACGACAGCGTCACGCTCCTGAAAAGTGCCGATACGGCCATGTATAGCGCCAAGGAGCGTGGCCGCAACCAGTATCAGTTCTTTGCCAATGAAATGAAGATGATCGCGCTGCAGCGCATGACGCTGGAAACCGGTCTGCGCCTGGCCATCGAGGCTGGCAACTTCAGCATGGTGTACCAGCCCAAGGTGCAGATCCATACCGGTGCGATTATCGGCGCCGAAGCGTTACTGCGCTGGCATGATCCCCTGCTGGGGGATATCTCCCCGGTGCAATTCATTCCGGTCGCCGAGGGCTGTGGTTTGATCGTCGCGATCGGCAACCTGGTCTTCGATATGGTGCTGAGCCAGATTGGCCGTTGGCGCGCGGTCGGTATCGTTGCGCCACAAATCGCGATCAATGTGTCCGCCCACCAGTTACGTGACGAGAATTTTGTTGACCGGATCGGCAGTCTGATTACGCAGTCGGGCCTGCCGTCGGGCTGCATCAGTATCGAACTCACCGAGAGTGCGTTGATGGAGCGCATCGACCTTGTGCGTGACCGCCTGCTCAGTCTCGAGGCGATGGGTGTCACGCTGAGTGTCGACGATTTTGGCACTGGTTATTCGTCGCTGGCTTATCTGCGCAAGTTGCCGATCCGGGAATTAAAGGTGGATCGCAGTTTTGTCGACGGCATTGCCGACCAGCCCGACGACCGTTCGATTGCCAAGACCGTCATCGACATGGCGCACGCCTTGGGCATGTGCGTCGTCGCCGAAGGGGTCGAGACGGCCGCGCAGTTGCAGGTTTTGCGCAGCGACGGCTGCGACATCGCACAGGGCTTCCTGTTTTATCGGCCACTCATAGCAGACGATTTCGTTCAGGCACTGGCAGCACAACGCATCGATGTTGACCAGCCCGCTGCGCTGCTGGTGCCGTGATGGTGAAGCTGATGTCCGAACATCAAACGACGCCGGGTTCGACCATTTCTCGGCTGAGCAACCCGGATTGCGAATCCGAGCAGTTGCATGCCTCGGGCGCGATTCAGCCGTTTGGTGCGCTGCTTCAGTTCGACGCCGTCACTCGTCGTATCGGCCATGCCAGCGCCAACCTTGACGCGTTCATTGGCGTACCCGGACAGGCGCTATTGGGCTGCGCGATTGATGAGCTCGATTGGTTGCGCGGGATCGATGTGTCGGCAGCGTCCGTGCGTGCCGGAAAACGGCTGACGATCGCGAACATCGCCGATGTCAGCCGCGGCCGGGTCGATGCCGTGTGTATTTATGGCAGGGGTGTGGTGACTGTAGAAATCGAACCGACACACGTTGCTGCAGTCACGACACAGGATCAGCACTTCATGCTGTCTTTGATGACCGCACCGCCGAACGAGGCTGGTCTGGCGCCGTATCAGCATGTGCTGGCCACAGCGGTGGCCGCTGTCAGCGGCTTTGAACGCGTGATGATTTATCAATTCATGGAGGACTGGTCGGGCGAAGTCGTCACACAGGTCAACGCTGCACCTATGGAGGATTATCTCGGCATGCGCTTCCCGGCCACTGATATTCCCTTAATCGCGCGCAATCTCTATCTGATCAATCCTTGCAGGATGATCCCTGATATCGCGGCCGTAGTGGTTCCTGTGCTGGGTTGCTCGGCAACGCCGCCCGACCTGACCTGGTCAGACTTGCGTAGCGTTTCACAAGCACATCTGGACTATCTCACCGAGATGGGCGTAGGCGCTTCTCTGTCGTTCCCGATTCAGCTGTTCGGCAAGTTGTGGGGGCTGGTCGTTTGCCACCATCTGACCCCGCGCCTGTTGCGTGTCGATCAGCGCAACCGCTGTATTGCGCTGGTCAACCAGTTTGCATTCGGGATGCGAGCGTACCATTCAGCGCGGCGTCTGCAGCTAGCCGATAGTTTGAACTGGCGACTCAATGGCATCTTGTCAGCGTTGTCGGGCTGCCCGAAGCTCTCTGATGCTATCCCTGCCAACGAGAAAGAGCTGCTATCCCTGATGTCGGCGCAGGGCATGGCGCTCTTGACTGATAATGAATTTGTGTCGGTCGGGACCGGTATGACAATGCCAGAACTTATCGCGCTCGATGACTGGTTTCTTGGCAGCGTTACCGAGACCGTGTTCACGACGCGGCAGCGCTCCATGGAGATTCCGTTACCTTCCGAAGCACCGACGCCGGTTTGTGGTGTCATGGCGATCAAGCTGTTGTCGTCGCGTTCCGGGTGGTTACGGTTTTACTGGTTTCGACCCGCCGAAGCGAGTCAGGTCAACTGGGCAGGCAATCCCGACAAGCCGGTGGCCGAGGCAGGAATGAGCACGCCATCGCCAAAGCGCTCGTTTCAGCTCTGGAGCGAAACCAGGGTCGATTGCAGCCAGCCTTGGAATGCCGAAGAAAAATTAGTGGCATTGCGATTTCGCAGCCTTGCGCTACGCATGATGTGAGCTAACGCCAGAACCTCCAATTCGATAACGGATAGGCAGTGGCGTGGTGAATAGCACGGCGCGGTATCGCAAAGCCGGGCTTGTCGGTATCCTTCGGGTAATTTCCGACATCGACAGGACCAGACGATTTATGAGCACACTGACTTTGCTGCGCCACGGCCAAGCCTCTTTCGGCGCCAGCGACTATGACCAGTTGTCGCCTCTGGGCCAATTACAGGCGCAAGCTACCGGTGAATTTTTCTACCAGCGCGGCATGCGCTTTGATCGTGTGTGGATTGGCCCGCGCCGGCGTCATCGCTTGACAGCGCAACTGGCGCTGGCCGAAATTGGCGGGATGAGCCCGGATGTTGATGAAGGCCTTGATGAATTCGGCGAGGGAGAACAATTGCTGGCTGGCGCGGAGCGGCGCACCGGTACGCGGGTGTTGTCCGACAGCTCCATTGCGACGACCACCCGTCTGCGTTTGTATGCCGAAGAAATTCGGCTCTGGGCCGATGGCAGCATCGTGGTCGATGGTATCGCACCGGCGGCACAATTTCGCGCTACGGTGGCGCACTGGTTGCGTCGTGCTACGGCAGGTACTGACTCCGGACAAAATGTGCTGGCCGTGACCTCGGCCGGTGTAATTGCAGCTGTCTTGTGCGAAGTCGCTGGTCTGCCCGACAGCGCGTTAGCGCAGTCCATGGGCGTGATTGGCAATGCCTCGCTAACCGGCGTGGTGTTTTCCGCAAAGGGTACCGGGCTCGCCTATTTCAACGGGACCGGGCATCTGGCGGGGGATTTGTTGAGCGGGATTTAAGGTTGGTTGCGGACGCCAGTCATCGGTGCAATAACCGAAGGGCATTGCACCACTGCGTCTTTCGGAGTAGCAGGAATAAGCAATGATTTTTGATGCGCACGCGTGGGCACATGATGCCGTGCCCACCCTACCTTCGTTTTTGAAGGTAGCTGTTTTTACTTATTCATTATTTCATCAAGGATTGTTATGTCACAACGTGAAGTCGTCGTAGTTGGTCTGGCCAGAACAGCCATCGGAACCTTTGGTGGTTCGCTCAAGGATGTGCCACTGTGCACGCTCGCCACTACTGCGGTACGCGCTGCGCTGGAGCGCTCCGGCGTCGATGCCGCCGCAGTAGGTCATGTCGTAATGGGTAATGTGGTACCGACTGAACCGCGCGATGCTTACCTGAGTCGCGTCGCTGCGATGGATGCTGGCATCCCGCAAGAAACTCCCGCCTTCAACGTCAACCGCCTGTGTGGCTCAGGCCTGCAAGCGATTATCTCGGCGGCGCAGACCATCATGCTGGGCGACGCAGACGTCGCCATCGGCGGTGGTGCCGAATCGATGAGCCGTGGTATCTACATCATGCCGACCGCACGCTGGGGTAACCGCATGGGGGACACCGGTCTTGTCGATTATGTGGCGGGTATCCTGCATGACCCGTGGCAGCCAGTGCACATGGGCGTGACCGCCGAGAACGTGGCTGAGCGCTTCCACATCACGCGCGACATGCAGGATGCTCTGGCGCTCGAAAGCCAGCGTCGTGCAGCCCATGCCATTGCCTCCGGTTACTTCAAGGACCAGATTGTGCCGGTCGAAGTCAAAACCCGCAAAGGCACCGTCCTGTTCGATACCGATGAGCACGTGCGCGCCGATACCTCGCCCGAATCATTGGCAAAAATGAAGCCGGTTTTCAAGAAAGACGGCATGGTCACGGTCGGCAATGCCTCCGGTCTGAACGATGGTGCAGGGGCGGTGGTGATGGCCGATGCGCAGCGTGCGGCGGCACTTGGTCTGAAGCCGCTGGCACGACTGGTCGCTTATGCGCATGCCGGTGTCGAGCCGCTGTACATGGGTATCGGTCCGGTACCGGCCACGCGTCTTGCTTTGCAACGTGCTGGTTTGCGTGTCGAAGATCTCGATGTCATCGAATCTAACGAAGCCTTCGCGGCGCAGGCTTGCGCCGTCATACAGGAGCTCGGCTTCGATCCGGCCAAAGTCAATCCGAATGGCTCCGGCATTTCGCTTGGTCATCCGGTTGGCGCAACCGGCGCGATCATCACCGTCAAGGCGATCAATGAACTGCATCGCATTGGCGGGCGCTATGCGCTGGTGACGATGTGTATCGGTGGTGGTCAGGGGATTGCGGCGATTTTTGAGCGCATCTGAGGCGATTCACCATGGACGAGTCGGTGCACTGATCTGCGTGGAGACACGATAGCGTGAGATCCTGCGCTGCGCCAGGCAAAAACGTCAGGATGTTAAGCGATATCTTGCCAAAAATGCGCTAATCCGGCGGCCTGAAAGCCGGCCGGTGTAAGCTGGCCGCAGCCGAATACGTACAGTGTCCGCAGCGGCATGGTGCGTAAATGCATGAGCATCGTATCGGTGACGTCAGGGCAAAATGCCAGCGACAAGTGCTGCAACGGCAGTGCGGCCAGACGGGCTATCCCTGCATCTCCTATCTGGTTGCAATTAGTCAGGTCCAGCTTTTGTAATGACATGGTGGCGAGGTGCTCAAGCCCCGCATCGGTGATCAAGGCGCAAAAGGATAAATTCAGATGCGTCAGATGTAAAGCCGATAAATGTGACAGCCCCGCATTCGTGATCTGATCGCAGCGGCCCAATTCAAGCTCGTTTAACGGCAGATGCGCCAGGTGTCGCAGTGCGTCATCGCTGAGCGAGTGACAGCCCGTCAGGGTCAGGTGCTGTATCTGTGGCGAGTCGCTGTTCAGGTTGGTTAGTCCGGAGCCGTCGATGAGGTCGCAGTCGCGGAGCGACAGGCTTGTCAATGGCATGCCGGAAAGCGCTGTCAACCCTGCATCGGTAAGCTGGGTCCAGCCTTCCAGGCTCAAGGTCTGCAGCGGCAAGCCACGCAAGTGGGCCGCCCCTGTGTTCGTAAAACCGGGATTGGACGAGAGGTTCAATTTGCGCAACATCGGGAGGTTGGCCAGTTGCGCCAGACCGGCATCGCTTAGTCCCGTGCAGTGGCTCAAATCAAGGTCCACCAATGTGGACGCGCCCGGTAAATGCGCCAGTGCCGCATTCGTGAGTGCCGCGCAACCGACCAGAGTCAGTTTCTCCAACGGTAAATGCGCCAATTGTGCAAGCCCGGCATCCGTCGTCTGGTCGCAGAAGTCGAGATAAAGATGGCGCAATGCGGTCAGTCCTGACAGGTGTGCCAATCCCTCGGCGGTAATGGCAATGCCGCCAGTGAGATTGAGATGCTGCAGCGAGGTCATTGTTCTCAGGTTCTCCATGGCAGTATTGTCTAGACCTTCACAATCCGTCAGATCCAGATGCTGCAATGGCAGGTTCCTTAAAGCAGTCAGCGCCGCGCCGCTGAGTTCGTCACAATCAGAGAGATCCAGATGCTGCAGCAAATGCAGTCGGGTCAAATGGCGGGTGCCCTCATCGGTGAGTGCGGTGCACCGCTGCATTGATAAATGCATCAGCGTTGCATTGTTGAGATGTTGAAGTCCTGCATCGGTAAATTCGAGGCAGTCAGACAGATCCAGACGCTGCAACGGCACGGTTGCCAAATGCACGAGTCCCTCGTCTCCGAAGTTATTACAGCCGCTCAGGTTCAGGTACATCAGCTGATGTTCGCCTAGATGCGCCAAGGCCTCGTCCGTGATATTTTCGCAGCGCTCCAAGGTCAGATGCGTCAATGGCAAGCTTGTCAGATGCGCCAGTCCGGTAGCCGTCAGTTCACTGCATCCCCTGAGGTTTAGTCGCGCCAGTAACGGGAGATTTTCTAGTTGTCTGAGTCCCTCGTCCGTGATGTGGCAGCCCTGTAAATCCAGTTGTTTCAGTGAAGTCATGTGGCCAATCGATGCCATCGCCCTATCACTGATCCCTGTGCAGTTTCCCAGATCAAGCTGTTCCAGCGAAGTCAGGCTCGCCAGGTCGGTAATCCCCGCATCGGTTATTTGCGAGTTGTTACTCAAATCCAGATGTTTTAACGATCGGGCAGAGCGGCCTAACCCTGTCCTGAGAAGGGCCAAATCGGCATCGTTGAAATTTCCGTTCGCCAGTTTTATTCGTTGGATAGTTGCTGCCCGGTAGGCCCGCAGCGCCCGCGGCAGTTCAGGCGGAGTGAGAATGGCGATTGCCTCGCAAACAATGGTGCCGCTGGACCGGAATGCTTGGTCAACCAGTCGAAAATTGCGACGATCAGCGACACTCAGATGTGCAGCAACGAGAGTCATCACAGACGAATCAATACCGCGAGCGGTGATCGCCGGCGGCAAAATCTGCTGGTCGGAGATCGATCTGCCGGAGGACGGGTTGTCGTCGAGGCGGTGTCGGACGTTACGTGCTAGCGGATTCAATGTTGCCTGATGGGAGCGTTTCATGCGGCGGCTTCTTATGTCAGTTGATCTGCACATGAGTGACTGATCCCGCGTTGCAGTTCCTCTGACACAACAAACTAATTGTCGTGCTATCAACCAAACAAATTCAACACCCCATCAAGTCCGACAAAATTCAATGCCACATCGGCCTGCGCGCGCACCACAGGCTTTGCTCGAAAGGCTACCGACATACCGGCAATACCCATCATCTGTAAGTCATTCGCGCCATCGCCCATCACGATCGCGCAGTCTGCAGTCGTTCCCAGTTCTGTACAAATGCGCGCGACGGTCAGCTTCTTTTCTTCGGCATTGACGATGCCGCCGACGACGCGACCAGTCAATTTTCCATCGAGAATTTCAAGCACGTTCGCATGCGCGTAATCGAGCCCGAGTTGTGCTTTGATGCGTTCGGTGAAGAACGTAAATCCACCAGACACCAGCAATGTTTTCAAGCCCGCCACCTTAACCGCTGCAAGCATTTTTTCGGCGCCAAGTGATAACTGGAGCCGCTCGTCGAATACTCGCTGCAAGGCTGACGCATCCAGCCCGGCCAGCAGTGCCACGCGGCGCGTCAGGCTCTCGTTGAATTCGATGTCGCCGCGCATCGCCGCTTCGGTGATGGCCGCGACTTGTGGCTTGAGGCCTTGCATGTCAGCGATTTCATCAATGCATTCGATCGTGATCAGCGTCGAATCCATGTCCATCGCAAGCAGCTTGAAGTCGCTGAGCTGCAAGCGGGTGTCGACGAAGGTGTAGTCCAGCTTCGCTGCCAGACAGGCCGCATCGACAGCTGCCTTGATGTCTGTCGTCAGCGTCGCCCCCTCGCAGCGAAACACGGTGGTATTGACGGACACAATGCCAGTCGCGCCAGCAAGCATGGCGATGCGCTCAATGGAATTGCGTTCTGCGGTCAGGCCTTGGAGGATTAGATTCATTGTGTGCAATTAAATAGTGGGTCAGCCAACCAGCGCACGGATGGTGGTCTTGATCTGTAGCACGCGGGCGGCCAGGTCGGGCATGCTGGCGGTGATGCGCAGCTTGTCTTGGCCGTTGAGCTTGATGTGTCGATTTTTCTGGATCAGCGTGATGATGCGCATCGCATCGATCGGTGGATTCGGCTCGAATACCAGTTGCGCCGCTTCGCCATGCGCATCGATCTTGATGATACCAATCGGCTTGGCCAGCACGCGTAGTCGATGCGTTTCGATCAGCGCCTTGGCCGGTTCAGGCAATTTGCCGAAGCGGTCGATCATTTCTTCTTGCAAGTCATCGATTTTGTCGGCTTCATTGCAACTGGCCAATCGCTTGTAGAGCGACAGCCGTTCGTGCACGTCGCCGCAATATTCGGCTGGCAGCAGGGCCGGCACATGCAGGTTGATTTCAGTGGTCGAGGCCAGCGGTGCGGCGAGGTCGGGTTCCTTGCCATTGCGCAGCGAGCGCACTGCGAGGTTGAGCATGTCCGAATACATCTGAAAACCGATCTCGGTCATGTCGCCGGACTGATTGTCGCCGAGGACTTCGCCGGCACCGCGGATTTCGAGGTCATGCATCGCGAGATAAAAGCCGCTGCCAAGTTCTTCCATCTGCTGGATCGCATCGAGGCGGCGTTGCGCCAGTTTGGTCAAGCCCGCGACGTCATGGACCAGCAAATATGCATAGGCCTGATGATGCGAGCGACCGACCCGGCCGCGCAATTGATGTAACTGCGCGAGACCAAATTTGTCGGCCCTGTGCATGATGATGGTGTTAGCCGTCGGGACGTCGATGCCGGTTTCGATGATGGTGGTGCACAGCAGGATATTGAAGCGCTGCGCCACAAAATCACGCATGACTTTTTCGAGTTCGCGCTCGTGCATCTGGCCGTGCGCGACGCCGATGCGCGCTTCCGGCAACAGCGCTTCGAGCATCGATTTGCGGTTCTCGATGGTATCGACTTCATTGTGCAAAAAGTACACTTGGCCGCCGCGCTTGAGTTCGCGCAGGCAGGCTTCGCGGATGACGGATTCGCCTTCGCTGCGCACAAACGTTTTGATCGCCAGCCGCTTTTGCGGCGCGGTCGCGATGATCGAGAAATCGCGCAGGCCTTCGAGCGCCATGCCCAGTGTGCGCGGGATCGGTGTCGCTGTCAGCGTGAGCACGTCGACTTCGGCACGCAAGGCTTTCAGCGCTTCTTTTTGCCGCACGCCGAAGCGATGTTCTTCATCGATGATGACCAGTCCCAAACGTTCGAAATGCACGTCGCTCGACAGCAGCTTGTGGGTGCCGATGACGATATCGAGCGTGCCGTCAGCCATGCCTTTCATGGCAGTGTTGATTTCTTTGCCGGTACGAAAACGCGATAACTCGGCGATCTTCACTGGCCAGTCGGCAAACCGGTTGGCGAAAGTCTGCGCATGCTGTTCGGCCAGCAGTGTGGTCGGCGCGAGGATGGCGACCTGCTTGCCGCCAAGGACTGCGACAAACGTCGCGCGCAACGCCACTTCGGTCTTTCCAAAACCAACGTCACCGCAGATCAGCCGGTCCATCGGTTTGCCGCTGGTCATGTCGCCGATGACGGCGTTGATTGCGGCGGCTTGATCGACGGTTTCTTCGAAGCCGAAGCTGTCGGAAAATGCGGCGTAGTCGTGGGCCGAAAACTCGAACGCATGACCTTTGCGTAGCGCGCGCCGAGCATACAGGTTCAGCAGTTCGGCGGCGGTGTCGCGGATTTGCTGGGCGGCGCGGCGCTTGGCTTTTTCCCACTGGCCGGAACCGAGCGAGTGCAGTGGCGCATCTTCCGGCGAGGCGCCCGAATAGCGTGAGATGACATGCAACTGCGATACCGGCACGTAGAGCTTGGTGTCTTTCGCATATTCCAGATGCAGGAATTCGGTTTCGCCTTCGCCGAGATCCATGCTGACCAGTCCCATGTAGCGACCAATGCCATGGTTGCTGTGGACGACCGGGTCGCCGATCTTCAGTTCGGACAGATCGCGCACCATCGATTCGACCTGCGTGGCGGCTTCCTGTTTCTTGTGGCCGACGCGGCGTCCTGATCCGGCGAACAACTCGGTTTCTGTGATGAAGACCAGATTGCCGAGCGCCTCGCCCAGTTCAAAACCGGCATGCATGGGTGCGACGCCCAGCATCAGTTTGGCCGAACCGTTGACGAAGCCGGTGTAACCTTCGCACGGCGTCAGGTCGAGTTGGTATTCATTGAAGTACTGTTGCAGCGTTTCGCGTCGGCCGTTGGTTTCGGCGCAGATCATCACGCGCTTGGCACTGGTCAGCAGATAGCTGCGCAAGTTGATCAGCGGATCGTCACTCCTGCGGTTAACAGCGATGTTGGGCAGCGACGCCGATAGTTCCGAAGGCTGGTCATCGACGTGCAGGATCCAGCGCCCGAAAGCTTTGGCGCGTGTAAAAAATTCTTCGTCGGTCAGGAACAGTTGTTCGGGCGGCAGGAGCGGCCGTTCACGATCCGATTTGAGGAAGTTGTAGCGCGAGCGCGTGTCATTCCAGAAGCGGCCGATGGCTCCGTCGATATGACCGCTCAAGGCAAATGTCGTGTCGTCAGGAAGGTAATCGAACAGCGTGCGGGTATCTTCAAAAAACAGCGGCAAGTAGTACTCGATACCGGCGGCCGCAATGCCACTGCCGATGTCCTTGTAGACCGACGAGCGCGATGGATCACCTTCGAATACTTCGCGCCAGCGACTGCGAAAGGCAGTGCGCGCGAGGTCGTCCATCGGGAATTCGCGGCCCGGCAGCAAGCGCACTTCGCGCACCGGATAAAGCGAGCGTTGCGTATCTGCGTCGAAAGTGCGGATGGTTTCGATGGTGTCGCCGAACAGGTCAATCCGGTAGGGCAGCGCCGAGCCCATCGGGAACAGGTCGATCAGTCCGCCACGCACTGAGTATTCGCCCGGCGACATCACTTGTGACACCGGGGTGTAGCCAGCGAGCGATAGCTGAGTTTTCAGGCGAACTTCATCGAGTACTTCACCTTGCTTGAAAAAGAAGGTGTACGCGGCCAGAAACGACGGTGGCGCCATACGAACCAGCGCCGTGGTGGCAGGCACGATGAGCACGTCGCACTGGCCGTTTTGCATTTCGTAGAGCGTTGCGAGGCGCTCCGAGACGAGATCCTGGTGCGGCGAAAAGGCATCGTAGGGCAGGGTCTCCCAATCTGGCAGCAAGTGACAGCGCAATACCGGTTCGCCTTCTTGTGCAAACCACGGGATCTCTGCCAGCAGGCGTTGCGCATCAGCAGGGTTGGCGACCACGATGGCCAGCATTTTTTTCTGGGCTTTGAGGGCCGCACCGGCTTGGGCAAGGGCGCAGGCATCGGCGGAACCATGCAGTCCGGGCAACGCGAAACGGTGGCCCTGTTTTGGAAGAGATTGAATCAGCTGAAATGCCATCGGGGAAGGTGTGTGTGGCCGGCTAGGGGCGCTCCGGCTTTAAATTGACACTAAAAAAGTAAGCTGCGATTATAGTCGAAGCGTTTCCGAATCGCCCGAGCCTGCGGCGATCTACTCTACCAGCGAGCACTTATCATTCCAATCCGAATCGTTTCTTTCTATTTGTGTGTCGCTCTGGCTGCTCCAGCATGACCTCACCTCGTCGCTACGCACTGATTCCCGCCGCCGGTGTCGGCGCCCGCATGGGTGGTTCCCATCCCAAGCAATACCTGCAGCTTGGCGCGCTGCCGATGCTGCGCCATGTGCTCGATACCTTTGCCCGTGCGCCCATGATCGCGCATAGCTATCTCGTCGTCGGTCCGGATGACGGCTATATCGACTCCTTGCTGGTCGATGCGCCGCATTTGCAAGATCGAGTCACCTTGTTGCGGGTCGGGGGCGCGACGCGCCAGCAATCGGTGCTCAATGGTTTGCATGCATTGCAAGCCGACGCCGATGACTGGATTCTGGTGCATGATGCCGCCCGGCCCGGGTTGACCGTCGCGATGATCGATCAGCTCATTGCGGCAGTAGGCGACGATCGGGTCGGCGGTTTGCTAGCGTTGCCGGTTGCCGATACGCTGAAGCGCAGCGACGGCGAACGTGTCGCCCAAACAGTGTCACGCTCCGGTTTATGGGCCGCGCAGACGCCGCAAATGTTTCGTTTCGGATTACTGACAACGGCATTGGAACAAGCGCGTGATGTCACTGACGAAGCCAGTGCCATCGAAGCGCTTGGCCTGCAACCGTTATTGGTAGCGGGCAGCACGCTGAATTTCAAGGTGACACGGCCCGATGATGCCGCGCTCGCCACACTCATTTTGAAGGGAATATCATGACTTCTGCTCCTCCTTTTCGTATTGGGCAGGGTTACGACTGCCATCAACTGGTCGCCGGTCGCGAGCTCATCATTGGCGGCGTATTGATCCCGCATCCAACTGGCCTGATGGGACATTCGGATGCCGACGTGTTGCTGCATGCAATCACTGATGCGCTCATTGGCGCAGCCGCGCTAGGCGATATCGGCAAGCATTTTCCTGATACGGACAAAAAATTTGCCGGCGCTAATTCGATGGCCTTGCTGCGCGAAATAGCGCTGCGGGTGCATCAGTCCGGCTACGCGGTCGGCAACGTTGATGCCACCATCATCGCGCAGGCGCCGAAGATGGCGCCGCATATTTCGCTGATGGTGACGAACATCGCCGAGGCCATCGGTATCCCGGTTGGACGGGTGAATGTGAAAGCCAAGACCAACGAGCGGATGGGATTTGTCGGGCGCGAGGAGGGTATGGCGGCGGAAGCAGTGGTGCTGATTTATCGCCGGTAGACGGGGCGAGTCAGCGCCGTCCTCCGGCGCCAATCGAATACCTTCATCGTTGGTAGGGTGGGCACAGGGTTATCGTGCCCACGCGGATTTCCCGACGAACGATCCCTAATGGCGACGGTTGTTAAGGTACTCGCGTGGGCACATGATGCCGTGCCCACCCTCCGGAATTACCAGGTACTGCCGGTCGTTCGGATGAATGTGGAAGTCAGGACCAACTCCGAACTTACAAACTCAGCTCCAACACCTGCCGGCTCACTTCCAGCGTCACATCGCGGCGCTCGCCTAGCGTTGTCATCTTGTGCGCACTGAGTTGTGCCAGCACCGCTTCAACGGCATCGGCTTTCAGGTCGTAATCCGATAAGCGGGTCTTGACACCCATCTGTTCAAAAAATTCCTGCGTCTTGACGATCGCTGCTTCGATGCGGGTGTCTTCATCGCCGTCGGTGAGATGCCAGACGCGTGCCGCATATTGCAGCAGCTTGGCGCGCTTGCCTTCTTTACGCACCCGCAGCATTGACGGCAGTACGACCGCCAGTGTTTGTGCATGGTCGAGGTTATACAGCGCGGTCAGTTCATGGCCAACCATGTGGGTGGCCCAGTCCTGCGGGACGCCGGCCCCGATCAGACCGTTCAAGGCCAATGTTGCGCACCACATGATGTTGGCACGGACGTCGTAGTCGTCCGGATTGGCGAGCGCTTTCGGGCCTTCTTCGATCAGTGTTTGCAGGATGCCTTCGGCGAAACGATCTTGCACCGGCGCATTGGCTGGGTAGGTCATGTACTGTTCCATCACGTGCGCAAACGCATCGACGACGCCATTGCCGATCTGCCGCGTCGGCAAGGTGAAGGTCTTGGTCGGGTCGAGGATCGAAAACAGTGGAAAGCAATGCTTGCTCGAAAACGCCATCTTGGCTTTGATCGACTTGCGCGTGACAACGCTACCACTGTTCATTTCCGAGCCGGTTGCTGGCAGAGTTAGCACCGCACCGAAGGGCAGGGCGCTGGTGACGTTGCGACCCCCTTTTTCGAGAATGGCCCAAGGTTCGCCGTCGAAGTTGGCAGCTGCCGCGATGAATTTGGCGCCGTCGATGACGGAGCCGCCGCCAACGGCGAGCAGGAAGTTGATCTTTTCCTTGCGCACCAGTTCGACGGCTTGCATCAGGTTTTCATAGCTTGGATTCGGTTCGATGCCAGAAAACTCATGGAAGGTCCGACCTGTTAGTGCGGCATGGACTTCGTCGAGCACTCCATTGTTACGGATGCTGCCACCGCCGAACAACAACAGCACGCGGGCGTCGGCAGGAACGACTTTGGCGAGGTCGGCGATGCGGCCCTTACCAAACAGGATCTGGGTCGGATTGGCGTAATCAAAATTATTCATGCGGAGTCCCTTTTTTGTGGTTGGAGCGCGCGGCATTGCGACGCAAAAGCAGTTCGCATCATAGACCGGACGACAACTCTTTGCTGCCGATTTGTTCTTGCAACAAAGCACCCAGTCCTGGCACCCGTTGGGCATCGACCGGCCACAGGCCGCCGCGCAGGATCGCCCGCGAACATTGTACGAATGCTTGCTCGACGGTGACCACCAGTACGCTCGTCGGCAGAACGTCGTCTAGCACGAAGCGCGACAGCAAGACGGGATCGGTGCTGATGCGGGCGCGGCCATTGACGCGCAGGCACTGATGGACGCCGGGGATCAGGAACAGCAAGCCGATCATCGGATTGGCGATCAGGTTGCGCAGGCTGTCGATGCGGTTGTTACCACGTCGATCTGGTAATAACAGCGTGTGTTCGTCGCCGATTTCGACGAAGCCGGGCCGGTCACCGCGTGGCGAACAATCCATGCCGCTGGTACCGCAGGTGGCCACCAGCATGAACGGTGCAGCGGCGACGAAGCGCTGACTGAGTGCATCAAGATGATCAATCTGCTTGAGGCTAGCCCGCTCGCCGGGCATGCCGTACAACGCTTCGAGTTCGGCAATCGTGTTGATCGTGTGCGTGTTGGTCATGGTTCTTTGTGATTAAGTCAGGGAAGTTCGGCGGCGGATCAGGCTGCCGGCAAGGTGATCTCGATGATCAAGCCGTGGTCGTGACGGTTGCGCAAGTGTAACTTGCCTGAGTGGCGGCGGATGACGCGTTCAACAATGGCCAAGCCGAGACCAGAACCGTTCGCCTGACCACGCGCCACATCAAGGCGTGTGAACGGACGGCGTAGCCGATCCATTTCCGACTCCGGAATGCCGTCGCCATGATCGCCCAGTTCAATGAGAACCTTGCCGCCTTCGATGCAGCAAATTAAGTCGATATCAACAAATTCGCTGTCGCCAGTTTTGCCGTACCGGCGTGCATTTTCGATCAGGTTGTTGACGACACGGTTTAGTTCGATCGGATTTCCCATTGCCGTGACACCGGAATCGATGTGTGTCGTTATGCGTACGTCGGGCAAGCGACTGGCTTCTTGAGCGGCTAGTTCCAGCAGTTCTGACAAATCAATGGGTGCAAAGCTAGCGACATCGGTTGGCTTGGCGTAGTCGAGGAATTGACCGATGATGCCATCCATCTGGGCGAGATCCGATTGCATGCCGGTGCGTGCCTCGTCGCTCAATTTTGCCATCTCGACTTCTAGCAACATCCTTGAAATCGGTGTGCGCAAGTCATGCGAGATACCAGCCAGAATGACGGCCCGGTCGGATTCAATCCGATTCAGATCATCCACCATGTGATTGAAACTCTGATTGGCCTCACGGATCTCTAGCGTTCCGCGTTCGGGTAGCGGTTCGGGTTGCTGTCCTTTGGCAATGGCTCGCGCAGCAGCACTCAGGCGGGCCAATGGCTGGTTGATCAGCCGCGAGATAAAACCTGCGCCTAACAGTGCCAGCAGTAGCGTGACGGCTGCCCAGCCCAGCCACTGGATGCCGGAAGTGCGATCGATGCGGTCGCGGTCCAGCATTAACCAGTAATCATCGCCGTCGATTTTGAAACTGACCCAGAATCCGGCGACGTCATTGACCTTGCGTGCGAAGCGCGTGTTGGGGCCGAGCTTGTTGCGAATGCGGGTTTGCAGCAAGGGCATCAGCGTGCTGTCACGCGGCGGCATGACGACGTCGTCATCCTCGAGCGGATAGACACGGATACCCTCGTTACTGGCCAGATCGAACAGGAGTTCGATGCGCAAATCAGGCGCCGAATGGGTGAGTGCAGCACGCGTGATGGTCACAACCGAGATGATCTGGTTGGCCAGTTGCTCGGCGCGTGGTTCGCGCTCGACCATGCGCAAGCTGGCCACCCAGGCCGCCATACTGGCCATGATCAGGAAAGCGAGCAACACAAAGGTGCGCCAGAAAAGTCCGCTGCGGAACCAGACGAGCCGTGCCGGATCGGTGCCGGGGCGATGCAAGGAAGTGGTCACAGCAGAATCAACGCGGCTGACCCTCAGGGATAAAGACATAGCCGAGCCCCCAGACCGTCTGGATGTAAAGAGGGCTGGAAGGATCGGGCTCGATGAGTTTGCGGAGCCGGGAAATTTGCACGTCCAGACTGCGGTCATACACTTCGTATTCGCGGCCACGGGCCATTTCCATTAATTTTTCACGCGATAACGGTTGGCGTGCGTGGCGGGCAAATACCTTGAGAACAGAAAATTCACCGGTGGTCAGGGCGACGCTGACGCCACTTTTCTTGAGGGTGCGGGTTCCAAGGTCGAGCACGAATTCACCGAACTCAAAAGATTGCGGGCGTTCTGATGGCGCGCCTGGCAACTCGTCCGGTCCTATGCGTCGCAGTACCGCGCTGATGCGCGCGACCAGTTCACGTGGATTGAATGGTTTAGGCAGGTAGTCATCGGCGCCCATTTCGAGTCCGACAATCCGGTCGACGTCTTCGCCCTTGGCGGTTAACATGATGATCGGTGTCATGTCACCAGCGCCACGCAGGCGGCGACAAATCGACAGGCCGTCTTCGCCTGGCAGCATCAGGTCGAGCACCAGCAAGTCATACCGTTCACGCAGCCAGAGCTTGTTCATGGTTTGCGCATTCTCTGCAGTGATGACATTGAAACCCTGTTCGGCCAAATACCGTCGTAGCAGGTCACGTAGGCGAATGTCGTCGTCAACGACGAGGATTTTTGGTTGATGGCCCGTCGGCGTCGTGGGTGGTGCAGGGTGTGGTGTCGTATTCATGGGCCTATGGTAACGTCAGAAATCCGTTTGAAAACCACGCGTTGTGGAGCATTACAAAATATTACACACTTTACGGAATCAGCCGGCGGCCCATTTGCAAAGGCGCATAGACTTCATCGTCGATCCGACCTGTCTTGCCGGACCGCTTCAAGGGAAATTACAATGAAAACCGTACTCGGTACCTGCATCATCAGCCTCGTCGTCATGTTTGGCGCAACATTTGTTCATGCCAACGATCGCGAAGACAGCCGCCTGCGTCGCGATATTCGCGGCGAACAGCGACCGCAAGATCGTACAGCATCGCCTGATCACCAACTCACTCCGCAAGATACTGCCGCACAAGGCGACCAACTGCGTCGACGCGGCGAGCGCATGAGTCCGGACGATCGCCGGGCGCTGCGTCGTCAGATCGACGAAGCCAATACCAATATCACTTCCAAGAAACGTTAAAACGGACAATGCCCGATTACCGGGCATTGTCGTACCAAGCACCTTCCTGAACGGCGGCAAGGATGTCAACTTGGACTGCGCGCGCCAGCCCTATGCTGGTTACTCGCGCACTTTGCCACGCAAGGCCTTGATGGCGCCGCGTCCGGTTTTTGCATCGACGCGTTTGCGTTGTGAGCTGCGCGTCGGTTTGGTGGCACGCCGTAAGGTCTGCACAACCAGCGTTTGCTGAATCAGTTCCTGCAGTCGACGCAATGCTTCCGCCTTGCTCTGTTGCTGACTACGCCCATTCTGCGCCTTGATGATGATCACGCCATCGCGCGTGATGCGCTGATCGTTCAGTGCCAACAGGCGCTCGCGACAATACTCCGGCAACGACGAGGCATTAATATTGAAGCGCAAATGAATCGCCGTAGCGACCTTGTTCACGTTTTGTCCGCCCGGACCTTGTGCACGAATCGCGGTCAGCTCAATTTCGCTCAGAGGCAAGCTCATGTAATCGGTAATTTCAAGATGCATGGGGATTAGTTTGTTTGCAGTGTTGTCGCGGCTGCGTCAAGAAAGGGTAAGTTGATCATGGCTGAAATATTCAATGAATCCTTTGTTGTTCTTCAGTTTCGCGAAGTAAAACGGAACTGGTGCTTGTCGGTGAACACCCATAAACAAGAAAGCTAATGATCAGATATTCAGGAGAGCACCATGGTAACGGTATCGAATTCACTGCCTCCTATGACTGCCAGTATGGTTGCTACATCGATCGGCTCGGTGCCGGTGTGCCGTCTCAATGATTGGAACAACACCTCGTTTTCGAAACTCTGCCTGACTAAATCAGACTCCGAGTTAGCTGCGCTCTCACAAGACAGTGATCTCCATCCGGACAAAAAAGCTATCGCAGCGCGTATGCGTGAATCTTATTCCATTTAAATAACATGCAGCAAGGTGTGATCCACGCGTTGATGGATTGCCTGACGCAAATTGTTCAGAATTAACGAGGTCGACCGTCTTGCGGTCTAAAAGGAAAAAGTCAGGTCATATCAACGTAAATTAAAGTTACTTGTTTCATCGGTGCTGACAGGGCTAAGGTAAAAGTAAATTTGATCTCTTCGATTGCTCTGCCCGTTTCAAAAATGAAAGACGAAAGCGGAATGGATTAACCGCTAGAGCAAAAGTTGAGTAACGTGACCAAAGCGAGCAATGAGCAAATACAAGCTGAAAAAACATTGGGGGCAGAATTAATAAATACACCGACAAGCGGTAATGTCCAAGTGCATGGGGACTATTTCGTTTGCCGTGTCATCGCGATACCGCCAGCCTTGTTGTGGCGGCGGCCAGATGTTCGTAAAGGTTGCCGTAAGCATCATCCCATTGCTGTACTGCCTGTAACTGCCGCGCGACCGTGGCAACGTCGCCGCGCGCGATTGGGCCGGTAAGTGCTGCGGCTGGGCCCAGACGGATGACATTTTCGGTGGTTTCGCGTGCCAGCGGAGCGAGTAATTCCAGAGCAACATCTGCTGGGATACCCGCTGCTACATAGGCCTTTTGCGCCACGGACAGAATACTCACCAAATAATTCGAGGCGAACACGGCAGCGGCGTGATAGAGCGTTTTTGATTCGGCACGAATCGGAATCAGGCGGGCGCCAATCTGGATCAGCAATGGGTTAAGTAGGTCCATTGCTGCGGCATCGCCTTCGACGCCGCAAAACGTTCCATCGAAGCTTCCTGCAACACTTTCGGGATCGGCGAAGCTGCGAATGGGATGAATGCTGGCAACGGCAGCACCGGTTGCTCTGACCGCCTTCAAGGCGTCTGAACTTAGCGCACCACTGCAGTGAAATGCCACAGTACCTGGTCCTACGAGGCCGCTGGCGGCGAGCTTTTCGCTGTATACGGCGATCTGAGCGTCAGGCACAGCAAGCATGAATACAGTAACTGGCGCGCATTGTTCGAAGGAATCAACCGCGCTTCCCGCACCGATAAAACTAGCAGCGTCTTCTGCACTTGACTGTGATCGGTTGAAGATGTTGGTGATGATCGCAGCGCCGCCTGCATGGAACACACGTCCCAGCGTTTTTCCGAGGCGACCTGCGCCGAGAATTGTCAATGTTGTCGTGCATGCAGTGTTCAATTTCGCTCCTTTTTATCGTAGCCAGTTTAGCGCAGCAACATGGAACTGGCGTTTCCTGATGTGCACCAATAGACATCAAAGCTGTCGATTCGCCAGTGAGAGGAGTCATCACGAAAATGATAACCAAGCGACTGTTTTTCACCTCTGTTTACGCTGTTAATACATCAATTGGTACCGTTTTCGCGTCTCAGCGACCGGAATAACATGTCATTTTTGTAATTACACCACGGCAAATTGAAATCCGATCTGTTGATGTGGTCGAAAAATAATGAGATCTGTGTCGATAAAGAACTATCGAGGTTCGCATACTGAAAGGGTGTTTTGATGCAGAAATAGGCACTCAGGGGTGATTTGCACACATTGTGGATACTTGATAGAAAATGGCTAAAAGGTAAAGTCAGATGGGTGAGCGATGTCACAATTTAAAAGGAGAAGGCTGTGGGGGGTATATCTATTGGAGGCAATAACAACTCGCTTAGCTTAACGGGCTTTTCAACATCACATTTCACTCACGGAAAGATGGTGGAACGAGTGAATGCAACGTCGTCATCGGACTTTGCGAAAAACATGATGACCATGTCGAATAAGGATTTGGCGAAGATATTGTGTTCGCCAGGGCTAAACCAGGACCGCAAAACAGAAATCGCGACTGAACTGCTCCGTCGCATGGAGGCCTACAAAGCAGCAATACTGGCAAGGTCAGCGCTACCAGGTGGGGATGCCAGTGCTGACGAAAGTCCCGGAGAGAAGCGTATCCAGAAGTTGTTAAATAAAATGAAGGACGGAGAACTTTCACCCGCAGAAATGAAGGAGTTGGTCAAGTTGCTGAGAAAAGAATCGCAGTTGCAGGACATTACGCAGGGTGATCCTGAGGAGACGGAATTCACGGTGTAGCAGGCTGGAATAGCCAAGATTGGTCAGGTCGTAACCGTTCTTTGTTGGTCAGGCCGTGAATTTCCCAGTCCATCAGGGCCCATCGGCGGTCATGCCGGCAATCCAACTACTGCCGTATGTAATCCGCCCAGCAAGTCGACTGCCGGCACCTCAGTGATCAGTACCGGCGGTTTGGCGAGGACTCGCTATCAGAGGACCTGTTCCAGCGCTTCTTGCTGCTCGATCCATTGAGCCTCCAGTTCGACCAGTTCTTTCTTGAAATACGCCTGATCCGTCAACAGCGTTTTCAATTCTTTCTTGTTGGCGCTGTCGTAGATTTCTGGATTGGCCAGTCGTTCGTCAATCGCCGTTTTTTGCGCAGTGCGTTTGGCGATCTGCTCTTCGAGCTTTTTCAGTTTGTTCTCGAGTGGCTTCTTGCGCGCAGCCAGCTTTTGGCGCTCTTCAGCTTCCGCGCGTTTTTGGTCCTTGCTCGGTGCTGCCACGCTCGGCGGCGCAATGATGCTGGCCGATTTGGTAGTCACGGTCGGCAAGGCAGTACCGATTGCATTGTTCTTGGTGGCCAGCTTGGTCTTGAACAGCCAATCCTTGTAATCGTCCAGATCTCCATCGAAGGGCTGCAATTTACCATCGGCGACGATGATGAATTCATCGGTCGTGGCGCGTAGCAAATGGCGATCATGCGACACCACGACCAGCGTGCCTTCGAATTGCGCCAGCGCCATCGTGAGGGCTTCACGGGTTTCCAGATCGAGATGGTTGGTTGGCTCATCGAGCAACAGCAAGTTCGGCCGCTGCCAGACGATCAGTGCCAGCGCCAGACGCGCTTTTTCGCCACCGGAAAAGGGCGCGATCTTGCTGGTGACCATGGCGCCATTGAAGTTGAAACTACCGAGGAAGTTGCGCAGTTCCTGCTCGCGCACGGTCGGCGCGATGTGCGCCAGATGCCACAGCGGTGATTCTTCGTGGCGCAGCATCTCGACCTGATGTTGGGCGAAGTAACCGATGGCCAGGCCCTTGCCAAACTGGGCATCGCCCGTCAGCGGCATCAGTTCGCCGGCGATGGTTTTGATCAGCGTCGATTTGCCGGCGCCGTTTACGCCAAGCAAGCCAATACGCTGACCGATCTGCAACGAAAATTTGATATCCGACACAATCGTTTTGACTTCGACGCTGTGGTCCGTTTGGCTTTCAATGCGATAGCCGGCATCGACGTTTTCCATCGTCAACAGCGGATTCGGGGCACTGGCGGGCTCGCGGAACTCGAAAGAGAATTCAGCCGCCGCGCGCAGCGGGGCGAGTTCATCCATCTTCGCCAAGGCCTTCATTCGGCTTTGCGCCTGACGCGCTTTGCTGGCTTGCGCCTTGAAGCGGTTAATGAACGATTCGAGATGCGAACGCTGACGCTGCTGTTTTTCGAGCGTGCCAGCGGCAAGGATCATTTGCGCGGCGCGCTGGCGTTCGAACGAACTGTAGTTGCCCGAGTAGCGCTTGAGTTTGCGCTCATCGATATGCACGATGACGTTGACGACGCCATCAAGGAAATCGCGGTCATGGGAAATGATGATCAGCGTGCCGGCGTAGCGTTTGAGCCAGTCTTCGAGCCAAATGATGGCATCGAGGTCCAGATGGTTGGTGGGTTCATCGAGCAGCAGCAGGTCAGACGGACACATCAATGCTTGCGCCAGATTCAAACGCATGCGCCAACCACCGGAAAAACTCGCCACGGGCTGGTCCATTTGGGCCATTGAAAAGCCCAGACCTGTCAGCAATTGCTCGCCACGTGAGCGCACGGTGTACGCATCGGCATCGGCCAGTGCACTGTACAGATCGCCGATCAGCAAACCGTTGGCCGAACTCTCAGGCTCGCTTTCAAGAAAGGCCAGTTCGTCTTCGAGTCGGCGCAAGGTAATGTCACCGTCGATGGCGTAATCCAGTGCGGCGCGGTCGAGGGCCGGTGTTTCCTGCGCAACGTAGGCCATGCGCCATTTGGTCGGGAAGTCGATGCTGCCGAGGTCGGCATGCAGTTCGCCGCGCAACAGGCCGAACAGGCTGGACTTGCCGGCGCCATTGGCACCGATCAGCCCGATCTTGTCGCCGGGATTAAGAGTGAGGTCGACATTGTCGAGCAACGGCTTGATGCCGCGCATCATGGAAACTTGCTGGAAACGAATCATGGTTAATACACTTGCGGGAGCGCGGACGCGCTCCCCTTTCTTGGTGTCGGGGAGAGGAAAAGGTCATTCAGCGAACGCGCAGTATACGCGATGCGCTCCACGGGCAGCATCAAAGCTTGTCGGCGGTGGCCAGAAAGACCATGTCATCGCCGGCGCTGGTTGTCATCCAGGTCAACTCTAACGTAGGGAACGCCAGCTCTGCATGGGCCCGTTCGTTACCGATTTCGACCACCAGCACACCACCGCCGTTGAGGCGCTTGCCTGCGCCGGCGACGATGTTGCGCACCAGATTCATGCCATCGGTACCACCGGCCAGTGCAATGCGTGGTTCGATCTGGTATTCCCTCGGCAGTTTGTCCATCGAGGCACTGTTGACATACGGCGGGTTGGTGATAATCAGGTCGTATTGTTTGTCCGGCACCGAGGTGTAGAGATCCGATTCGATCAGTGTGATGCGCTCTTGCAGTGCGTAGTGATCGACATTGCGGCGTGCGACGGCCAGCGCATCGGCAGAAATATCGATCGCATCGATATGGGCATTCGGAAATGCATCAGCCAGCATGATCGCCAGGCAGCCCGAACCGGTGCACAGTTCGAGGATGTTGAGCACGCCATCGGCATCACTGATCCAAGGCGAAAACTGATCCGGGATCAGTTCGGCGATGAACGAACGCGGTACCAGTACACGCTCATCGACATAGAAATCGTAGTCGCCTAGCCAGGCCTGGTTGGTGATGTAGGCAGCCGGATGGCGTTCGACGGCGCGACGCTGGATCACGTCGAGCAGCGCACGGATTTCATCGGGCAGCAAGCGCGCATCGAGGAAAGGATCGAGCTTGTCCAGCGGTAGGTGCAGGGTATGCAAAATCAGGTAAGCCGCTTCGTCGAGGGCGTTGCTGCTGCCATGGCCGAAAAACAGCTTGGCTTCGTTGAAGCGGGTGACGGCATAGCGCAACATGTCGCGGATGGTGGAGAAATGGTCGGTCATTTGAGAAGTTCGATAAAAATAGAAAAAGGGAAAACACAAGGCACCGGGTGCGTGGGCACGGTTTCATCGTGCCCACGCGTTAGAACACCGACAATCAGGTCAGCAGATTTTCCAATGTCTTGCGATAGATATTCTTCAATGGATCGATGTAGCACACTTCAATATGCTCATCGATCTTGTGGATGCTGCCATTGGGTGGGCCCACTTCGATGACTTGCGGGCAAATCTGCGCGATGAACCGGCCATCCGAAGTGCCACCGGTGGTCGATAGTTCGGTCTCGAGTCCGGTCTCGGACTTGATCGCGGCACGGATGGCATCGCTGAGTTCACCGCGCGGTGTCAGAAAAGGCAGGCCGCTGACAGTCCATTTCAGGCTGTATTCAAGACCATGACGCGAGAGAATTTCTTGCACGCGCTGCTGCAATCCTTCCACGGTACTCGCGGTAGAAAAACGGAAATTGAAATCAATGACCAGTTCGCCCGGAATGACGTTCGATACGCCGGCGCCGGCGTGGATATTCGAGACCTGCCATGAGGTCGGTAAATAGTATTCGTTGGCTTCGTCCCATTGCTCTGCGACGAGTTCGGCGATGGCCGGTGCAGCCTCATGGATCGGGTTGCGTGCCAGTTGCGGATAGGCGATGTGTCCCTGAATTCCGCGTACAACCAGTCGTCCGGACATCGAACCACGCCGGCCATTTTTAATCGTGTCGCCGAGTTGGGCGCTCGCGGTTGGCTCACCGACGATGCAGTAGTCAAGCTGTTCGCCGCGCTCTTTCAGGAGGTTACAGACCACGATGGTGCCGTCGGTTGCCGGGCCTTCTTCATCGCTGGTGATCAGAAAACCGATCGAGCCTTTGTGGTTCGGATGGCTGGTGATGAATTCATCGACCGCAACAACCATCGCCGCAATCGATGTTTTCATATCAGCGGCACCGCGTCCGTACAACTTGCCATCGCGGTGGGTCGGCACGAACGGCGGCGAAGTCCATTGGTCGAGTGGACCGGTTGGCACGACGTCGGTGTGGCCGGCAAATACGAGCAATGGTTGTGCAATGCCTTTGCGCGCCCACAGATTAGTTACATTGCCGGAGCGAATCGCTTCGCAGCGGAAGCCGAGTGGTGCCAGCAAGGCGATCAGGTGTTGTTGACAACCGTTGTCTTCGGGCGTCACGGAAGAGAGCGCGATCAGTTGCTCGGTCAGCGCCAGCGTTTTGCTCATGGGTTCATTTCTTGAAAATCTGTTGATAGGCGTCATCTGAAAAACCGACGATCGTTTGTGTCGTCGTCACAAGGACAGGGCGCTTGATGATAGACGGATTCTCCAGCATCAGTTGAATGGCACTGTCGACATCGATGATGCTGGCCTTGCGCGCATCATCGAGCGTGCGCCAGGTGGTGCCTTTGCGATTGATTAAAACTTCCCAGTCGACCCACTGCAGCCAGTGTTCAATGGTGAGTTGGTCGAGGCCGGCTTTCTTGAAATCGTGGAACAGGAAGTCGTGCTGCCGCTCGGTCAGCCAGGCGCGCGCTTTTTTGACCGTGTCGCAATTGGGAATGCCGTAGAGCCGTATTGTCATGTATCGAGCGTGAATTCAGTGAAGGTCGGGCCGTCCGGAACCGCCAGTTCCGGGTCGGGGCTGACGGGTTTGCCTGTGGCCGTATTGTTGATCATCCAGAACAGGTTGCTGGCTGAATCGGCATTGGCGATCGCGTCGTCCTGCGTGACCTTGCCATCGCGTATCAACTGCAATAGCGCCTGCTCGAAGGTTTGTGATCCGGGCGACAGGCTCTTTTCAATGGCATTATGAATTTGGCTGATTTCGCCATCTTCGATCAGATCGGCTACGTGGCTTGTGTTGAGCAGGACCTCCACTGCGGGGATCAGTCCACCGCCAATGGCTGGTACCAGTCGTTGCGAGACGATTGCGGTGACGGTTGAGGCCAGGTCCTGAAGTAACGCCGGACGATTCTCAATCGGGAAAAAACCGATGATGCGATTGAGCGCGCGATAGCTGTTACTGGCATGCAGCGTCGAGACGACCAAATGCCCCGATTGCGCGTACGCCATTGCCGCGGCCATGGTTTCGCGGTCGCGGATTTCACCGATCATGATGCAGTCAGGCGCTTGTCGCAGCGCGTTTTTCAAGGAGACCGTCAGCGTCTCGGTATCAACGCCGACTTCACGCTGATTGACGATAGATCGCTTGTTCCTGAACAAAAACTCGATGGGTTCTTCCAACGTCAGGATATGTCCGGCAATGTGTTCGTTACGATAATCCAGCAGCGAGGCAATCGTCGTCGATTTGCCCGAACCGGTTGATCCGACCACGAGCAGCAAACCACGCTTGGCCATGATCAGGTCATTGAGTTGTGGCGGCACATTGAGTGTGGCAATTTCTGGGATCGTGTGCGGAATGTAGCGCAGCACCGCAGAAATACTGCTGCGCTGCCGAAAAGCGGATAACCGGAAGCTGCCGACGCCGGACACCGGAATGCCGATATTGAGTTCGTTGTCGCGTTCGAGTTCCTGCAGGCGACTGGCGGGGACAGCCTCGCCGAGCAGGGTCATGATGGTGGCGTTATCCATTTTTTGCTGATTGATCGGCACTAACTTGCCATTGATCTTCAGATGAATCGGTGAATTGACGGCCAGAAACATATCTGACGCGCCTTTTTCCTTCATCAACACAAATAGTCTGTCCATCGCCATGCTGCTCTCCCCGGAAAAATTAGCTGTGCAATTAGTCGCGTAACAACTCGTTAATCCCTGTCTTGGCCCGTGTCTTCGCATCCACCCGCTTGACGATGACGGCGCAGTACAGGCTGTATTTGCCATCGGCCGATGGCAGGTTGCCGGCGACGACGACAGAACCGGAAGGAATCCGGCCATAAGTGACCTCGCCAGTAGCACGGTCGTAGATCTTGGTTGACTGGCCGATATACACGCCCATTGAAATGACCGAGTTTTCTTCGACGATGACGCCTTCGACGATTTCCGAACGGGCGCCGATGAAACAGTTGTCTTCGATAATGGTTGGATTGGCCTGCATCGGTTCGAGCACGCCACCGATCCCGACACCGCCGGACAAGTGGACGTTCTTGCCGATCTGCGCGCACGAACCAACCGTCGCCCACGCATCCACCATCGTGCCTTCATCGACATAAGCGCCGATATTGACGAACGACGGCATCATGATGACGTTCTTGCCGATGAAACTGCCACGGCGAGCAACCGCAGGCGGTACCACGCGAAAGCCACCTTTGGCGAAATCTTCAGCGGTGTAATTGGCAAATTTGGTCGGGACCTTGTCATAGAACTGCATGTGATCGCCGGACGGCATGACGATGTTGTCTTCAAGGCGGAACGACAGCAGGACGGCTTTTTTGACCCACTGGTTGACGACCCAACTGCCGTTGTCTTTTTGGGCAACGCGCAGCGTGCCGTCATTGAGCTGTTCGAGTACATGGGCAACGGCTTCGTGGATCGCCGCGGGTGCGGCTTGCGGTGACAGGCTGGCGCGGTTTTCCCAGGCTTGATCGATGATTTGCTGAAGTGCTTGGGTCATGGTGGTGAACAATCTATAAAAGTAAAAATAAAAGGGAGGCGGGTTAGAGCGTGCGCGTGAACGCAACGAGTCGTGCTGCGGCTTCGAGGCATTCCTCCGCCTCAGCCACCAGTGCCATACGGATGCGGTTACTACCGGGGTTGCTGCCATGCGCTTCGCGCCCGAGGTAGCTGCCCGGCAAAACAGTCACATGATATTGCGCATACAGGCGACGGGCGAATTCGACATCATTGATGCCGGGATAGCGGTCCACGCCGGCCCACAGGTAAAAGCCGGCGTCCGGCAAGGCGACGTCGAGGACTTCTTGAAGCATCGGCGTGACACGTGTGAACTTGTCGAGGTATTTGGCGCGATTGTCGATGACATGCTGTTCGTCATTCCAGGCAGCGATCGAGGCGGCCTGCACTGTCGGGCTCATCGCACCGCCCTGATAGGTGCGGTACAACAGGAATTTTTTCAGGATAGCGGCATCGCCAGCGACAAAGCCGGAGCGCATGCCGGGCACGTTCGATCGTTTCGATAAACTGGAAAAGGCGATCAGGTTGCGGTAGTCAGCGCGGCCAAGCAGGCTGGCTGCTTGCAACGAACCAAGCGGCGCTTCCGGCTTGAAATAGATTTCGGAGTAGCACTCATCGGCCGCAATCACAAAGCCGTATTTGTCCGATAGGTCGAAGAGCAGTTTCCAGTCCGCCAGCGTCATCACGGATCCGGTCGGATTACCCGGCGTGCACAGGTACAGCAAGCGCACCCGTTGCCAGACTTCGACCGGAACTGTCGCGTAGTCCGGCGCAAAATTGCGCGCCGGATCAGCATTGACAAAATAAGGCTTGGCACCTGCCAGATACGTGGCGCCTTCGTAGATCTGATAGAACGGGTTCGGACACAATACCAGTGCATCGCTGTTCGGATCGATCACCGTTTGTGCCAGCGCAAACAACGCTTCGCGCGAGCCGTTGACCGGCAGTACTTGCGTGGCGGGATCGATCTTTGGCAAGCCATAACGGCGGTCTAGCCAGGAGGCAATCGTACCGCGCAACGCATCACTGCCAGCGGTACTCGGATAGCTGGCCAGCCCGCCGAGATGATCGGCCATGGCGTCTTTGATGAATGCAGGAGTCGGGTGCTTTGGTTCGCCGATGCCGAGACTGATAGGCGTAAAGGCAGGATTCGGCGTCACTTCCGCGAATAGCTGGCGGAGTTTTTCGAACGGGTAGGGCTGTAACTGGTTCAGATGTGGATTCACGGGCGCTAGCGGATGGTTGACGAGGCTGCAAATGGATCGGAAAGGAATCCTATTATAACGTCGGGGCACTGGTGTGCCGTTGTTGTTTGACTTGGCCAAAGCACCAAGGCCCGGAATCGCCAATGTTATGATGAGGCCCTTTTTTGCGGTGCCGATGCGGTGTCCGCTTTATCCCCTGATCGTCTACTGACTGCTGACTTCGTGCGCTTATCTTCCATCAAACTTTCTGGCTTCAAGTCCTTCGTCGATCCGACCAATTTTCAGGTGCCGGGCCAATTGGTTGGCGTGGTTGGGCCGAACGGGTGCGGCAAGTCCAATATTATTGATGCAGTACGCTGGGTACTGGGAGAATCGAAAGCTTCGGAGTTGCGCGGCGAATCGATGCAGGACGTCATCTTCAACGGCACCACGCATCGCAAGCCCGCTGGGCGCGCATCGGTCGAACTGCTGTTTGATAATTCCGATGGCAAGGCGGCCGGCCAATGGGGGCAATACGCCGAAATCGCCGTCAAGCGCACGCTGACCCGCGACGGCACCTCGACGTATTACATCAATAATCAGGCGGTTAGGCGGCGCGACATTCAAGATATTTTCCTCGGCACCGGACTGGGCCCGCGCGCCTACGCGATCATCGGTCAAGGCATGATTTCGCGCATCATCGAGGCCCGGCCTGAAGAATTACGCATCTTTCTGGAAGAGGCCGCCGGCGTCTCGAAGTACAAGGAACGTCGCCGCGAAACCGAAAACCGCTTGCACGACACGCGTGAAAATTTGCTGCGGGTCGAAGATATCCTGCGCGAACTCACTACCAATCTCGAAAAGCTCGAGGCGCAAGCCGCGGTTGCCACGCGCTTTCGCGACATGCAGACCGATCAGGAAGAAAAGCAAAAGCTGCTTTGGCTACTGCGCAAGAACGAAGCGCAATCCGAGCAGCACAAGTTTTTCATGGACATTGAAAAGGCCCAGACCGAACTCGAGCAGGAAACCGCCAAGCTGCGCCATGTCGAGCTGGAACTTGAACACATGCGTCAGGCCCACTTTGGTGCCGGTGACCGCTTGCATCAGGCGCAGGGCGCGCTGTATCAGACCAATACTGAAATCGGTAGCCTCGAAGCGCAGATCAAGTTCGTCATCGAGTCCCGCAGTCGTTTGCAGGCGCAACTCGATACGCTGACCGCGCAGCGCGACCACTGGCAGCACCAGCAAACCCAGTTGGTTGATGAACAGGCCGAAGCCGAGCTGCTGCTGGAAGAGCAGGGCGAGCGGGTCGAGCAATCACAGCAAGTACTACAACAGCATGGCGAGCAGTTGCCGGCGCTGGAGCAGGTCTGGCGCGACGCCCAACAGCGCAGCACCGAATCGCGCGGCCAGATCATGCAAGTCCAGCAGCAGATTGAACTCGAGGCGGCGCAGCAGCGCAATGCCTCGAATATCCTGAATGGCCTGACCGTGCGGCGCGAACGCCTGCTGCAGGAAAAAACTGGCCTGAATCTGCCCGACAACGCGCATCTGGTGAATGCCACGCTGGAGCTGGAAGAAAAGCGCGCCGAGCTCGAAGAAGCAACGATGCGGCTCGATGAAGCCCAAGACCAGCAACCGCGACTCGAAGAAGAGCGGCGCGCGGCACAAGCAGCCGTCAATGAAGAGAGTGCCAGTAATGCGCGTCTCGATGCCCGTCTGGGAGCGCTCAAGCAATTGCAGGAACGGGTGCAAAGTCAGGGCAAGGTGCAGCCGTGGCTGAATCGGCACGAGCTCGATGGCTTGCCGCGATTGTGGCAAAAACTGCATATCGAGGCGGGTTGGGAAACGGCACTCGAATCGGTGCTGCGCGAGCGTACATCCGCGCTGGAGCTGTCTAATCTGGATTGGGCCAAAGCCTTTTTTAATGACGCACCACCGGCCAAGCTGGCGCTGTTTTCCGCTAGCGCGACCAACCTCGCGCCGGTTACCGACGCTGTCCAGGGTTTGCAACCCCTGCAAAATTTGCTGCTGCAAAACGATCCCGGCATTCGCCACTTGATGCAGGACTGGCTGTGTAATCTTTACGCGGCCGAGGATGTTGACACCGCGTTTGCCGCGCGCGACAAGTTACCGGCAGGTGCGAGTTTCGTCACGCGCCAAGGACATTTAATTGGCCAATCCAGCGTGCGGTTTTATGCCTCTGATTCCGAGCAGGACGGCATGTTGGCGCGCCAGCAAGAGATCGATAATCTGACCCGGCAAGTGCGCGCCCAGTACCTGCTCGCCGACGCCGCGCGCAACCGTTCAGTGCAGGCTGAAGCCGCGCTGACGCAAGCCGTGCAGCGTTTGCAGGATTGCCGACAGCGCGTGGCCGGGTTGACGCAGGCCATGCATGGCCTGCAAATCGACGTGATGAAGATGTCCGAAGTGCAGGCGCGCTTCAACCAGCGCAGCAGCCAGATCGCGACCGATCTCGCGGAAATCGCCGAGCAGGAAACCGAGCAGCAGCAGGCCCGCGCCGAGTCGGAAGCCAAGTTCGAACAACTCGACGGCGAACTCGCTGAGCGCCAGGAAGCTCACGAGGAGGGCCAGACCGATTTCCTGAACAAGGAACAGCAACTCAACGATGCCCGCCAGCGCCTGCGCGAGCTCGAGCGCGCAGCGCAGGAAATTGACTACGCTCAAAAAAGTCAGCGTAGCAAAATCGAGGAACTCCGCCGGTCGATTGCGACCGCGCAACAGCAAGTCGCGCAACTGACGGCCAGCCTGCAGCAAGGCCTGCAAGAGCAAACCGGACTCGATGAACAGACCGCGCAGACCGGCCTGCAGAGCTTGCTGGACCAGCGGACCAGTCAGGAGCGCGCGCTCTCGGATGCCCGTCATGAACTCGACCAGTTGTCACAGCACCTGCGTCAGCACGAAGATGCCCGCATGCAATCGGAACGCAGCTTGCAACCCCAGCGCGACCGGATCGTGGAGCTGCAATTAAAGGAGCAGGCGGCGCGGCTTAATCAGGAGCAATTTGCTCAGCAACTGATCGATGCGCAAGCCGACGAAGTCGTGCTGTCGGCCAAACTGCATGACGACTTGCGACCCTCGTATCTGCAGGGAGAAGTCACACGTTTGGGCAACGCCATCATCGCGCTTGGCGCCGTCAATCTGGCGGCACTCGATGAATTGACGGTTGCCTCGGAGCGCAAGAATTTTCTGGATGCACAAAACGCCGACCTGACCGAAGCCATTGACACGCTGCAGGATGCCATCCACCGCATCGACAAGGAAACCCGCGAACTGCTGCAGGACACCTTCGACAAGGTCAATCAGCATTTCGGCGAACTTTTTCCTATCCTGTTTGGCGGTGGTCAGGCGCGCCTGGTGATGACGGGTGACGAAATCCTCGACGCCGGTGTACAAGTCATGGCGCAGCCGCCCGGCAAGAAGAACGCGACCATTCATTTGCTCTCCGGTGGCGAAAAAGCGCTGACCGCGACGGCCTTGGTGTTTTCGATGTTCCAGCTCAACCCGGCACCGTTCTGTCTGCTCGACGAAGTCGATGCACCGCTCGATGATTCGAACACCGAGCGGCTCTGTAACTTGGTCCGGCGTATGGCTGTGAAGACACAATTTCTGTTCATCTCGCATAACAAGATCGCGATGGAAATGGCACAGCAATTAATTGGTGTGACGATGCAAGAACAGGGTGTTTCGCGCATCGTTGCTGTCGATATGGAGTCAGCCTTGGGGTTCGCCACCGATGCGCGCTCTGCATGAGTGCTTTTTGCACTGCAGAATGGCGCGTTGACAGGTAAATCATGCTGTAATTCCGGCAGCCGCCCATTCCGCTGGCGGCGACTTTTTCCTTGAGGAGAACAACCATGAAAACCATTCTTGCCGTTTTGCTGCTCGCCGTTCCGTTCTGCTTCAATTCCGCGCTGGCCGCCACGGACCAGCAAACCAAAATGGGCACGTGCAGCAAGGAAGCCACCGGTAAAAAAGGCGACGAGCGCAAAGCGTTCATGAAGCAATGCCTAAGCGCCAAACCGGCAGTCGATGCGTCTGCCGCAGCTGCTCCAGCAGAACCGGCTACCCAGCAAAATAAAATGAAAACTTGCAACGCCGAGGCCACGGGTAAAAAAGGCGATGAGCGCAAGGCCTTCATGAAAGAGTGTCTGAAAAAGGCGGCCTGATTCTCCGGTGTACCTCAGTAATAAAAAATGACCGTTCAGTTCGCTGAGCGGTCATTTTTTTTCACCCCGACGATCTCGATGGTTCTTCGATGTTCGATTGGTGCAATGCCCTTCGGTTATTGCACTCTACGCGACTGACAATTAAGAAGGACGCACTTCTTGGCGTAGGGTGGGCACAGCTTTTTGTGCCCACGCGCGCGAACCGGAAATGCCCATTAGTGTCGTAGGTTGTAATAACCGAAGGGCATTGCACCGAATGCTCTGATTGCTCCCGTCAATGCCGGAAGCGATCAACCCCCTGTTGCGCAAGCCACCATCGGCGTCACCGTCACTGCAACCCGGAGTTCCTGTCCGCCACCACCAAGCACGATGCCGCGCATTGGTGTGACATCGCTGAAATCCCGGCCCCATCCCACCGTGATGTGCTCATGCTGGACCAGGCATCGGTTGGTCGGATCAAAATCTATCCATCCCAATCCTTCGCTATACACCGAGGCCCACGCGTGCGAGGCATCTGCGCCGACCAGACGCGGCTGCCCTTCCGGTGGCATGGTCAAAATATAGCCGCTGACATAGCGACAGGCCAAGCCGAGCGAGCGCAAGCAACCAATCATGACGTGGGCGAAATCCTGGCATACGCCGTGCCGTCCGCGCAGTACGTCGATCAGTGGCGTGGCAATGGTGGTGGCGTCGGGATCGTATTTAAAATCACTGTGGATGCGTTCGGTCAGTTCCATGCATGCTTCCAGTAACAGACGGCCTGGCGTGAAGCTAGGACGGGCGTAGTCGGACAGCTCATCACCACAGGCAATGTGCGGCGAATCGAACAGGAATGCATACGGCTCCAGCGTCGAGGCATCAAGCGTCGTGCGTAAGCGTGCACGCTGGTCTTCCCAGGTCGGTGACTCGCTCAGCCGTGAACGGTCAGGCCGCGGTTGCAGTGTGACCACCGAATCCGATATCACCGTCAGTTCCGGATGCGGTGCCGACAGCGTTAGCAAACGCGTGGCATTACCGAAATAATCAATCCGGTTAGACCAGTCCTGCGGTTTCGGAGTGATGCTCAGCTCGTGTGAATCGGTGGTCTGGTAAACAAACGAACGGGGAGTCATGTGCAGGAATTGCTGCGACAGCGTGACATCACGATGGTAGGTGGTGACTGTTTCATGCAGGACGTGATAGCGGATGCTCATGGTGCAAATGTCCCTCGATTGATTTCGCCGGTATAACTGAAAAATTGCAGACCGATCTGGTCTGACAGCGCGATGCTGGCAACATGAAGTTTGGCCAGCAGGGCCAGTAATGGCTCGCTGCCGAAGCACAGGTCGCGGTCGGTTTGAATCGCCTGCAATTCGACCAGTAGCGGCAGAAACAGTTCGGCGCCGCAGGGGCCGTGGCTGGCGGCCAGTTTATCGAGATATTTGATCAGACCTTGCAGTTGGAACATGACCGAACGCGGGTTGCTTTCGTCGAGTACCAGCAGATCGAGCAACGGTAGTATTTCGGGCTGGGCCACGTAGCGCGAGCGGTAGGTGACGATACTGTCAGCGACTTCCAGCAGCCAATCCAGGCTGCTGTCTGGCGGCATGTTGATCCCGTGTTGCAGCACCGTGCTGAGGAATTGCAGACGTTCGAGGCGACGGCCGATCGACATGAAACGCCAGCCGTTATCGCGCGTCATGCCGTCCAGCGCAAAGCCGGATAGTGTCATCAACGCCATCGTGGCATTGTCCAGCCGGGCGATAGCACCTGCCAGACTGAGTGGCTGGCCGAGTCCGCTGTTTTGCTGCACCACTTGGTTGAGGGTGCGCCAGTTGTCCAGTGAGAGCCGTTCGCGCAGGTGACCGGCAACCCTGTAAAGCTGCTGAAAATTATTGGTCAGGCCGGCGCCGCTGCGGGTCACCAATGACTGCAGCAACTCGGTTTCAATATCCGCACCTTCTTGCAGGTCATCGTTGAGCAGGCCGAAATGCTGGCACAGGTCCTGGACGGTTTGCCATTCGCCGCCACGGTATTCAGGCGATACGCTGAGCAGGAAATCGAGTGCACTACGCAGCAGTCGACTTGTATTGTCGCAGCGTTCGGTGAGTCGCCCGAACCAGAACAGATTCTCGACGACGCGGCTCGATAAATGCGTGTCGCCGCGCACCAGTTCATGCGCAGCAGTCGAGGTCGGCAGCAGGCTGATTTGACTAACCCGGCCGCGTGCCTGCACCCAGGTATCTTTGCTGGCACCACCGCGCTGCATGGTGATGACGCGTCCGTCGGCGCCAGTGGCGACCCGCGTCAGGCCGCCCGGCATCACGATATAGCCGTCCGGCGTGG
Source organism: Minisyncoccia bacterium (assembly GCA_047621345.1). Classification (GTDB taxonomy): domain Bacteria; phylum Pseudomonadota; class Gammaproteobacteria; order Burkholderiales; family Burkholderiaceae_D; genus Actimicrobium. The sequence goes on along the minus strand of JBLHLW010000023.1, from coordinate 19,474 downwards.
CGCAGACAAACACCCGCAGACCGACTGCCGACGCACTTAGTCCTGGATTAGGATTGTCACGCCAGACCGGTGTCTGGGAAATTTTCACCAGTTCCTGTGCGACGTAATTGTGGGGCTGGGCGCGCATTGCGGCGATCAGCTTGGCACGCGCCTCGTCGCTCAGGCCTTGTCCGAATATTGGCTCCTGACGCAGTTGCGGAAACGCTGCCTTGACCACCAGATGATCGAGCTGGTCGATCGCTTGCTCGAGTGCGGCTGGTTCGCCGCACCACCAGGTGCCGACCGATGGCATCTTCAGTTCTTCGCCAAGCAGGCGGCGCGCGATGGCGGGCAAGTAGCCTAGCAGAGCACCGGATTCAAGCAGGTTCGAGCCGAGTCCGTTGGCCAGCAACACGGTACCGCGTCGTGCAGCTTCCGTCAGGCCGGCGACACCCAGCGCAGAGTCAGAGCGCAACTCCAGCGGATCACAAAATTCGTCATCGACACGGCGCAAAATCACGTGCACACGGCGCGGTCCGGCCAGGGTCTTGAGCCAGACCAAACCGTTGCGCACCGTCAGGTCGCCGCCCTCGACCAATGGAAAACCCAGGTAGCGGGCGAGATAGGTTTGTTCGTAATAGGTTTCGTTGTAGGCGCCCGGTGTCAGCAGCACGATGAGCGGCTGCTCACTATCACGCAGCTGCGGACTGTCGTCATTGCCATCGCCACGGTTGGCGGCGCAGATGCGCCCCCAATGCGTCAGGCTATCGCGTAGTCGGGCAAAAAAACTGGCCAGATGTTCCACTTTGAGGTCGCGAAACAACTCGGGGAAGGCGCGCGAAATAACGATTCGGTTTTCTAGTGCATAGCCGGCACCGGAGGGGGCTTGCGTGCGGTCACCGACGACCCACCAGCGGCCATCGGGTGCGCGCGCAAGGTCGACGGCGTAAAAATGCAGCGAGATATCATCACTCTGGCGAATGCCGTGGCAGGGTCGCAGGAACCCGGCATTGCCATGGATGAGTCCGGCTGGCAGCAAGCCTTCCTTGAGCAGCGTCTGTTCGCCGTAGACATCTCCAAGAATGCGATTGAGCAGAGTGGCACGCTGGATCACTGCTGATTCGATATCCGCCCATTCGTCTTGTGGCAGGATGAAGGGCAGCACACTCAGGTCCCAAGGTCGGGCAATACCTTTCGGGTCGGCGTAAATATTGTAAGTGACGCCATTTTCACGCACCTGCCGTTGCAGCGATTCGATGCGATGACGCATTTGGTCAGGGGGTTCGCGACCGAGGAAATCGAGCAGCCGGCGCCAGTGCGGGCGCGTCTTTCCGTCGGTGTCGAACATTTCGTCGTAGCGCTGTTGCGCTGCCGGATACCCGGTTAACAGGGGATTAGTCATAGTAAAGAAGTCAGTAGTCAGTGCAGGTCAAGCAATAAAGCGGAATGAATGTCGCAGCTAGCGCAAAGCGCTGGCAAGGACGGAACGGTGCTCATCATACGCGTCGCTGCAAATAAGTTCGATAGCGAACACATTGCCGGCAGCTTGCGCCGGATACTTGGTAGACTTAGCCTCCTCGCGTGCATGGCGCCACCTCTACTTTCCGAAGCTACCCGCAATGATCCGTTTGAATTTCTCCATCGAACTGAATTACGACATCTACGACAACGCCAGCGATTTCATTTTCAATATCCACGCGGCGACGACGCCGCACCAGAATGTGGTGCGTGAGCAATTGCATGTCAGCCAGGATGTTCCCTTTAGTTTGTTCACGCCGCCGGAAACCGGTTCGCGCTACTTGCGTCTGCAGGCGCTCAATGGCCCATTGTGCGTGCGCTACGAAGCCACCGTCGAGATTACCCATCATGTCGAGGCGCCATGGGGTCTGCAAGAAATGGCGATTGACGCGGTGCCGCCACACGCGCTGAATTATATTTATCCTAGCCGTTACTGCCAGTCCGACCGTCTGCACAATCTGGCTAGCCGGGAATTTGGTCACTGGTCTCGCGGTTATCAGCGTGTGCTGGGCATTCAGGACTGGATTCGCCAGCGTATGGTATTTCAGTCGGGTAGCACCAATGCCAGCACCTCGGCGCTCGACTCCCTGCTCGAGCAGGTGGGTGTTTGTCGTGATTATGCCCATCTGATGATTGCGTTGTGCCGAGCCATTAATTTGCCGGCGCGCTTCGTGACCGGGATTGATTACGGTGTTGATCAGTCCCTGCGACCGCTGGATTTTCATGCGTATGTGGAAGTCATGCTCAGCGGGCGCTGGTATCTGTTTGACCCGAGCGGTGTGTCGCCGCCGATGGGACTGGTCCGCATTGGTACTGGTCGCGATGCGGTTGATGTGCCATTCGCGACCGTGTTCGGCGCCGTCGGCCCGGCGTTACCGCTGATCTGCATTACCGCTGTCGAAGATGCAGTGCAGGGTTTGGTCATGCCATTTCATACCGATCAGGCATTGTCGTCAGCGATAGTCTGATCCCTTTGATCGAGCGCGCGCACCAGTGCCCGCTCGACCATGTTGTCTTGCGCAAGAACGCTCACGCGGTCTTCGCGGAAATGGCGGGCCAGTTCGTCTGCAGGCATTGAAAACGCTTCTTCGCGCTGGCCATTAGTAAAAATGTAGAGAGTGCGTAGCGGACTGACCCAGGCCAGCCTAACTTGTCGTGCGTCGCCAGATTCCTGTTCGAAAGCCAACCAGGCGCCGCGTTGCAACTGTTCGACGGTCGTCGCGAACTGATCCGTTGGCGCCTCGTCTGGTTCGCGTGCCTGCAGCGCGAGCCGGTGTTCGGCGGCTTTTCGGGCGACTTCGACGGAGATTTCAACTTGGCGTTCGGGCGTCAGGTCGATCGGCGCGCGCACAATCGATGCGTGACATTCGGCCAGATCGGCAAAAAACCGCAACCGGTCGGCATCGTCCCACTTGATCACCGTGAGCCACTTGTTGAGCATCGCCAGAATCATCGGCAGGCGCGCGATCAGTTCGCGCCGTTGCTCTGCATTGAACTTGGGCTTGATACTCCACAGCAGATCGTCCATGGTGCGGATAGCGTTGGTCAGTACATTGGGTTTCTCTTCGCTAATACTGTGGGCCAGCGTCAGCACGGTGATCCAACGGCTTTCCAGAAACGCTTCAACAAAAGCACTGACTTCACCGGTACGGATGCGCACGGCTACATCGTTACGCGCAGAGCGGCCCGCCACGCGGAGCTTTTCAGCGTGCAACGCTTGCGTGATCGGTGTCGCCAGCGCGCTGGTCACCGCATTTTCCTCCGTGCGGATATACGACTCCAGGTCCCCCAGTGCGGCTGCAAAATGTTGGCTCTGATTGCTGCCGCTATCGTGTCGGACTCGGTCGATACCTTGTTTCATGGTCCGGTACAACGGATCTTCTACCCCTTTGCTGCGATCCCAGCCGATGCCGGTACGCGCCATCAGGTCAATCAATTTGCGAGCCGGATGGCTGTCGCTGTAAAAAAATTCCTGATCGACTAATGCCGCCTTGAGTACCGGTAGTTGCAGAAAGCCGATTAACTCTTTGACCTCTTGCGGGATGTGGGGGTCCTGAAAGACCGTATCAAAAACTTGTGACAACAGGTCGATGGTGGTTTCATCGACGCGACTCAACGAGCCTGCTGGCATGCTCGAGCGCAGTCGCACCATTTGATTGATCGTTGGCGCGTCGACATGCAAGGCGTCGACCTGACCCCGCAAGCCGGAGCCGGCGTGTACGGGCAGTTCGGTCTGCCCGGGCGTCTCGAAACGCTGGCGCAATTGTTCGCGTAGCGCCTGCTGGCTGGCTTCCCGGGTTTCCGCGCTGAGATTGCCGCTGGATTTATGGATGCGATAGGTGCTGACCAGTTCGGGCAAAATGCCGTGGGTAATCAAGTCAGCGTTGAGCGCTTGCAAGACCGGACCCAGTGCCAGAAAAATAGTCGGTCGTAATAGAGGCAGGAGTATCGGGTGCGCATCGACTTCCGGTGTGAAGGCGCACCAGGCTGCCTGGATTGCGCCTAAAAATACTTCGGGCCGAAACGGATTCTGCGTCACATTAATCGTGTCTCGTTGCAGCAAGTAGGCCAGTCGACTGTTAAGGGCGGCTAGCTGGTCGGCCTGTTCAATATCGAACAGGCGGGCGCTGGTGCCCATCAAGACCTTGTTGTCCATCTCGGCAAACGGCACCAAGGACAGGTCCGCGGCACGGCGTGAGGTAACTGGCTCAGCGCCGTGCTCCAGTAACTGGATTTCGCGAGCCAGTGCGCGTTCCAGTTCTTCGTTTGCGAGCAGCAAAAATGGATAGCCGTGATTTTTTAGCAGATTGCCGAGGTTGAAGCTCAGGTTGGCTTCTTTGGCATCGCTGCTGTTGTCGGAGAGCTGCAGCAGCCTCGCTGAAAGGCGTGTTGAAAAATCGCCGAACTGCGCATCGACCTGTTGCAGTGCGATTCGAGTCAACCCATTAAGTACGTCGCTACACCGCCGTCGAAATGCCGGTGCGGGCGTCGGTACATCTTGGTTCGGCGGAAAAATCATCGTCATGCAATCCCTGCAAGCGGCACTTACATCAATGGGTCAGGGTGAAACGGTCTCTTTACATTATGCATTACTCCTGCTGGCATTCCCATGGGGAACTAATTTTGGGTGTCGTTGGACTGGAACGGACGGGTCTTGCTGGCGGTTGAACTATACTGTCGCGTTACCTTTCAGGCGTGCTGCATGAACGATCCGCTCCAGTTACTCGGTTTCACCACGGCACCACTGGAACTGATTTCGTTCGTTCTTGCCCTGATCACGGTTTTCCTGAATATCCGCCAAAACCATTGGTGCTGGTTATTTTCGATTATTTCATCGGCAACCTACGCGGTCGTGTTCACGCAGGCAAAGCTGTACGGTGACAGCGCGTTGCAACTCGTCTTCATTGTGATGTCGATATGGGGCTGGCATCAGTGGCTTCATGGCAGCAGTACCGATTCCGTGTTGGCCGTGAGCCGACTATCGCGGCGTGGTTGGTGGTTTTCCGGACTGGCCTGGCTGGGTGGATTTATCGTTCTGTCATTGTTTCTGAAACACTTTACCGATACCGATGTCCCACATGCCGATGGGTTGCTAACCGCCGGCAGTCTGCTGGGTCAGTGGCTCCTGTCGCGCAAGAAACTCGAGAGCTGGCTGGTCTGGGTAGTTGTCGACCTGCTCTATGTCGGCTTGTACCTTTATAAAAACCTTACCCTGACGGCGCTGCTGTACGGCGTGTTTGTCGTGATGGCGCTGGCTGGCTGGCGCGCCTGGCGCAAGTTGCCATGATGGAGAGGGCAGTGGCAATCCTCGGTGCCGAATCGACGGGCAAGTCCACACTGGCGGCAGCGCTGGCGGCGCAGTACAAGTGCGTATGGGTACCGGAATATCTGCGTGAATTTGTCGATCAGAACCAGGCGACCCCGCGCGAAGATGAGCAACTCGGGATCGCACTGACGCAGGTCGAACACGAGGTAGAAGCTGCCCGATGCAGCATCGGCTGGATATTCTGTGACACGACGCCCGTCATGACAGCGCTCTACAGTGCGTTTTATTTTGGTCGCGTTGATGCCGCTCTCGCCGCGTTGGCGGCGAGTCGACGATATGCGCTCACGCTGGTGACTGCACCTGATACGCCGTGGGTCGCCGATGGCCTGCAACGCGAATCGGCGGGTGTCCGGCTTGTAATACATGAGCGCCTGATCGCGCTGCTCGTGCAACATGGTTGTGACTATCAGTTGCTAACAGGATCGTTGGCCGAAAGGCTGCATCAAGCAGCAACCGCCTTGTCGTCTCGCCCGGAGTAATAACAACTTCCCGCCGAGCCAGGCCGAATCAGGCTTTTGATTGCCTCTAGCATCATCGCGTCTTGTTGCCTTGTGGAATAAACATCACGAAAAATTCTAAACCACGTGTTTTAGTTTGCGATTAATTGTTACTTTGGGTTATCTTGTTCATGCTGCTTTTAGTTCTTAAAGGCAAGTTGGTCTGTGTAGTTGGTTTGCGTAAAGCAGACGACGAAAGTTCATAAACGGGAGGAGATAACAATGATGAACCTGGCTATCGACACGTCTTGCCCTGCTGGCCTCCCACCCATCAATCTCACTTTCGACCATCTCGGCAATCATTTCGGGTTTCCGGTTGCCGTGTTCGATCAACACTTGCATTTGCGCTACATCAACGAGACGGCATTACAGGCATTTAACCTGACTTCGGCACATGTCGACGTCCATATCAGCAACTTGCTGCTACCGCGCTGTCTCGACGGCCTAGCTGTGATCTTCGATCAGGTGTTAGCGAACGGGGGTGTCGAGGTGTTGTCGCTAGTAATCGACGGACGGCGGTGCCGGAGCGAGGTCACCTTGCTGCGTGGTCCGAATGGCGAGAGTCAGGGAATCATGCTGGTCGTTTTCGATAGCGTTCGTTTTTTGGCGCCGGACCGGTCAATCGGCGCTCACCAGATGCTCAGCGACGACACCGACATCGCAGCCAGCAGTCGTGAATTCCAACGCATCGAATTCCTGGCGACGCACGACCAGTTGACCGGATTATCCAACCGCAATTTATTAAGCGACCGGCTCAAGCATGCGATTTCTCAGGCCAAGCGGTCGAAACACAAAGTGGCGGTGCTGTTCATCGATCTTGATGATTTCAAGAAGATCAATGACAGCCAAGGTCACGCAATTGGTGACCGGGTTCTTAAACAGACCGCTGCACGTTTGTTGCGCTGTATGCGCGATGCCGACACACTCGCCCGCACCGGTGGTGACGAGTTTGTCGCCGTTCTGGAAAACGTCACGTTACAGGATGTCATTGGCGTGGCAAGCCGGGTTGTCACTGCAATGGCAGCACCGTTTTCGATCAATAACAGCAAGCTCAATATCAATATCAACATCAGCGCCAGCGTCGGTATTGCTGTTTTCCCGGAAGATGGTAACGACAGTGGCAGTTTGCTCGGCGTCGCCGATAGCGCCATGTATCTGGCCAAACAGTACGGACGCAATCAGTATCAGTTTTTTGCCAGTGAAATGAAAGCCAAGGCGCTCCAGCGCAGCCAGCTGGAAAACGATTTGCGGATAGCCGTCACTGCCGGTCAGATGCGCATGGTCTATCAGCCCAAGATTGATCTCGCCAGTGGGCGCATCGTTGGTGCCGAAGCGTTATTGCGCTGGAATGATGTCATCTTGGGAGACGTGCCGCCGTCCTGTTTTTTGCCGATTGCCGAAAGTGGAGGCTTGATGGTGGAGATTGGTACGCAGGTGTTTGAACAAGTAGTGGGCCAGATTGCCCGTTGGCGTGCACTCGGTATCGTGGTGCCGTGCATTACCATCAATGTGTCTGCTCAGCAGTTGCGCGAGGTTAATTTTGTCACCAAGATCACGACCTTGATTCAACAATCGATGGTCCCGGCGCGCTCTATCAGCATTGAGCTGACAGAAAATGCGCTGATGGACCGCATCGATCAAGTCCTCGACCATGTACTGCAACTTGCAAAAATAGGGGTCACCTTGAGCATCGACGATTTTGGCACAGGCTATTCCTCGCTGGCCTATCTGCGCAAGTTGCCGATTCGCGAATTAAAAGTCGATCGCAGCTTCATTAACGGCATCACCCATCAGGCAGATTTACGATCCATCACGCGTACCGCCATCGACATGGGACACGCGCTCGGTGTACAGGTCGTTGCAGTCGGTGTTGAGACCGTCGAACAGTTGGGTGTCTTGAGCAATGATGGCTGCGACAGTGCGCAGGGATACCTGTTTTTTGCGCCACTGGCACCGGATGATTTTGTGCAGGCGCTCGCGGATAACGTGGACCAGGAAGTACAGATCGGTCACCTCATTGCGGCTGACAAGAGCGATGAGCAAGCACCCTTCGTGTACTGGTAAAAAATGCCACCGCCGCAAAAAAACGTGCCATGACGGCACGCTTTTTATCATGGTGTAACGGTCAAAAATCGAGTTGCGCCGATATCTTGAAGGTCCGTGGCGCACCCGGCAGCAAGTAGCCGCCCAGCGCGGTTGAGGCATCGCGCCAGTAGAACTTATCGAACACGTTGTCGACATTGGCCCGCAGGGTGGTGGCAACACCATTGACCGTTGTGATGTAACGCGCGCCGAGATCGACCACGTGGTACGACGGGATCGTCGTACGGGTCAAGCTGTCGGGACTGAATACCTTGTCGCTGGAATAGACCCATGCGCCATTGAGTTTTACGCCAGCCAGTTGCGGCACCGCGTAATCGAGAGTCACACCGGACTTGAATGCAGGAACATTGGTGACGCGCTGATTGTCCTGTACGGCATCACCAGTATTACGCTGGCGCGCCTGCAAAGCCATGGCGGTCAGACCCAACGTGAGGTCACGTGTCAGCTTGCCTTGCGCGGCCAGTTCGAGGCCTCGGTGGACGGCATTGCCATTGCGCACATAGTCGGCATTGGCGTCGATGACCTCCAGCGGTTTGCTGATCTGGAACAGCGCTGCCGTCATTTGCCAGTCTGGCAGCAGGGAGGTCTTGATGCCGATTTCCTGCTGGCGCGAGGTGCCCGGATCGAGCAACTGGTTGACGTTGTTGGTGCCGAACGGCGCGATGCCGCCATGTTCCAGTCCTTGCGAATACGCGCCATACAGGCTCAGGCTAGACACCGGGCTGTAGACCAGCGCCAGCGACGGCAGCGTGTAGGTGCGCTTGAAGGTGCTGCCGAGCTGGACGCGTTCGAGTTCGGTGTGGCGCAAGCCGGCATGCAATTGAACTTGCTCGGTCAGGCTGATGATGTCCTGCACGAAGGCCGCCCGTTCATCGCCTTTGCGTTGCACCGACACCGGTCCGGTGGTCAGCGGCGAGGGCGATACCACCATGGATTGATAGATGTTGCTGGTGCCGCGATAGTCGTAGACATAATCGCCGTAGGCATCGCGCCGGCGCAGCGTGTCGACGCCCAGCGTCAGTTGGTGGCGCACGCTGCCGGTGGCGAATTTCCCTTGCAGCAGCGCCTGTGTCGAGAGCAGCGTCTTGACTTCGCCGGTGCTCTGGTAATCGTAGATGTCATAGTCGCCATTGGCGCAAAAGCCAGCAGCAAAACCGCAGCCGAACGGAAACGCCGCGAAGTCGTCGCGCGTGAGACGGTATTTGTTGGCGGCGACGGTACTGGTCCAGTCGGCATTCCATTGATAGGCAAAGCGCAGGCCGATATTGCTGCTATCGCTGACTACCGGTTTACTCCACGGCTGGTCATTGAGCAAGGTACGGGCCGAGACGCCCACCGGCAACGTGGTGCCGCTGATTAGTTGGTAACCGGGCGCGGTGATCTGCGATTTGTGCTGGGTATCGACATCGAGTTGCAGCAATGCCTTGGGCGAAATCTGCCAGTCGAACGCACCGGACAAAAATTGACGCTGGCCATCGGCGCCCTTGACGTACGAGCGCAATTGCTCGGCAGCGGCATTGATGCGATAGCCAAAACGACGGTCCTCGAAACGACCACCCAGATCCACTGAACCGAGCACGGTGCCACGTTCGCTGACCTCGAACAGGATGGAACGCAGCGGCGTCGCCGTCGGCCGCTTGGTCACGAAATTGATCAGGCCGCCGGGCGTCGAAACGCCACCTTGCAAGCCGCTCAGGCCCTTGAGGATATCGATGCGGTCCTTGTTTTCAAGCGGGATCGAGGCGTCGGACGCGATCGGCAAGCCATCCTTGCGATAGCTCGAAGCATTGTCGAGCGGGAAGCCGCGCAGCGAAAATTGTTCTGCATAGCCGACCGCGTTATAGGCCTCATTGAGGCTGGCATCGAGCTTGATGACATCGGCGATGCGGCGAATGCGCCAATCCTGTAACTGCTCCTGACTGATTACGTTGATGGCAGCCGGTGTCTGCATCAACGGCGCATTGCCGAATCCACCGATGGCGGAGCTCGCATCGCGTTTCGGTGTGGTATCGGTCACGATCACTTGCGGCAGTACTTGCCCGCTGGTTTGCGCGTGCGCGATGGTGATGCTGGCGATCGCCTGGGCAATCAGAAAGGAAATTCGGGTCAGGGGAAAAGTCGGTGCCGGCATAGTGTGCTCTGTCAGGTGAAAAAACACTGGAGCCAATGCAGGAGCGATCAAAGAGACGACATACTTTGCGCTTCCCTACGCTGGCATGATCCAGATCAGGTTCGAAGGGTCAATCTCACCCGCGCACCGTGATGAAGATAGCGCGGGACCCCTAGCGAGGCGGATGGTAGCACAGCGCCAACGACGCTCGTTACTGCCTGTTGGCAGAGCACAATGAGCGCCTTTTCACAGTGACCGAAGATCACCTTTTCGATACCGCAACTCGCTCTATACTCAGGGCACATTTTTATCAATAAGCCGTCTCCGTGCTCTCCATGGCGGTGGGCTTGGACCAACAATGCCATCCCGATTGGCTGTCTTGGAAGCGAAAGTGCGCATGAGTACAGATTTCGACAGGATCGCCTGCGATGAAGCACCGGACGCGGTGATCATCACCTCGCTGGAGGGTATTGTGCAGCACTGGTCGGTGGGCGCGCAGACAATGTTTGGTTACACCAGCGTCGAGGCAATCGGCCAGCCCCTGCATGCACTGACGGTACCGCCTGACCGGATCGACGAAGAGTCCCGGGTGCGACAAGCCATCGCGGCGAGCGGCGTTTTCCATCATGAGTCGCTGCGACAAAAAAAAGATCGCTCGCTCATCTATGTGGATGTCACCGGCAAGGCAGTGCGCGATGCGCAGGGCGGCTGCACATTCATTCTGTATGGCGAAAAAGATGTGACCATACTCAAGGTGCTGCGCGATGCCAAGCTGCTCGATGCCCGATTTGGCAACCTGCTGGAATCGACTCCTGACGGTATCCTGCTAGTCAATGCGATTGGTCGCATCGTACTAGCCAATTCCGGGGCTGAGCGGTTGTTTGGTTATGGTGTGAAGGAACTCTGCGGTGAGCTGATCGAACGCTTGCTGCCGCCGCGTTATCACGGTGCCCATACAGTCCATCGTTCACATTACATGCGCCTGCCGCGGTCGCGTGAAATGGGTGCGGAGCTCGAACTGTTTGGCCTGCGCAAGGACGGGTCTGAATTCCCGGTCGAGATCAGCCTCAGTCCAATGGAGACTGGCGAAGGGACGATGGTGATGAGCGCGATCCGCGATATCAGCGCGCGCAAAGGAATTGAAAAAGCACTTCAGGAAAAAAACGCCGAGCTGGAAAAAGCCAATCTGGCCAAGGATCATTTTTTGGCCGGCATGTCGCACGAATTGCGCACGCCGCTTAATGCCATCATCGGCTTTACTGGCACGCTGCTCATGCGCCTGCCGGGCCCGCTCACAGGCGATCAGGACAAACAACTCAAGACCATCCAGACCAGTGCGCGGCATTTGCTCTCGCTTATAAACGACTTGCTGGACCTGGCAAAAATCGAGTCAGGCAAAGTCGAACTGGTACCAGAAAAAGTCCTCTGCCAGAACCTCATCACCGAACTGGCCGAAACGCTGGGACCGCTGGCGATGCACAAAGGACTGATCTTCCGCAGCGAGGTGCCAGCAATGGAGATCATCGTGCACGCCGATGCACGAGCGCTGCGCCAGATCCTGATTAATCTGATTAACAACGCGATTAAATTTACCGAAGCCGGTGAGGTCGTGATCGGTCTGTCCGAGCAGGAAGTCGATGGGCAGCGCTGGATTGATTTCAGCGTCATCGATAGCGGCGTCGGTATCAAGCCAGCAGATCAGGCCAAGTTATTTCAGGCGTTTTCGCAGATCGATGCCGGTTCGACCCGGCGTTTTGAAGGCACCGGCATGGGCCTGTACTTGAGCCTGAAATTGGCCGGGTTGATGCAGGGCGCACTTCGGTTCGAGAGTCAATTTGGTGTTGGTAGTACATTCACGCTGTCATTGCGCGCGGCCTGACCGATGCCGGCCCGTATCCTGATCATCGAAGACAATCCCGCCAACATGGCGTTGATGGGCTACCTGTTACAAGCTTATGGCCACACAGTACTGGGCGCACCGGACGGCCCTGCCGGTATCGCGCTGGCTGCTAGTGCGTTACCGGACCTGATCGTGTGCGATGTCCATTTGCCCGGTATGGATGGCTTTGGCATCGTGCGCCACCTGCACTTGCAGCCGGCACTGGCGGCCATTCCGATCGTCGCAGTCACCGCGCTGGCCATGGTGGGAGATCGTGAAAATCTGCTGCGCGCCGGCTTTGACGGCTACCTCGCCAAACCGATCGAACCAACTACTTTCATCGCGCAGCTGGAGTGTTTCCTGCCTGCCGACCTGCATGCCATCATCGACCCTACCGCGAGAACCCATGGCGACCATTCTGATCGTTGACGACCATATTTTGAACCGGGAATTCCTGATCACGCTACTGGGCTATGGCGGCCATCGCCTGCTCGAAGCGCGCGACGGGCTTGAAGGTCTGACCTCAATGCGCGCTGAACATCCTGATCTCGTCATCGTCGATGTCATGATGCCCAACATGGACGGCTACGAGTTCGTCATCCAGATGCAATCCGAACCCGACATTGCGGCTACACCGGTGATTTTTTACACAGCAGCCTTTCAAGAGCGCAAAGCATCGACCATGGCGCAAGCCTGTCATGTGCGCTGGATACTGCCAAAGCCAACCGAACCGGGTGTCATTTTGAACACCGTCTACGAAGCACTTGGCTTGCCGTTACGGCATACCGATTCTGTGCCGGCCAGCTTCACCATCAACGACCGTATTGATTTCGCGCGTGTTGACAACCAGATGGTCGACTACCTCGTCGATCTCGAAAACAGCAGCCACCTGATCACTCGACTGGTACAGGACGATGTGTCGTTACTGGTTGAAGCCAACGAAATCCGTCAGGTGGCACAACGTCTGTCGAGCTCGCTGGCTAACTTGCAGGCGGTTAGCCTGCGCCTGACGTCACTGATTGAATTGGGTATTGAGTTGGCGACCGAGCGAAATCCGGAGCAATTGCTTAAAGCCGGTTGCCGTGTGGCAGGTGGCATGTGTGCTGCGCGCTCGGCCGTGGTGGCGATGTTTGAACCTGGGTCAAGCACGCCGCGGCATCTCATTTGCCGAGGGATCAACGATGCGGTGAGGGCGCAGTTAATCCTTGAACCGATCAGCGGAACGCTGGCGCAGCTGATAAATGGCAGCGCGCCGATCCGGCTGTCCGATCTGTCAGGCAATCCACAAGAGGCAGGCTTGCCTGACTGGCATAGCCCGGTACATTCTTTTCTCGGTGTGGCGGTCGTTTCGCGTGACCGTGTGCATGGGTACCTGTATCTGCTCGACAAACTGGGTGGTGGCGGTTTCAGCGAAGTCGATCAGCAAGGTGCCGCAACGGTCGCAGCGCAACTCGCGGTGTCGTACGAAAACTTGCAGTTGTACGAACAAATCGAATCCCAGCATCAGTTGCTAAGCGCTCAAATCGCTCAGCGAATCGAGGCCGAGAATTCCCTCGGTGCGAGCTTGCGCGTACGGACTGTGATGGCACGCTGCAATCAAGCGATGGTGCGCGCCACCGATGAGTCCGACATGCTGGCGCAGATGTGTCAGGCAGTGGTCGAACTCGGGGCCTACCGGATGGCCTGGATCGCTTACGTCGGGCCAGATGGCGAACTGCTTCCGGTGGCGCAGGCCGGTGCGCACGATATCAAGTTCAATTATTTTCCTTCCAGTTGGGTGCGTGATGAGCAGGGCTGGACGCCGGCAACGACCGCCTTGCGTACCGGCGCTGCGGGTATGGTCAGTGATGTGATGGCCATTTTGCCTTTACAGGTCTGGCAAGAAAAAGCTTCTGCAAGCGGATATCGTTGCGCTATGTCACTGCCGTTGAAGGATGGCAACGAAGTGTTTGGTGTATTTACGATTTGCGCTAGCGAGGCGCAGGCTTTTGGCACCAGCCAGATCGCGATGTTCACAGAACTGACCAGCGATATCGCTTACGGTGTCATTCACCTACGCAACAAAGATGGCCGCGCTACTGCCGAGCGCTCGCTGCTGGCTAGCGAAGAAAAGCTCTCGAAAATACTGGAGTCGATCGATAACGTTGTCTGGTCGCATTCCGGCAGCCATCTGCTTTACCTCAGTCCCATCGTCGAACAGGTCTATGGCCGTCGCGCCAGGGAATTTTTCAATGACCCGAAATTGTGGTTTAAGGTCATCCATCCGGACGATGTGATGCGGGTTCGCAACCGACGCGCAAAATTGCTCGAGCATGGCAGCGTCGTGCAGGAATACCGCATCATTCGACCCGACGGAACAGTGCGCTGGATCGAAGACCGCTCCAAGGCTGTACGTGACGCAAGTGGCAATGTGGTCCGCTTCGATGGTGTCGAAATCGATATCACCGGTCGTAAGAACGACGAGGCCCGCTTCGTCCACATGGCCAACCATGACACGCTGACCGGTCTGGCCAACCGCAATTTGCTCAGTGACCGATTGACGCAGGCGATGATGCAAGCCCGGCGTAACAAGGACCTGCTGGCGTTGTTGTTTCTGGATCTCGATCGCTTCAAGGAAGTCAATGACAGCGGTGGTCACAGCCTCGGCGATGCACTGCTCAAGGCGGTTGCCGAGCGGTTGTGTGCGAGCGTACGCGATAACGATACCGTGGCGCGACAGGGTGGCGACGAATTCATCGTGCTGCTCACGAACCTGCACACCCAAGAAGACGTGATCGTTGTCGTCGACAAGATACTGACGGCATTTGTCTTGCCCTTTTTGGTCGAGGGGCAAAAGCTGTTTATCTCGGTGAGTATCGGCGTGACGGTTTTTCCGAACGACAGCCATGAGGCGACCACGCTGATGCGTGATGCCGATAACGCGATGTACCGTGCCAAGCTTCAAGACGGCAATACGGTCGAGTACTACTCGAGCGAAATAGGGCAACGTTCGGTCGAACGTGCCGACCTCGAATGTCGTCTGCGCAAGGCACTCGATAATTTTGAATTCACCGTGTTTTATCAGCCCAAGATCGACATCGATAGCGAGCGCATCATTGGCACCGAAGCGCTGATCCGCTGGCCGCAAGTTGACGGATCGATGGTCAGTCCGGCCATCTTCATCCCCGTGGCAGAAGAGATCGGCCAGATCACGCAGATTGGCGAATGGGTGTTGCGCACAGCCTGTGCGCAAAACAAGGCGTGGCAGAACGCAGGCCTGCCGTGCATCAGCGTGGCCGTCAACTTGTCGGCACGTCAGTTCATGCAGCCTGGCCTGCTGGAATCGGTCAGCCGGGCGTTGGCAGATAGCGGGCTTGAGGCCTGCTATCTGGAACTCGAACTGACCGAAAGCATGATGATGAACAATGCTGAACATTTCATCACTACGCTGCATGCGCTGAAAACAATGGGCGTGCAATTATCGATCGACGATTTCGGTACCGGCTATTCGAGCCTGAGCTACCTCAAACGTTTTCCGATTGACCGACTGAAGATCGACCAATCCTTCATCCGCGACATCGTCACCGATGCGGGCGACGCAACGATTACCCGTGCGGTGATCGCCCTCGGACACAGCCTGAACTTGAAAGTGATTGCCGAAGGTGTCGAAACGGCCGAGCAATTAGCCTTTCTGCGTGCCAATCAATGCGATGAAATTCAGGGATATTATTTCAGCCGGCCGGTGGCAGCGGCAACGTTGGCGGGATTATTGGTAGCAGGACGCCAAAAGGTTGGCGACCTCGCCGGCTAAGTCTGTGCGATCTCTGTTTTTCGTAGCGTGGGCACGATTTTGTGCCCACGCGCGCGAACAGAAACACCCGCCGATGAATCAACCGTCATCGCCAAATTGTTCAAGATCGCGGTCCAGATTCGCCAGTGCAAAAACAAAATCGTCCTGCATTTGCCCGGCGCCTGTCCGGTCAAACTGTTGTTGCAGACGCTGACCGAACCCCTGTTCGTGCCCCAACCAGCAAAAATTCTTAATTCTTCCTGATCATGCAACGTCGGGTTGGACCGGGAATCGACCATATACCTTCCGCCGCAAACCATCCAACCGTCTCACGCAAACTACAACCCACATTGCGACTGGATAGGGTGAGTTTTGCCTGATATTTTTTCAACTGCATTGATGCAGCAATAACGATGGAAATGCTTGCTGAAATGTCGGTTCACGAAACATCCAGGCTAGTGCTCGCCCAAAAGGCGTCATCGCCGGCTATTCGTCCTTGCGACGCATGTTGGCAAAACTCCTCGGCTCCCACTTGCGCTGTGCAACCATGAGGCAGGCGCTACTGCGTTGGTCAAACGGCGCAGTAACACTTTCTCGATGCAGCTCGGCAAATTCATCTCGTAACTTCTTGAGTTGCCCTTGCAGTTTCAGTTTAGCCGCAGGGGTCAATAATCCGAAAATGAAATAGAGATTTTCGCCAGGCTCCGCAAAGTTGCTCGACAAGAAATCATCCTTTTCTTGTTTGCGAAAGAAATGCTCGATCGGTCCGTTGGACAGCCACTCAAAATCGCGGGCGACGTTCAAACGTACGCGATCACCAGGAAGCAACGTCATCAGACCCAAGCGGTCGAGTGCTAAAAGATGCTTGAGGCACTCGGCTTTGCTGAACTTGTAGACCTTGGTAATTTCTTCCGGCGACCAATTGTTCAATACGCAGGCAGCAATCAACAGTAACGCCGGGCGGTCAACGAGATCGTTTTCCTGAGCTACTGTCAATGATCGGATTCGCGGCGTTGCGTGGCTTGCTTGCTCTGTCACCTCAGCGAGGCTCATTCCAAGTAGCGAAGCGAGCTGGACCAGCCGCTCCAGCGTAAACACTTCCTTGGAGAACATCCTTTTCACTGTTTGCTCGGAAAGGCCCAAATGCTGACCGACTGCGCGATACGTCAAGCCGCGCTTTTTCAGCAGGTTTTTTAAAGTTGATATAAGGCGCTCGCTCTCGGTCATGGGTTGATTGTATCTATATTTAATACCTATTGCGCCAATTATTGGCACTTCATGCGTTGTGGTTCGCTTTGGTGAACCGTCGTGCCATGATCGCTCCAACAAATTAGGAGGTGTCATGGAGCAAATCAAACGTCAGATCCCCTTGGGCATCATGTTGCTCGTCATCACTGCGATGATGGTACATGGGCCGATTGCGCAACTTGCGCACTATCACCAGTTCGCCGACAGTAGGTCCTTAGGCGGCCTACCCAATGCAGCAGACGTCCTCTCTAACATTGGTTTCGCAGTCGTCGGAATTTGGGGGCTCTGGGCGCTGAGAGCGAAAGCAAAGCACCCGTCGATTGCCGAAGCCTGGCCGGGATATGCGGTTTTTTTGGGCGCTGTGACCCTGACGGCAATCGGGTCGAGTTTCTATCACTTACTACCGAACAACGATAGCCTGGTCTGGGATCGTCTGCCGATTGCGCTTGCCTGTGCCGGTCTGCTTGCCGGCGCCTATGCCGAAACGCACGTTACCCCGCGCCATTGGCTTCTACCAGCACTCGTCGTTGCCGCAGTAGCTAGCGTCGTCTGGTGGTCCATTACCGACTCGATCGCCGTGGGCGATCTGCGTCCATACTTGTTGATGCAAGGCGCGCCACTGGTGCTCATTCCGCTTTGGCAGTGGATTGCACATTCACCGCGCCGTGATCGGATCGCGTTCAGCGTCGCGATACTGCTCTACGTTCTCGCCAAGGCATTCGAGCTCAACGACCACGCGGTACTGAACGCATTGGCTTTCCTCAGCGGGCACACGATCAAGCACTTGCTCGCTGCTGCTGCCGCTACCGTCTTGGTCGCAAATTGGGTGCGCCGCCCGAACAAAGATCAGGATCAAGCGGAACCCGGGCAGATTTCTGCAGCACATTGTCAGGGCGCGTCACATTGCCGCGACAACATTGAACTATCTCAATAGGGGGCACACAGGCTTTCCGGCGATGTAAATATGTACATGGCCGGAATTGGACTGACCCTCTATCGCGGCAGTCGGCGTTGCAAGCACTGGTCGTAATTTGAACATTCTGGTGGCTTATCAACTGTCACAGTCATCTTCGGCTCTTCGACATTTTGTTGAATCGTGGCATTGCACCTCCGATTTTTAGGAGCGACCAGTAGGCGCTATTCCTTGCAATTAATTTTCTTTCTGCAAAGCTGATGTTGCTGTTTGCAATATTGCATTTCTTTGCTTAAAAGAGTTTTGCCATGACACCATTGCGCCAACGGATGCTTGAAGATATGGGTATCCGTAACCTTGCGTCAAATACCCAGTCATCCTATTTGTTGCAAGTTTGCTCTTTTGCGAAGTATTTCGGTCGATCACCTGAAGAACTTGATCAAGACGAGGTTCGTACTTGGCAAGTGCACCTGCTTAAAGACAAGAAACTCAGTCCTAAAAGTGTCAGTTGTGCCGCCGCTGCACTGCGCTTTTTCTACACAGTCACGCTCAAGCGTAATTTGACGGTGAAAAAAATACCACTGCCGAAGCAACATCTCAAGCTTCCCGTCATCCTGAGTTGCGTGGAAGAAGCGGCTTAGCCTTATAGGTTTTTAGTCTACCGGAGCGGCAACAGTACACATAGTTCCAGACTCCGCATAATTGCCAGCGGTACCGCGTGGGACTGGCGTAACGCGGTATCGGAATGGGCGTCAAGTTCCACTGAAAACGGCATAGAGCCTTAAAATTTATGGAGCGCTTACTAATGGGGAGCTTGTAGAGGTTTTTATTATTTTCAATTTTTTTATTTATATTGTCAGACGACTAAGTAACCTCTTTTCTCGGCAATGCCAAGCTCTGCAATAATTCCAGAATTGAATTCAAGATAATCCGCTTCGATACCGTCACTGAAAATCACCCCATTTTCCGGCATTTGCGATGTTATTTTCAATGTCGATTCGTTGGTGATTTTCCCGTACACCAATGACGCCGAGGATGTCTTGCTCGGAAATGGTTCGCGAACCGTAAAATACAAAAAGGTGGCGTCCCAAGGCGTCGACATCTTTTGTTTGCTCTTTGATTGATTACGCGATGGGTTGGCAATCGCCGATGCGCCCGTTAATAAGCTCTTAAGCCAGCCCGTAGAGCCGAGACCTGTCGACACAATGATGCCGCTCGACGAATGCTGCTCCTGCATTTCTGCGAGTTCGATCGTATACCTTGCCGACATATGCGATTTCGGTCCGATAAAAATGTCGTTCACCCCATACAAGAACTGTCCATTATTGAGACTCGCTTTCGCCATTGTCACCTCTTGAATCGTCCGTTTTCTTCCGAATACTTCAGGCACAATCGTACTTAGATCATTGACAGTAAACGGCAATAACGCGCCATCCCACCGCTTCGGATCAGGGTTCACACCAATGACAGGATGCTTATCCAGATACTTTAGCGTATTGGCCACCAAACCGTCCTGCCCCAGCACGATGATCAGTAAGCGCTCCATAAACTACAGGCTATTCAAACCCCAACAACGGTGGTCAACTGCGTGTCATGGAAATTCCAAGGCAACAGCGCCTCCACTTCATCGAC
>JBLHLW010000022.1:0-56366 GCA_047621345.1 Minisyncoccia bacterium | reverse complement strand
GCCGTAGGGTGCAATAACCGCAGGGCATTGCACCGAATGCTCTGGCGAAGGTATCAGGTCACCATCTGGCACAGTTGGTAGGGTGGGCACGCTGTTGTGCCCACGCGAGCGCATCGCCGGGAGGATTTAATGCGACATTCCCGGTGCGCACGCGTGGGCACGATGGCGCCGTGCCCACCCTACGTGATTTCGGCCGTAGGGTGCAATAACCGCAGGGCATTGCACTAAATGCCCTGAAAAGGTATCAGGTCACCGTGGCGCGCTCGCCATCGAGGTCGTAGTCCTGCCGGTCGAGAATCTGTACCAGCGCATCGACCGCGTCCCAGACATCGACGAAGCGCGTGTACAGCGGCGTGAAACCAAAGCGCAAGATGTGCGGTTCCCGGTAGTCGCCGATGACGCCGCGTGCGATCAGCGCCTGCATCACCGGATAGCCATGCGGATGGGTGAAGCTGACATGACTGCCGCGTTGCGCATGCGCGCGTGGCGTGACCAGTTGCAGTGGATGTGCGGCACAGCGCTGTTCGACCAGTGCGATGAACAGGTCGGTCAGCGCCAGCGATTTGGCACGCAACGTGGCCATCGAGGTCTGGCTGAAGATCGCCAGTCCGCACTCAACCAGCGCCAGCGAGACCACGGGTTGGGTGCCGCAGAGCGCGCGCCGGATACCAGCGGCGGGCACAAAAGCAGGATCCATCGCGAACGGGGCGGCATGTCCCCACCAGCCTGAGAGGGGATGATCGAAACTCGCCTGATGACGCGGTGCGACCCAGATGAACGCCGGAGCACCGGGTCCGCCATTGAGGTATTTGTACGTGCAGCCCACCGCGTAATCGGCGTCGTCGCCTTGCAAGTCGATCGGCACGGCACCGGCTGAATGCGCCAGATCCCAGACCGTCAGCGCACCGTTGGCGTGGGCGTGGCGATTGATCGCCGCCATGTCGAGCAGGCGACCGCTGCGGTAGTTCACATGGGTCAGCATGACGATGGCCGTGTCCGCATCGATGGCATCGGCGAGATCGTCGGGCGAGTCGACCAGTCGCAACTGGTAGCCGCGATCCAGCCAGCGTGCCAGGCCGTCCGCCATGTACAGGTCGGTCGGGAAATTGCTGCGCTCGCTGACGATGAGGCGTCGTGCTGCGCTGGCAGGGGCACTCGCCTGTCGTTGCAGTGCGCCCGCCAGCACCTTGAACAGGTTCAGTGAAGTCGTGTCGGTGACGACGATATCGCCGGCAGTAGCGCCGATCAGCGGTGCCAGCAGATCGCCCAGTCGCGACGGCAGGTCGAACCAGCCAGCCTGATTCCAGCTGCGGATCAGGTCATTGCCCCACTCGTGTTCGATCACTTGCTGCGCCCGTGCCAGCGCGGCTTTCGGCCGTGCGCCTAGCGAATTGCCATCAAGGTAGATTACGCCGTCGGGCAGGGCAAACTGATCACGCAGCGGTGCGAGCAGGTCGTGCCGGTCAAGGGCGAGGGCATCCGTGCGCGGCATCATGGCGCGCTGCGAAACGTGTTGCGACCGGCTGCCTTGGCGGCGTACAGCGCTTCGTCGGCGCGCCGCAGCAGCGCGCTGCCATCGTTGTCATCAATCTTGCCGACCGCGATACCAATGCTGGTGCTGACCTGACGCGGTGTGCCCAGCACATCGAAATCGGTGCTCATGGCGGTGATGATTTTGGCGGCGACCTTGCTGCTTTCTTCGGGTAGTTGCAGACCTTCGAGGATGATGACGAATTCATCGCCGGCCAGACGCGAGACGGTATCGGTCTGACGTACCGAGTGCAGCAACCGGCGCGCGAATTCGCACAGCACTTCATCGCCGCTGTGATGGCCGAGCGTATCGTTGATCGCCTTGAAGTGATCGATGTCGAGGAACATCAGCGCCATCGCGTGGCCGCTACGGCGACTACGGGCCATCGCCTCGGCGAGTTTTTCATCGAACTGGTTGCGGTTTGGCAGGCCGGTCAGCGTGTCGTGGCGGGCCAGCACACGCAACTGGTTTTCGACCAGCTTGAGCGTGGTGATGTCGTTGATCATGCCGCACACGCCGGTCAGCTGATGCTGGTCATCGAATTGCGGCAGATAAGCGGCCTGATAGTAGTGCGGACTGCCGTCCTGGCGCGCCTCGAATTCGAAGCGCGCGACCTTGCCTTCGCGGGCCTGATCGTAATACTGCTTGTGACGTGCGTACTCGTCGGGGCTCAACAAATCGGCGACACGCTGGCCGGTGATCTGTGCCAGTGGCTTGCCAAACCACCGTTCATGGGGCAGGTTGTTGAACTGGTAGCGCTCGTCGTGATCAATGTAGCTGACCAGCGCCGGCAAGCTATCGGTCACATCACGTAGCAGGGTTTCGCTGGCGCGCTGGTGCAGTTCAGCGAGTTTGCGCTCGGTGATGTCGAGCACCATGGAATAGAAACCGATGACCGCGCCGCTGCCATCGACATCAGGCAAGTAGTCATGCAAGAAGTAGCGTCCACCAAGATCGTCGGAATGCTGCTCGAAGCTGACCCGTTCGCCGCCCAGAACCCGCTGGATGTAGCCGACGATGGCGCCGTAGCCGTCTTCACCAGTGACTTCGCGCACCGTCAGGCCAAGTGCTTTTTCCGGGGCCAGATTGAGGATGGTTTCGTAGTAGGCATTGCAAAATCGGTAGTGCTGTTCGTCATCGATGTAAGCGATCAACGCCGGCATGTTGTCGGTGATCATGCGCAAGCGCATTTCGCTGCGGGCAAACGTGTGTTGTGCACGCTTGAGTTCGGTAATGTCTTCGGCCAACGCAATAAATCCGGCGACGCTGCCATCGGTGGCCGCCTCTGGCATGTAGCTGACGCGCTCCCAGCGCAGCGTTCCGGTATGGGTGATGAGTCGCTCGAAGGTGGCGGCGGCACCCCCCAGAGCGTCGCGCATGAAGGATTCGCTCTGGGCATAGACATCAGAACCGAGCAGGTCGCTGGCGGCCATGCCTTCGACCTTGCCGGCAGCGATGCCGTAGGCCGCTTCGTACCTGCGGTTGGCGAACACCACTTTGCGGTCCGCATCCACATACGCGATGAGTGCAGGGATGTTGTCGGCGATCAGGCGCAAACGCTGCTGACTGGCCTCATCGTGCTGACGCAGCGTCCCCTGTTCTTGCAACAACAGGCCGAAGACGCGTGTCAGATCCGCGCTGATGTCGCCGATGACGGTGCTATCGGGATAGCGCGCTTGCAGGCGCTGACGTAGCTGTTGCAACGCATCGCTTTGGCGGTGGAGGGCACGCAAGGCCAGCGCAGCAAAGAAAATCGCCATTGCCAGCGCGCCAGTCAGCGTGACTTGTCGGATGTCGATCCATTGCGCATCGCCGGACGCAGCACTGTGACTTGGTGGAATCAGCGTGATTGCGACCAGTATGGTCGTCAGGATCAGCATGCTGGCGATCAGCGCAGTTCGGCTATTGAGGGTAAACAAGTCCAGAAAACGCATGTCCGGAAGTCTCTCGCAGGGAGGTTGTAGGCGGTCTTGGTATCAGAAGGACACCTTACCGCACACCATACCATGCACCTGCAGTTACATTTGCTTGAACAAGTGAACAAAACTGCGGCTGACTTCCAGCTTGTCGGTCCGCCCCTTGATCAGTACCAGTTGACGTCCGCGCAGATCGCGGGTAACACCAGCGATGGCATCGGCATTGACCAGTGTCGAGCGGTGGATTTGCCAGAACCGGGCGGGATCAAGTTCGGCGACCAGTTCGCGTACCGGCTTGCGGATCAGCGCTTCGAAACGGGCCGTCTGGACCCGGGTGTATTTGTCGTCCGACTGGAAGAACAGCACTTCGGACACCGCAATAAGCCGCAGTTCCTGGCCGACCGACGCCTGTATCCATTGCAGATAATCCGGTTTTGTCGTCAGCCCCAGTTGCTGTGCCAGTTGGGTCAGCATCGCGTCGAGTGCAAGGGGTGGCGCTGGTGGTGCCGCCAGCCGGACTTTCAGTCGTGCCACGGTCAGACGCAGGCGCTCCGGTTCGGCCGGTTTCAACAGGTAATCGATGGCGCCGCGCTCGAAGGCATCGATTGCATACTGGTCGTAAGCGGTGACGAAGACGATGTGGCTGGCGCTGCCGATGGCTTGTGCGGCGTCCAGGCCGCTTTTACCCGGCATGCGAATATCGAGGAAGACCAAGTCAGGCCGGTGTTCGGCAGCCAGTTCGATCGCTTCGTCGCCGTTGCGGGCCTCGGCCACAATGACCAGTTCTGGCCAGACTTGCACCAGGCGTAAGCGCAATTGGTCGCGCATCAGGCGTTCATCATCGGCAATGAGGGCAGTGGGCATAGGGCGGGCGTGTTAGCGAGCGAGCGTATAGGGAACGTCGATGGTGGCAATGACACCGCCGCCGGGATTGGGCGTAATGATCAACTGTGCCTCGTTGCCATGCATTAATGCGAGCCGTTCGCGGATGTTGTGCAAGCCCAAGCTGGTACCGTTACTGGCGATGGCGCCAAAACCTAGCCCGGTATCGGCCACCGAGACCCGCAATTTATTGTGGGCGACTTCGGCCGTGATGCGCAGGCTACCGCCTTCCGGTTTGCTTTCGAGCCCGTGCTTGATGGCATTTTCCACTAGCGATTGCAACATCATCGGCGGGAAAGCGGCACTGCGCAGGCCTTCTGTGATCCGGCAGTCGATGATCAGACGCTCTTCCATGCGCATTTTCAGCAAGTTCAGATAGGCGCTCACCATATCGACTTCACGGCCAAGGTTGGTGATCGGTGCGCTGTCGCGGATCTGCGGCAGAACGGCCCGCAAGTACTGGATCAGGCTGTGCTGCATGCGCGCCGCGCGCGGCGGATCGGTTTCGATCAGATGCTCGACCGAGGCCAGCGTATTGAACAGGAAGTGGGGTTCGACTTGCGCCTGCATCATCTGCATGCGCGCTTCGCTAACCTGTCGCTGCATCGCTTCGCGCTCGGCGGCGGCATTGGCGAACGCAGCCTGGGCTTCGGCGCGCTTTTTTCCTCCCATGAGTGCCTTGGTTCCGAACAGGCCTAGCACCAGTAACAGGACGAAATTCATAAACCAGTCGGATGAGCTTTCGCGCCAGGTTTCGGCTTTCTGGGTGGCGGCATCGTCGACGGCTTCGGCGATGACATCCTGAACTTGCTGGCTCACTTCTGGCGGTAACGTGATGTCGACGGCGCTGTTTGCCGGCGTGGTGGCACTGGCCGGTTTGTTTTCACGGATATGAATGCCGGTGGAATCGATCGTGATTTCTGCTGCGCCGTTATTGACCAGTTTCGAATGACCTTTGGCCGGCGTGCGTTTGGAAACAACCGCGTTGTTACTTGATGAAAATAAAGTTTCCTGGGTGATGGCTCCAGCCGCCAGTACCAACAGGGCGAACAAAAAAAACTTCCACCACGATAGTTGCGTGACCCAGGTTGCGGTAGCGTCGAATACCCGTCCCAAGCGATCGAGGGCTGTTGTCAGGAAGTGCTTGAATAACGATACGGAGTTCGGGTTCATGGTGTCGGCGGAATAAATAGGGTTGGCGATGGGTCATGCACTCTCCGTAGCACCCAGTGTAACGTCCGCTGGCGCGCCACGGCGTGCTGGAGTTGTGATGGCGCAAGCTTTTCAACTCTTGTCATCGGGAGAGGGTGCGGGGCGGACAGTGCGTGTTGGCTGGCTGGTTTGCGCCAGGCGATTTTTCTCCATGGCGTTGAGACGTTTTCCGACGATGACGACTTGCGGCAAGACGACGATGCGCGTCTGACTCACTGCCTGTGCGACGAGGACCTGATCGGCGGCATGGCTGGCGGATGCCGTCATGGCGATGAGCAGGAGGAAGTGGCGAGATGTGCGGAGCTGTTTCATGTGGTGTCCTTACGATGGTTCGTTGCGATGAACACATCCTAGGAAAAAGACTGTACTGCCGCCATACCAAAGCGATGGTCTGCGTTTTTGGTGTCATGAACGTTGAAAAAGGCGGGATGAGCGGTAATGGGGTAAGCGCGATAGTGACGTGTGCACAAAACAGGTGGGCGAAAGCGATCCGGCGCATGCCAGACCATGGACACGATGCGCATCACCGACACGCACGTCTCTGTCACTTGCCGTAGCGAGAGCTCCGCACCTGCGACATTTTGTGAACCGGTCGCTTCGCTGGCGATATGAACCAGTGATCGACGGCGAATGGTTCTTCGATTGACGGAAATCTGGCGCAGTCGCTGTCGCCAGAGACTTATTCGCCATGAAGTACAGCGAGCGCGCGAATGGGCCACGTGTGAAGTGAATCGCTGCTCGTCTGATCGATATGGTGCGCATTCCAAGTCGCAAACGAGCTAGTCGCTGCGGCGCTTTTACGGCCTACGCACAGTATGGATTGCCGCGTACGCATGGATTGCGCTCTCGCGACTTTAAGGGATATCTATGGCCTTGGCATTCAAGCAGTGGTCGTCACTGTTAGGGGGCAATAACTTGACCACGACAAAGACACCATGAAAAAGATGGCCTTACATTTGGGCGGGAATGGCTTCGCTGCACGCTCCCCGTGACGGAGAGACTTCATGAGGTGGTTGTCGGGCCTTGCGAGAGGCGACCTGTTTGGCCCGAGTGCTCGAGGGGGGGAGGCGTCGCAAGGTTTTCAGCGCTTCCGGATCCTTGATGCCGATTGAGCGCTGATCAACAGTGATCAGTCCAATTTCATTAAAGGCCGACAAGGTCCGACTGACCGTTTCCAGAGTCAGGCCAAGATAGCTGCCAATTTCATGGCGCGTCATCCGCAGGTTGAATAATTTGCTTGAATAGCCCATTTCGGCATAGCGATCCGACAGCGATACCAGAAATCGCGCGACGCGCGCTTCGGCACTGAGTGCGCCGAGCATGCTGATCATCGCTTGTTCGCGCACCAGTTCTCGGCTCATGACGCTGTAAATCGCGTGCTCGAACTCGAGATGGATGCGGCCTAGTGCGGTGAGTTTTTTGAATGGCAAGATGATCAAGTCGCAGTTGGACAGGGCGACTGCCTCTGACGCATAACGTCGCGTGTGAATGCCATCGACGCCGAAAAGGTCCCCTTTCATTGGAAAGCTGAGGACTTGCTCATTGCCGTATTCATCGATCAGTACGGTCTTCAGAAATCCGGAATGCACGATATAAAGCGCATCGAAAGATTGCCCTATCGTGTGTATGCGTTGTCCCGTCTTGAACTGTACATGTTGAAACAGTAGTTCGTCATCGGCGATCAATGAAGCAGAGGTGGGTGGGATACGCAAGACATCACACAACTCCTTCAGGTTAGACCAGAGCTTGCCCTGACGCTGCCATCCGGTTTCAACCGGCGCGGCGGGTGGTACGGGCGGGATGGATTCCGTTCGGATGGCAGATAGTTGCGTTGTTAACATAACCGACTCCTATTCCTAGATAAGCAAACTTCATTGATGCGACCCATTGATAGGGCGCATTCGGTGTGGCGCGGACAGGGAGGTGGCATTGAAAATCACCGGAACCGCACCTGCTTCGATGGAGAGAATCTCCACATACATCGGTTCTGACTCTTTTTCAGCAGCCATTACAAAGGGGCTGACGACAAAGAGGCTGACTAACCTGGCTTGCTGGTGCCGACTTGATTTCTCGAGCAACTGCTTGGCTGGCGCATCCCGTCAAATTCGTTGGCGCATTCGACCGCACACGTGGGGTTATTGAACAGTGCGGTCATGTGCTGATCTTGCTTATTGATGCCTTACTCCGTCCTTGTTCTGGTCTTGCTCCGCTGACTCCGCAGTCGCCACGCCGACCCCATTCCGGCATTGCAGAGTCCACGGTCGTAGCGAAAGGAGATGCACCGTCTTTTTTTGTCAGTTTGCCTTTCTCATTTTTAGTAAATCCGGCCACATCGATTGGAATTGCTAGATTTTTGTGTTGACCCCTGTTGATAAGTTGGAAGTATGGCAACTGAAATGGGCAATTACTATCGGTAGGCGCTGAATAGAAACGTAGGGTTTGGTCGTTAGTTGTAGGGATATTCCTATTGCTTTGACGATTTGCGTCAGGTCGATTCAACGATCGATTAAATGTTGTTAAGGAGAAATCTGAGCTCAATTTCTTGCTGCGGATAGGTGGCTCGACGGTTCTGTTAGTTCCATTTGACCGTTACATCTTGAAGGGCTTGAGTAGTCGGCAGGCCACGGCGTACTGCACCAGCTCGGCCAGAGAGTTCATTCCCATCTTGTGCAGGATGCGTGTCTTGTGCGTGCTGACGGTCTTGGCGCTGAGATGAAGCATGTCGGCGATGTCGGTGATTGTCTTGCCGCTGACGAGCAGGCTGAACACTTCGAATTCGCGATCGGATAATTTTTTATGCGGATAGTCGTCATCGCAGGGCATCGCATCCATGGCAAGTTGCTCGGCCACTTCGTTGCTGATGTACGGGCGACCTGATGCGACTTTGCGGATCGCACTCAGTAGTTGTGTACCGGCACTTTCCTTGGTCAGGTAGCCGCGTGCGCCAGCGCGGATGGCACGGATCGCATATTGCTCTTCTTCATGCATCGTCAGGATGAGGATCGGTAGCCGCGGCACTTCATCCTTGATCTGGCGGATCAGTTCTACGCCACTGCGTCCGGGCATCGACAGGTCCAGCATCAGCAGGTCGAAGCCGCCTTTGCGCACTTGTGCGAGGACTTCGAAACCGTTGACGGCTTCACCGACAACTTTGATGTCGTCAGCGCCCTCAAGGATGCGCTTGAGTCCTTCGCGCATGATGGTGTGATCATCGGCAATGAGCAGTCGGATCATCAGGGCAGGCGGCGTGGCGAAAAAGGCTGTCCGACTTCGCAGAGACGTACTGGATGCTGTTTGTTTATTGCGCGTTCAGTGTAATGGACGCCGCTGAACGTAAATGGCTTGTCCTGTTCGGGCGGGCAGTGGAGTGGTGAGTCACGCATGGTTTGTATCGCTGCCTGATGAGAGTCGGTCTGTTGGGGCACCTCGCCTTTCAGGCATTTTGGGTGCGATGATTGTAAAAGCTGATGTGACATCGGAGTGCTTAAGTCGTCCTTTTTTACCTCGCAGTACGCTATCGGAAATCATTTTTACGAGATTGATAAACATCAATGTTTGAGTGAATTTGGCGTCTATCTCTCTTGCTAGTTTGGCTTTGGTGCGTACTTAATTTGCCAACCACTTGTTAGTCAACGTGTTGGCCTAGAAAGCTCGTCTCGCTAGTTGAACGCGCACAATGCGCCTGCCAAGGGTCAGGAGGTGCGCGTTGCGTTGAGCGGCAGCTTGATCCTGATGGTGGTGCCGCAATCGACTTTGGTCTCGATGTGCAGTGCGCCGCCCAGCGCCTTGACGCGTTCCTGCATGCCGGTAAGGCCGTGGGCTTCGGGTCCGAACTGTTGTTGCGGGACGAAACCGCATCCATTGTCGGAAATTGCTACTAGCAATTGGTCGGGCGTGGCGTCGATGTCGATCGTGACGGCGCTGGCTGAGGCGTGCTTGGCGATATTGTTGAGGGCCTCCTGCACGATCCGGTACAACTGATTGGCGAGCGCTATGCCGATCTCCGGCGTACAGGCCGGCAGATCAAGATGACAAGCGATCTGGTAGCGCTTGGCATGGCCATCGACTAGTAGGGCCAGTGCCTTGAATAATTCTCCTTCGTCAATCTGCCCCGGTGAGAGATGGGCCAAAATGCGTCTTACCGAGCCGACCATGGCATCGACCAGCGCATCGATACGATCGAGGTGTGGCGGCAGGGCGGGTATCTGACCGCCCGGCCGGTCGATGAGTTGCTCTCGTAGCAATCCCATATCCATTTTCATGGCGGTCAGTAACTGCCCTAGGTCATCGTGGATTTCTTGTGTCAGGCATTTTTGCCAGTCGTTCAGGATGTCGCCGCCGGGACTGTTCGACGGAAGTTCATTTAACAAAATGGTGTAACAGCGCAGGAGACCAGTGCCGATCATGAAAACGGTGGCCTCGAACCCGAAGAGGCTACCGTTACGGTGCCGCGCCTGCTGATCTGCCTGGCCGGACAGTTGGAATACGGCGACTTCGTCGGTCTGGGGCGCCAGCGGTGCGATTGGTCTGGCCCCTTTGAGCTGATTCGGCAGAAGTTCCCTCAGCGGTGTGCCGAGCAGGTTCTCGTCGCCGGTGCCGAACAACCGGCCGGCCGCACCATTGAAGGCAATGATGCGCTGCTGGTGGTCAATACGAATGATCGCTTGCCGGTTCAATGCTGTCAGCGATGACAGCTGCAGCTTGATCTGTCGGGTTTCGTGGGCCTCATGGCGTGCGCGTTGGCGGATGAATTCTCGTCGCTGCAAGGCGTCCCGGGTAAGCCAGCACAACCAGCCAGCCAGCAACATCCCGGTGACGGCAACGCCGATTGAGGCCGTGGCGGGAACGCCGGGGCTACTGGTTTCCAGAGTCCAGTTTTGGCCGTACAGGTTGACGGGCTGCAGTGTGCGGCGCTCGGTGAAGAGTTCGCCGGGACTTTGGTAAAGCAGTGCGCCAGAGGTGGACGTTTGCTGCTCGAACAGACGCAGCGAGAGCGGCAATGCGGAGGCGGGCTTCAGTGTCATCAAGTCCGCATTGATTTCCACAACGGTGAAAACAAAGCCGACCAGCATCTTGCGGCGCTGCTCGATGCCCTCCGGCACCGTGTTGCCAGGAAAGACGGGCAATAGCAGCAGGAACTGGCGCGCCATGCCGACGCGTTCTTGCACGCTGGCGAGGGTCGCCGTAGCGCTGTCGGTAGCGCGTTGCAGCGCAGGAGCGAGAAGGGTATCCGAGAGCAAGTCATAGCCGGCACGGGTAACCAGATTGCCGCTTTCCGGTGCAGCATGCAGCACCGGTATCGCCGTTTCGCCGTTGCGCAACGGATAGATCTGGTAGTCAGGCCTGCCATCAGCATGCATGGCGTTCATGAGGGCCACCTTGTCGGTCGTGGCGATATGTTGCGCGTAACCGAGTTGGCGCAGACCTGCCGGCAAGCCAAGTCGCTGTAAATGCTGCAGGTAAGCATTCCAGTGCTGGCTTTGGACGATGCGATCAAGCATCAGCAGTGCAGCGGCGCTGTGCAATATCTGGATGTGGTTATCAAGATGGCGCTGCAATTGCGCCATCGTGCGCTGTGTCTGTTGTTCGGTATCGAGGCTAGCGATACGCAATTCATCGTTACGTACGGCCACTAGCAGCAGCGTTGTTACCGTCAGTATCAGTGCCGGCAACAGCCAGGTGCCCTGAGTGATGATGTCGCTGAGTAATAACTTGAACCGCGTGCGGAGCAGGCGGGAGGTAAAAGGAATATCAGTAGCGGCCGATGACATGGAGGTAGTACCGATCGTGGTTGGAGGTTGCCGGGCCTGATTGGCCCGGCGACGTCCGGCGATCTTACCAATAGTCGCTATTAATGTGCTTCCCGACTGCACAGGCAAGCGACTCCCTGTGGTGAGGATGCATCGTTGCAGTCGTTCATCGGCGATTTGCTACTGCGGAGGACTCCTCTGCCTTGTTGCGGTTATTGCATGAACCAGCCATGGCTGACGACGACTGACTGGCCTGTCAGGGCGCTGGTCGGGAATGAGGCGAGAAAGACCGCCGTGCGTGCAACGTCGGCCGTGGTGGTGAATTCGCCATCGACGGTATCTTTCAGCATCACGGTCTTGATCACGTCGGCTTCGCTGATGCCGAGTTCTTTGGCCTGCTCGGGAATCTGGCGATCGACCAGTGGCGTGCGCACGAAACCGGGACAAATCACGTTCGAGCGAATGCGGTGCTTGGCGCCTTCCTTGGCGACGACTTTGGCCAGACCGATCAGGCCGTGCTTGGCGCTGACATAGGGCGCTTTCAGCGGCGATGCCTCGTGCGAGTGTACCGAGCCCATATAAATGATCGCGCCGCCATTGCCGCTGGCGATCATCGCGCGCATGCAAGCGCGGGTAGTAAGGAAGGCACCATCGAGATGGATGGCCAGCATTTTTTTCCATTTCTCTAGCGACAGGTCAACGATCGGGCTGATGATCTGGATGCCGGCATTGCTAATGAGGATGTCAACCCCGCCCCATGCTTTCACGACGGCTGCGATACCGTCATCGACCTGCGCTTCGCTGGTGACATCCATGACAATGGCCATGGCTTTGCCTCCTGTCTTGATGATCTCGTCGGCGGTGGCCTGGGCAGTCTCCAGTACGAGATCGGCGATGACGACGCGGGCGCCTTCCTTCGCGTATTCAAATGCGATTTCCTTACCGATTCCGCTGGCGGAACCGGTAATTACGGCAACTTTATCTTTGAGTAACATGGGTCATCCTTTGTGGCTGTTGGAGGGGCATGGCAGTGCTGCGCTGCACAGTATAGGACCTGCACTGCCTTGGCGACAGGAGGCGTTGACGCTGCCCGCGTTCACCGCTACGCTGCTGCGCAATGTGCTGACCGGTCTAATATTGCGTACCGGCCGCTTTTCTTCCTTCTTCCTGATCAAAAACACCATGGAAATCCAACTCGGCGATGTCGGTCATATCATTCAACTGGCGATTGCGCCGGTCTTCCTGTTGACCGGTGTCGGTACCAATCTGGTGGTGCTGACGAATCGGCTCTCACGCATCATTGATCGTTCGCGCGTACTTGAGGAGCGGATTGTGCCGGGTGCGGCGGTCGATCCGGCCGATAGCGCAGAAATCAACGTGTTGTACCAGCGCGGGCACCTGATCAATGTCGCCATCACGCTGAGCACTGCCTGCGCTTTGCTGGTCTGTCTGGTCATTGCGACGTTGTTCATGGGGGACGCCTTCGAACTTAATTTTGGGAAATTCATCGCGGTGCTGTTCGTATTGGGAATGCTGTCACTGATCGGCAGTTATTTCTTTTTCATGCGTGAAATTTTCATTGCCACCAAGACATTGACGATGCGCCGCCTGCTGTTGCGGCTGCCCTGATCGCGTCTGTCCAGGATCGGCGGTCTGGCCATGGTCAATGTGTTGCAATCTGGCGCTGGCATGCACATTGACCCGACCACGTTCGATATCAAGGGAATTGCCAATTATGTTGGCACCGGCAAGTTGCAGAGCGCCTCAGATTTTCTGCTGAACATCATCCCGCCTGGCGTCGTCGATGCCTTCGCCAAGGGCGAAATTCTGCAAGTTTTGATGTTCTCTATCCTGTTTGGTTTTGCGCTGCACCGGGTCGGTGGTCGCGGCACGCTGGTCTTTGATTTCATCGGAAAAATCTCGCATGTCCCGTTCGGCATCGTCGGCGGGATCGTGAAATTCGCTCCGATAGGCGCGTTCGGTGCGATGGCCTTCACGATCGGCAAGTACGGCGTTGGTTCGTTACTATTGCTGGGCAAACTGATCGTTGATTGGTTCGCCGATGTTGGTCTCCGCGTTGTCAATGAAATTAACGCTTTGTCCCAAGTCGTCATAGATTTGACGATCATAGAGGAGGCCAAAGAGGCTATCTACGGGGTGGATGCCGATAATCTCATTTACCTTGTGTGGCACAAGATCAGGACGACCAATCAGCTGGAAAAATACCGCTTCACGCATTGCATGGTCATCACTGACTCCGAAACGTATTGGTAGAGAATTGCCTGCCAAGGGTAAATGCAGAAAGAGCTTGGGCAGCGGTCCTGATGCCCTGTTTTTAAAAAATAGCCTTCAACCTCTTCTGCAAGCGGCAATGCGCGGCGCATGAGGTCGCCGCCAGCCGGGTAGCCTTGGTGCATCGCTACGACCCAACTATTTTCCGTGCACTACTGATCCCAAGAAACAAAACACGCAACGTATTTGTCACCCGCTTATACTGTATTAATAAACAGTATATTGACGGAAACACGCGATGCCCATTCTTCCACTCCTTGATGCTTCCCGCGCGACGGCACTGCCGTTGGGCCTTGTTCCGGCCAGCGAGCTGGCACCTTTGTGCCTGCGCCCGTTTTACGGGCAACGCATTTCTGCAGGATTTCCTTCTCCGGCAGAGGAATACCTTGAGAAAGGACTGGACCTCAATACCTATCTGGTTCGCAACAAGACAGCCACCTTCTATTTTCGCGTGCAGGGCGACAGCATGACGGGTGCTCGTATTTTCGATGGCGATATGGTCGTCGTCGACCGATCGGTCGCCCCCAAGCATCGCAACATCGTACTGGCGGTGGTGAATGCCGATTACACGATCAAGCGACTGCACAAGCGCGCCGGCGTCATTGAACTGCGCGCAGAAAATCCACGCTATGCCCCGATCCAGTTTGGCGATGGGGAGACACTGGAAATCTGGGGTGTGGTGGTCGGTGTGGTCTGCCGGTTTGATGTCTGACCATGGCGACCAAGTCAGCAACGGCGACGCTCTTTGCCCTGGTGGATGTCAACAACTGTTATGTCAGCTGCGAGCGGGTGTTCAACCCGTCGCTGGAGGGGAAGCCGGTCGTCATCCTGTCCAATAATGATGGTTGTGTGGTGGCAAGATCGGCAGAGTCGAAGGCCTTGAAGGTCGCCATGGGGGAGCCGTGGTTCAAGCTGAAAGACCTGGCGAAGCAGCATGGCATCCTCGCCCTGAGCAGCAACTATGCGCTGTACGGCGACATGAGCAACCGGATCATGACCGTGCTGCGCGATTACAGTCCCGACGTCGAGGTCTACAGCATTGATGAGTCCTTCCTCGGCCTCAATGGCCTGAACGGATTATGGGAGTCGCCTGTCGCCATGGGGCAGTCGATACGCCAGCGCGTGAGGCAATGGGTCGGGGTGCCGGTGTGCGTGGGCATCGGCCACAGCAAGACGCTGGCGAAACTGGCGAACCATATCGCCAAAAAGAGACCCGTCTTCGATAGCGTCTGTGACCTGACTTCGATGACGCCGCAAGACCGCGATGCGATTTTTTCGACGATCGAAGTCGGCGAGGTCTGGGGTGTTGGCAGGCGTCTGTCCGAACAGTTGCAAAGCGCTGGCATCGACACGGTGGCGAGGTTGCGGGACGCGTCGCCGGCATGGTTACGATCGCGCTTCGGCGTCGTTGTCGAGCGTACTGTCAATGAGCTCAACGGCATCTCCTGCCTCGCGCTCGAAGAGGTAGCTCCGGCCAAAAAGCAGATCATCGCCTCGCGCTCGTTTGGCCAGCCGGTGCTCACCATCGACGAACTCGGCGAGTCGGTCGCCAGTTACATGACACGCGCCGCCGAAAAATTACGTCAACAGGGTTCCGTGTGCGAAGCGATCCAGGTCTTCGTGCAGACGAATCGCTTCAAGGCATCAGACCGGCAATACAGCAACGGGGTCGTCGTGCCGCTGCCGAATGCATCGTGCGACACCCGGTTACTGATCCGCGCGGCGCTGTTCGGTCTGGAACAGATTTATCTGCCTGGCTACTATTACAAGAAGGCAGGGGTCATTTTGCAGGGGATTTCCAGTGCGTCCGCGCAGCAGCAATCGCTGTTGACGACCTTCGGCGATGGCGAGAAATCCGAAGCGATGATGCGCACGCTGGACGGGTTGAACCAGCGGTTCGGTAAGGGGGCCGTGAGCGTTGCCGCCGCGGGCATCCGCAACGACTGGGCGATGAAGCGCGAGCGGAAGACGCCGAACTACACGACATGCTGGAGCGAGATTCCGGTGGCGAGGGCGAATTGACGGGCTTGACGGCGGTGCCGGCGTACGCGCCAGAAAGAAGAGTGCGGCGGACCGGGCAGTCACGTAGGGTGGGCACAGGGTGATCGTGCCCACGCGAATGTCCCGCCGCACGGTCGGAATTGGTCGGCATGGTTGTTGCGCGCGCGTGGGCACATGAAGCCATGCGCACGCCACGAGTTGACGTTGACGTTGACCTGTTCCGCTTTAGCGGCAGCCGTCAGGATGCCGGGCAGGGAGGATGCCGGGCCTTTCGCGATGGGACTCGCGTGAGAGCACTCGTAGATGGCCACTTTATGGCCGGCGTCCGCCTCGCGCTCCACAGCGCCTATTTCTGTGAGGTCGGGGAACTCATCGGGCCACCTCTTCAGCCGCAATCATCCCCATGACCTCGAACAAGGTGATGGCTTGACGCACCGCATCGGCGCGGGCACGGAGCAGGTTGCGGCGGTTGGTCAGCGCGACGCGCTGGGCATCGAGGACATCGATGAATCCGGTCAGGCCATTGGTGTGGAGCGTGCGCGCCTGCGACAAGGCGGCATCGGCTGCGGTGCTGGCGCGCTGCAATGCGTCGATCCGTCTGCCGAAACCGTCGGCGGCCACCAGCGCCGCTTCAGCTTGCTGGAGCGCTTGCAGCAGGGTTTGGCGATACAACTGGCCGGCCTCGCGCACCCGCGATTGCTCAAGATCGACCCCCGCGCTGCGCGCCCCGCCATCGTACAGGGCCATGTCCAGCACCGCCGCCACACTCTGCGCGACGATGTTGAGCACGCCGCCGCTCAGGCCCGCCGAGGTGAGCGCAAGCGTGCCGGGCAATCGCAGGCGTGGATAAAAAGCAGACTCGGCGACACCCAGATTGGCTGCGGTCACGGCCAGGGAGCGCTCGGCAGCGCGCAAATCAGGCCTCAGTCGCAACAGGTCGATGGGGCGCGGCACCGGCTGCTGGCCCTGGAGTTCGGGTAATCGGGCGATGCCGTCGGCACGGTCCAGTGCTTGCGGACGCTCGCCCGCCAGCACTTGCAAGGCAGCTGCGGCTTGTCGCACGCGCACCAGGGCATTCGCGGCATCGGCCTCGATCGCTGCGGCATCGGCTCGCTCGCGATCCAGGTCGAGCTGCGGCGATAGTCCAGCGCCTACCAACACCTGCACGACGCGCAACACTTCGGCTTGCATGGCTAACGCGTTAGCCAGCAGGTCCCGGTCGAGACGGGCTTCCTGCCACTCCACATAAGCCCGGGCCGTCAAAGCGGCCACAGATAAACGCGCCGCCTGCACCAGGTCTTCATTGCGCAAGACGGAAGCGGCCGCCGACCTCTCGGCCTGGAGCAAACCACCGCCCACATCAAGGTTCCAAGCCAGCGTCAGCTCGGCACTGGAATCGCTTGCGGGTTGGCCAGACGCGTTGCCGCTGCTGGGTTCAAAGCTGGCGCCTGCACCGATTAATGGTCTGCGCTGCGCGCGCGCGCCACCTAATAACGCCTGAGCTTGCACCACCCGTTCGCGTGCGATGTCGACGCCCGGATTATTTGCCAGGGCGCGCTCGACCCAACGGCCCAGCACCGGGTCGTCGAAACGTTGCCACCACAACAGGTCCGACGCTAGTGGCATCGTTGCCCCGGCGGGAGCGGCGGAAAATCGATCCGCGCTGGTGAGCCCGAGCGTGACTGGCTTGGGCGGCGCGGTCACGCTCGCACAAGCCGTCAGTGTCAAGGTCAGCGCAGTCAGTGCGAAGCGGTGCCTCATGCGGAGTCTCCTTCTTGCGCTGTCGCCAGTTTCATCTCTGAGGCAAGCAATGCCCCTTGACTGGCGCGGGGTTTGGCAAAACGTGCCAGACCGAGGTAGACCACCGGCGTCAGAAAAAGCGTGAACAAGGACGCCAAGGAGAGTCCGCCAAAAATCACCCAACCAATGGAGGCGCGCGACTCGGCACCGGGGCCACTGCCCAACACCAGCGGCAGTGCACCCAGCACGGTCGACGCCATGGTCATCATGATGGGACGCAAGCGCGTGACTGCGGCTTCTTGTGCTGCTTCGAGCACGTTGCGTCCGGCGTCACGCAACTGGTCGGCAAACTCGACCATCAGGATGCTGTTCTTGGCCATGACGCCGACCAGTAGCAACAAGCCAATCTGGCTGTAAATATTGAGTGACGTGCCGCTCAATGTCATCGCAAATATCGCAGCGGCCAAGCCAAACGGCACGGTGATGATCACCACGGCAGCGCTCGTGATGCCCTCGAACTGCGCCACCAGCACCAGAAACACGACCAGCAGCGCAATAGCGAAGGTAATGGCGACATCGCGTCCGGTTTGCTCCAGCGTTGCCGCATCCCCCCGAAATAACAATCCCATACCGGTGGGTAGTTCCTTCGCGGCCAACGCGCGCAAATCGTTTACTGCTTGTTGCAGAGGCATGCCGTCGACGGCCACTGCGCTGAGCTGCACGGCACGGCGCTGACCGAGGCGCTCAAGTTCAGAGGCAATCGCTGTTTCTTCGAGCTGTACAAACTGGGACAAGGGCACCAGCCGTTTCCCCTCCACACCGCCGGCGCGTACGCTGTAGGCCAACAGATCTTGCGGGTCGGTCGCCCGGTAGGCGTTCGAATCGAGCATCACCTGCACGTTGCGGTCATCGACCGTCAACTCGGCAATTTCGGTGCCGTCGACCAAGGCCCGCAGCATGATGTCGAGCCCCTCGATCGACACGCCGAGTTCCGTGGCGCGTTGGCGATCTATCTTCAGTGTCAGCTGCGGTTGGGCGACGGTGTAGTTCACCCGTACGTCGCGTAAACCGGGCAGATCGCGTTCGATGGCCTGCGCAAAACCGTAGGCCGCGTCGGCGATGCGCGCGTAGTCATCCCCCGTCACTCCCATTTGCACGCTGCCATCGCCACCGCCGACACCCAGACTGTTGCCAGCGCGAATACGCACACGCACACCGGGCAGTTGGTCAAGCGCGGTTTGCAACCTTGCCGTGAGTTGCGCCTGCGACACCGACCGCTTGCTCCAATCGGTCAAGGGGGCGACGATCTCGGCGCGGTTCAAATCGTAACGGCCGGTGATGGTGAAAATGTTTTGTACCAGGCCCTCGTCCTGCAAGGGGGTGACTATGGCCAGCGCTTGCTCTAGCTGGCGGTCGATGTAACCCAGTCCAACGCCGTTGGGCCCCTCCATCCGGATCGACAGCAGGCCGCGGTCTTCGGTGGGAGTGAGTTCCGAAACCAGTTGCGTATAGCTCCAGGCGGCAGCGCAAGCAAGTAAGCCGCAAACCGCCGCCACCCACCAAGCCCGGCGCAAGGCCATGGCCAGGCATCGGGCATAGCCTTTGGCAGCACGGTCGCCCCAGTTCGATACCTTCAGCCAGATCGGTCCGGGGGGCTTTTCTTCCGGCAAGCGCGAGGCGATCATCGGTCCCAGCGTCAGCGCGACAAATGAAGAAATCGCCACAGCAATAGCCATGACGAAACCAAACTCGGCAAACAGCCGGCCCGCCGCCGACGGCAGAAACGAGATCGGAACGAACACCGAGACCAAGGTTGCGGTGGTGGCGACGACGGCAAAAAATACTTCACGCGTGCCCAGCACTGCGGCAGCTCTTGGGCCCACACCCTGGCCACGTCGACGCTGAATATTCTCGAGAACGACAATTGAATCGTCCACGACCATACCGGTCGCCAGCAGCATTGCCAGCAGGGTCAACAAATTGACCGAATATCCCAGTAACCAGATCGCCGCCAAGGTGCCAATGAGCGCCACCGGAATCGCCACCACCGGCACCAGCGTGGCACGCCATTGGCCCAGAAATGCACCCACTACTGCCACCACGATCAGCACCGCCAGCGCCAGGCTGCTGAGCACTTCGGAAATGGCGCCGCTGATGAAATTGGCGTCATCCGACACCACGGTGATTTGCAGGTCACCTCCGTCCCGGTTGAGGCGATCCACCACTGCGCGCACGCCTTTTGAAATCGCCACGCTATTCGACTGCGCCTGTCGCACGATGCCCAGACTGACGACCGTTCTCCCATTGAGTCGCACATAGGAGGTGGCTTTGGCCGGGCTGTAGTAGACGTCAGCGATTTCTCCAAGTGTCAGACCCGGACGCAGTTGCAAAGCCCGCAAGGCTTCAGGGGAGGTGACTGAGGCGTTGGCACGCACCAGTACTTGCTGATTGGGTGACTCCAGGCTCCCGGCAGGAACGTCGAAGGGCGCTGTGCGCAGCAGGGTGGCAACATCGCCTACCGCAAGCCTGTGCGCCGCCAACCGTAAGGGATCGATGCGCACCAGCATGACGCGTTCACGGGACCCGAACAGGGTGATGTCGGCCACGCCCTCGACCGAAATCAGCGCCGGTTCGATCTGCTCTTCCACGACGCGCGAGAGCTCGTCGATCGCCAGGGATTGACTGGACACGGCCAATTGCAGCACCGGCTCCGCGTCTGCATCGGCCTTCACGACGGTGAGGTTTTCCACGCCCTCAGGCAGATCGCGTTCGACGCGGGCGACCGCGTCGCGCACATCATTTGCCGCCGTCACCAGATCGACGTTCGGGTTGAATTCGATGATGACGCGCAGATTGCCTTCTTCACTGGCAGAGCGCACCAGATAGACGCCCGGCACACGAGAGGCCGCGCCTTCGATCAGACGGGTCACTTCAGCGTCCAGGGTTTCGGGGGCGGCGCCGGGATAATCAGCGCGGACCGCCACGATCGGTCGATCAATGTTAGGCAACTCACGCACTTCAACACCCATCAAGGCCCCGATGCCCGCGATCACGATCAGCAAGTTGATGACGATGACCAGCCAGGGCCGGCGGATGGACAGCGCAGGCAGGTCGTTGGCGCGATCGTTGTTCATCGGGGGGTGCTGCTGTTGCTGCTACTGCTGCTGACCGGCTTGCCGACGGACTTTTCAACCTGATTGCCCACAACCCGTACGCCGAGCCCCTCACGCAGGCGCTGCACGCCTTCCACCACCACAGTTTCACCGCTTGTCAACGGACCGTCGACCAGCACACGACCTGACGTGCGCCGCACCGGGCGAACCGCCACTTTTTCCGACTTGCCTTCGCGGATGACCCAGACAAAGGACCCGTCGCGACCCCACTGAAGGGCGAGTTCGGGCACGCTGACGAATAGTTTTCCAGTCATCGATAGCCGGACCGCGAACGACATGCCAGGACGCAGGAGATCGGCCGTGTTGGCGACCTGTGCCCGCACCCGGATATTGCGCGAAATCGGGTCGACGCGGCTGTCGATCTCGGACACCTTGCCGGCAAAGGTGCGATCGGGATAAGCGGGATTGACCGCCGAGATCAGGTGGCCTGGTGCGACGCGTGCCAAATAGGGTTCCGGGATGTCGAAGTCGATGAGCAGGACGCGCCGGTCGTCGATGGTGGTCAGTGCGCGGTCGGTCGTGACCCGGTCGCCCCGTTCGATGTCAGACAAACCGACGATGCCGGAAAACGGCGCGAGAACTGTCCTGTCAGCCAGGGCGGCGCGGGCTTGCGCCAGTGTGATCCTGGCCGCACGCAAGACCGCGAGGGCTTCGTCGAGAACACGCTCCGGCACTGCGCCGCTCCCTCTTGTCGCCTCATAACGATCGGCCAGCACGCTGGCGGCATCGACCTTTGCCATGGCCAAGTCAACTGCCAGGCGTTCCTGTCGATCCAGCAGACGCAACAGCACCTGCCCGGCACGAACGGCCTGGCCGGTGCGAAACGCGACCTCGACAACCTCTCCTGCAACTGCCGGAAAAATGACCACCGAGTGACGCGCCGAACCGCTGCCGATGATATCCAGATCGACGCTGTCGCGGGCGCTGGTGCTGGGTTCCACGATCACTGGCACAGAGATGGGCGCACTCTGCACGGCTTGCGCCGTCGCGGGTCCATGCAGCAAGAGCAGAGTAGTAAAAATGAGGGTGGGAAAGATAGTCAGAAAAATGGCATGCGTGTAGAGAAATGAACCCGGAAGGGATGAATTTGGCGTCGAGCCTGGTTACTCAGCGCAGGATATCAGACAGGGTGCCTGATGGAATCGTTCCATTGCGCCATGAAGCGGGTCATGGCACGTCGCCGCAACCTGAAAAATTTCCGTTAGCGTGCTGCAGGCACCGGGCCACTCCAGTCAGGCAGAGATGGTTGACGTCGACTAGAGTGGCACGTGCACGCACCGTGGCATCATTGGTCGTTGACTTTTCTACCCAAGGCCCGCCGATGACTGCCCCGATAACGTTGCAAGCGATTGTTCCTCCTACTTCCAAACGGCCGACCGGTGTGCCACGCATCGTCGTCGTCGGCGGCGGTGCCGGCGGTCTGGAACTGGTGACCCGACTGGGACAGCGACTCGGTAAAACGGGACGGGCCGAGATCGTTCTGGTTGACCGTTCGCCGTCGCACCTGTGGAAACCGTTGCTGCATGAAGTTGCTGCCGGCAGCATGGATGCCAACACCCATCAGGTCGATTATGTCGCTCAGGCGCGCTGGCACAATTTCGAATTCCAGCAGGGCGAATTGCGTGGTCTCGACCGCGCCGCCAAGCAGTTGAGCGTCGCGGCGCTGATCGACGACGACGGACTTGAAGTGCTGCCAGCGCGTACGCTGGCCTACGACACGTTGGTGCTGGCGATCGGTAGTACGACCAATTTTTTTGGCGTGGATGGCGCCGCCGAACATGCGATGGCACTCGATGCGCTGAGCCAGGCAGAGCAATTTCGGCGCCGGCTGATTTCGGCTTGCATGCGCGCGCAAAATACCAGTGCGAGCACGCCCGGCGCGGCGTCACGAGTCGATGTCGTCATCGTCGGTGCTGGCGCCACCGGGGTCGAGCTGGCCGCCGAGTTGCGCAATACCGCCGAGGTTTTCGGCGCCTATGGGCTGCACCATCTGGATGGCCAGCGCGACATCCACCTGACGCTGGTTGAAGCCGGACCGCGCATTCTTGCTCCGTTACCGGAGCGCGTCGCCCTGCAGACAACCAAGTTGCTCGACCAATTGAATGTGACCGTACTGACCGGCGAAGCGGTCGTCAAGGTCGAGGCGCGCGCGGTACTGACTGCCAGCGGCAAGTCCTTGCCGGCCGATTTGATCGTCTGGTCTGCAGGGATCAAGGTGGCCGCCATCCTTGGTGAGCTCGGATTGCCGGTCAATCGGCTCGGTCAGGTGCCAGTGCTGGCCAGCCTGCAGACCGAGATCGATCCGGCGATTTTCGCGATGGGGGATTGCGCCAGTTGCCAGTGGCGGGAAAAAAATACGACGGTGCCGCCGCGTGCGCAAGCAGCGCATCAGCAAGCCACTTTTCTGGTTAATGCATTGCGCTTGCAGCTCGACGGTAAGCCGCTGCCGGCTTTTCGCTTCCTCGATCATGGTTCGCTGGTGTCGCTCGGGCGCTTTAGTGCGGTTGGAAATTTGATGGGCAAGCTGACCGGTAAAACCTTGCTGGTCGAAGGTTTGGTGGCGCGTCTACTCTATGCCGCGCTATATCGCTCACATCGGATGGCGCTGCTTGGGCCCCTGCGGATGGTATTGGACATGCTGGCGCAATGGCTGCGCGGCAAGACGGTGCCGCGCATTAAGTTGCACTGAGGAGGGTGGGTAATTGCTTCAGCGCAGCGCCGAGTAGGCCGTTGGCACCAGAAACTGATTCTCGATGCGCTCAACGATGATGGATTCGGCTTCGGTGGCGGCGCGCTGGGCCAGCCAGTCGGGGTCGCTGGCAAAGGCATTCCATTTGGTTTCGCGTTCGGCCAGACTGTCCCATTGCAGCATGTAGGTCAGCGTCTGATTGCTTTGGCCGACCAGCGTGGTCCAGAAGCCAACCTGGCGAATGCCGTATTTTTCCCAGAAACCGAGCGTGATGGTCTGGAAGCGATGGTTCAGCGCCGGCAGTCTGCCTGGCGCGCAATGATAGGTGCGCATTTCGTGGATCATGGAATTCCTTGGTGGTGGATAACTGCGGTCAGCCTTGTTGGGTGGCGAAGAATCGCATCATTTCGCGGGTCGCGTGCGGGCCGCGCGCATCGGTGTAGGTTCCCTTGCTGCTGCCACCCGACCAGGCATGGCCGGCGCCATGGATCAGCCACTGTTCGGCCAGCGGCGAGCCGTCGCGTTTTTGGTGCCGCGTGAAGGTGTAGGCATGGCCATCTGGCACGCGGCCTTTTTCGGTGGTTGATGGTGCATCTCGACGGACATGTTGCTCGATCAGTTGCTCGCCATTGCGCGGATGAACGGTCTTGTCGCGGTCGCCGTGGAACACGATGATGGGCCGTAACCCGCTGGGCAGTGATTGCGCTGAGCGGATTTCGTTCATGCCGCTGCGCATCGCCTGCATCGCTGACATCAGGTCGGTGGCTGCCGCGTAGGGCAAGCCGGAATGAATGCCGACAGCGGCATAGAGCTCCGGATACGTGCTGCCCATGATGGCCGCCATGGCCCCGCCAGCCGATAGTCCTGCGACATAAACCTGCTTCGGCAGCACCTTGTAATCGGCCATGACCTTGCGCGTGATGTCGGCGATGATCGACGGCTCACCTTGTTCACGTTGCTGGTCGACGGCATTGAACCAGTTCCAGCATTGCGAACCATTGGCCGATTTTGCTTGCGCCGGATACAGCACGAAGCAGGGCGTCTGTTCGGCTTGCGCATTCATTTCGGTGCCGGCGGCAAAGTCGTCCGGATTCTGGGTGCAACCGTGCAACATCACCACCAGCGGCAGCGCCTGTCCGTTGTAAGCGGTGGGGATATAAAGCTTGTACTCGCGGGTGCCAGCGGCATTGGTCAGCGCGCCAGACAAGAACTGACCGCGCTCGTTGGTTTCCGGTGCTGACTTGGTGTGCGGCGGCCTTACGCCGAAGCGGTTCAGCAGATCTGCCACGAACGCGGGAACATCCGGCGGAGTCATCGGCTCCGGC
The DNA here is from genome assembly GCA_047621345.1 of Minisyncoccia bacterium. Lineage (GTDB taxonomy): Bacteria > Pseudomonadota > Gammaproteobacteria > Burkholderiales > Burkholderiaceae_D > Actimicrobium. The sequence continues at coordinate 31,855 of JBLHLW010000022.1, read as the reverse complement.
GCTGGCGGCAATTCCCGTCCCGGTGGCGGCGGATTGATATCTTTCATGCTCGGCTGTTGCGGTGCAGCGCCGGGCAAACTGCGCTGCAGCACGCGCTGGATCACGTTGGCCGCGATGCCTTTTGGACCAGACTGCAGCAGGCTACTGGCCTTGCGCATCAGCTCTTGTAAGTCGTGGTTCAGTTTCATGGAGGTCCTTTGCGGGAATGTTGGAGAAGACTTTAGTGGATGCGGTCAGCCAAAGCGCGCTTGACTTCATCGCTGGCATGTAACGCGCCGAGCACGACGATGGAGTCGATCGCCGCGAGTGCCAGTTCGACACTGACATCGGAGGCAATGCTGGCCAGCCCGAGAATCTGGATCTGCAACTTCTGGCCTGCTTGCTGTGCGGCCTCCAGATCGCTGCGGGAATAATGGTGCAGGCCGAGCACCATGCTCTTGCGGGCAACGGTTTGCCGCACGACGTCAGCATGAGTACTCAACTGGTTGCGAATGGCGGTGCGGATCAGATCAGACCGGTTCGAGTAAAAACCTTCTTGCACCAGCAGATCGATTTGACCCAAATCAATCAGGCCAAGGTTGATCGTAATTTTTTCGCTTTCGGCGATTTTCGGCGTGGCTTTGGTAATGGTGCTTGGTGGGCGCATACGGTTATCTTTCGAAAAAATTTCTAACAGCCTCTATATGGAATCCATAGACCATCTGTGTGGATGGAATTATAGGCCTATGATCTCATCCGTCAACCTGTCGCGTGTTTATTCGAGACCCCCGACATGGCAAGTCGTAGGACAGCGCCGGTCGATGTGGGTTGGCGTAGTACTTTGGTCCAATAGCATTGCTGCTTCTGTTGGCTACTATGATGACAATTAAATAATGTCATTTTGGAGATCGTCATGGCCACTTCATCCAGTTCCGCCGTCAAACCCGTTACGGCAGGCAGTAAAGCCGGCACCATCGGCACCGTCAAGCTGGTGGTCGGTGAAGTCACTGCCACCGACCAGAACGGCGTTCAGCGCGTCTTGCATGAGGGCGATCAAGTCAGCGCCAATGAGGTGATCCAGACCTCCGCAGAGGGGGCGGTGGACATCGAGTTCATCAACAATACCCACGTTGACCTCGGGCGCTCTTCCCAGATCGCGCTGGATGACAGCGTTTTCGATCCGCGTCAGGCCACCACCGATCAAGCCGATATCGCCGCCATTCAAGCTGCCATTGCCGCTGGTGCTGATCCGACCACGCTGGTGCCGGCAACCGCAGCGGGCGCGGGCGCAGCCGATGAGGGTGGCAGCAGTTTCGTGGTGGTGGACCAGAATGCCGCACGGGGCAATGTAACGAGCGGTTTCGAGACAACAGGTGGCTTTGTCGCGCCGCCCGTTCCTCTGGTGAACGGTGGCTTGCTGCCTGTGGCCGCCGCGGCCGATACGCCGCCGCCGGAGGTGCCGCCGGTCGACCCTGTGCCGCCGGTGGTGCCGCCGGTAGCCGCGACGCCGCCGTTGACTGTCAACGACATCATCACGACCAACGAAGATACCGCCGTTAGCGGCTCAGTGGCCGCCAACGACACGCTTGGATCGGCGGGCGGCAACATCTGGACCATTGCTGCCGTTGCCACGCATGGCACGGTGGCTTTCAATCCGGATGGGTCGTACACCTACACGCCGGAAGTCAATTACAACGGACCGGACAGTTTCAGCTACAACCTCACTGATGCAAACGGCAATGTCAGTTCGGCCACCGTGGCCGTGACGGTCAATCCGGTCAACGATCCGCCGGTGGCCGCGCCGGACAGTTACACAACTGCCGAAGATACCTTGCTAGTTGGCACCACCGTGCTGGCCAATGACACGGATGTCGAGGGTAGTCCGCTGACTGCAGCACTGGTCACGAATGCCGAACATGGCACCGTTGTGATGAATGCCAATGGTACGTTCACCTACACCCCGAACGCGAACTACAACGGACCGGATAGCTTCACGTATCAGGCCAATGACGGCAGTGCCGACAGCAATATCGCCACCGTCAGCATTAGCGTTACCCCGGTCGATATCCCTATTCCTCCCGTCAACAATCCTCCGGTTGCGGTCCCGGACAATTACACGACTGCCGAAGATACCTTGCTGGTTGGCGCCACAGTGCTGGCCAACGATACCGATGTCGAGGGGAATCCGCTGACGGCAGCACTGGTCACGCAGGCCGACCATGGCACTGTCGTGATGAATGTCGACGGCACGTTCACCTACACCCCGAACGCCAACTACAACGGCCCGGACAGCTTCACGTACCGCGCCAATGACGGCAGTGCCGACAGCAATGTTGCCACCGTCAGCATCAGCGTCACCCCGGTCAACGATCCGCCTGTGGCGGTACCGGACAGTTACACGACTGCCGAAGATACCTTGCTGGTTGGCGCCACGGTGTTGGCCAACGATACCGATGTCGAGGGGAATCCGCTGACGGCAGCACTGGTCACGCAGGCCGATCATGGCACTGTCGTGATGAATGTTGACGGCACGTTCACCTACACCCCGAACGCCAACTACAACGGCCCGGACAGCTTCACGTACCGCGCCAGTGACGGCAGTGCCGACAGCAATGTCGCCACCGTCAGCATCAGCGTCACCCCGGTCAACGATCCGCCAGTGGCAGTCAATGATAATTTCGTTACTGGGCAAAACAGGACGCTCAATGGCCCTTCGGTATTGGCCAATGACACCGACGTCGAAGGGAATCCCCTAACCGCGACGCTGGTAGGGGGGGCGCAGCATGGTGTTGTCGTAGTGAATAACGATGGCACGTTTACCTATACGCCCAACAAGGATTACCACGGTCCTGACAGTTTTACCTATCTGGCCAATGATGGTGCAGCCAACAGCAACGTCGCCACCGTAACGCTGGATGTCAATGCCAGTCCGTTCGGTCGCAAGGAGCAATACGGGGTCCTCGAAGGAGGCAATCTGTCGGTTTCTGTAGCGAGCGGGGTGCTGCGCAACGATACGGATGTTGATTCCTCTGTACTGACGGCAGTGCTGCTGCGTACGACTTTGCACGGGTCGTTGACGCTCAACGCGGACGGTTCGTTCAACTACGTGCCCAATCCCGGCTACAGCGGTGGCGATACTTACACCTACCGGCCTAGCGATGGCATTTCGTTTGGCAACGACGTATTGGTTTCGCTGTTCGTTGTGCCGCTGGCGGCGCCCCTTCAAGCGGTCGTTCAGGTAAATGCTTTGTCGCTGGTGGGCGCTGAGCCGCCCGTTCTGTCGTCATTCACTGATTTTAATAATGGCAGCGCTGGCGGTTGGGTCGCTCACAACACAGCGACTGGCGCCATCGGTGCGGTCGAGATCAATCCGGAATCGACTTATGGTGGTCCGTCGACGACCAATCTGGTTCTCGATGTTGAATCGACCCCGGGCATCAATTCGCTACAGCAATCCTTTGCCACCCACAAAGGCACGGTCTATCAGGTCGATGTCGATTTCTCGACGCGCGTCACGGCAGGCGCTGCCGGCGACAACAGTACGCTAGAGGTGCTGGTCAATGGCGTAGTGGTTGGTGTGATGCCGGGTGGCAGTGGTTTTTCTACTGCGCACCATACCTTTTCATTCGCAGGATCCGGCGGCAACGATCTCGTCGAATTCCGCGCGCTCGATGGCAAGGTCGATACGTTGGGCGGTTTGATCGACAATGTCCGGCTCACGCAGACCGCTAGCGCCTATCAGGATCATGCTGCCTTCTTGCCATCGTTCACCGGAATTTTCGGTGATGTGACTGATCATGGGGCGAGCCATGTCATCCGGCTGAGCGGGATGCCGGCAGGTACCACCGTCACTGACGGGGTGGGCGGCCATTCTTTTGTCGCCACTGCCGCCGGTCAATCCATCGACATTTTTAATCCTGGTCACACGAGCAGTGCCAACTGGAATCTCAACACGATCTCAGTAACCGCGCCGCAGAAGTACGTCGGAGATCTGCAACTCACTGCGACGGAAAGTACCACCTCGGGCGGTGTTGCCACGGCGACGCATGATTTTGCGCTGAATTACAGCTCTACCACCTTCGTCGGCACTGCAGGCGTTGACATCCTCCATGGCAGCACGGTCAACGACATCATCAGTGGCGGCCCAGGCGACGATATTCTTAGTGGCAGCTTGGGTATCAACACGTTTGCGTATAAAAGCGGCGATCTGGCCGCCGGCGCGGGTGGGGACCACATCCTCGATTTCAAGGTGGGCACGGCAACATCAGCCGGCGACATACTCGATATCAGTGACCTGCTATCGGGGCACGGCATTAGCCAGACCGCGTTTGTCGGACATGAAGCCAGTTATCTTCAGGTGACCAGTACCGGCGGTGTGACGTCGATCCAGTTTGATGCTGGCGGTACTGCCGGTGCCGCACCGTTGCCGCTAGCTACGTTCGACGGTGTTGGGCCAGGCCTGACGCTCAATGGTCTGCTTGACCATGGTCAGATCCATGCTGCCTGAGTCGGTCAGCAAACCCGATGATCAGGGGGGCGCGCTGTTGCACGTCGACCTGATCGCTGCTGCCAGTGTGCCGATGCCGCTCTCGGACGTGATATCGGTTGCCGTAGCGGGGCCATTGACCGGAGTCGACGTGTTGCAGTTCGCCGACCTGCTTGATAGCGGAAGTCCCGGCTTGTCAGCGGCTGGCGGCTTCGTGATGTTCGACCATCAGGGCGATCCCGGCAACATGCTGGTCCGCGTCATGCTCGAAGGCGCGGATCATCAGCAGTTGTTCGACATCGGCACGCTTGTGTGCGGCCCAGATCTCAATAGCCTGCTCGGGTTGATCATGCCCGATGGTGCCTCAAGCTGATTGCAGCTTCCTGTTTCCTTCCCGTTCGTCTCCGCAGGCGGCGCGCTATGTTCAGCGAAAAATTTCACATGTTCCCTCCTTCAATGCACATGGAAAATTTCTTATGTGAAATGGATTCATCGCTGCTGGAACAATTGTTTCATTCGTAGGTGAAATAGGGTTGTTATATGGCCCCCTATATACGTGCATCATTTCCATTAAAAATAACTTCTGCTATATTCAATGTCGAATTGACAATTCACCGTCAGTTCCTTTGGTTGTTTTCACTTTTGGAAAGGGAGCTCCCCATGTCTGCTCGCGCGCGTATTTCATTTTCTGTGACTGTTCTTGCTGCAGGTTTTCTGTTCACCGGTCCTGTGTCTGGCCAGTCATTGAAGGCAGCTGTCGAACAGACGTTGCAAACCAACCCCGATGTCCTGGCCGATGCTAACCGGCGACTGTCGACCGATGAAGCACTCAAGGCGGCGCGTGGCGGTTACCTGCCCAAGGTCGACCTCGCCGTTGGTACAGGACGCGAGTGGACCGACAACGCGACAACCCGTTTTGCTGGTGGAACCTCCCTGCTAACCCGTAATGAAGGTTCGCTCACGCTCAATCAGATGCTGTTCGACGGTGATCAGGTCAAGAGCGAAGTCGACCGTAATCAGGCCCGTGTTGAATCGGCTGCCCACAAGCTGGGCGGCACGTCCGAGCAAACCGCATTGCGCGTCATCGAAGCGTATCTCGAAGTACTGCGCAATCGCGACCTCGTCGTATTGACAACCGCCAATGCCGAAGTCCATTTGCGCACCTTCGATCAGATCAAAATTCGCAGTGACAGTGGTGTCGGACGCAAGGCCGACCTCGAACAGATCGGCGCGCGACAAGGGCTGGCCAAGGCCAACCTGACCTCGTCTGAAGCCAATCTGCGCGATGCTGAAATCAATTTTCTGCGGGTCGTCGGGAGAGCCCCGGTTAATCTGGACAAGGTCGAGGGACCTGCGGCCAGTTTGATTCCGCCTTCGCTAGAAGCAGCGCTGAAAACGGCGATCGACAATCATCCGACGCTCAAGTCAGCCCGGGCCGATTTTGATGCCGCCAATGCGCAGATCGCCGGAGCCAAGTCGACCATGGCGCCACGCCTTGATCTGCAACTCGGTACGACGATCAACAGTAATATCGACGGCGTAGAGGGGCGTAACGATTCCCGCTTTGCCATGCTGCGCCTGCGCTGGAATCTGTTTAATGGCGGCTCGGATACGGCGCGGCTCAATGAAACGGTCGCCTTGTCCGGCGAGGCACGCGAAATCATGAATCGGACCCACCGTCAGGTCGACCAGAGCACCCGCCTGTCCTGGAATGCGATGACATCGGCGCAACTCAGGATGCCGTCATTACGTCAGCATGCCGAAGCCAGCGCCCTGACGCGTGACGCCTATACCAAGCAATTCAGCATTGGCCAGCGGACCTTGCTGGATATGCTGGATTCGGAAAACGAGACCTTTACGGCAGCGTCGAATTACGTCAACGGGCAGTATCTGGAAGTCTTTGCCAAGTACCGCGTACTAGCCGACATGGGGCAATTACTCACAGCATTAGGCGTCGCACCACGTCCGGAGAGTATGCTGGCAACCTCGGTGTCAAACACTACCGCAAAGAACTAGTTCCAGGCTGGCCGCATGCGCTATCCCTGAACCGGGACAGCGCATTTTTCATGACAGGGCAGGCTTCATGCAGTTACGCGGTGTATCCACGATGGTGGTGACGGGGGTAAGAGCCGCTTTGCTGCAGAACCGGCACGCTGCTGCTTGTTTTTGCTCGACTTTTGCTGTCTTGTCCTATGCCTGATCCGGGGTGGATGCGTCGGCTTGCCGGCCAGAGCCTGTTGCTGCTGACAGCCCTGTGCGTCAGTATTGTCAGTGTCCGATCCATCGAGTCCGATATCGTGTTGCCGGCGCGTTTGCTGGCCGGGGCCGAGCTCAAATATGGTGCTGGCGCGCGCTTGCGACTGGTGGCCTGGCAGCAACTGGTCAGCGGGGCGCATGGGCGGTCCGAAGCCGACAAACTCAGGCTGGTCAATGATTTTTTTAATACGCTACCGTTCGTCTCCGATCTGGACCACTGGGGCCGGGAAGATTATTGGGCGACGCCGACTGAAATGTTGGCCAGCAATGGCGGTGATTGCGAAGATTTTTCGATTGCCAAGTATTTTTCGCTGGTCGCGCTGGGCGTGTCGATCGATAAATTGCGCATCACCTACGTCAAGGCGCGTGATTACAACCCGGTTAGCCAGGCGCACATGGTGCTGACTTATTACGCTTCGCCAGGAGCGATGCCGCTGGTATTGGATAACCTGATTCCCGAAATCAAGCCAGCCTCGCAACGACCCGACCTGACTCCGGTGTACAGCTTCAACGGTGAAGGGTTGTGGTTGGCCAAGGCGCGCGGCGACGGCAAGGCCGTCAAGGGCGGCTCCGGCAATATCAGTCTGTGGCGCGGATTGATCGCGCGCATGGGCAAGGAATTTGACTGATGCATCGATCGTCCACACTCCCAAGGAAACCATGACTCTCCTGCGACAACTCACCGCCGTGATCATTGCGCTGTTCCTGTTGCTATTTGCCGGCACCGTGGCCATCAGCGTCTCGGATGCGCGTACCTACCTCGACAACCAGCTCAAGACCATCTCGCAGGACACGGCGACTTCGCTCGGTCTGAGCCTGTCACAGGACTTTGTCGAGCGCGACATGATTCTGGTCGACAGTAAGGTCAGCCTGATTTTTGATAGCGGCTATTACCAGGAGGTGACGGTCGCCGGTCTCGACGGCACGCCGCTGGTGCAGCGTCTGGCACCGGCCCGCGTACCGGATGTGCCGGCCTGGTTCGTACGCTGGTTTCCGATTGAAACCCCGCGCGGTCAGGCGCTGATCATGTCTGGTTGGCAGCAGGCCGGCACCATCACCGTGGCCGCCAATCCGGCAGCGGCTTATATGACGCTATGGACAAGTAGCGTCAAGTCATTCTGGTGGTTCTTTGCCACGCTGGTGTTGACCTCGTTGCTGGCCATGATCGCGTTGCGTCTGATTCTGCGCCCTCTGCATCTGGTCGAAGCGCAGGCTCGCGCGATCTGCGACCGCGAATATCCCGTTCAGGACAAGCTGCCCTGGACGATAGAACTGCGCAGTGTTGTCGTTGCCATGAACCGGATGACCCGCAAGATCAAAGCGATGTTCGAGGATCAGGCCGAAGCCATGGAGCGCTTGCGCGCCGACAGCTACCGTGATGCGCTGACCGGGCTGGCCAACCGGCGTTATTTCGATATGCAGCTACAGCAATTGCTGGCCTCGGACGATGAATTTCACGCCGGCGCATTGCTGCTGGTCGAACTGAAAGACTTCAAGGCATTCAACGAGCGGTGCGGCTACCCGGCGGGTGACGAGCTATTACGCGGGATGGTGACCGTGATCGACGATGTCGTGCAGGGCGAAATCGGCATCGACTGTTTCGTCGCGCATCTGGCGGGTGCGAGTTTTGCGCTGGTGTTGTCGAATACCAGCGAACACGAAGCGATGACGCTCGGTGAGCATCTGGCGGCGGCGCTACCGCAACTGCACCAGCGTGGGCTGGCCGATAGCGATGACGTTGGACATGTCGGTATGGCGATTTACCGGCGCCAGAGCGCTAGCCAATTCCTGTCCGAAGCCGACACCGCATTGCGGGCCGCACAAAACAAGGGGCCCAATGCCCTGCATGTGCATGCCAGTCGTGGTGCTGCCGTGGTGGCCATGTCGGCCACGCGCTGGAGCCAATTCCTGCAAGATGTGATTGCCAACAAGAACATCGTCCTGCATCTGCAGCCGGTGTTGCGTAACACCGGCGACCAGGCGGTGCTGCATTACGAAACGCTGTTGCGGGTCATTGGCGACGATGGCCAGCTGATTCCTGCTGTCGTGTTCGTGCCGATGGCCAAGCGGCTTGGATTGATTCAGCAGATTGACCGCATGGTGGTGGCCGAGGTGCTGACGCGTTTGCAGCAGCAGCGCTATGGCGAGCACATCATCGCCGTCAACCTGTTCCCGGCGACGCTGCAGGATGCCGACTTCGTGGCTTGGCTCGATGCCGCATTGCGGGCCGATCCGGTCGCCGCCAAGAGGATCGCCTTCGAAGTGCCCGAATACGGCGCGCTCGATCAGTTGGAGGCCCTGCGCGCGCTGGTCAATCTCGTGCATCGGCATGGTAGTCAGTTCGGCATCGATCATGTCGGCCGGGGTTTCGCCTCATTCGGCTATCTGGCGACGCTCAAGCTCGATTACCTGAAGATTGACGGTAGCTTCATCCGCGCGATCGACACGCAGCGCGATAACCAGTTTCTGGTCGAAGCGATCTGCAAGATTGCCCATGGTCTGGATCTGCAAGTGATTGCCGAGGCCGTCGAGACGGATGCCGAGCGGACCATGCTGGCGACGCTAAAAATCGATGGCGTACAAGGCTTCGGCATCGGTATGCCGGGTGAGATGTAATGGTGCTGGCCATGGAGGCGTCGCGCCGTGCTTGACCTGTTCGGGCCGCGCTGGCATATCGGCTGTTCGCCCACTGGCTTGGCGCTGGTGCAGCGCGACCGCTTTGGGCATCACGTCGGCGTGGCCATCGAACGGGACTGGCATGCCGGGACTGACCCGGTAAGCATGTTGCGGGAACAGTTGCATAGCGCACTCGACAAGGCCGGTTGCGCCGGCACCCGGGCCACGCTGGTGTTATCGGACGACTGGTGCCGGATCGGTATTGTGTCCTCGGCATCAGCGATGGCAGGGTCTTTGGGGACAACGACGCACGACTGGGTGTGGCAAGCCAGTGCCGGTCAACCTTGCCTGGCGGTGGCCATCCCGACCGCTCTGCATACGATGTTGCAGGACACGATGGTGCGCTATCGGCTGCGAGGCGTGGTGCCGATACCGCATTGTCTGGTGGCGTGGAAGCGCTGGCATAGTGCATTGAATAACGGCGATTGGTTTGGCATCGTGCACGACAGCAGGATCACGCTGATCAGTCGCGTGGGTAAAAAAATGCAGGGCCTGATGCAGCAGTCACTACATCAAAACGACATGAAAAATCCCGACTGGCTAGAAGCGCTGGTATGCATCGAAGCCGCGCGACGGGGTTTGCCGCTGCCATTGCGCATAGGACTTTGCGGTGAAGTCCCCGAACCCTGGACCGTTATATTGCCCGGGCAATTGACCTGCGTTGCGCTGCGTGAAAAAAAATTGCCGGCGGGCTCACTCGCCGTGGCGCTGGCGCAAGCGGGTATTCCTGCCTGATGGGACGCCGGCACGGCGACGCGCTGTGGCGGTGGTTGCGTGCGGCGCAATCTGCGACAATCCGGTCATGATTTTTCTTGTTCCCGATACTCCCGATACCGCATCGCCACTCTGGCACAGCGCCTTCTACAAATTCGTCGTGCTCGACGATCCCGATGCGGTCGTGCTGCAGTTGCGCGCGCTCACGCACGCGCTGCTGGGCAGCATTCTAGTCGCCGAAGAGGGGATCAATGGTGTGCTGGCCGGCCGCGCCGCTGACCTCGATGCGTTCGAAGCGGCATTGGCTACCGATCCGCGTTTTATCGGCATTGCCTTCAAGCGCAGTGCCTGCACCACGCCACCGTTCGGTCGCCTCAAGATCCATCGCAAGAACGAGATTGTCTTCATGGGCGTGCCCGGTGTCGATGCGGTGCGCCCGACCGGTATTAGCGTCAGTCCGCAAGAATGGCGCGAGCTGATCGCCGCCGACGACGTGGTCGTCATCGACAATCGCAACAGTTTTGAATACCGGCTCGGCAAATTTAATAACGCGGTCGATCCGCTAGTCGCCAATTTCCGCGATTTCCCCAAGTACATCGAAGCCCATGCGCCGGCCTGGCAAGCGGCCGGCAAGCGCGTTGCGATGTACTGCACCGGTGGCATTCGCTGCGAAAAAACCAGTGCATGGATGCACGACATGGGTATCGACATCTACCAGCTCGACGGCGGCATCCTCAATTATTTCCAGACCATGCCCGATGCCGAAAAAGACTGGCAGGGCGAGTGCTTCGTGTTCGATAACCGCATTGCGCTTGACACCCGTCTCAACGAAACCGGCACCACGCTCGAGCAAGTCTACGAGGCCGAGCCCGATGGCGAATGGCGTTTGCAGCGGGCACGCCGACTTGACCAGTCCGGCTCGTGAGACGCACTGTCCTAGCGCCACCCGAGCGCGATGGCGTTGGTGCCAGCGTGGTCGCCTTGCCGCCCGGTCCGTGGCCGTTGCTACTCGATTTTCTGGCGGACCAGTTTCCGGCGGTCGGGCGCGCCGCGTGGCAACTGCGCATGGAACAAGGCGATGTGCTGGCTGCCGGCGGCGCCGTACTCCCACCGCATGCGCCGTATTGCGCCCATGCGAAGGTATTTTATTTTCGCAGCCTGCCAACCGAAGCCGTGATTCCGTTCGAGGAAGTCGTGCTGTTTCGTGATGACACGCTCATCGTCGTCGACAAACCACATTTTTTACCGGTGACGCCGGCCGGACGCTATCTGCAACAGACGCTGCTGGTGCGTCTCAAGCGCAAGCTTGGCATCGCCTCACTGGCGCCTATGCACCGGATTGATCGCGAAACCGCTGGTCTGGTTCTGTTTACGATTGAGCCAGCGACGCGCGCGCTGTATCAGGGCCTGTTCCGTGATCGTGCCGTCACCAAGCATTACGAAGCGATCGCTCCCTGGTTGCCTGGACTACAGTTTCCAATGCAAGTGCGCAACCGATTGGTCGATGCCGAGCACTTCATGAAAATGCGCGTAGTCGATGGCGAGCCCAATGCCGAGACGCGCATCGAATTACTCGAGGTGCAAGGTGCGCTGGCACGCTACGCGCTGCATCCGGCGACCGGTCAGCGTCATCAGTTACGGGTGCAGATGGACGGGTTGGGTATCCCCATTCTCAATGACCAGATTTATCCGCATCATGCGCCCGAGCTGGCGCCCGGCGCGCTACCGGACTACAGCAAGCCACTGCAATTACTGGCCAAGTCGCTGGAATTTACCGATCCGTTGTCAGGTTTGCCGCGGCGTTTCGAGAGCCGGCTGGCGCTGCAGTTCGGGGTCGGGAGTAAGGCGTTCGGTTAAGTATTTTCCGTTGCGTTTCAAATGACTTCCAGGCGGTAAATGTTAATACCGCAAGTCCCGGATTGTTTGTCCTTGGGTTCCTTTTTGTAGGCTAGACTGCGCTGCCTAACTTCAGGAATACCATGCCAGACGCTTCCGCTTTGGATCAAACCAGCTTTCGCCGCATCCTCTCGCGCAACATCACTTTTCCGCTGATCGGCGGGGGGGTGAGCGCGTTGATTTTTGTTGCATTGATCCTTTATTTGCTGTCGGCACTCAAGACTGTCGAGCATTCTGAGCAAGTCATCGGCAACGCCAATGAGATCAGCAAACTGGCCGTCGACATGGAGTCCGGCATGCGCGGCTTCGTGATGTCCGGCGATGAAAACTTCCTGTCGTCTTACGAGACGGCACGTCCGCGCATCAAGGTCGACATGGCCGCACTGATGGTGCTGGTGAGTGACAACGCCACGCAGGTCGCACGCCTGAAAATGATCGAAAAACTGCATGCCGACTGGGATTTGTTCGCTCAGGAAACGATCACCTTACGTCGCCAGGACGGTGACGCCGCGCGTCTGGTGCGTTCAGGTCGTGGCAAATTACAGTTTGACCTGATTCGTACTGAAGTTCACAGTTTTCTGGAGGTCGAGTACCGCCTGCGCCGCGAGCGCATGGAAAGCGCGCGCGATGCAACGATTACTGTGGTCGTGCTGTATCTGATCCTGATCCTGTCGATGACCGGCTTGCTGGCCTTCTTTGGGCGACGCGACCTGATGCGCTTGTCCGAGGTGTATGGCATGACGCTGTCGGAACACCGGCGCCATGCGGAGTTGCTAGAACGGCAAGCCTGGCAACGCACCGGCCAGAACCGGCTGGCCAGCCAGAATCTGGGCCAGATGACGATGCCGCAACTGGGTCGCAGCGTTCTCGATTTTTTGGCTGAGACCATTGAGGTCACGGTGGCGGCGCTCTACGTGCAACAAATGGACGGCACTTTGCAGCGCGTGGCCAGTTATGGACTGAACAAGGACGATGAACAGCTTGGTCAGACAGTGTTCGGGGGTGAAGGCCTGGTCGGACAGGCCGCGCTCGGTCGCCGCATGCTGCGGCTGCATGATCTGCCTGAGACCTACCTGAAAGTCAGCACGGGACTCGGCCAAGCGGCGCCGCGGCATGTGCTGTTGTTGCCATTGACGCACGATGGCAATGTGAATGGCGTGCTCGAACTGGGCTTCCTGCATGCACCGGCCGAGCGCGATGGCGAGTTGCTGGAATTGCTTGCCGCGAACATCGGCAGCGCGCTGCAAGCAGTGCTGTATCGCGCCCGTTTGCAGGATGTGCTGGCCGAGACGCAGGAACTCAATGAAGAAATGCAGGCGCAGCAAGAAGAGTTACGCGCCTCTAATGAGGAGCTGGAAGAACAGTCGCACGCGCTCGAAGTCACGCAAGCCATCCTCGAAAACCAGAAGGCCGAACTGGAGCAGACCAACCACCAGCTTGCTTTGCAAGCCATTGCGCTGGATCATAAAAATACCGACCTTAGTACCGTTCAGGCCGAGCTGGAAGAGCGCGCGGGTGAGTTGCAACGTGCCAGCAATTACAAGTCCGAGTTCCTGGCCAACATGTCGCACGAATTGCGCACGCCGCTCAACAGTTCGCTGATCCTGGCCAAGCTGTTGGCGGATAACCGGCCTGGTAACCTCAATGAAGAACAGATCCGCTTCGCGGAAACGATTTATTCAGCCGGCAATGATTTGCTCGACCTGATCAACGACATCCTCGACATTTCGAAAGTTGAGGCTGGCAAGCTCGACCTGGCTCCCGACGTGATTCCGCTGGAACAGTTAATGGCGTCGTTGCGGATGACGTTCGAACCCCTGACCAGCGTGAAGCAACTGACATTTTCGGCGCAGCTCGAGTCCGATGCGCCGGTCAGCATGTTTGCCGACCGCCAGCGGGTCGAGCAGATTCTCAAGAACCTGCTGTCGAATGCGGTCAAGTTCACCGAGTGCGGCCAAGTCACGCTGGCGGTCGGTCAGCAGGCCGACGGCATGATCGCCTTCCGTGTCAGCGACTCCGGTATCGGCATCGCCGCTGACCAGCAAGACGTGATTTTCGAGGCGTTCCGGCAAGCCGACGGCACCACGAGTCGGCGCTATGGCGGCACCGGCCTGGGATTGTCGATCTCGCGCGATCTGGCGGCATTGCTGGGTGGCGCGATCACGCTCGTCAGCGTGCCCGGTGAAGGCAGTACGTTCACGTTGTTGTTGCCGGCGATCGCCGCAGCGGCACCAGTCGTTCCGATCGTCGCTGCGCCTGTCATGTCCCCATCGCGGACGTCGGCCACCGCTACGCGCCGCACCAGTTTGCCTGTGCAGCCAGTGCCGTCGGTGACGTTCATCGATGACCGTTCGCAGTTGTCGAGCGGCGCCCGTACGCTGCTGGTGATCGAGGACGATGCCGACTTTGCGCGCATCCTGTTCGATTTGGCGCATGACATGCATTACCAGTGTCTGGTCACGCACGGTGCCACCGACGGGCTGGACATGGCTGGCAGCTTCTTGCCCGATGCGGTTCTGCTCGATCTCGGCTTGCCCGATGGATCCGGTATGGCGGTGCTGCAATGCCTGAAAGCCAATCCGGCGACCCGGCATATTCCAGTACATATTATTTCCGGCTCTGACCGCGCACGCACGGCGCTGCAGCAAGGCGCTGCCGGTTACGTGACCAAGCCGGCCACGCGGGCACGACTCGAGCAGATTTTTGCGCACATTGATGGACAAACCACGCAGACCGTCAAGCGCGTATTGCTGGTCGAAGACGATGCGCGCCAGCGCGAGAGCGTGATGCATCTGATTGGCGACGATGATGTCGAAATCACGGCCGTTGCCTCCGGCGAAGAAGCGATGACGCTGCTGCACAGCGTCACCTACGATTGCATGATCATCGACTTGTCGCTGCCCGATATGCAGGGTCACGAACTGCTGCAGCGTATGGGCACGGATCTGGTGAGTGCGTTTCCGCCCGTGATCGTCTATACCGGGCGCAACCTCACACGCGACGAAGAAACCAACCTGCAAAAATATTCGCGCTCGATCATCATCAAAGGCGCGCGTTCGCCCGAGCGCCTGCTCGACGAAGTCACGTTATTCCTGCACAAGGTGGAGTCCGAACTGTCACTTGAGCGTCAGGGCATGCTCAAAGCCGCACGCAATCGCGATCGCGTTTTTGAGGGGCGTCGTGTCTTGCTGGTCGATGACGACGTGCGCAATATCTTTTCGATGACCAGCGCACTGGAACATCAGGGCTTGACCGTGGTGGTCGGACGCAACGGCTTCGAGGCGATCAGCCAGCTGGAGTCCATTGCCGATGTCGACCTGATTCTGATGGATGTCATGATGCCCGGCATGGACGGCCTCGAAGCGACCCGCCGCATTCGTGCCGATTCGCGTTTTCGTCACTTGCCGATCATTGCCATCACTGCCAAGGCGATGAAGGATGATCAGGCGCGTTGCATTAGCGCCGGGGCATCGGATTATCTGGCCAAGCCGGTGGATCTGGATCGCTTGTATTCGCTGTTACGGGTCTGGTTACCGAGCATGGAGCGACTGTGATGTCCGCACTGTCGACCAGCGATATCGAACTACGTTTGCTCATCGAGGCAATCTACCTGCGCTACAGCTACGACTTCCGGGATTACGCGGAGGCGTCGCAGGCCCGTCGCGTCCTGCATGCGATGGTGCAGATGGACTGCCGCACGATTTCCGAATTGCAGTCATGCGTGCTGCATGATGCCGAAGCGTTTGCCCGGCTGTTGCAATACCTGACGATTCCGACTAGCGAAATGTTTCGCGACCCGTCGTACTTTCTTGCGTTGCGCGAGCAGGTTGTGCCGTTCCTGAAAACGTATCCCTCGTTGAAGATATGGATCGCCGGTTGCAGCACCGGCGAAGAAGTCGTGTCGATGGCCATACTGCTGCGTGAAGAAGGAGTGCTGGAACGCTGCATCCTGTATGCCACCGATATTAATCCGCACTCGTTGGAACAGGCCCGCAAAGGCGTCTACCCGCTTGACCGGATGCCTGACTATGCGCGGAGCTACCGACAGGCAGGTGGTCGTGCCGAACTGTCAGATTACTATACCGCTGCGTATGGTGCTGCGCTGTTCGACCAGACACTGTTCGAGCGTGTCAGTTTTTCCGATCACAGCCTGGCCACCGACAGCGTGTTTTCCGAGACCCATCTGGTGTGCTGTCGCAACGTGATGATTTATTTCAACCGGGAACTGCAGGAGCGCGCGCTCGGGCTGTTCCACGAGTCACTCTGCCACCGCGGATTCCTCGGTCTCGGCAGTAAGGAAAGTATTGATTTTTCAGAGCATGCTGCGCTGTTCGAACCGCTCGTCAAGAAAGAGCGTATTTATCGCAAGCGCGCATCGGAGCATGTTTAATGGTTGAGCTCACTGTTGAACGCACTACTGAACCAGCCAGCATCAAATTACTGATCGTCGATGATTTGCCAGAAAATTTGCTGGCGCTCTCGAAAATTATCGAGCAGGACGATCGTATCGTCTATCAGGCGCGCTCTGGTGAAGCTGCGCTCGCGCTGTTGCTCGAGCATGAGTTCGCGCTCGCCATCCTCGACGTCATGATGCCGGGGATGGATGGCTTCGAGCTGGCCGAACTGATGCGTGGGACAGAGCGCACGCGCGCAATTCCCATTGTGTTTGTGTCCGCAGCGGGCAAGGAAATGAACCACGCGTTCAAAGGCTATGAAGCCGGTGCGGTGGATTTTTTGTACAAGCCGCTCGACATCGCCGCTGTACAAAGCAAGGTCAACGTCTTTGTCGCAATGCGTCAGCAGCAAGACGAAATGACGCGTCAGGTCGAGGCGCTCGAAAAAAGCCGGAGCGAACTCCAGGCCATGAAGGACGAACTGCGTTACTCGCTGCAACTACGCGACGATTTCATGTCCATGGTCGCGCACGAATTACGCACCCCGCTCAACACCTTGTTATTGGAAACCCAGCTACGCAGCATGCATCTCGATCGTGACAATATCGACGCCTTTGCTCCAGACCAGTTGCGGCGTATGGTGGCGCGCGACGGCCGGCAGATCAAGAGCATGATCCGGCTGATCCACGACATGGTCGATGTCTCGCGCATCCGCAGCGGCAAGCTGTCGATTCGTGCCACGGAGGTGGACTTGTCGGTGCTGCTGCAGCAGGTTGTTAGTGATCTGGGACCTCAGGCGGAGGTTGCCGGGTGCCGCATCACGTTGCAGGTAGCCGAGAGCATGTGCGGTAACTGGGATGATTTCCGGGTCGAGCAAATCATTATCAATTTGCTGACCAATGCGTTGCGCTACGGTGCACGCAAGCCGATCGAAGTGGGCTTGGCGGTTGCGGCGGGGCATGCTGTCATCACCGTACGCGATCACGGTGGTGGCATCCCTCCGGAGGACCAACAACGTATCTTTGCGCCGTTCGAGCGGGTCGGCACGAATACGGTACGGGACGGTCTTGGACTAGGCCTGTACATTGCGCGCCAATTGGCCGAGGCGCATGGCGGGACGCTGGACGTGGAAAGCTCGGAGGGCGACGGAGCGGTGTTTGTGTTGCGCTTGCCATCGGCGGACACGGGTGGGCCAGTGCTCGTGGCCTGATGCGCGCAGGTACTGCGATTGTCGCCCTGCACGTCGACATCGCGCTTGTTATGTGCACTCTGGCGATAAGCCAAGGCTTACGCCGGGGGGGCCGTCAAAGCGGCACGTTCAATGTTGATGTTGCTACGGTGCAGTAGTGCACTGCGGCTATTCGATATTGGTGACTAAGTTGGAACTTTGGGTTTGGTTAAACTACCAATGATAGCTGCCACAATGATGTGGCGCTTTCAAGGAGAATTAAAATGCCCTCGATCAATAACGGAATCCAGACCACGACCTTGCGCCAATATCTTCGAGATGAAAGAAGTGAAAAGGTAGATGACAGAAACGAAAAGAAAGATGAGAGAAGAGATAATGTGGCTGCGGCTGTGGGATCCGTCGTTAGTGCCGTTAGTGCGGCTGTGCAAAGGGTCGAGAATGCCGCTATCAACGCTTGGGAAAATCCAAAGCATGGGTTCGAAATCAAATTTGGAGATCCCCTCGCCCCTACTACATTGGGTTTCGGTAGGTACAATACCACCAGAGCTCTACCAGAGGTACCAGCAGAGGGTCCAACACAAAAGTCTGCGCCTTCTGCTCCTGCGCTTACCGTTGTCACACCGACGTCCATTGTGAGTGCGACTTCGCACACCAACAATTCGATCTAGTATTTTTGCCTAATCCCGATATCTGAGTCGGTTCCATCCGGCTCAGGTACGGAAATATCTCACCTGCCAGTCAGCGTCACTATTGCGGTATCGGCACACTGCTGAGCAGTGCGTAGCGCTTCCCTCCCTCCCTGCACAGTGCGACACCGCCGTCGCGCCGTCCTCCTCCTTCCACGTACAATGATTAAGCGTGGCAGTGAACCCTATTGCGATTTCCACCGCTGCGCGCCTCACCCCCCTCACTTTTCTCAAGACACGACACATGCAAAAAATTCGATTCGCCATTCTCGGTGGCAGCGGCCTGTACAACATGGATGGGTTGGAAGACCGCCATGAAGTCACCATCGACACGCCGTTCGGCGCCCCGTCGGATGCGATCACCATTGGCACGATCGAGGGCGTGCAAGTCGCGTTCCTCGCCCGCCATGGCCGTGGCCATCGCTTGCTGCCGACGGAAATTCCGTATCGCGCCAATATCTGGGCGCTCAAGACTCTGGGGGTCGAGTACCTGCTGTCGGTGTCGGCAGTCGGGTCGCTGCGCGAAGACATGGCGCCGCGCCACATGGTGCTGCCGGATCAGTACATCGACATGACGCGCCAGCGTGTCAATACGTTTTTTGGCGACGGCGCAGTGGCGCACATCAGTCTGGCGCAGCCGGTCTGTGCGGCACTGAGCCAACTGGTTGCTGATGCGTTCGATGATGCGGCCTTGCCGGAAGCAACGCTGCATCGCGGCGGCACCTATGTGTGCATCGAGGGGCCGGCATTCTCGACGCTGGCCGAATCGCAGCTCTATCGCGCGTGGGGCGCGTCGGTGATTGGCATGACCAACTTGCCGGAAGCCCGACTCGCGCGCGAGGCCGAAATCGCCTACGCCACGCTGGCGCTGGTGACTGACTTCGATTGCTGGCATACCGGCCACGCGCCGGTAACAGCCGAGATGGCGATCGGCAATATGATGCACAATGCCGCCGGCGCCCAGCAAGTGCTGCGCGCCGCACTGCGCAGGCTTGCCGCGCAGGCTCCGGTCTCGCTGGCACACACTGCGCTGGCGCAAGCGCTGGTCACGCCGGCAGCGGTAATGCCCGCCGCCACGCGCGAGAAGCTGTTGCCGCTGCTGGCAAAATACATGTAGCGTTTTTTAATTCTGTAATGCGCGCTGTCATGGCGCGACCAACCTTCATTTTGGAGTCCCCGATGCTGCGTCCCGTCGTCCTGTTTCTTGCTGTTGCACTGTCCTGTGGCAGCGCACTCGCTGTCGATACGCTGCGACTGGGCGTAGGCCTGTTCCAGCCAGACAAGGAAAAGAACGACGCCACCTATCGCCCGCTGGCCGAGTACCTGTCAAAAAAACTCGGCAAGCCAGTCGAGTTGCGCACCGTCGATAGCTGGGAAGGGTTGGCCAAGTCGCTCGCCAATGGCGAAACCGATATCGCGTTAATGGGTCCGTGGGGCTACGTGCTGGCCAATAATTATTCTGGTGCGCAGGCCGTGGCAACCATCTTGTATGACGGCAAACCCGAGTACCACGCGCTGATGATCACGCATCCCAAATCCGGCATCAATAGTCTGGCGGATCTGAAGGGCCGCACCTTTGCCTTCGGTGACAAGGGCTCGACGTCGGGATACCTGATTCCTACGCATCAGTTCCTTAAAATGGGGATTCCCGATCCCGAAAAATTCTTTAGCAAGGTGCTCTACACAAAGCACCAAGCCATCGAGACGCAAGTCACGCGCGGTGAACTTGATGCCGGTGCTGACTATGACCGCAACCGCAATGCAATGATCGAGCAGGGCTTGATCAAGGCGGCTGACAGCAAGATTTTCTGGACCTCGGCGCCGCTGCCCAATGATGCGGTGGCGCTCAGCGGCGAGATGATGAAAGACAAGGTACTGGTCGCTCAACTACAGAGCGCGCTGGAACAGGTTGGTGCGGAACTCAAGACTAACCCGGGTTTGCTGCCAGCGCATTACACCGGCTTCGTCAAAAGCGACGACAGCTTGTACAAGTCGATCCGTGACGCCGGACTGGCTACGGGCAAGCTGCAACCACGCAAGTAAGTGCCAGTGCCAAGCTTGGCCGGGCGCACGCGCTTGTGGCTCTTTGCGGTGATGTATGGGGTGTTGATCGCTGCCAGCGCGATCAGCTTCGTGCGCGATGGCGATGTGCAATTTGGCCGCAATCCGCTCGATAACCTGCTCAAGACGGCGCACGAATTATCCCGTCCGAGCCTGCTCGATGTCTGGTTCGGCAATCCCCGTCTCGAATACCGCAACGACGAGGGCGTCGTGCTGCGCGTGGAAGATCAACGCGCCACCGAAGAGCGCTATTTGATCGGTCTGGCTGCAGCGATCTGGACTACGTTGAAAGTGGCTACGCTAGGCTCCCTGCTGGCGGCACTGGCCGCCCTGCCTTTCGGACTGGTTGCCGCGCGTAACCTCGCCATGCCGCGCTGGCTGGCGATGCCGGCGCGCGGCTTGCTCGACATCGCGCGGGCGATTCATGCGCTGGTGTTCGGTTTGCTGCTGGTCGGTATTATCGGGCTCGGTCCGATGGCCGGTATCCTCGCCATCGCCTTTCATTCGTTCGGCACGTACGGCAAGCTGTATGCCGAGGCCATCGAGAACATCGACGAGCGCCTGATCGATTGCGGCCGGGTGATCGGCATGACACCGTTGCAAACGGTCTGGCATGCGCTGCCGCGCACGCTGCTGCCGCAGGGACTCTCGATCCATCTCTACATCTGGGAATTCAACATGCGCGACTCGACCGTGCTCGGGTTGATTGGCGTCGGTGGTCTCGGGTTGCTGGTGTCCGAGGCGGTATCGCTGTTTCAGTGGGGCCGACTGGCGACACTGCTGATTGCCATCGTCTTGCTAGTGACCTGCTTTGACCGGATCAGTCGGCGAGTTCGAACGATTCTGGCTGCACGGTCACACTGAGGAACCTGCTTTCAATGTCCCTGATGACCTGATGCAGGACATCGGCCCGCACCGGCCTGCTGAACAGGTAGCCCTGGCCGATCTGGCACCCATGGCTTTTTAGCCAGGTCATTTGATCGACGGTATCGATGCCTTCGGCGACGACGTCCATTTTCAGTGCCAGTCCCATGGCCAGAATGGCCTGGGTCAATTTTTCGGTATTACTGTCGTCGAGCATGCTCTGCGTGAAGGACTGATCAATTTTCAGGCATTGCAACGGCAGTTTGCGCAGATGGCTCAGCGATGAATAACCGGTCCCGAAATCATCCATGCTCATGCGGATCCCGTTGGCATGGAGCGCTTGCAGCACATGGCGGGTGTGGTCGAGTTCACGCATCAGCGACGATTCGGTAATTTCGATTTCCAGCAATTCGGGCGGAATCAGGAATTCATTGAGCAGCGTATTGAGATGCCGGACCAGGTCGGTTGACGCAATGTTCTGCATCGACAAATTGATGGCGACCGGCAGGTCGGCACGACCTTGCACACGCCAACGTGCCTGAGTGGCAATCGCGTGCTGCATGACCCAGCGGTCGATACGCACGATCTGACCGCACCGTTCGGCAATCGGAATGAATATTGCCGGTGAAATCGGGCCGCGTACAGGATGGTCCCAGCGCACCAGCGCTTCCATGCCGATGACCCGGAAGCTGGTCAGGTCCACCTTGGGCTGGAACACCAGCGACAGCTCGTTATTGTCGATCGCGTGTGTCAGGTCGTTTTCGAGTTGGTAACTGTCGGCTTGGTCGGATTCCATTATCGGATCGAATGCAACGCTGCATGAGCGCCCAGCCGCTTTGGCCTGATAGAGCGCCAGATCGGCGCGTCGCAGCAAGTCACCGACGGTCTGGCCGTGCAGTGGCGGGATCGCAATGCCGACCGAAATGCTGATGGACAGTGGCTGGCCATTGAGCAGGAACGGGGCGGCGACCGCCTGGTGCAGGCGCTCGGCGACGGCCAGTGCCAGCGCCGGATTGGCTTGTGGCAGGCGCATGAGGAGGATGAATTCGTCGCCTCCCAGGCGTGCCAGTAAATCGAATTCGCGCACCACGGATTCCAGTCGCAGACTCAGTTCCTGTAGTACTTGGTCGCCGGCTACATGGCCGTAGTGATCATTGATGCGCTTGAAATGATCGATGTCGAGCAGGATCAGGGCCGAGTTGAATTTGCCATTTTTGAGCCATCCGGTGACCTCGTCTTCCATCGTGCGCCGGTTGAACAGGCCAGTGAGCGGATCATGGTGGGCGCGCCATTGCAGCTTGCGGTAGAGCGCTGCATTAACCTGATTCTGGCGTGCATCCCAGAGAATATGCAGAAGCTTTTCCAGTGCCGCTGCCTCGACGTTATCCCATCCTTGCGCATGTCCGCCGACCGATTGCTGCCATTCGGCAAAAGAGTGACGTGGTTCCAGCCGAATTTGTCCATCCGGCAGGACGGCCGTATTTTTTTCAGGTTCACCGGCCCAGCGCACTTGCTGCACCTGTTCCGGCCGCAACAGACAGCACAACACCGGCCGCGGTCCGGCACGTTGCGTCAGCATCAGTCCGGCGGACTCTGGCAGCGTGACCAGTCGTGGCAGCGAGGGTTCTGGCAAGCGGTCCCAGGTCCGGGTTGTTACCGCATCGCTCGTTGCGCTGGCATCCTGTCCGGTCAGCGTGGTGATCTCATGGAGAACTTCCGCTGCTGATCCGATTTGCCGTGCAGTACCGCCGACATACATGATGTCGTCGATCTGCACTGCCAGTCCGTTGGCACCGAATGCTTCCAGTAGTTGCGGCAAATGGGACGCCAAAACTTGAGGAATATCACCGACCAGAATCAGATGTTGATGCATGTTCTCCAGCAGTTCGTGGAGGTGGCGACGATGCGCCGCTTCTTCCAGTTCGCACAGCGCGGCGATGCGCATGCTGGCGACTTCGGCGACCAGCCCGCAGAGTTGGCGCAAGCCATCGCGGACCTCATGAGGTGGTGCTTTGCGTGCATGGTGATGGCAGGTGATCAATCCCCATAGCTGGCCATGGACGATGATTGACAAGGTCATCGTTGCGCGCACGCCCATGTTACGCAAGTAGCGCAGATGGACTGGCGATAGGCTGCGCAGCAGGCTGTGGCTCTGATCTAGCGTCCGCGTAGCCGGTAATAGCGCATCTGCTTCGGCGTCGACATCGACCAGAATGCGCAGGGTATTGGTCAGATAGAGTTCGCGCGCCTGACTCGGAATATCGGAAGCCGGGAAGCGCAACCCGAGGTAGCTGCGTTCATAGCCGTCGGCGGTCTGTTCGGCGATGACCTCTCCGCAACCATCGGGAAGAAAACGATAAATCATGACCCGGTCGAAGTGGCTCAATTGCTGCACTGATTCCGCACAGGCCTGACAGAACGCGGTGAGGCTGGCGGCCTGCCGCAGTTGTGACATGGTGCTGGTGAGATCGGAAAAAAGGCGGTTTTGTCGCAAGCGTTCGTCAGCGTTGCGGTCGAGCGGCAGCCATTCAAGGATGATCACGTTACCGCCGCGATGACCCAGACATTCCCATTCGTCCTCCTTCATCGGTGCGTGCTTGCGGGTGGCCTGTGCCATCCGCGGAGACCACGGCAGGATGATCGGCGTCGAGGTCGGCAGGTCGGACAATGAATGACTGCCGGTGCCATCAACCCAATTGCGCAGTGCCGTACCGAGCATCGCAGCGGCGTCCGGCAGACCTCGCCAGTGACGCGTGATGCCGTTTGAGACCTGCACGATGGATGCGCTCGCGAGATCCACTACCATCACGAAGCCGTGCGGTTGTACGGTGCCTAGCAGGTGGAGTGGTTTTTTTGCGCAGGATTGTTCCAGCGCAGACGAAATCGAGTGGTCGGAGTGGCTCATGCGGTCTGCTTTCTGTCAGCGTAGCTTGAAGTGTGGGGTGGCTGGATAAAAGTGTCTTTTGGTTGTTATTAATGATAACCGAATGTCTATGAGAAATTACAAATCTAAATCCTCTAATTTTGGAAAATTTCGACTTTTCGGCCATTTCCTTTTTGACTGTCAGGATCGCCGCGCCGGACCGACCAACTGCTACATTGTCGTTTCGGTTTATCCTGACCCCTGACGCACTTCGAGATCTCCCTATGCATGCAACACTTCCTCTGCTGGTCGCTACCGACTTTCCTGCGCTTCGACGCCATCGCCCCGACACGCTCCAAATCAATCTGGGCACCACTTGCAACCAGTCCTGCCTGCATTGCCATGTCAATGCAGGCCCGACCCGCACCGAACAGATGGACCGTGCCACGATCGAGCAAGTCCTCGACGTGCTACGTCAAGGCGACATCCGGACCATTGATCTGACCGGCGGTGCGCCGGAAATGAATGTCCATTTCCGCTTTCTGGTCGAGCAGGCCCGCGCGCTTGGCGTGACCGTCATTGATCGCTGCAACCTGACCATTCTTGAAGAACCCGGCTACGAAGAATTCGCCGAATTCCTCGCCGCGCAGCAGGTGCATATCGTTGCCTCGCTGCCGTGCTACAGCGAAGACAATGTCGACAAGCAGCGCGGTGACGGCACTTTCGGTAGCAGCATCCGCATGTTGCAGCGACTCAATGCGCTCGGTTATGGCGATCCCGACGGCGCGCTGGTACTGGACTTGGTCTACAACCCGCAAGGGCCGGTGCTGCCGCCGTCGCAGGTCGGTCTGAAAAAAGACTACGACCGCTTCCTTGGTGAGCAATTCGGTATCCGCTTCAACCAGTTGTTCACGATCACCAATATGCCGATCCAGCGTTTTGGCAGCACGCTGATTTCAAAAGGCCAGTTCCACGACTACATGGACTTGCTGCGCTCGGCCCATCAGGATGCCAATTTGGCCAGCGTGATGTGCCGCTCGCTGATTTCGGTCGATCATCTGGGTTATCTGTATGACTGCGATTTCAACCAGATGCTGGGCTTGCCATTGAGTCAGCCCGGCAAGGGGCGGCGTCATCTGACCAACTTGCTGGAGAGCTCGCTGGAAGGTAACCCGATCAAGGTTGCCAATCACTGCTGGGGTTGTACCGCGGGTGCCGGCAGCAGTTGCAGCGGGGCGCTTGCATGATGCCGCTGGCGGTGCCGCGCGCCGGGCGTAATTGTCCGACTAGCTATGCCTACGGTGCGGGCGTGTTTGCTCGTGAACCGGAGCTCGATGCGCAGACCTTGTACGTGATTGGCGGGCTGTACGGCAATGTCCCTGCGCTGACCGCGATCGAAGCACTGGCTGCGCGCGAGGAGGCGGCTCCGCAGCTGGTTTTTAATGGCGATTTTCACTGGTTCGATACCGATCCGGTTATTTTTGCCGACCTTCATGCCCGCGTGTTGCAACACACTGCACTGCGTGGCAATGTCGAGACCGAACTGGCTGCCGACGACGAGGCGGCCGGTTGCGGATGCGGCTATCCCGAGGATGTCAGCGATGATGTGGTGGCGCATTCGAACCAGATCATCGTCGCGTTGCGGGCCACCGCACAACGCGCGCTGGGTGCGTCGCGCAGTACGCTGGCGGCACTGCCGATGCATCTGTTGGCCACGGTCGGCACGGCCCGCATTGGCATCGTGCACGGCGATGCGACGACGCTGGCCGGCTGGGATTTTTCGCGCGAGCGGCTCGATGATCCTGCCCGGCGTGCAATCAACGAACAATTTTTTCGTAAAGCCGAGGTGTCGTTGTTTGCCAGTTCGCATACCTGTCTGCCGGTGCTGCGGCGCTTTCGGGTCGAGGGACGGGAATGCGGCGTCATCAACAACGGCGCGGCCGGCCTGCCAAATTTTTCTGGTGTGCGTGCAGGGTTGATTAGCCGGATTGCACTGACGCCGGCACCCGTCTGGATGAACATCCAGTACGAACGGCACTTCCGGGTGGACGGCGAGGTGATCCATGTTGCCGCAATCGTGCTGGACTATGACCAGGCTGGCTGGCGCACGCAATTCCTGCGCGACTGGCCCCAAGGTTCGGTAGCAAACACTGCGTATTTGCAGCGCATTGACCATGGGCCGGCGTACTCGCCGGAACAAGCGTGTTCCGCCGGATTCAAGTAATCCTTTATCGATCCTTTCGAGTCCTGTTCCCATGACAAAAAACCGCCTTTTCCTTCTGCTGCTGATCGTCGCAGCCATCATCGCGTTCTTCGTTTTTGACCTTGGCCGGTATCTCAGTCTGGACGAACTCAAGTCGCGCCAGGAAGCCTTGCAGGCTGCTGCTGCGGCAAGTCCGCTAGCCAGTGCCGGGATCTTTTTCCTGATCTACACCGCCGTCACCGCGCTGTCGTTTCCGGGCGCGGCGATCCTCACGCTGGCCGCCGGCGCGATTTTCGGTTTGTGGTTCGGTACCTTGATCGTCTCGTTTGCGTCATGTGTGGGCGCCACGCTGGCCTTCTTGTCGGCGCGCTTCATTTTGCGCGACTGGGTGATTCGGCGCTTCGGCGACAAGCTCAAGAGCTTCAACGATGGTATCGCCCGTGATGGCGCGCTGTACCTATTCACCTTGCGGCTGGTGCCGGTGTTTCCATTTTTCCTGATTAATCTCTTGATGGGGTTGACGGTCATGCCGGTGCGGACCTACTACTGGGTCAGCCAGCTCGGCATGCTGGCCGGTACGCTGGTGTTCGTCAACGCGGGTACGCAACTCGCGCAGATCACCTCGCTCAAGGGCATCCTGTCGCCGGACTTGCTGCTGTCGTTCGTGCTGCTCGGCGTGTTTCCGCTGCTGGCACGCAAGGCGCTCGACTGGATCAAGGCGCGCAAGGTGTACGCACGCTGGCCGCGTCCGGCACGTTACGACTACAACATGGTCGTCATCGGTGGTGGTTCGGCCGGATTGGTCAGTGCGTATATTGCCGCGGCCGTGAAAGCCAAGGTCGCGCTGATCGAACGTCACCAGCTGGGGGGCGATTGCCTCAATACCGGTTGCGTACCGTCGAAGGCGCTGATCCGCTCGGCCAAGGTGATGTCGCACATTGGCCGCGCCCATGAATTCGGCCTCGTGCAAGCCAGCGCGCAAGTCGATTTTGCTGCCGTGATGGAGCGCGTGCAGCGCGTCATCGCCACTATCGCGCCGCATGATTCGGCCGAGCGGTATCAGGGGCTTGGCGTCGACAGTCTGAAAGGTTCGGCGCGCATCGTTTCGCCCTTTGCCGTCGAACTCACCGAACCCGATGGCAGCACACGCACGCTGACCACGCGCAACATCGTCATCGCCGCCGGTGCGCGTCCGTTCATGCCGCCCATACCCGGGCTCGATACGATGGAGGCTTACACGTCCGATACGCTGTGGTCGTTGCGTCAGTTGCCGCGTCGCCTGCTGGTACTCGGCGGCGGGCCGATCGGTTGTGAACTGGCGCAAGCGTTTGCTCGTCTGGGCGCGCAGGTCACGCAAGTCGAAATGGCCGAGCGCGTGATGCTGCGCGAAGATGCCGATGTGTCGGCGATGGTGGCATCGCGTTTCCGCGCCGAAGGCATCGCGTTGATGACCGGTCACAAGGCGGTGCGCTTCTTGCGCGAAGACGGCCAGAAAATCCTGATCGCCGAGCATGCCGGCAGCGAAGTGCGGATCGCCTTTGATGACGTGCTAGTGGCACTTGGCCGCAGCGCCAACCTGACCGGCTACGGCCTCGAAGAACTCGGCATCGGGATCAGCAAGACCCGCACCATCGAGACCAACGATTACCTCGAAACCCTGTATCCGAACATATTTGCCGCCGGTGATGTCGCCGGTCCCTACCAGTTCACGCACGTCGCGGCGCATCAAGCCTGGTTTGCTGCAGTCAATGGCCTGTTCGGTCGCTTCAAGAAATTCAAGGCCGATTATTCGGTGATCCCGTGGGCGACGTTTACCGAGCCGGAAGTGGCGCGTGTCGGGCTCAATGAACAGGAGGCGATTGCAGCCGGCGTGCCGTATGAAATCTCGCGCTATGAACTCGACGATCTCGATCGGGCGATCGCCGACGGTGAAGCTCACGGCTTCGTCAAGGTGCTGACAGTGCCGGGCAAGGACAAGATCCTTGGCGTGACCATTGTCGGCGACCATGCCGGTGACCTGATTGCCGAATACGTGATGGCGATGAAGCATGGCCTTGGCATGAACAAGATTCTCGGCACCATCCACATTTATCCGACGCTGGCCGAAGCCAACAAGTTCGCTGCTGGCGTCTGGAAAAAAGCCCACACGCCGGAGCGCCTGCTCAAATGGGTGGAGAAGTACCATGCGTGGCAACGCGGTTGATGAGGGCATCCCTGTCGATTATCGTGCCGGCGCTCAACGAAGCCGATCAGATTGTCGCCGTGCTGGCGCGTTTGACCCCGCTGCGGCAAGCCGGCGTGCAAGTCATTTTGGCCGACGGCGGTAGTGCCGATCAGACCGTCGCATTGTCGCTGCCGCTGGTCGATCTGGTGGTGCAGGCGCCGCGTGGGCGCGCACTGCAAATGAATGCCGGGGCGGCGCGCGCCAACGCAGACGCGTTGCTCTTTCTGCATGCCGATACGGTGCTGCCCGAACAGGCTGACCAGTTGATCGCCGCGGCATTACGCGACCGGGTCTGGGGCCGCTTCGATATCACGCTCGACGGCACGCACCGGATGCTGCCGGTGATTGCCGCGATGATGAATTGGCGCTCGCGCTTGAGCGGTATCGCCACCGGTGATCAGGCCCTCTTCGTGCGCCGTGATGTCTTCGAGCAGCTGGCCGGCTATGCGCCCATCGCCCTGATGGAAGACCTTGATCTGAGTCGTCGCCTGAAAAAAATCTCCTCGCCAGCCTGCTTGCATGAACGCGTCATCAGCTCAGGCAGGCGCTGGGAAAAGCACGGCGTCTGGCGCACCATCGTGCTGATGTGGCGTTTGCGGCTGGCCTATTTTTGTGGCGCCGATCCGCGTGCGCTGGCCATCGCGTACGGGTATTTGCCGCGATGAGTCTGCACATCGCGGTTTTTGCCAAAGCCCCGGTGGCTGGCCTGACCAAGACCCGCTTGATCCCGTTACTTGGCCCCGACGGCGCCGCCGACGCCCACCGGCAGATGACCGAACTGGCGTTGCGCAGTGCGCTGCAATCGGCACCCGGTCAGGTCTCACTGTGGAGTGCCGGTGCGCATGACCATCCCTACTTGATTGAATGCTGTCAGCGCTTTGGGATTACTGCCTGTGCGCAGCCCGAGGGCGACCTCGGACAACGGATGACCGCCTGCCTGAGCCAGTTGTTAGTGAACCATCAGCGCGTATTACTGATTGGTAGTGACTGTCCTGCACTTTCGAGTGCCGACCTGCAATCGGCAGCGCGTGCGCTGGAGCAGGGCGCCCGTCTGGTCTTCACACCGGCCGAGGATGGCGGCTACGTGCTGGTAGGCGCGACGCGTGATGGTGCCGCGGGATTCGCGGCCGTATTCGATGCCATGACCTGGAGCACTGACCGCGTCATGGCGCAGACCCGCAGCCGGTTGAGTGCGCTGGGCTGGCAGCACGGCCCGGACTGGGCAGAAATGCCGCAGCGCTGGGACGTCGATGAGCCAGCCGATTATCTGCGTGCCGTGCAGCTCGGACTGCTGGCGGACTAGCGCGCTGACGTGCCGTCGATCCTGATCGATTCGTACCACGCCGCGAGGTTGCTGATCTCGGTATCGGTCAGCGGCTTGGCAATGACGTTCATGATTTCATTGTTGCGTTTACCGCTGCGATAATTTTTCAGTTGCAGTTCCACATACAGCGCTTGCTGGCCGGCCAGATTGGGTGCGCCCGGCATCTGACTGATGCCATTGGCGCCATGACACATCGCGCAGCTCATCGCTTTGGCCTGACCGGCTTCGATGTCGGCCGCGACGGCACTGGTCGCCATCACGCACAATGCCAGCAGCAGGGCCGCTGGCGTGTGGTTCATTGAAAGTCTGTCAAAAGTCATCATGCGTACCTTCGTAAAAAATGGGCAAAAAAAACCCCGCCGCGCGGTCGGCGCGGCGGGCCATTCGTGCAGGTTAGGTGCCAGTGTAAGTGATGCGATAGATCGCACCGGCAAAGTCATCCGACACGAGGATGGAGCCATCCGGCAGGTTGGCGACATCGACAGGACGGCCACGATATTGGCGGGTCTTGCCATCAAGCCAGCCATCTGCGAACACTTCGGTCTTGTCGGCCGAACCGTCGGCTTTCAGCGAAGTAAACATGATGCGTGCACCGATCGGTGTGGTCTTGTTCCATGAACCATGTTGCGCCGAGAAAATCCCGCCGCGATACTTGTTCGGGAACATGTCGCCGTTGTAGAACGTCATGCCAAGGTCGGCGGCATGGGCTTCCATGTAGACTTCCGGATTGGTCGTATTGGCCGGCACCGGGTCTTTGTCGTAGCCAAATTCGGTGATCCGTGTCTTGCCTTGAATGTACGGATAGCCGAAGAACTGCCCTTTCTTGGTAGCGCGGTTGATCTCGCCAGCCGGGATCTCGTCGCCCATGCCATCGGTCTGATTGTCGGTGAACCACAGGTCGTTGTTCTTCGGATTGAAGTCCATGCCGACCGAGTTGCGGATACCCGTTGCATAGACTTCGCGCTTGGCACCGGTGGCGGCGTCGAGGCGAATGATGCCGCCAATGCCTTGCTCGGTGAATGCCTTGAGTTTTTCGCGCGGCGGCACATTGAATGGCTGTCCTAAGGACACATACAGCATGCCATCCTTGCCGACACGGCACACACGGGCACCGTGGTTATAGCTCTCGTCTTCGACCGGGATCAGCTTGCCTTGCGGTACCAGCTCGGAGACCGCGACGTCGGCGCCTTCATAAAAAAATTCGGCGGCTGGAAAGCTCAGGATGCGGTTGTGCTCCGTCACGATCAGGAAGCCGTCCTTGGTCCAGCACACGCCATTCGGTTGGGTAAATTTCAGGGACGGCGCGAACTGCTTGACCTCGGTCGCCGCATCGCCACTGTTGCGGTTGGTGACAGCCCAGACGGACGACTTGCGCGTGCCGACGAAGAGCATGTTGGTCGACGGTGCGACCGCCATGTGGCGCGCGTCCGGCACGATCGCATACAGGTTGATGGCAAAGCCAGCCGGCATCTTCACGCGCTTGAGGTTTTCTTTGATGGCATCGGCATTCTTGCCGGTTTGCGGGATTAGCGGAAGGTTGGGATCGATTCCAGAGACGCGCATCGATTTCAGTTTATCCATTGCTTGCTCTTGCGCGAAAGCCGATGCCGTCAACCCCATGACCATTCCAACGGCCACGACGGTCGTACCTATTGCCGACCAACGTTTGTTTTGCATATTGCTATCTCCAGATTATTTTTATGGGGGTACGGTTGTCCCTGTCGATAAATCGAACAGTCAGTCTATTATTCTCTGCGATCCGTACTCGCTGGTAGTAGCTGAATACTACTTTTTAGCGGGATGGCTTTTTGCGTCGCGGTGTATTCGCTTGGTATGACGACTTTGCATCCACCCGATGGCATTCGTTGGGTGAGCACCGTATGTTGTGTCGATTCTCAAAGTATGGTTTTGAAGTTGAAGTTGAAGTTGAAGTTGAAGTTGAAGTTGAAGTTGAAGTTGAAGTTGAAGTTGACGTGGTCTTTGACGTGTCCCGCATTGAAGCAGCTGCCAAAAGTCGGAGTCAGGCAGGGGATAAGAAGG